>JBALWO010000013.1:35208-73259 GCA_036960775.1 Pseudomonas marincola | reverse complement strand
AATTTCCAAGACAAGCTGAAATTTCTTCGCAGGCGGTGAGTTTCGGTTATTGCTCCGTAGGGGGATCTCCAGCAGGGAGGGCTGGTTTGAAGTTTTCCCAAAGATGTCCATTCCGGTGTCGTATAAGCCATTTATTTACGGGGTATTTGTCCCAATCAACGGCAAGCGTTGACAATGTGGGGTCGATTACTTTGGTGCCGTCAACTGTGTACAACAATAAAACAGCATGCTGAACGGTACTTTTTAATTCGCAAATAGCAAGCCTGAGAGAACTGAAGAGAGCGTGCCCACGGTAGCTTTCTATAAGATGGAGGCATTTATCTTCGCAATCACCCTCTGCGCTAGCGCACCATGCATCTCGTCCTGCATCTGGCGTATAGGTTGAAAGCCGGATGTTTCGGATTAAGGTGTGTAATTCCCGCTTTTCATCCGCATTATCGTACGGGTATTCAGCGGGTTCCTCATTGGCGATGATCTCATCGGGAACACTGTTCCATTGATTAGGTGCGGCAATTCGCCCAAAGGAATAGTGGTCATTTATGTGTGTCATTTCCCTGTCCCCATAACAGTTGATTGAAATTTTAACTTGAAAGCACACATAAGCTACAAATTGATTTCATATCATTGCACAGCCGCTGTCAGCGAAACAATATAATTGTATCATCCACAATCGGGCGAAATGACTAGGCGTTAGGTTTTGATTTCAATCTTGGGAAGAACATGCTGACTGTGGTGCCATTGCCTATTTCCGAAGAAAGCTCAACGAACCCACCAGATTGTTGCAGGTAGCCGTAGACCATTGATAGCCCTAAACCAGTTCCCTCGCCGACCTCTTTAGTTGTGAAAAAGGGCTCGAATACTTTGCTAGCCACTTTTTCCGTCATACCACATCCGCGGTCTTCAACGGAAAGAGCAACAAAATCTTTCATTGATGTTTGAGGCTCTTCATCACCGACCTGTTCCGTTTGGAAATTGCGGCAAGTAATCTTTACCCAGCCTCGTTCAGTGTCAGCGTCCACAATATTATTTAGGAGATGTTGAAGTGCATTATTTAATTGCATGGGATCCGCATTAATTACCAACAGTGGAGTATCCATTTGAAGTTCAATTTTGAGAGTGTTTTTATAAACCTCAGAGAACGAGTTCACCAGTTCAGGGAGTAATTCAGTCAGCTGGATGGGGGCAGAGAAAAGCTGTTGTTGTCTGGAGAATGACAATAGGTGTTGTGTGAGTTCAGCTCCTTTTTGCGAGCTGGAAATGATTGCTGAAAATTGTTTTTCTTTACCTTCCACTTGCTCGGCAAGGATTTCAGCGTTTCCCATAATGATGGCAAGTATATTGTTGAAATCGTGGGCGACCCCAGCGGTCATTTGGGCGACGGTCTCCATTCTTTTTCTGTTTTGAAGTTCATCTTGGAGCTTGAGATCTGTTAAGTGACGTTGCCTACTTTCGCGCTGTGCGTCCAGTAGCCGGCGAATGGAATACCAGAAAAACATAAACGAGCTAATGCCAACACCAATGAGGACTTCATCAAGCTCCCAATCTTCATGATCGTTGGACCATTCGATCCACTTTTCACTCAAGTCAAAGACACCCGATAGATAGATAACAACCAAGACAACCGCAAAACACACGATTAGATCCAAGTACCGTTTTTCTTTGAGTTTCGCCCAATTCAAGTTGAGTCCTCTACCTGAAAGCTACTGATGTTGAATTTATAACAGCATATTATCAATATTTATAGAATGAACTGACTGTTCATAATATAAGAATTGCGTTATATTAGAGTTCTTTTGCTTTGTTTTAGGTGAAATAGAGCGTTATAGGTTCGGTGGGAAATACTAGTTAGGTGTTCGAACCTACACCCAGTAGGCAAATAGTATGTTATTTACCAGCCGTATAAAGGTATTGACGGTTACGCAAGTAGCCTTAGCATTTGTGACTATTATTCTGCTTTTGGCTTCCATTGGCGGAATAGCTGTATTTGAGATTTATAATCTCAAAAAAGATGTTGAAAATATTTACAGACATCCCTTTACAGTGAGCAATTCAGCGCGAGAAATAAACATTCATCTCAATGCTATGCATAGAAGCATGAAGGACGTCGTTCTTTCCAAAAATAAACAAGAATTAGAAGACGCAGTTGCAATTGTTGATTTACAGCAAAAGAGAGCTTATGCCAATTTTGAAGTAATTTTCGATCGGTTCCTTGGCGATAAATCCAATATTCAAGAACTCCACAAAAATTTCGTAAATTGGAAAAATATCCGAGATCGAGTTATTGTGTTAGCGCGTAAGGGGGAAGCTCAGGAAGCTGCAGAAATCACAAAAACTGAAGGTGCAGCTCATGTGGCGTTACTAGAAAAACAGACACAAAATTTGGTGGTATTTGCATTTGCGAAAGCCGCACAATTTAAAAATGATGCAATCGCAAACGAAAAACGAGCATTGATTGCCGTATCTATTTTGTTGGCGATTTCACTGGTTGTTGCGGTTTATATATCGACTTGGGTTGTTCGGGAATTACGAAAAAGCCGGAGTGAAGCTGCTCGGCAAAATAATCTTATCGATCAAAATATTCTAATCGCCAGATTGGATCGTGACGGATTAATTTCGGACATAAGCAATCATCTCGCGCGAATGACGGGCCGGCAAAAATCTGAACTCATTAATCAGGGGGCATTTAATATTTTAACTGGTGATGGCGGACAAGACGAAGTTAATCAGATTTTGAATATCGCAAGAAGCGGTAAGATATGGAGCGGTGAACATCGCCGAATTGATGATCAAGGTGGCATCCATTGGTTGTTGACGAAAGTGCACCCAGAGTTTGATGAGAAATTTGAAGTGGTTAGTTTTACAGTTCTTTGTCAGGATGTTTCCGATAAGAAGATTTCCGTTACTGACAAACTAACTGGATTGCCAAACCGGCGAAGTTTCGATGCAACTATCGAGCATGAAATTAGATTAGCCAGAAGAGATGAAAAATATCTAACACTTGCTATTTTGGATCTTGATTATTTCAAAAAATACAATGACTTACATGGACATCCTAAAGGGGATTATGTTCTATCAGAAGTGAGCAAAATGCTGAAAGAAACCATGCGACGTCCGGGAGACTACGTTAGCCGAATAGGCGGGGAAGAGTTTGCTATTCTTTTTGGTGATCACGATTTGGCTCAGGCTCGAAAAACGTTAGAGCTGGTTTGCACCTCTATTGAAAACTTAAAAATTAAGCATGGTGATAGCGTAGCCAGCAAATTTGTAACCATCTCCATTGGAGCGGTTGTTGTGTATGGTGGGGATATCAAGTCGGTGGGAGAGTTGTACGAAAGTGCGGATCAAGTTTTATACCGTGCGAAGCAGAGCCGTAACACCGTTATCGTACAGGGCAGCAAGCCAGCGGTAATATCATCCACATCATGACATCTTTTAAAATAGTACTTTCTTTCTAGAAGTTTCATTATCCTGTTGAATAGAACGCATTTTCAGACAATATTTCAAACACAATTACCCCCGATGGACTTGAGATCAACTTAAGCCATAAAATGATGGAGACGTTTATGAAGGCCTATGTAATTTCCGATGGAAAAGGTTTGGATGCGTTACAGCTAAAATCACGAGATATCCCAAAACCGGGCCCTGGTGAAATCCTTGTGAAAATGAAGGCCAGTGCCATCAACTACCGGGATTTTCTGACCATTAGCTATGCCAGTACGCGGGGCATCACCGAAGAGAGAATTCCAAACTCTGACGGCTCCGGCGTAGTTGAAGAGATAGGTGCGGGCGTCAGCGCCTTTAAATCTGGCGATCGGGTTGTTGGCTGTTTTTTCCAAGATTGGATCGCCGGATCAATTACGAGTAAGACCATGGGCAGTGCGCTGGGCGGAGCCATCGATGGTGTTCTTGCGGAATATGTGATCTTTAAAGAAAATGGGCTGCTTCCCATTCCGGCGCATTTATCATTTGAAGAAGCCTCAACACTCCCTTGCGCAGGCTTAACAGCTTGGAACTGCCTCATTGAAAAAGGCGGTGCGACAGCGGGAAGCTCGGCGTTACTTTTGGGAACTGGCGGCGTTTCCATATTCTCTCTCCAAATGGCGAAGGCTTGCGGTATTCGCGCTATCGTCACCTCAAGTAGTGATGAGAAGTTGGAGCGGGTTAAGGAAATGGGCGCAAGCGACGTCATCAATTACCGGACGACCCCAGATTGGGAAAACCGAGTTAAAGAAGTAACTGGTGGTACAGGCGTTGATGTGGTCGTTGAAGTTGGCGGCGCAGGAACTCTTGAAAAATCTGTGGAGGCGGTTCGCATTGGCGGCACAATTTCGCTGGTTGGCGTTCTGACCGGTGGTAGCATCGATCCGACCTCTATCATGCGTAAATCGGTTTGCTTACAAGGGATTTATGTTGGGCCAAAAGCAATGTTCGAGAGAATGAACAGTGCGTTGGTTCAAAATGATATTCACCCTGTTATTGATCAAGTTGTGGGCTTTGATGAAGCCCGTAAAGCCTATGATCTGATGCAAAGCGGTAAGCATTTCGGAAAAATCGTAATTTCCATGTCTTAACCGGTGTGACGGCTTTTAGCCGTCATTCTCCAGCCCTTCGCCGTTATAGGCAGCTTCAAATCGGGATGCGAGCCATTCACCGCTAATAATTGGTGGGTATTTGGCTTGCTCTCCGGGCTCTAGGCAACTTTGCAGGACGTCAACTTTGGTGTTGTAGTTAGGCTCCACAAAGAACGGGACTGAGTAGCGATCAGTTTTTAAATCCCCAGTGACACGGTGTAGCGTGGATTTATAACGGCCATTGGTCCAGCGGGCCATCATATCACCAACGTTCACAATATAGCAGCCATGAAGGGGCGGTGCGTCTATCCATTGGCCGTTTTTATGCTTTACCTGTAATCCTCCGACTTCGTCTTGAGAGAGAATAGTCAAACACCCATAATCCGTGTGGGCACCGGCACCAGGTTGGTCAGGATGGGTTTTATGTTCCGACGGAAGATAGTGAAGTATTCGCAAAATGCTGGTGGAATGATCAAAATTTTGATCGAAGAAGTCTTGCTTTTGATCGAGGGCAAGTGCCATTGCCTGCATAATTTTCAAGGCAACCGACATAACCTCTTCAAAATAAATCTCAGCCGTTTTTTGGATGTCTGGGGTTTCGGGAAAGAGATTTACGCAATAGAACGGATTGTCTGATTTGGCGTCAGGGTGATCAGCTGACAGCTTAATCCCCATATCAAAACTCTCTTTCAAATCTGCAGGTAAGTCTTTCTCAAGTTTTTCTGACCCAAGAGAAGACCAGCCGCGATATCCCCCTGATTTATCAATGCTGATCTTTTGTTTCGCATCAATGGGAAGGGAAAAGAACTCCTGAGCACGCGCATAAAGTTTGCCTGTCAGTTCTTTTTTGACGCCATGCCCCGTAATGTACATAAAGCCGTAGGTTTGAAGTGCATGATCAATCTCACCAATGGTCGCTTGCCATTTAGTAATATCGAGATCATGGAGCGGCGATATATCTATTACGGGTAATTTGTCCACGAACTTTATTCCGCAGCTTTATAAATGGTTGTTCTTGGGTGTTCCATCACGCGCTTAATCATAGGCTCGAAAAAGCTTAAATCTTCAGACTTATAAGCGGGACTAAAGGCATTTTGGTCATATTTTGCACAGAATTCAGCACATGCATCATAAAAAGGATGGTCTTTAAACTGATCCCGCAAGTTCCGATCTAAGCCAATATGGTGAAAGAAATAATAGCCTTGGAATATGCCGTGGTTTTTTACAATCCAATAATTTTCGTCGGACAGAAATGGCTGCAAAATAGTTGCCGCGAGATCCGCATGGTTATAGGTGCCAAGCGTGTCGCCAATATCATGAAGCAGTGCCATCACGACATATTCTTCATCACGGCCGTCCCTGTGCGCTCTCGTGGCGGCCTGCAATGAATGTTGCAAGCGATCAATAGGAAAGCCACCAAAGTCACCCGCAAGCAGCTTTAGGTGGGTGAGAACTCTGTCAGGTAGCCCTTTTGAGAATTCCCGAAAATTATCTGAGATGATGGCATAATCTTCTGCAGTGCCACCTGTCATTTCAGTGAAATTTACTGTCGCTTCTTTTGCTTCGCTCATGGGACACCTTTTTATTTATTTTTAGTCCGCATCATTTTTGACGCTGGATACAGGTAACACTGCAAAATAGTGTTACCCATATTCAAATAAAAAGCCAGAAGCATTGCTATGGAATAATCAAGACGCTTTTTGGTGTTCTTTCTTGCAAATAGCCGATGGCTTAAGACCCATGCGTTCAAATAACTCCATGTCGGTTTTTTGATCAGGGTTTTCTGTTGTCAGCAGTTTTGATCCCGCAAATATGGACGAGGCACCGGCCATAAAGCACATTGCCTGCATTTCATCACTCATTTCAAGACGGCCAGCCGATAACCTGACAACAGATGCAGGCATGGTCAGCTTTGAGACCGCGATGGTTCGAATGAAGTCGAAATTATCGAGGGGCTCCGTCTTATTAAGAGGAGTGCCTTCAACGTGCACTAGCATATTGATGGGAACACTGCCGGGATGTTCAGGAAGATTGGCTAAAGTTTGGATCATTCCGGTGCGATCATTCGCAGTCTCTCCCATGCCGACAATTCCGCCACTACAAACATTGATCCCGGCATCGCGAATGAGTGCCAGTGTATTCAGGCGGTCTTCGTACGTGCGGGTCGTGATGATTTTCTCATAATACTCTGGGGAGCTATCCACATTGTGGTTGTAGTAATCGAGGCCAGCTTCTTTTAGCCTGATAGTTTGCGATGGGCTGAGCATGCCAAGGGTCATACATGTTTCCATGCCCATGGCATTAACGCCTTCGATCATTGCTGTGATCACATCCATGTCGCGATCTTTCGGGCTTCGCCATGCACCGCCCATGCAGAACCGTGTTGCGCCGCCATTTTTCGCCCGTTGCGCTTCTTCAAGCACAGTTTGAACCTGCAACAACTTCGCTGCAGGGAGACCTGTATTGTGATGAGAGGATTGAGGGCAGTAGGCGCAATCTTCTGGGCATCCCCCCGTTTTTATGGACAGCAGACTGGAAACTTGGACTTCGTTTGCAGGGAAATGTTGCCGATGTACTGTCTGTGCCTGAAAAATCAAATCCATCAATGGCAAGTCAAAAAGGTCTGAAATTTCTGCGCGGGACCAATCGTGACGCAGTCCATCATTGTGATTATTGACAGTTTTGATGTCTGGCGTTGATTGTACTTCATGTTGCATGAAGGTATCTCCCTATACGTATGTTTTTCAGTGGTGATAGCAGCTCATGTATTAGAAGAAAAGAGATGAATAAAGGCAAATACTACGTAGGCAAATGAATGTTTGAGCTTTGATTTGTGCAGAGGCTCAGTTTCTGATGGAGCCGGATTTTACATTTTAAACTTTATTGAGTGGATCCATTCCCTTAAGCTTAAGTATAAGCAGCACTAAAAAGGATAAAAATAATGTCTGATGCTCGTGCCCCTGTTATCAGGTCTACAAACCTTCTCGCGCCGCCCGTGGGAATGGATACAGCATTTGCTGATCCGCAAGGTATCTCAGCCCTAATTGATAAAGGCAGCCCGTATAAAACATTGGCGGCGGTTCACAAAAACACGGGTGAGACAAGTGGCGGTTGGTTTCGCAACTTTTGGGCGCTGGGTGAAAAAGTTGTATTCGATGGGGCGGAACCGTTCTTTTATAATCAAAATTTTATCACTGCAGCAAAACAGTCGTTTCAGGCTGAAGTCATTCGGCCCGTTGCCATGATGACAAATTTGAACCTGCCCGCGCCGGGCGCTCCATTTCATTTAGACCTCCCTTTTTTCCGCGGCGCCCAAAATCGCGAAGTCCCAAGTTGGATGTTGGCCCCAATGGGGTATTCAGGCTTGTTTCATAATTGGGCGATCCCGGTGGCATCAGCAATTACTTGGTTTTATGATGGTGTTGGCGGTGAATTTGAATATTGGCCAAACGGATTGAATCAGCCGTCGCTAACGGAAAGCCCTCCGTATTCGAACCGATGCGTGTTGGCAGATAATGAATATATGTACCACCGCGTGGGAGCAATTGGCGATCCAGCGGAGCAAAACAATTACGATGACATTGGGTATGACGCAACGCTTTGCCTATCGGACGATCGTAAGTGGAATGTTGTTCAGGACGAAAAAACAACCGCCACATTTGATTACGGGCAAGTTCGTATTTCAATACTGTGGAAGGCTTATTGTTTTAAAGATGAAGCGGAAGCGGGCTCTTTCGACGATCATTCTCACGACCTTAATCCGCAAATGGTTGCGGATGTTTTCTGCGCTGATATGAAGAGGCGGGGTATTCCTTTTGCAACGCCGGGCGACTTTACGACGGATAAAATCTGGAAAGATAAAATCCTATCCGTGTACCGTGCGCCAGATGGTGGGGCCAGTTACTAACGGTCCCAATATGGTGTTTCGCCGAAACAGTTTGCTAAGTGGTCGATAAATAATCGCACGCGTGAAGATAAATATCTGGTTTGCGGGTAGATGGCATATGCTCCCAAATCAGATGTCCTATAGTCTTGCAGAACTGGGATGAGCGTCTTCGCTTTAAAATCCTGCCAGCAAATAAATGTGGGTGTGAAGTAGAGGCCAATTCCATCCAATGCAGCTTGCCGTAAAAAATCACCATTGTTAGACATCATTGCCGTTTGACCACCAAGTTCATGGGGTCTGTTGTCGTTGTCGTAGAGGCGGTGGACAAGCCCGCTTGGGCTTTTGTATCTCAATATACGATGAGATATTAGATCTGCTGGTGTTTTTGGGGTGCCGAATTTCTCCAAATATTCTGGGCTTGCACAAAGGCAATGACGGATGGTGGTGAAGCGCCGGGCAACAAGAGTGGAGTTTTCCAGATTAGCAATCCGAATTGCTAAATCCACTCCTTCTTCGACCAAATTAATTTGCCGGTCGGCAAAACTCAAATCAATAATCAGGCCCGGATGGTTTACGGCAAAGCTGTTGACGACCGGTGCCAAATGTTTGAGACCAAAGGAAAGCGGTGCCGCTATTTTCAGTGTTCCGCTTAGTTCTGATTTTGCAAGACTAATGGAACTCACCATTTCTTCGGTATCGCTCAAGATTTTTTGCGCTTGATTGTAGAAAATCTGCCCCGCTTCAGTCAGGCTGGATCGGCGCGTTGTTCGCGTAAGGAGTTGGACGCCTAAACGGCTTTCAAGTTCCGCCAACCGTCGGCTGATGGCAGATTTGGCAAGGTTAAGCTGTCCGGCTGACGCTGTAATGCTGCCGCTTTCCACAATACTGACGAATAACGCCATATCTTCAAGTTGTCCCATACCTATTGTTCTATTTTAAAGAACAGTAAGTTGCAATATTTTATCTTTATCCGTTAAATTGGAAATATTAAGTTGCAAGGTATAGAAACACAATTGTTCTCGATAAAAGGATGGATGGATGGTCAAGAGTAACCGCGAAATTATCGGCATTATCCAAGGTGTAGAAGGCTCAGATGGCGCTGGTGTTAAGCTACGGCGTTACATCGGCGGGCCTGAACTGAATATTCTTGATCCGTTTTTGATGTTAGATGTTTTTGGAACAGACGAGCCTGATGATTACATCGCTGGGTTTCCCTCTCACCCTCACCGCGGATTTGAAACGGTGACTTATATGCTTGCGGGCCAAATGCGCCATAAAGATAACGCAGGTAACGAAGGTGTGATTATTCCGGGCGGCGTGCAGTGGATGACGGCGGGACGGGGCATTATTCATTCAGAAATGCCAGAACAAAACGAAGGCCTTATGAAAGGTTTTCAATTGTGGGTCAATCTGCCTGCCAGCCAAAAAATGTGTGCTCCGGGGTATCAAGAGTTTCCGCCTGACGTTATGCCTGTTGAGGAACTAATGGACGGCGGTAATATTCGTGTCATCGCAGGAACAACCAATACTGGAACAATTGGCCCAGTAGTAAATGAGCATACTGAGCCTCTGTATATGGATATTCGCCTTAAAGCCAATACAGAGCTTTCACAAGATATTGCAGATAGTCACAACGCCTTCATTTACGTGATTGAAGGCTCCCTAGCTGTCGGTACAAGCGATGTCGATCTTAATGCTGGCGACCTTTGTGTTCTTGGCGAAGGCGATGAAGCGACAATCACCGCGCTGGGTGAGGGAGCCCGTTTTCTCCTCGTTGCGGGGAAGGTGCTGAACGAGCCTGTGGCTAAGGGCGGCCCGTTTGTGATGAATACGCGCAAAGAAGTTATGCAGGCGTTTGACGATTTCCAAAACAACAAATTCTAGAGGATCTCATGGGATTATTAATTGATGGCGTTTGGTTTACCGAAAACCCAAACCCTAAAGACGGCAGCGGAAAATTCATTCGCAAAGACGCAGCTTTTCGCAACTGTATTACCAAAGATGGCGAAGCGGGACCTATCGGGGAAGGTGGATTTAAAGCGGAAGCTGGTCGATATCACCTTTATATCTCCCATGCATGCCCATGGGCACACCGCACAATGATATTTCGCAAGCTGAAAGGGCTGGAAGACATGATTTCTTATTCTGTCGTCCATCACTATATGGGCGAAAAAGGGTGGGGGTTCCAGCCAGGTGAAGGTGTGATCGAAGATCCCATTCACGGAGCAGAATATGTTCACCAAATTTATCAGGCAGCAGATGCAAACTATTCGGGGCGGGCGTCAGTCCCTGTTCTCTGGGATAAAGAGCGGAACACTATTGTCTCTAACGAGTCGTCTGAAATTATCCGCATGTTTAACAGTGCGTTCGATGATATCGGTGCACTTCCGGGTGATTTTTATCCAAAACGGTTTCAAGACGAAATCGATGTTGTGAACGCTCGGGTTTACGAGACTTTGAATAATGGCGTTTATCGGAGTGGGTTTGCAACAACACAGAATGCCTATGAAAGTGCAGTATTTCCGCTATTTGAGACCCTTGATTGGTTAGAGACGCGCCTTTCCGATCAAAGATATTTGGTGGGGGGGATTATAACCGAGGCCGATTGGCGTTTGTTTACGACGCTAGTAAGGTTTGACCCTGTCTATGTTGGTCATTTTAAATGTAACTTGAAACGAATTGTCGATTACCCAAATCTTTCCAATTACTTACGTGACTTGTATCAAGTAGCAGGTGTGGCTGAAACGGTGAATATGGATCACATAAAATCCCATTATTACGGTAGTCACGATACGGTTAATCCTACTGGTGTTGTCCCTGCGGGACCCATAATCGATAATATGAAACCTCATGACCGGGATCGGTTTTGATGAAGGTTTGCAAGCGTTGATCACCTAAATTTTAAAAGGGCTGTTTTAATCATATTGAAGCAGCCCTTTTTTTGCGTCTTGTTATTTCGAACTTCTGCTTTCACTCTCAACCCAGTTTGATTATGTTGGGTGTCAGCTAATAAAAATCGGATCTACGCATTGGATCTTAACGAAGCAAAAAAGCGGGTAAACCCGATAATAAAAATAAGGGGCGGCGACATGAAAAGCTATCAATTTGAAGAATATGGTGAAGCGCTTGTAGAAAATACAGGTGAGGTACCATCAGTATCAGGCAAACAAGTCTTGCTGAAAATCTCTGCCTGTGGTGTTTGCCATAGTGATATACATTTGTGGGAAGGCCACTTTGACATGGGTGGCGGTCATAAACTTGATGTCCGCGGAAAACGCAAACTGCCCTTCACATTAGGGCATGAGATCGTTGGTGAAGTTGTTGCCGTTGGTGATGATGTCTCCGATGTTAAAATTGGTGACAAGCGGGTTGCATACCCTTGGATCGGCTGCGATGACTGCGCCATCTGTGCCACTGGTGATGTTCATCTATGTAACAACCCGCAAGCGCTGGGTGTGGATATTGATGGTGGTTATAGTGATCATGTTTTCATTCCTCACGAAAAATACCTTTTAGATTACGGCAATCTCGCAAAAGAACTGGCCTGTACATATACCTGTTCTGGATTGACGGCTTATGGCGCATTGAAAAAAGCCAAAGCCAAATGTGATAACGGAACATTATTGATCGTTGGTTGCGGCGGCGTTGGCCTTGCGGGCATGGCAATTGCCAAATCTGTTACAAATGCTCGAATTTTTGTGGCTGATATCGATCCGGAAAGACGTCAGATGGGTCTTGATGCTGGTGCTGAAGCAGCGTTTGATCCAAGTGATCGCGCTCAGTTTAAAGAATTGATGCGCTTGTCCGGCGGCGGCGTTAATGCTGCGATTGATTTTGTTGGCGCGGAAAGCAGTGCCAAATTTGGTGTGAACGCACTTTGCAAAGGCGGAAAATTAGTCATTGTTGGTTTGTTCGGTGGGACTTTCTCGCTGCCAGTACCGATGTTCCCAATTAAAGCCATTGGCGTCGAAGGCTCATTTGTTGGTAGCTTGGATGAAATGAATGAACTTCTGGTTCTTGCCAAAGCAGGTAAATTGCAGGATCTAAAATTGGACGAACGACCAATGAGCGAAGCCAATACAGCTTTGATGGATCTTCAAAAAGGAAATGTATTTGGACGTGTCGTTCTAAAAAACTAAACTTCAAATGAAAAAAATAGAAGATGGGTAATGCGGTATCTATTGCGATTACTCATCTTCTTTTGTCAAAAGAGAAATTGGTAAACGAAGGACCAGAATAAGTCTTTCGCAGCCCTCCATTAAAGAAATATTAGCGAAAAGTGCTATACTGTGTTGGCGTTATGTAACGTTACCACGAATATTTCTATGGGGTTCTTAGCGACAATGTCCTTTGCTAACCTACACCACCGTACTTTTCAGTATGTAGCAGTTGCTTTTAGTCTGACCATTTCCTATGCCCTTTTACGCGGGGTTACATGGGAGGGGACCGCGGGCCTCCACACAGTGATGGAAGCTGTAGCGACTATGTTGTCTTTCATCGTCGGTGGAATGGCTCTTTTAAGATACTATTATCTGAGAAATAAAATATTTCTGATTGTGGCTGTCGGCTTTTCAGGCACGGGCTTTCTTGATGGATATCATGCGCTGGTCACATTCCCATTTTTAACGCCTCATATGCACTCAGATTTACCAACTCTTATTCCGTGGAGTTGGATCGCATCTAGACAATTTTTGTCGATGCTGCTGGCATTCTCTTGGTTTGTATACTGGATCGAAGATAGGCGCGGGCACAAACTCGAAATAAGTGACTGGATCATCTATATTGTTTCAGGGCTGGTTATTCTCTCATTTTGCTTATTTATTGTTTTTATGCCGCCCCCAATCGGCGACGAACCAGGCCTCATTTCCCGAAGATCTGGAGAGGTTTTGTCCGCTTTCTTCTTTCTTCTGGCCCTGATTGGTTATGCAAGAAAAGGAGACTGGCAGACAAAAGCGTTTGATCATTGGCTGATGCTATCTCTCATTGTTGGGCTGATCTCACAAGCTGTGCTTATGTCGTCTTCAGGAAGCCTATTTGATCTAGAGTTCGATATTGCGCTTGGATTGAAGATCGTCAGTTATGGATGCGCCCTGATAGGTCTAATGCTGAGTATATATGACATATTAAATCATGAAGCTGCCCTTGTCCGGGAATTAGAAGTGCAAAAGTTTGCGCTTAATGAACATGCGATCGTAAGTGTCACAGATGTTGATGGGGCCATCACCTATTGCAACGATGCTTTCTGTGAAATCACCGGATATTCTAGAGAGGAAATCTACGGCCAGAACCACGATATGCTGCGCTCAGGGTATCATTCTGATGAGTTTTATAAAAATTTGAATGAAGTCACTGCCAGCGGTAAGACGTGGAAAGGGCAAATAAATAACATCAAGAAGAATGGAGATCGATATTGGTTGCAATCAACCATTATTCCCTTTCTTGATGAACATGGTGTGCCTTTTCGTTACGTGGCAGTCAGGACGGACATAACAGAAAATAAAGTTCTGATGGAAAACTTACGCCGTGAAAAAGAACTTCTTCAAGCGACGAAAGAAAATATAAGTCAGGGGTTAAGTGTTTTTGATAAAAACATGAATTTTGTAATTTCTAACGCAAAATTTGGTAAAATGTTCGGATTCCCTAATGATCTTACAGTAGCAGGCACGCCTTATGCCGATTTTATTAGGTTCAACTTCAAACACGGTGACTTCGGTCCAGGTCACGTTGATGATATTGTTAAGGAGAGAGTTGCTGACGCGGCAAGACGTGCTCCAAGAGAATTTATTCGAAAATTAGATGATGGGACATTAATCCAAATTTTTAGTAATCCAATGCCAGATGGGGGTTTTGTAAACACTTGCGTTGATATTACAGAACAGCGAAGACTGGAAGAAGCACTAACCTCTGCCAAAGACAATGCTGAAAAAGCGAATACGGCAAAAACGAATTTCCTAGCAACCATGAGCCATGAAATTCGAACGCCTTTAAATGGTGTGTTGGGTATGGCGCAATTGCTGCGTGATACTGACCTTGACCCTGATCAAGTGACCAAAGTTGATAATATATTGTCTTCAGGAACGTCATTGCTTGAAATATTGAATGATATTTTGGATATGTCGAAAATCGAAGCTGGCAACATCCATCTGGAGGAGGCCGTATTTGATCTAAAAGACTTTATCTGGGATGTATCGTCACCCTTTATCAGTTTGTCAGATGAGAGAGATTTATCGTTTGAAATTAACGAATTGGAACCAGAACCAACTTTAGTCGTTGGCGACAAAATGCGCTTGCGGCAGGTGGTTTTAAATTTGTTGAGCA
Source organism: Pseudomonas marincola (assembly GCA_036960775.1). GTDB lineage: Bacteria > Pseudomonadota > Alphaproteobacteria > Sneathiellales > Sneathiellaceae > Sneathiella. The sequence continues at coordinate 58,484 of JBALWO010000013.1, read as the reverse complement.
ATGCCTTTAAATTCACCAATACGGGTCAGATTAGTATATCTGTTTTTATGGACGAAATCGCTGAGCATGAGGACGTTAAAAACACGTACCGTATAGAAGTGAAGGACACTGGGCCAGGGATAGCACACGATCGGATAGCCTCTATCTTCGATGTTTTTGTTCAAGAAGATAATTCAATAACCAGAAAATTTGGCGGCTCTGGCTTGGGATTATCCATCGTAAAAAATCTTATTGAACTAATGGGCGGCTCTATACAGGTGGTCAGTGACGTTGGTATTGGATCGACATTCTCGGTTTGTTTGCCGTTACGATCGGCCTCAGCGGCTGAAAGAGAGGCGTTCGCCTCCTCCATTCCGAAAATAACTACCGAAGAGATCTCTCCACTTAAAATTCTGGTGGCTGAAGACAATATTGTGAACGCCATGATAGCCAAAGCAATGCTAGAGCAGGGCGGCCATACGGTGGATTTTGCAGTCAATGGGAAATTGGCTGTAGATTTTTTGGATGATGCGATGCCGGATTTAATTTTAATGGATGTTCATATGCCAGTAATGAGCGGGATAGAGGCTACGGAAATCATTCGGCTAAAATACAATCAAGATCAATTGCCAATTGTTGGTGTTACGGCAGAGGCGTTTAGCGAAAGAATAGAACAACTCATCAATATTGGAATGAACGAAGTTCTCACAAAACCCTTTTCGAAGGACCAGCTAAATGCTGTGCTTGTTAAATATGGTGTGCTGGAGCGATCTGAGTGACCAATAAAAAGAGCCCCAGAACGGGGCTCGGATTAAACATAAATAGATCTTATGTTTGGATCAATGTATGGGGCCGCGATACTCCATATCAATCAGTTCTTTAACAACCCGGAGTAAGTGGAGACACGCACTCAATTCCTCTGTTGCCCCGTTTTCCCGCAGAGAGTGAGCTTCATGGTCTAACATATCAACAGCACTTTCGCCTTGCTGCATAATCATGAAATGAGCAGTGCTATAGAGATCCACAGTGGAATCTGGTTGGAATTCAATAACGTTCATCATGGCACTACTCCTTCTACTCAACTGTAAATTTGATGTACGGAGTGTACGGTGAAATCGTTAAGAACTCGTAAGTGGAGTAAAAATAACCCGAATATTTACATTATATTTTCGTGTTTTTTCTAATAGGGAAGGCCGACTGCCGATGTCATGAAGCGCATGAACGGTGTCGCCTTTTGTAATGTGGCGGCAACCTCTTCCACAAGGTTTGCTGTGTGTATAGTGGCGAGCGGCATTCTTTTCATGACAAAGAATGTTTGCCGTTTCATATCTTCAATATGCCGGTGGTCAATTGGGTAGCCTTTGGGTGCTCGTTTTAATCCTTCGCCGGAAATTTCACCAAATTCAGACGTGAACTCTTCATCATCCAAAATTGCTTGCCATTTTTCAGGTTTTCCATCTATCTCGGCACGAATAAGCGCGAGTTTAGGGGAGGGCGGTTTCCAAAGGCCACCACCAAATCGAACGCCATCCAGATCTATGTGCAGGTAGAAACCCGGAGCATGAGCGTCTTTGCCAGCTTGGTGACGTAATTGACAAGCCATATGCTCTTTGTAGGGTTTTTTATCTTTTGAAAACCGCACATCCCGATAAATACGAAAAACAGACCCTCCGTTTGGACGAGGGTCTGCAATGTAGTAAGGGGCGAAATCTTCTAGGTACGGAGCAAGTGCTGAAATAAATTCGCACATGGGATAAAGGGCGACATCCCGGTAACGCTGTTTATTTGCGTGGTACCAATCCCTGTCATTATTTTGGGTTAGATCTTCGTAAAACGTAACAAATTCTTTGGAAAATCCGCTGAAGCTATCGCCCATAAGTGTCTCTCTTTATTATAGCTTACGATGATCAATGACGCGTTTGGCTTTGCCACCAGAGCGTTCGAGATCACCAGGGTTACATAGAATAACTTTCGATGATACGCCCAAGACACCTTTAATCCGTTTTTGCAGATGGACTGCCACCGAGTTATCGACTGGGGTCAGTGGATCTCGTTCAACTTTGACTGTTAGCTCATCCATGATGCCTTCACGAGTGACCTCTAGTACATAGTGAGGGCTGAGACCTTCTGTCGCGACGACAAGGTCTTCCACGTGATTGGGGAATAAGTTTACGCCGCGAATAATCAACATATCATCCACACGTCCGGTAATTTTCTCTATTCGTCGCATGGAGCGTGCAGTCCCCGGTAATAGGCGAGTTAAATCGCCGGTCCGATAGCGGATAACGGGAAAGGCTTCTTTGGTCAGTGTTGTGAAAACCAACTCACCCTTTTCGCCGTCCGGCAAGGTCTTCCCTGTGTCTGGGTCAATAATTTCAGGGTAAAAATGATCCTCCCATACCGTTAGACCATCTTTGGTTTCAATGCATTCATTGGCAACACCCGGTCCCATGACTTCAGATAGGCCGTAAATATCCAGCGCATCAATGTCGAATGTATTTTCGATTTGCTCGCGCATGGCCTCACTCCAGGGTTCTGCGCCAAAAATACCCGCTTTTATGGAGCTGTTTCTTGGATCAATACCTTGGCGTTGGAATTCTTCAGAAAGCGCCATCATATAGGACGGTGTGACCATGATAATTTCAGGTTTAAAATCCTGTATGATTTGAACCTGACGTTCTGTTTGTCCGCCAGACATGGGAACAACAGCGCAACCAAGACGTTCTGCGCCGTAGTGGGCACCAAGACCGCCAGTAAATAGGCCGTAGCCGTAAGTGATGTGGACCATGTGCTCACGGCGCCCGCCAGAGGCACGAATGCAGCGGGCAACTAAATCAGCCCAATTGTCTATATCATTCTGCGTATACCCGACCACAGTCGCCCGGCCAGTTGTGCCAGATGATGCGTGAAGACGAACGATGTCAGCGCGGGGAACTGCAAACATTCCAAAAGGGTAGTTATCCCGAAGATCTTGTTTCGAGCAAAAAGGCATCTTTGCAAGATCTTCGAGAGATTTGAAATCTGAGGGATGAACGCCAGCCGCATCAAACCGTTCTTTGAAAAGAGGAACATTCTCATAAGCATGAGAGAGAGACCAAGACAGACGTTTTATCTGCAAGTCAGTAATCTCATCGCGACTTGCGATTTCGATAGCATCCAGTTCTTCTTTTTTTGGCGGTGATAAGCGTGACATTCATTTTCCCTCAAAAATTTTAATTCAGGTTTTTATCAGACCCGTTCAATGATCATTGCAATGCCTTGGCCGACACCGATGCACATTGTGCAAAGGGCGTATTTTCCACCAGTGCGTTGAAGTTGGTACATTGCTGTAGTAGCGAGCCGTGCACCCGACATGCCGAGCGGATGACCAAGGGCAATAGCCCCCCCTTGAGGATTTACGCGAGGATCATCATCAGCAATGCCAAGCTCACGGGTAACCGCAAGGCCTTGGGCGGCAAATGCTTCGTTTAACTCGATGATATCCATATCAGCAATGGTCAAACCTGCAATTTTCAATACTTTTTGTGACGCAGGTGCAGGGCCAATACCCATGATGCGCGGCGGAACACCGGCAACGGCGGTGGCCACGATACGGGCCCGAGGTGTCAGTCCGTAATCTTTCACTGCCTGATCAGAGGCAATCAACAAAGCGCAAGCACCATCATTTACGCCAGACGCATTACCGGCGGTGACAGTTCCATCAGCACGAACAATTGGGCGAAGCGATGCCAGTTTTTCTAAAGTCGTCGCACGGGGATGTTCATCAAGACTAACGACAACATCATCGCCTTTTCGCTGCGGAATAATGACTGAAGTGATTTCTTCAGCGAGATTTCCGTTTGCCTGTGCCGCGGCTGCTTTATCTTGACTGCGGAGGGCAAACAAATCCTGATCGGCACGGTTCACACCATAATCGTCAGCCACATTTTCGGCTGTTTGCGGCATGCTGTCAGTACCGTAGAGTGAATTCATCTGCTTGTTCACGAAACGCCAACCGATTGTTGTATCGAAAGTTTCCACGTTTCGCGCGAATGCAGATGTTGCTTTTCCCGTAACAAATGGCGCGCGGCTCATGCTTTCAACACCGCCGGAGAGGGTCAGTTGGGCCTCCCCAGTCATGATTTGTCTGGCAGCCGTTGCGGTGGCATCAAGGCCTGAACCACACAGGCGATTAATGGTTGCGCCTGGTGTGCTGTCAGGCAGACCTGCAAGCAGCGAACTCATCCGTGCAACATTTCGGTTGTCTTCACCGGCCTGATTGGCGTTGCCGTAGATAACGTCGTCGACTTTAGACCAATCGACACCAGAATTTCTTTCCATCAACGCCTTGAGTGGGATCGCGCCCAAATCATCTGTTCGGACAGAGGAGAGAGAGCCGGCATAGCGGCCGATAGGTGTGCGCGTAGCATCGCAAATATAAGCATTTTTCATGATTTTTCTTCTTCGTTTTCGTTAAGGCCGGGGATCATTTGACCTTTGATTGTGTGTGAATTGCCGCGGAATGTTGCGACAAGTTCGTTAGCCTCATTTGTCACGTCAATATCGTAAAGACCGGTGCGGCCTTTACGATGAACTTCCGCAGCGGTTGCGGTTAGCAGGCAATCGGGAGGAACAGCGCGCAAGAAATTAATTTGTGCGCCCTGAGCTACCGTGCTTTGATTATAAGCGTTGCAAGCAAATGCAAAAGCCGTATCTGCCAAAGTGAAAATATATCCACCGTGGCAGGTACCATGCCCATTTAGCATGGTATCGTTTACGCGCATAGTCATCGTGGCCGTACCGGGACCGATCTCTTTTAACGCTATTCCAAGATGCTGGGAGGCATTGTCTTTGCGATACATTGTTTCGGCGACTGTTTTGGCGACTTCATCTGGCGTTAGTTTTTTATAATCGGCCACGGATCATTCACCTGTAAAATTTGGTTTTCGTTTCTCAGAAAAAGCTGTTACGCCTTCAATGAAGTCAGTAGTTTTCGCAGCTTTGCGTTGGAGATCCCGTTCCACATTTAGCTGTTCTTTTAGTGTGTTGCCAAGGCTGGCGTTCATGGCTTGCTTGATCATAGCCAAGCCTTTTGTTGGTCCCTTGGCTAAACGCAAAGCAAGTGAGTTTGCTTCGATCATCAGTTGATCATCATCGATTACCTTCCAGATCAAGCCGAGACGTTCAGCCTCCTCTGCTGGGATCTTATCGCCGAGAAGGGCCATGCCCATGGCTTTTGCAGAGCCAACCAACCGGGGCAAAAAGTAGGTGCCGCCAGCATCTGGCACAAGACCGATATGGCAAAAGGCCTGAAGGAAATAGGAAGATTTGGCCGCAAGACATATATCAGCGGCCAGTGCGAGACTGACACTCGCGCCAGCAGCAGGGCCATTTACCGCAGCGATAACGGGTTTGTCTAGGTTCCGTAAAAACAAAATAAGTGGATTGTAGTTTTTCTCAAGGGTTTCCCCTGCGTCAAATTTGTCTGGATCCGTAGGATCGCTTTCCGATAGATCTGCGCCCGCTCCAAATGCGCGACCCGCACCAGTAATTAGGACAGCCCGAATTTCGTCTTTCGACAGCTCTGGCATTATCGATTTCAAATCAGCATGCATTTGTTCACTGAAAGTATTCATTTTTTCAGGGCGGTTGAGAGTGATCGTTGCCACCCCATCCGCGACGTCAAAGAGTATTGTTTCATATGCCATTTGGGAGAGGCCCCTTTTTGTTATTGTTTGATGCCGAGCATTTTTCCGAAACTAACACAAAAATAATAAAAAGTAGAACATTTTTGTATCACATTGAAAGAATGCAAAAAAAATCAGCTACAAACATTAGCTGATTTTGAAGGATTTTCGTAGGGAAACTATTTTTGTGGTTTAAGCAGATCTCGCTAGCCGAGGTAGGTCGATTTTAACCTGATCGCGCCCGGCGTTTTTCGCCTGGTAAAGTGCTGTATCCGCGCGTGCTATCAAGTCGTCTACACTTTCGCCGCCCGAAAATTGTGCGACCCCAAATGACATCGTAATCCGCCCAACGTCTGCCCCTGTATTTCGTTTTACCAATTTTTTCTGGGAAACACTGGTCCGCAAACTATCGGCAAGTTTTGCGGCATGTTCCAGACTTGTTCCGGGGAGTATAATTCCAAATTCTTCGCCGCCGTATCTTGCGGCAACCGCGCTGTTTTCCACGCCACCATCCAAAGTCTGGGCAACGAGCTTTAAGACTTGATCTCCGAAGACATGTCCGTGCTCATCATTGAAGTTCTTGAAATGATCAATGTCTGACATGATGAGGCAAAGCTTGGAATTTGATTTTTGTGAATTTCCTGTAGCAATTCGCAATTCAGTATCAAATTTCTTCCGATTGGCAATCCCTGTTAAGGGATCAGTTAAGGTCTCGCTCTCTACTTGTTCAAGGCGTAGTTTCAGTGCTGATATTTCGTCAGAAGCATTCTTCAAGCTATCATTTAACTGATGTGATTGAGCAGCCATTGATTTGGTTTCGGAAATAACGTTGCGAACCGTATTTTGCAAATCAGGTAAGCTTAGCCCATCTGCCGTATCTGCAAAGTTATCAAGTTGTTCGCCATAATTTGCGAGCCCACTCGAGGAGCTTTGAATTTCTCGCAAAACAGCCTGCATTGATTGTTGAACTAGCCGATTGGCTTCGCGCAACTCTTTGCCTTCTTTTTCGAATGAGAAAAATTCGTTAAAAATTTGCTTTGCGACTTCATCACTGAATTTACCCTTTTCCAACATAAGTCGATTTACGACTTCGATGATTTCTGGGTTTTCCTCGCTAAGATACTCATACCATATGGTGTAATTTTGCGGGATCGTTCTGATTTTTCGATCCTTCAATAGTGCCATAGTTTTTTGAGCAGTCAGTGACGCTTTGTTAAAGCTATCATCATTGCGCACTATAAGGTCCCCTCCTATAGGTAAGCTAATCTTGTGGGATCGAAAAAATAACGCATTGGTTGATCCCGTTTGAAAGGCATAAAACAAAAAAACACTTACTAATAAGTTAATTCGATCTGTCTAATGTTACAAATAATTACATTTTGTCGGGCAAAGCGATTAAATCTAATGCGTATATTAGAAATGAAGAAATACTCGTTTTGGGAATGATCGGGGAAATGAGTTTGTTTGTGTAGATACAAAGTATGGGATTTGCTTTAAGTCGAAGTGGTTGGCCGGTCGTGTAAGTTGGTTGCGTTAAGGTACTGAAATTTAACGATTCATACTTGAAGTTCTGTCGTGCGCGGGCAAAGTAGCCAATTTTTTAAGACAAATAAACGAACTCTACTTTGAATTGAAATTAGATTTAGCTTTAGATCAAATAATTCAAAAAAACTCTTTGTTTCTATCGGTTTTGATTTTTTTACTCAGTTGAAAAATAAATTAAATATTTGGTGTTGCTGGTGGAATATTTACTCAAATATCTTGAGATTGGCTGTTGGCCTAAGAATCAAATACACGAATTAGTTTTGGTTTGATTGCCACACTGAATACTAATGTAGACTAGGTGTAACGAGGCTGTGGGAATACCCAGAAAGTTAGGAAATTTGCTATCAAAAAGGGGGGAGCTGTGTGTCCACTGGCTCCGGAAATGATCCAGCGAGGGTGTGGTGGATATGTGAGGCGTCTGAAAAAAACACTCTCCATTTTTTGCGACAAGTTCTCTCATTGTTACAAAATGTAATTTTTTTTCCGTAGCGAAAACCTAGTTTGATTGTTATTTATTCAGGTTTCAGTTGAGTGTAAACTATCAACATATTGGTTAAATTCTCCCGCATTTCGGGAGACGTTAGCCTAACATTTACTTTGTCATTGAGGATGGCTTGGGCCAGCGTTCCAAATAACATCTGCATGCCAAATTTAATGCTGTCTTCACTTCGATAGGGAGCATCTCCGATAAATCGATCTTTCAACAATTCGAGTAATGTTAACGTGAGGGTTTCACCGCACTTGTGAATTGGCTCCCAAGCCACTGGGTTAGATGCTGCCATAGCGATAGATCCGCGAACGACGCCCCTTAAGTTAGTGCTGAGGAGATCCACTGATAAATTCACCAGAGTTCTGAATATTTCCTCTGAGGAGGCTGAATTCCACGATGGGCTTGAAAATTCTTCTTCAATGGATGTAATAAAGAAAGAAACGGCAGCTTTTTGAGTAGCAATAAAGAAGCTTTCTTTGTCATTGAACCGGCTATAAAAGGTGCCGACTGAATAACCACAAGCTGACGTGAGTTCAATGATCGATATGTCTGAGAAATTTTTTTCACAAAGCAGATCCATGCCTGCTGCAATCAGCTCGTCTCTTCGTTTTTTACTGCGCCCCTGAAGCGCTGGCTTTACGCCAGTGGAATGTATCGACGTTTTAATTTTTGGAGAGCGTGCCATACTCTTACCTAACTCAGTAACAAATAATGATAACTAAGCGTTTAGTTATAAGTGGGGAAAAGGCATGCGTCACTTATAATATTCAAATTTCCACTAAAACTCACATAAACTTCACAAAAATACGAATTTTATCATTCAGGGAAATGCGAAAAACAAATTAAACCCCAATATAGGAACATAGACTAATGATATATAATGTTCTGTTTGAGGGTTACTGAAAATACGCGATACCAGTAATGCTGAAACACCGGCAATTAAGCCGGTATTATCTCACCTGTTCCGCATTAACTGAACAGGTCTATCCAAATGCCTTGAAGGTGATCATCGTGAACGTATCTTGGATATGTTCTAGGGAGTGAATTGCTTCATTCACAAAATGGCCAATGTCCTGATCGTCATCCAAGAAACACTTCATCATCAAGTCGTATTTCCCCGAAATGGAATAGACTTCAGATACTTTGTCGATTTGTTCAACGGCTTGGTTGGCAACGTCGTATGCCTTGCCAAGTTCACATTTCACCATGACGAATATTGTTTTCACGGGAGGCCTCTTACCTGATTGTTTCCAGCTTTGAGTGTTAGCATGAACTGTTGCTCGAGGCAAAATGAGAAAAGGGCAGAAATAAAATTCTGCCCTTTAATCGATTATTTTTCGACTGATTTGCGCATTTCGATTTTGAAGAATGCAGGAACATTTTCTCCAAGCCCGAGGATTGGGCTATCGTCTTCATCGCGATTATATCGTGAGCGGCGAGGGCGCTGCGTTTTCTTAGGCTTGGCGTTGCGGTCTGTTGCTTGAGGTTTGACTTCAACTACAGGCTCTACAGTCACAGGCGCTGCGGCTACTGCCTCAACTTGCACTTCAGGCTTTGTTTCGTCGACAGGTTTCGTGTCGCGAGTAGGTCGCGGTCCACGTGCAGGTCTCGCTTCCCGAGTTGGTTTTGAGTCTCTTCGCGAGCTTCCATCTCTGGAATTTTTGGATTTTGGTTGGCGTTTAGCGCGACTATCAATTTCAACGCCTTCCGCTGCAATGTCTTCCATGCCCTCTAACTCGATTTTCGGAATTTCTTTTCCGATCGTTTTATAGATAGCGGCCAGATATTTCTCATCGCCCTTGTTGGTCAGCGTATACGCATTGCCTTCTTGGCCTGCGCGTCCGGTTCTGCCGATGCGATGGACATAATCTTCTGCATGAGTAGGGACATCGAAATTAAACACATGGGTAACGTTTGGAACATCGATACCGCGTGCAGCGACGTCGGAGCAAACAAGATGGGCAATTTCACCAGATTTGAATTTCGCCAATGTTTCCATACGGTGGCTTTGCGACATATCACCGTGGAGGCCACCTGCGTTAAAGCCATGTTTTGTGAGGGACCCAAGAAGGATATCCACGTCTTTTTTACGATTACAGAAAATGAAAGAGTTTTTGACGCCCTCTCCTTTGAGCATTTGTCTGATGGCCGGGCGCTTTTCACGTTTCATTACGTGTATAAGGCCTTGAACGACGGTTGAAGCAGCCATTGACGGGGCTTCAACTTTAACCTCTTTGGGGTTCATCAAGAATTTATCGGCCAGTTTCCGCATATCTTTAGACATGGTGGCTGAGAAAAATAATGTTTGGCGCAAAGGCGGCATCAAGGAGACGATACGTTCAACATCAGGGATGAAGCCCATATCCATCATCCGATCAGCTTCGTCGATCACAAGGGTTTTAACACCATTTAGAAGAACTTTACCGCGTTCGAAATGATCAAGCAGACGGCCTGGTGTTGCAATAAGGACGTCAACGCCTCTATCAAGTTTAGCTTCCTGATCAGAAAATGAGACGCCACCGATAAGCAATGCCATTGAAAGCTTGCTGTATTTTCCGTATTGCTCGAAATTTTCAGAAACTTGGGCTGCTAACTCTCTTGTGGGCTCAAGGATCAGGGAACGGGGCATCCGGGCTTTAGTATGACCGGACGCCAATATGTCTATCATTGGCAGGGTAAAACTGGCTGTTTTACCTGTACCTGTTTGTGCTGTCCCTAATACATCACGGCCCATCAGAACAAAAGGGATTGCCTTTTCTTGAATGGGAGTCGGTGTCGTATAACCGGAGTCGTCGACAGCTTTAAGAACTTCGGGGCTTAGGCCAAGGTCAGCAAAAGTCATGCTTTGTGAATTACCACCAATAATATTAAAATACTTAAAAACACAGGCAATCTAGTGAATTATAGTGTTCTGTCAAACTATTACTTTGTTTTGTTAAGGTTTTCCACAGGTTCTACAACATATAGACGTAATTGAACTTACTTCTGAGTGTCTTGCATTTTTTTTCCATTTCTACATATTGATTAAGAATCTTCATTTTGATTATGGGTTTAGCGTTAACTTCTAAGGTATTATTAATAATGGTAAACAAAACACCACTTCTATTGGTGCCAGGACTTCTCTGCACTGCTGATTTATGGCGCGATCAACTTCAAGCGTTGGAAGATGTGGCAGATATGACCGTCGCAGTACATCATCAACAAGACAATGTTGAAGATATTGCAACAGCAGTGCTTAAAACGGCTCCTGAGAAATTTGCTCTCGCAGGATTATCCATGGGTGGGTACATCGCTTTGGAGATTATATTGCGCGCGCCTGAAAGGGTGACACATCTTGCCTTGATTGATACGAGGGCCGATGAAGATTCTTCAGAGGATAAGAAAAAACGGCGAGATTTTATTCGGCTAGTGGAGCGCGGCACAACCTTTAAAGGGGTTACGCAAAGTTTGCTACCCATGCTTATCCATCCTAGTCGCTTTAAAGATGAAGACCTGACAAGCAGAATTTTCCAGATGGCGCATGAGATTGGGCGGGATGGGTTTATTCGTCAGGAGACAGCCATTATGAACCGCCGGGACCGCAACGCTGAATTAAGCACTATTGAGTGCCCTGCAATCGTTATCTCAGGCAACGAGGATGCCCTTATCCCAGCGCCGCATCAGGAGGAAATGGCGGGACGTATACCGGATGCTGAATTTCACATTATTCCGGAATGCGGTCACTTGCCGACTATGGAGAGACCGTTTGAGACCAATACATTGCTTCGAGATTGGCTCAGTTGGTAGCGGGTATTAAATATCTAAATTATCAGCAAAACGGGCATTTTCTTGAATGAAGATGAAGCGAAGCTCTGGTTTTTTACCCATTAAACTTTCGACCCGATCAGCGGTTTCACCATATTCTTCCATAGGAATTTGAACCCGGAGCAAAGTCCGATTTTTGGGGTTCATCGTTGTTTCTTTTAGCTGAGCAGGAGGCATCTCACCGAGGCCTTTAAATCGGCTGATATCGATTTTTCCACGACCATTAAATTCTTCTTCGAGAAGTTTTTCCCGGTGAGGATCATCCATTGCATAAATGGTTTTACTGCCCTGTGAAATTCGGTAAAGCGGTGGTTGGGCGAGGTATAAATGCCCGTCAGTGATCAACTGACGCATTTCTTGGTAGAAGAATGTCATAAGCAACGTGGAAATATGGGCGCCGTCAACATCCGCATCGGTCATGATAATTACTTTGTCATAACGTAGATCTTCGCGGCGGTATTTCTCGCCGGTTCCGCAACCCAATGCTTGAATAAGGTCAGAAAGTTCCTGATTTGCTTTAATTTTGGAGGCAACAGCTGATGCAACGTTCAGAACTTTACCTCGAAGCGGCAAAATCGCCTGCGTTTTCCGGTTGCGTCCCTGTTTAGCTGACCCGCCCGCACTGTCACCCTCCACGATAAAGATTTCTGTATCGTTGGTTCCGTGTTGCGAGCAATCAGCCAGTTTGCCCGGAAGTCGTAATCTGTTGGTAGCCGTTTTCCGGCTTGTGTCTTTTTCTGCCCGGCGGCGAAGGCGTTCTTCTGATTTTGAAACAATCCAAGTCAAAAGATTATTGGCTTGATCTGGTGCTGTTGCAAGCCAGTTATCGAAATGATCCTTAACTGCTAAATCCACAACCCTCGTGGCTTCTGGTGTCGCTAGCTTTTCTTTGGTCTGGCCTTGGAACTGTGGTTCAGGAATAAACACAGACAGCACAGCCGCAGCACCGGTCATAATATCTTCAGCAGTGATCTGGGCTGCTTTCTTATTATTGATCATCTCGCCGTAGGCTTTAAGGCATCGCATAAGCGATGTTCTAAAGCCAGCTTCGTGGGTGCCACCCTCCGGTGTTGGTACCGTGTTACAGTAGGAGTTCAGAAACGAAATATTGTCCACAGGCCAAGCGATAGCCCATTCAACGCGGCCGCGGTCGCCTTCAATTTCAATACGCCCAGAAAATGGCTCTGTTGTAACCGTCTCATGACCCTCGATGACGCCGTCCAGAAAGTCAGAGAGACCGCCCGGAAAATGCAAGGTTGCTTCTGCGGGGGTGTCATCTTTAATCAGTACAGGGTCTGCTTTCCAGCGGATTTCAACACCCCGGAAAAGATAAGCCTTTGAGCGGACAAGTTTGTACAGTCTGGAGGCACGGAGTTGAGTGCCTTCTTCAAAAATCTCGTCATCTGGGCGAAAGTGGATCATGGTTCCGCGCCGGTTTGGCGCTGCACCCACTTTTTCAAGTTTCGTAACGGGAGTGCCGCGAGAGTATTCCTGGCGCCATAGAACTTTGTCACGGGCCACTTCAACGATGGTTTTGGATGAAAGGGCATTTACAACAGAAACACCCACGCCATGCAAGCCACCCGCTGTGTGGTAAACTTTGTTCGAAAACTTACCGCCTGAATGCAACGTTGTTAGAATAACTTCAAGGGCTGATTTGTCTTTGAATTTCGGATGAGGATCTACTGGAATACCGCGACCATTGTCCTTAATAGCCAATGATCCATCAGCAAATAGCTCCACATCAATTCGGGTCGCAAACCCTGCAACTGCCTCATCCATGGAGTTATCGAGAACTTCCGCTGCCAAATGATGGCGCGCGCGCTCGTCAGTGCCACCAACATACATGCCGGGGCGTTTTCGAACGGGCTCTAGTCCTTCGAGAACTTCAATGTCCTTGGCGGAATAGTCACTTGTTTCGGATTTAGGCTGCTGAAAAAGATCAGACATATTGCGGTTTCACTCTCGACGTTACAGATTAATCGAAATCATAGAATACTGTTTTTTCTTAACAAATAAATTGTATAGTTTCCAGATTGTCGAAAAAGTTTTTAAGGTATTTAAAAATATGTCCACGGAAAAACGTGATCCTATCATCAGAACAGCCCCGCAGCCCAGAGATGTCAACAATAATGGTGATATTTTCGGAGGTTGGGTTTTATCACAAATGGATATAGCAGGGGGTGTAATCGCATCCCGCCGGGCGCAAGGGCGTGTTGTAACTGTCGCTGTTGAGGCCATGACGTTTCTGCAGCCCATCAAAGTGGGCGATATCGTCAGTATCTATGGCGATATTTTGAAAGTTGGTCGTTCATCAATGCATATTAAACTGACAACGATTGTGACGAGAAAACTTGATCTTACTGAAATTGTTGTGACCGAAGGAACGTATATTTTTGTCGCAATTGATGAAAATGGGGACCCAAGACAAGTTCCTGCAGAATAGATTCTGTAACGCAGTGTTTGTTGGCGACGTCTTCGTTAATGAGACTTTTTCGCCAGCAACTGCTGAATTTTCTTCTCTTCCCACTCTTCACCTAAAAACGGCATGAACTCTGTGGCACGGATCGCGTGCAAGGCAACGGCGACACCCCAACCAAGGGCAGGCCAATATGCCCAGTAAGATGCGGATGTCAGTAAGTTGATGAAATGTAAGAAAGTGATCACAACAGCATATGTCGCAAGATGGCTGTAAAAATGTCGGAGAACGCGTACTTTTCGTTTCGCGTCTTTGTATGACTTATCATCTGTGTTCATGCTAAATCTCCAAACTGTATAATTTTAATATACGCGCGTTAGCAGATCTCGTCTGTGACGTAGGGCACGATGATTTAAACAACAAAAAAGGCCGCCGGTTAAGGCAGCCTTTTTTATTTTATCTGACCTCAGATTAAACGCTGAAGTACATATCAAACTCAACAGGATGAGGCGCTTGTTCAAAGCGATATACATCTTCCCATTTCATGGCGATGTAGGCTTCGATCATGTCTTTAGTGAAGACGTCACCTTTAACAAGGAAGTCGCTATCGGCTTCGAGGGCGTCAAGAGCTTCACGCAATGAACCTGCAACAGTTGGGATATCTTTAAGTTCTTCCGCAGGAAGATCGTAAAGGTCTTTATCCATTGCTTCACCTGGGTGAATTTTGTTTTGGATGCCGTCAAGGCCAGCCATCATCATCGCAGCAAATGCGAGGTATGGATTAGCTGTACAATCTGGGAAGCGGATTTCTACGCGCTTACCGTTCGGGCTTGGTGCGAACGGAATACGGCAAGATGCTGAACGGTTACGTGCAGAATATGCAAGAAGAACCGGTGCTTCAAAGCCAGGGATAAGGCGCTTGTATGAGTTTGTAGAAGCATTTGTGAAAGCATTAAGGGCTTTCGCGTGCTTGATGATACCGCCGATATAGTAAAGAGCGTTTTCTGAAAGTGCTGCATAACCAGAACCTGCGAAAGTTGGTTTGCCATCTTTCCAGATTGATTGGTGAACATGCATTCCAGAGCCGTTATCGCCAGAAACTGGTTTTGGCATGAATGTCGCTGTTTTACCGTATGCGTGCGCCACATTGTGGATTACGTATTTTTGGATCTGAATGTCATCAGCAGCTTCGAGAAGAGTTTTAAATTTAAAACCAAGCTCATGCTGTGATGGCGCAACTTCATGATGATGTTTTTCAACAAGAAGGCCCATTTCTTTAGCAACAGATACCATTTCAGAGCGAATGTCAGCGCCGCTGTCAATTGGCTGTACTGGGAAGTAGCCGCCTTTAACGCCTGGACGGTGACCAGTGTTGCCGCCGTCGATTTCCTGGCCGCCCATGTTTGGTGCTTCTACATCGCCGAGTTTGTAGAAAGTATGGTGGCTAGTGTTTTCGAATTGAACATCGTCAAACATAAAGAATTCAGCTTCTGGGCCAAAGAATGCCGTGTCGCCGATACCTGTGCTTGCAAGATACGCTTGGGCTTTTTTGGCAACAGAACGTGGGTCACGCTCGTAGCTGCTGTTGTTTGTTGGATCCAAGATGTCGCAGAATATGATCAAAGTGTTACGGGCCGCGAACGGATCAGCAACAGCTGAAGACACATCTGGCATCAAAGTCATGTCAGATTCGTTAATTGCTTTCCAGCCTGTGATGGATGAGCCGTCAAACATGATGCCGTCTTCGAACATGTCTTCGTCTACTGCATCAGCATGCATAGCCAAATGCTGCCATTTACCTTTTGGGTCCGTAAAACGAAGGTCTACATATTCGATTTCTTCGTCTTTAATTCTTTGTAGAATTTCTGTGCTCATGTCAAATGTCTCTCTGTTTACATGTATTTCAGGACATCGCCTTTTAATCGCGGGCGAACATAATATTAAATTTAGACTGCGTCAGCGCCTTTTTCACCAGTCCGGATCCGAATGACTTCTTCGACCGTAGATACAAAAATCTTACCGTCGCCGATACGTCCAGTGCGCGCCGCTGTCTGAATGGCTTCAAGTGCCCGTTCAACCAACTCATCTTCCAAAACGATTTCAATCTTCACTTTAGGAAGAAAGTCGACCACATATTCCGCGCCACGATAAAGTTCGGTATGGCCTTTTTGACGACCAAAGCCTTTGGCTTCAGTAACTGTAATGCCTTGAAGGCCCACTTCATGAAGTGCTTCTTTCACTTCGTCCAATTTGAAGGGCTTAATGATGGCTTCAATTTTCTTCATGTGTCACTTCTTCAGTTGTTGCATCAGATCGTGGCAGTATCGCCTAACTATTTACATATGGTCTAACAATACACAAAGCACGAGCCGTGCCAATTTTCCGGTGACCTCAAAAATAATTTGAGGCCGGAAATCTGCGATTTACGAGGGTAAATAAGTCGTGTGCTAAAAAATTGATCAAAAAAACAGGCTAAAAATTAAGCAAATGCCTAATAAATAATCATTATCAAAAGTTATACAGCGAGAAGATCGCGGAATGAATTGTCTGAAATGATTATTTTCTAGGCAATCTGAGTTTGTACAATCCTTTAAAATCATTCGGATCAGCAACTTTGCCTCTACGGATAATTTCGATGCGACCGACGCGCGCCAAATGGATCGCTTGTTGACGGACAGCCGTCATAAACTTAAGCCATAAATCGGCAGGTGTTTTGTCTGTTGCGCGGTCTCGTGCAATTTTTTGCGCAATGGCGTTTGGTGAGACCAGATCACCAGATTCAAGAGCCGCCATGATATATGTCACGATCGGGTCATCTGGTAAGGCTTCAGTTTCTGTCGCCGGTGTTTCGTTTTCAGTATTTTTATCTTCTGCCATTTTCAGTCCTTATAAAGTCCGAAGGCTTCGCTAATGAGAAGATGGGCTTTTAATCCCAACGGTCAAGAAAAGCAAGGAAAAGGGAACGTGGAGGGTTTTCATTTTGCCATTTTACAATATCATTGAAGCAAGTGGAGGTTCAGTTTATTCATGAAACCTCATAATATAGGAGAACGGCATGGGCTGGGGCGAGATTTTAAGTTTTATATTGGTGGCTGCATTGTTAGTAATGTCGCCGGGACCGAACGGCGCTCTAATCGCGAAAACAGTGCCGCTTTCAGGACGTAAAGCAGGTTTTGCAAATGTCGCAGGTTTTGTTGCAGCCTTTTATTTACATGGCGCGTTATCGGTGTTTGGCATTTCGCTTCTTCTCGTGAAATCGGCTGAAGCTTTTTTCATAGTGAAGATGGTTGGCGCCGCATATCTCATATGGATTGGTGTAAAAGCTTTGAGAGAAGCTTTGAAGGGCCCCGGATTACCTAATCAAGTTTCAAGCAAATCTTACCGCGTGACCTTATCGAAGGCTTTTAGTGAAGGATTTTTGACGAACGCCTTAAATCCTAAGGTGACCATGTTTTATCTATCTGCGTTCCCACAGTTTATTCCTGTCGGCGGTGACGCTGCGACATCTGCGTTCGTTCTCGTCTGTGCTCATTCGCTGATCAACGCTATTTGGTTTTCAGCCCTTATCGTGCTTTTCTTTAAACTCACAGCCGCCACTAAAAAGAGTAGCTTTCAGAAATGGCTAAAAGGCGTTACCGGGGCCGTCTTCATTGGCTTTGGCGTGAAGCTCATGACACTGAAGCCATGAGCCGTCCATGATCATAGAAAATGTGACCCCGTTATAAGAGACTAGTAATGCGGCGGCTTTTCAACGGAATTGCCCGCTGGCATGCTATCTTCCAGTGAAATGATCCGAGAATGTGCCGTCATCAGTTTGGCTCGCAGCTTTTCAATTTCCTGCCACTGATTGTTGACCATATCGCTCAAATCCTGAAGCGTTTCATCTTGATCTGTGATTTTAAGTTCTAACGCCGTTAGGCGATCGTCTGTCTGTGTACTCATGAGATTATTGGCCCATTAAATTTCGCGTTAAGGCATCTGTACGATCCATCGCGCGATTGATGTTGTCTAAGGAGTTTGCATAAGAGAAGCGAATATATCCTTCTCCATCTGCACCAAAACTGGTTCCAGCGATAGTGGCAACGCCTTCTTTCTCCAGCAGTAGGTCTTGCATTTGTTTAGATGTCTGGCCTGTGCCCTTGATATTTGCAAAGGCGTAAAATGCGCCCTTTGGCAAAATACAGGATACACCCGGCATTTGATTAAGCCTATCATGGATGAGCAAACGCCGTTCATTAAACGCCTGCAACATTTCATCAACAGGGGACTGGTCACCGGTAAGGGCTGCAATCCCGGCATATTGCGCCGACGCATTTACGCAAGAATGGTAGTTGACGCATAACCGGTTCACATGAGGGATTAGCTGTTCAGGCCATAATCCCCAACCAAGGCGCCATCCTGTCATAGCGTAGGTTTTGGACCATCCATCAAGAACGATCAATCGATCCCGGATTTCAGGAAACGACAAAAGGCTGCAATGTGTGAGGCCGTCATATGTCAGGCGACTGTATATCTCGTCCGACAATATATAAACGTTTGGGTGATTTTTTAGGCCATTGGCTAGTTTTGCAAGTTCAGCTTTCTCGACAATACCGCCAGTTGGGTTGGCAGGCGTGTTTAGAATAATAAGCCGTGTTTTATCCGTTATTAGGGACAAAACTTGATCGGCGTCGAAGGAAAACCCATTTTCTTCCAGCAAGGCCATTGGAACCGGGGTCGCGCCAGAATAGCGGATCATGCTCTCGTAAATGGGAAAGCCCGGGTTTGGATATAGAATTTCAACCCCTTGTTCCCCAAACATCTCAATGGCGAAGGACATAGTGACCTTACCGCCCGGCATAATCATGATGTGATGCGGCGATACTTCTACATTGCGGTATTTATAAATGTCTGCGGCCACCGCCTCGCGAAGGGCAGGGATGCCGTTTGATGCCGTATATCCGTGATGCCCATCTTTAAGCGCTTGAATGCCTGCCTGCACAATATTGTCAGGTGTTGGGAAGTCCGGTTGCCCAATCCCAAGGTTGATGACATCCATGCCCGCGTCAGATAACTGGCCGGCCCGCGCCAAAACATCAAATGCTGTTTCAGTTCCGAGTTTCCACATTTTAGCTGATAGAATCATATAGCCATTCCTTAATGCTTGCGTCCGTTGGAATGTGAAGATATCTGTTATTAAACAGACTGCAAGGATAGATTGAGGCTTAAAATGGTAAAGCAGGCGAATGACGTCTTATCGACGTTTGGCACAACAATATTTGAAGTGATGTCAAAACTCGCGATGGAGCATAAGGCCATCAATCTAGGGCAGGGGTTTCCCGATGAAGACGGGCCTGCCGATATCCGCCAAATGGCAGCCAAAGGGCTCATGGACGGCCCCAATCAATATCCACCAATGATGGGAACGCCGAGCCTTCGGCGGGCTGTTGCAGATAGCAATCATCGCTTTTACGGCATTGCGGTGGAGCCAAATAGCGGTGTCCTTGTGACCTCGGGCGCGACGGAAGCCTTGGCTGATTGCTTGATGGCCTTAATTAATCCCGGCGACGAGGTCGTTTTGCTGGAACCATTGTATGACTGCTACCTTCCTTTGGTGCTTCGGGCTGGCGGTATTCCAAAATTTGTACGTCTTGATCCGCCTCATTGGGATTTAAACGAAGATCGTTTGCGCAGCGCTTTTTCAAGCAAAACCAAGCTTGTTCTGCTCAATAACCCCATGAACCCCACAGGAAAAGTTTTCAATTTGCAAGAGTTGGAACTATTGGCTGACGTCATTATTGAACATGATGCCTATGCTGTCTGCGACGAAGTGTATGAACATATTGTGTTTGGTGGTCTCCGCCATATCCCGCTTGTCACATTACCGGGCATGGGCGACCGGACTGTACGTATCGGATCTGCGGGAAAGACTTTCTCGCTGACTGGATGGAAAGTTGGCTACATTACAGGCGCCGATGAGCTGATCGCCAAAATTTCGAAAGCCCATCAATTTGTCACTTTCACAACGCCTCCCGCGCTCCAGAATGCAGTGGCATTTGGCCTGAGTAAAGACGACTTATTCTACGAAGATTTACAAACCTCCATGCAGTCCAAACGTGACTTCTTCAGAAATGGATTGCAGTCCATTGGGTTTGAGACGGCAGACTGCGACGGTACGTATTTCTTGAACGCTGATATCAGTTCCATCGGCTATGAGGGAACAGACGAAGAGTTTTGCCGAATGATCACCACAGAGGCCGGTGTGGCAGCGCTTCCGGTGAGCGCTTTTTATGCATCTGAAGGGGCAAAAACCAACTTCGTGCGCTTTTGTTTTTGTAAGCGTGAGGATGTGTTGCAGCAGGCGATTAGCAAACTGGATAAATTTTTTACAAACAAATGAAGAAAGCGCCTTGACCGGAATGAGTATGGGGGGTAAAAAAGCGCCTCTTCTGTGGCGGATGTAGCTCAGTTGGTTAGAGCGCTAGACTGTGACTCTGGAGGTCGCGGGTTCGATCCCCGTCATTCGCCCCATAAAAAGCCTCGCATTAATTTGCGGGGCTTTTTTTTGTCCTTTTTCAGCGACGCCTCGAAAAATTAGGTCAACGTATTCGCCATCTGAATTATTTCACCGCCGGTGGCCGCTGCGTCATCTGGATCATGGGTAACAAGTAGCGTTGGTAAGTGGTGCGCTTTGACGTGGCGAAAAACGAATTGGCGGAACTTGTCGCGAAGGTCAACATCGAGTTTTGAAAAAGGCTCGTCGAGCAAAAGTACGCAAGGGCGGGATAACAGGGTTCGAAGGACCGCAACACGGGCGCGTTGACCGCCAGACAGTGTCGCGGGATCGCGGCTCATATATCCAGATAGACCGGCGTCATCCAAGGCCTTTTCCGCCAATGCATCCCGCTCATTCCTGTTTTTGATGGCTGCAGGAATACCAAATTTCAAATTCTCTCCGACTGATAGATGCGGGAAAAGCAAGTCCTCTTGAAACAGCATTCCGATGTGCCGCTCTTCTGGGGGAAGGGCTGTAATGCTTCGAGTTCCAAGACAAATGTCACCTGTAACACTGAAATTGGCGGGCAGAGTTCCTGATATCGCAGCGAGCAAACTGGATTTTCCGCATCCACTGGGGCCCATGATCGTGAAAATCTCCCCGGGGGCGACAGTCAGATTTATAGGGCCAGCCAGTTTGGTGTTCTCAACCGATACACAGACGTCCTGCAAATGTAGGGCCGATGCCGTTGCGGAATTTTCCGACTGATGAAAGGTGTTTGTGTTGGTCAATGACTTAGGACCCTTTCAAGGTTTGGCGGTTTCGGAATACGAAATTTGGAATTCTCATGGCGGCAGCAAAAACAATCAACGGCAATATAGCTTGTAATAGAGCATACACGGCAACGATACGTCTGTTCCCACTTGCTGACAAATTCACAGCCTCTGTTGTGACGGTAGCGAAACGTCCGCCGCCAGCGAACAACGTTGGAAGATACTGGGCGACAGATACCGCAAATCCAACAGCAAATGCAAAAAGAAGGGGCCGCAGTAGTAGGGGCAACCTGATCCGCCAAAACGCGCGGCTTGGGGCGCTTCCCAATGTTAAAGCGAGATTGAAAAACCGATCATCTTGAGAGCGGTAAGGGTCAGACAGGGACAAAAATACGTAAGGTAAGACAAACAATAAATGGGTCCAAATCACAGAAACCCAGCTGCTGTCTATGTTGGCTTTGATAGAGATAACCTGCACACCGAAAAGAAATGAGACTTGAGGGATCATTAACGGCAAGTAGACAAGCCACAGGGCGCCGCTACCAGCATTTTTGCCGCGCTGTTTTTCATTTTCAAGGCAAGCCACCACAAGAATAATGGCAATGATAGAGCTTGCAAGGCCCACAGCAATGGTCGTACCCGCGCTTTCCATTAAATTGTGAAGATTATTCTGCCAACTGTGAAAACTCCAAACTGAGGGCAGAAAGTCAGGAAAACGCCACCGCCATGTAAAAGACCAAGTGACGAGAACTAAAAGGCTTCCTGAAAACAATAGGACCAGCAAGTTTAAACCGGCTTTGGAGGCGAGCTTGATTGAAGTCTCGAAGAAATGACGTCTCCCCATTGAACTTCTGCTGCGAAATACGCGAGAAATCCCAACTTCAAGAACAAACCATAGAGCGATAGCGGCAACGACAATCATCAATTGCAACATAGCTCCGGCTGATGCCATGAACCGGTAACTGAGATCGGGATCATTAAACCACCGGAGAACCAACACAGATAATGGCGGCGGCGCTGTGGGCCCGAGGATAAGCGACACATCAACAACTGACAGAGAGAAAGCAAGAACAGCGAAGATGGGAAGCCGGATTTGCTTGTAAATGGCGGGTTGCACAGCCTTTATCCAAGCAGAAATGGGTTTGTAGCCCAATGTCCGTGCGACTGTCAGGTGTTTCTCCGCTTGTGTCTGATCAAGAGCTGCCAATATCATGAGAAGAAAATAGGGTGTCTCTTTAATGACTAAACCCAGTATCAACGTCAATCCGTACGGATCGTGAATAATGGCGATGTCGGGTGGGCGATCCCAACCTGTGGCCCACGGAGTGATTGCCCGAACAATCCAGCCGCTTGGCGCTATAAGGAATGCAAGGCCTATGGCAAGGGCTGAATGAGGGATGGCTAAAACGGGGGCCAGCATCTTGCGTGTTCTTTGATAACTTGGACTGCCATACCAAGCGGCGACGAAAAATAAGGCGAGCCCCAAGGAAATTATGGTTGCTGCAAAACCGGTAGTGATCGTTGTGAAAACAGAAGATGGGATTGCCGGGTGATGCAGTAATTGCCCCCATGCCTCGCCTGAGAAATCAGAGCGGCCAAGCGCTGGTAAATACCCAAACGCAGGCAAAACAGAACTAATCAGCCCTGCACCAACTGGGGTCAGGAATACAAACAAGGTTACGGCAGGCATATACCGCAAGCGAAAAACCTTGCTGGGGAGAGCGCGGAACATCTTCATGTTTCGAGTTTTGTTTTCTGTAATGACCCGGTCAGCATTTTATTGCCCGTATCGCTTCAGCCATTCTTTCTCAATATACTCCATCCATGTTGGGTGAGGCTCTAGCAGGGTTGGCCCCAATTCTTGAGGGGGTAATGTCGCGGCCCCCAATGGAATTTTTGCAAATACCTGTTGATCTTTGGCTGATAGTTTGGAGATGGCGAGAACCGTATCATCCCCCCAATAGGTGGGGTTTTGTTTCCGCGCCTGTGCTTCTGGGCTCATGAGGAAGTTAGCAACCACCATGGCGGCTTCTTTTGAAGATGAATTATACGGGATTGCCACAAAGTGAGTGTTCCCAATTGTCCCTTTATCAAAAACAAAGGTTCTCACTGATGGGGCAAGTTC
>JBALWO010000013.1:0-35108 GCA_036960775.1 Pseudomonas marincola | reverse complement strand
AGTTCTGTTAGGGCTTGTTTCAAAAAGGTGGAACCGAGATAGTCAGGCGGGGAGGGATAAGTAAACCGGCCCGTGTTTTGTTGGGCCCAATTCAGAAGACCTGCCACAGATGTGGGCGTTTTCTGAACCCGAGCGCTGTCATAAATAAAGTTAAATTTGGCCATGCCCCACGGAGCTTCCAGTCCGTCAACCGGGATAGTGAAATCAACTGTCGTTGTGGCTTTGTTTTCCGTATCAACCAGCTTGTAATTGGGCAGGGTTTGGGTAAACGGCCCAAATAGCAAATCTTGCTTTTTCATGGACGCGAAATTCTCGCCGTTAATCCAAACCAGATCTACGCTTCCGTCTTTGTTCTTCTCCGCAGTCTTTTCTGCAAGGACACGGCTGACCACGTCTGCAGTGTCCGTGACTTTTACCTGTTTAAGGGTAATGCCAGCATCATCCCAAAGTCGTTTGCCGACCCAAGAAATGTAGCTGTTGATTAATTCGCTACCACCCCAAGCGTTCCAATAAACGGTCTGGCCCTTGGCTTTTTCTTGTACATCTTGCCAATTGGCAGTGCTTTGAGCAGCGGCTTGTCCGTTTGCGGAAAAACCAAATAATCCCAAAGCAATTACACTAATACCAAACAGTTTTCTCGGCACAATCATCTCCCAATATTTGCAAGCTCTGTGATTATTTGAGCCCCTCATTTTCATTGTCACGATGATAGTGTGCTGAACTGTGGCTGTCAGCTTAAAGAGGTTGTCATCACGAGAGTTTTATCTCATGCTATTTTTGAAACGATATAAATCGAATTAATTAAGACCCTAAAAAGGCAGGAAAGGTATTTCATGGCAGGAGTTTTAGACGGCGTCCGCGTATTGGATTTTGGACGTTATATTGCAGGTCCGTATTGCGGTGCATTGTTGGCTGATTTGGGGGCTGACGTTATCCGGATCGACAAGTTGAACGGTAGTGAAGATAGGTTTATCGGATCTGTTGGGGATGACGGCACCGGTGCTGGTTATGTTCAAATGAACAGAAATAAACGAGGCATAACCCTTAACCCTACAAAGCCTGAAGGCCGCGAGTTGGTTCGGAAATTGGTAGAGACAGCAGACGTTGTTATTGCCAATATGCCGGCAGAAGCGTTGGTCGCTGCGGGCCTCGATTATGAAACCCTGCGCGGCTATAAAGAAGATATCATCGTTACCAATGCAACTGCTTTTGGCGATGTTGGCCCCTATAAGGACCGAGTTGGGTTCGATGGTATTGCGCAAGCCATGTGCGGATCGGTATATTTATCTGGATCACCGGAAGAGCCTCAACGAAATATCTCCCCCTATGTTGATTTTGCGACAGCCATGTCCAGCACTATTGGAACTATGGCGGCTCTCACAGAAAAAGAGAGAACTGGGAAAGGCCAACATGTCACGGCTAACCTTTTAAGTAATGCAATCTCCATGGTGAACGGATCTTTGATTGAGCAGTCGATCACAGGCATCAACCGAGTTGCCACTGGAAATCGGGGACAAGTGTCAGCACCAACGGATATTTACAGATGTAAAGATGGCTCAATGCTCATGCAGGTTATCGGTAACCCGTTGTTTGAGCGCTGGGCAAAGATGATGGGCGAAGATCATTGGCTGACAGATCCTCGCTTTAAAGATGATCTGGGCCGCGGAGAGAATAGCGAAGAAATTAGCGAGCGGATGGCAGCTTGGTGTTCAGAGCGTACCGTCAGTGAGGCTATCGGTGCTTGCGAAGCTGTTCGGATCCCTTGTGGCCCCGTCTATTCGCCGCAGCAAACAATTGATGATCCACATGTTCAGGCAATGGATTTCCTTAAACCAATGGAATATCCGGGTTTTGACGGAGCTGCGCTTGTTGCGAACACTCCTGTGAATATGTCGGTTTCAGAAGTTGGTATTCGTCACCGGGCGCCGTTACTTGGTGAACATACCGAAGATATTATGACTGAACTCGGTTTATCGGCGGATGAAATAGCTATTTTGCGGGAAAAACGAGTGGTTTGAAGGCCAGCTTGTAACCTCTGTTCTATTTCCCAAATGCTGTTGAGCTTATTAACGAGAAAGTTGGCGAGGTTGCCTGTTTAGGAACCTCGCCAACGTTTAGGTTAATTCAAGGCTTGAGCGAAATAGTAGATATAGTCTTCTAGATGATTGTCATTGAACTCTCCAACCTGTTTCAAAATGGTTGGATTGTTGTCTCTGAAGTGTTTGCCTTGTGCTGGGTCTTCGTAAAATAAAACAGCCACTTCATCTGGCGTGCTCATGCCGATGGCCCGGTAGGGCTCGATGAACACTTCGCGCCGGTAGCGTTCGGGGATTGAGAGCGTATTTTTGCGTATAGCCTCAAGATCCTGATCGCGTCTCCCGGGAGAGACATTATTGTAATGGCTTACCTTTAGAATATACGCACGTGATTGAATGCTAGCGGTACTGTTATCTATTGCAAAATTTTGCATGTCGCCTTCAATTAAATAACTGTCATCGCTTGCTGATCGGATAGCCGTGAAAAAATCACGACCGTCTTTGTTGTTTAACATCTCCGTTTCACAAGACATCACGATAAATCTATTGGGTTTCTCTATATCAAGGTCCCCATTTTCTTGCATAATGCCGCCGTGGCGAATGACGTCACACTTCATGTCACCTGAACTGTTTTGAAGATCAAGTAGTGCCTGACTGAAGGCTGTATCGTTATCCACTTGAAATAAGCCGACGATGCCAACAATACTCGTATTTGCAAAAGAAAAATTGCTGATCATTGTAAGGCCGACGAACGTCGCGGCGGTTAAGCTAAGGCGCGTAATAGCTTTCTTCATAGGTTGGTTTCCTTTCCCGTAATTAATCAAAATTGAAATAAACTTTGTGATCTTTAAACACGTCGCTTGGCAGCTTGTGTTGATCGGTTTTCTGCTCATTGATTGCTTCAATCGGTTTGCGTAAAAACGCTGTGGGATGGTTAGGGACAGGCATGCTGGGGGCGTGACCGATAAAGCGAGCATTGAAGTATTTGTCTGTCCATTCGTATTCAACGGCCGCTTTTTCTTCGCCTTCAAACATAATGCCAAGGCGCATTTCGCCTTCCATTGCACCCAGGATATTTGCGTCTTTGAGTTTGAGCTCATACGTCATTGGAATTTCTATCTCCTTGAATTTTGTTTCAGAATTTTCAATGCGCTATTGATTGCACAATCGATTTGGATTTAATATTGTCCAAATATGAAACAAACTGGTGCAAAAACTATCCATGTTTAATTGGGATGACATACAAGTGTTCCTCGCCGTAACAAGGGCTGGCACTGTCCGCGGGGCTGCAAAAGAGCTGGGCGTGACACATGCAACAATTTCTAGGCGTCTTCGCGAACTAGAAAAGCGCTTGGGCAGTGAACTCTTTGAACGATCGAGCACACGGCATAAACTGTCGACTGCTGGGCACAGTATTTTTGATGCGGCGGTTCGGGCTCAAGAAAATATGGCTGAAATCGATCGGCGGGCATTTGCGCAAGATAGAAGTTTGGCTGGAAAAGTTAAGCTATCCGTATTGGAAAGCCTTTATATGGCTGTGTTAAACGAGAGATTTCACCTATTTCATACTGAAAATCCCCTTATTGAAGTCGAACTAATCACATCAGAGCAGCTTAAGAACTTAGCTCAAAGGGAAGCGGATATTGTTATTCGCATTACCAATTCCCCACCTGAACAGGCGTTTGGTCGAAAACTAGCGAATAGTCCGCTGGCTTGTTACGCCAGCGTCGATTATCTCGCCAATAGACCAGAATTAGACCGTTGGGTTGCACTGGAACATGAAACGGCACGGGAGCCAATAATTCCGGCGCGTTTAGTTATGACAACGAATTCATTGAATGTGTCAGCAGAAACTATACGCCAAGGCACGGGATTGGGTCTGCTCCCTTGCTTTATTGGAGATAAATCACCTGATCTGGTTAGAGTTCCGGGAACACCTCTAATACCAGATATGGAAATTTGGGCTCTTATGCACGCGGACGTCCAAAATACGCCACGTGTTCGGGCCCTAATAAATTTTATCTATGATGTTTTTGATAGTGAAAGAGATCTTATCGAAGGTCGAATTTGACGACACTGAGGATTGTTGAGTGAAGCACATGGTCCGTTGTTTCGGATCTATTCGCTTAACCTGTTATGATTTTTTGACTAATAAATAATTTGGCACTTTCTTGAAACTCGCTAGAGTGAATATCAATGAAAAACCAAAACAATCAAAAAGATGTGCAGGGACAATCATGACAAATGAATTAGCATTTTACACAGCAGAGCAACTCCTGGCCGGATATGAAAATGGTGACATTTCACCTGTTGAGGCAACGAAAGCCGCGCTGGATCAAATTGCCAAATATGACAGTAAGCTAAACGCATTTGTCTTTGTGGATGAAGAAGGGGCGATGGCTTCGGCGAAGGCATCTGAAGCGCGCTGGAAAAAAGGTAAGCCCGCCGGCCTTGTAGACGGGATCCCAACGACGGTTAAAGACATCATGTTGATGAAGGGGTTCGCAACCCGTAAAGGCTCAAAATTGACGGACCCAAATACGCCTGATGCCGTCGACGCTCCGGCAGTCGAGCGACTGCGAGAGCAGGGCGCTGTATTCCTTGGCAAAACCACTACGCCAGAATATGGCTGGAAAGGGGTAACGGATAGTCCCCTTAGCGGCATAACACGTAATCCGTGGAACCCAGAGAAAACACCGGGTGGGTCAAGCGGCGGAGCGTCCGCTGCCTGTGCTTCGGGAATGGGCGTCCTGCATACAGGATCTGATGGGGGTGGGTCTGTTCGTATACCAGCCGCATTTACAGGAATCTTCGGATTGAAGCCAAGCTTTGGCAGAGTGCCCGTATGGCCAGCCTCTGCGTTTGGTACAGTGTCTCACGTGGGGCCAATGACACGAACCGTTGCTGATGGCGCGTTGATGCTGGACGTGATGAAGGGATATGACAGCCGCGATTGGTACGCGCTTCAATCTAATGATCTCATGTACCGGAACATGTTGGAGGGATCGCTTAAAGGCAAAAAAATCGCTTACAGCAGGACATTGGGTTATGCGGTCGTTGATCCTGAAATTATTGCAGCCGTCGATGCTGCCGTAGATTTATTTCGCGAACTGGGTGCTGACGTGGAAGAAGTCGACCCTGGTTTTGAAAGTCCTTTAGAGGTTTTTGGGAAGCTTTGGCAGGGCGGTGCCTACTTCGCTATGCAAAATGTGGATGAAAAACATCTGGCGTTGCTGGACCCTGGATTACAACAAGTGGTGGAAAACGGATCGAAAATCACTTTGCCTGAATATCTTGAGGCATCGGTAGAACGCGCAGAGCTTGGCGCAAAAATGCGTGCATTCCACGACAAGTACGAACTGTTACTGACGCCATCCCTTGCGGTTACTGCATTCGATGTCGGTATGCTCGCCCCTAATCAGATGGGCGATGATACCGCTAATTGGGCCGACTGGACGCCGTTCTCCTATCCTTTCAACTTAACTCAACAACCCGCTTGTTCAGTGCCGTGTGGATTGTCGTCAGACGGACTACCGATCGGATTGCAAATTGTAGGGCCAATGCACCGGGATGACTTGGTTCTGCAAGCCGCCGCCGCGTTTGAGCGAGTATCACCTGTTAAAGGTTCAAGACCGGATCTATCCAAACTTCTGTGAGGTACCAAATGGATGTCCCAAAATATGTTCTGACAACCTCTCAAATGTATGCTGCCGATAAGTTGGCGGTTAAGGGAGGCGTGTCGGGCCTAGAACTTATGGAAAATGCGGGCCGGGCGGTTGCTGAAGAAATTATGGATAATTTCGATCGCTCCCTTGTTTTTGTCGTATGTGGACCAGGAAACAATGGAGGGGACGGGTATGTTGTTGCGCGCCACCTTGCAAACGAAGGATGGCCGGTCACCGTAGCAGCTTATGGTGATCCGTCTGATCTACCCGGGGACGCCGCAGTTATGCACGGACAATGTCAGTTAGATGTCATATCCGTTGAAGATCTAGATTTTTATGAAAACGGTATTGTTGTTGATGCTGTTTTCGGCGCTGGTTTTAGAGGAGAGCTTCCTGCAGAAATTAAAGCCGTGTTCAAAAGGGCAGTGGATGCAGGCCTTGACTGTGTCGCAGTCGATATTCCAAGTGGTGTGAACGGGGATACCGGCGACGTCGTTGACGGAACGCCACGTGCGAAAATCACGGTTTCGTTTCATACGGCAAAAGTTGGACATTTATTTTATCCAGCTCGTTCTCACATCGGAGACTTAAAAATCAGAGATATTGGCATCCCTGAAAATATCGTCGATGATTTGAAAGTAACTCTTTATCAAAATTCACCTGATCTTTGGTTTGGAGCGTTGCCCATTTTAAATCCGGTGGGGCATAAATATGACCGGGGGCATGCGGCAGTGGTTGGTGGCGGCGTCTCAAGCAGCGGAGCCGCAAGGATTGCCGCAAGAGCAGCTCTTCGTGCTGGTGCTGGAGCCGTAACGGCTGTTTGTCCTCCGTCTGCGTTGACGGTTTATGCAGGTGCCTTAGAAGCTGTCATGGTGAAGAGCATCAAAGATGATGAAGCCTTTCCCGTTTGGCTAAAAGATAAACGGATTGGCGCCGTATTGATTGGGCCCGGTAACGGGACTGGCAACCGCACGCGAGCCTTTGTCACCGCCGCGCTCCAATCGGAGGCCCATGTGGTGTTAGACGCTGACGCTCTCACTGAGTTTCAATCTGACCCAGAGACTTTATTTTCTCTCATTTCCCAAAAAACTCAAGGGAAAGTGGTGCTTACACCGCATGAAGCTGAATTTACGCGTCTGTTTGATCTAGAAGGGTCAGCCTTATACAGGGCTAAGCAAGCGGCCAAAATCTCTCAGGCGACCGTTATATTGAAAGGGGCGACAACTGTTATTGCGGATCCGACAGGTACTGCTTTCTTGAGTGTATGCGCGCCGCCGTGGTTAGCAACGGCAGGGTCAGGCGATGCACTTGCTGGTATCGCTCTCGCTTTGCTGTTGGGCCCCGGCGATGCCGCAAGACAAGCCGCGGCTGCAGTTTGGATACATTCAGAAGCGGCGAACAGTTTTGGGCGCGGATTGATTGCCGAAGATATCCAAAAGCAGATACCAAATATATTACAAGAGCTTGCTAAAAATTTTAGATGAAATAGTGTAAAAATGGCTCTTGTTCTACTGTAAAGGGTTTATTTACTTTTTTCCTTTATTTAATAGGGGGATAGAGGATATTCCTAAAATATTGGATTGGCTATGTTGTTCAGAAAGATAGATCTAAAAGAAAAAATCGTTCAAGGCGATGTCTTTCATCGGGATATGAGGATTAGCACGCAAGAAGAAGCGCGTGTCCTGTATATCACCGAGGATGAACAGGGTATTTCCCATGTCCATTATGAGCGGACAGTTATAGGCTCTTGCTTTAAAGAAGCCATGGGAACACGGGTTTTGGCAATTGATGCATTTGCGCGTGATTTTCACGTCGGCCATTAATCCCAAATTTAAGGCAGATCCCGGATTATTATCGGGATCTTCAGCCAAATTATTTTGCAGCGAAAATCGCTGTTTTCTCCCAAATTTCTAAGTTATCTGAGTTTTCTTTTGCTTTCTGCAATAATTCCCCTAGTCAGAGCCGGAATTCTCGTGCTATAGAACGCCGCTCCTAGTGGAAACAGTTCAATGCACCACACGGGGACGGTCAAATTTTACGGCTGACATATTATGCGGGTATGGCGGAATTGGTAGACGCGCTGGTTTTAGGTACCAGTACTTCGGTGTGGGGGTTCGACTCCCTCTACCCGCACCATAATTTTAGCGATTGGCACAGTAAGCCAATCGCATGTGCATATTGATTTTAACGAAAATACGGGCAATCGTTCATGCAGGTTACACAAACAAGCTCTGAAGGGCTGAAACGTGATTTCACTGTCGTTGTAGCAGCGGCTGAAATTGAAACTAAAGTGACTGACAAATTGGTTGAAGTCGGTCAACAAGTTAAACTTCCTGGCTTTCGTCCGGGCAAAGTTCCTATGACAGTGTTGCGCCAACGTTATGCGCGCCAGGTTATGGGTGAAGTGCTCGAAAGCACAGTGAACGAGACTAGCCAGTCTGTTTTGAACGAAAATGATCTTCGTCCAGCACAACAGCCTAAGATTGAGATCACTAAATTTGACGAAGGTTCAGATTTAGAGTTCACAATCGAAGTTGAAGTGATGCCAGACTTTGAGCCAACTGATTTCTCGAAACTGAAACTAGAAAAACTAGTTACTGAAGTTGAAGAAGAAAAAGTTGACGAAGCGCTTGGTCAAATCGCCGGTGCACAGAAAAATTTCGAGAAAGTTGCTCGCAATCGTAAAGCCAAAAACGGCGACGCGATTTTGATGGACTTTGTTGGTAAAGTTGACGGTGAAGCCTTTGAAGGCGGAAGCGCAGAAGGTCATCAGCTTGAACTCGGCTCGGGTCAGTTTATCCCAGGCTTTGAAGAGCAGCTTGTTGGTCAAAAAGGCGGTGACGCCCTTGATGTTACAGTGACTTTCCCAGAAAATTACGGTGCTGAGCACCTTGCTGGTAAAGAAGCTATTTTCTCAGTTACAGTTCACGAAGTGCAAGAGTCAGCCGACGTTGTTCTTGACGATGAATTTGCTAAGAAATTGGGCCTCAATGATCTTGACGATTTGAAAGCGACTGTTCGCGGACGGATCGAAAGTGAATACGCTCAGCTATCTCGCCAAACATTAAAGCGCAACATGCTCGACGCTTTGGCTCTAACTCACGATTTCGAAGTTCCTCCTGGAATGAAGCAAACTGAGTTTGATGGTATCTGGGAACAGTTCACTAAAGAGCTGGAACGGACAAACGAGAAACTCGAAGATCAGGATCAATCTGAAGAAGAGCTTCGCGTAGAGTATCATGCAATTGCTGATCGCCGGGTTCGCCTTGGTTTGCTACTTGCCGAAGTTGGTCGTATCAATAACATTGATGTGAGCACTGAAGAAGTTCAACAAGCAATGATGACACAGGCTCGGAATTATCCAGGTCAAGAAAAGCAAGTGTTTGAGATGTTCCAAAAGAACCCTGAAATGCAAAACTCATTACGGGCGCCAATCTTTGAAGATAAAGTTGTCGATTTCATCGCTGAACTCGCAACAGTAACTGAAAAGACTGTCTCTTTTGAAGAGCTGACGGCTGATCCTGATGAGGAAGATGCGCCAAAAGCTAAGAAAAAAGCACCTGCAAAAAAAGCAGCACCAAAGAAATCGGCAGACGCTGAAGACAAGCCTGCCGCTAAAAAGAAACCTGCAAAAAAAGCAGCTGCTAAAAAATCTGATAAATAAATTTCAGTTTATGGGTGGAAATTTCGATGGCAATGTGCACATTGAAGTAGCCACCCATTTTTTTTTGAGGAAAACGCCCTATGGTCGATGTGATTGATACTTATATGAATACCCTAGTTCCCATGGTTGTTGAGCAAACAGCCCGCGGCGAACGTTCATATGACATTTTCTCACGCCTGCTGAAAGAAAGAATTATCTTTGTAACAGGACAGGTTCATGACGGAATGGCCAGTCTGATTACAGCGCAACTTCTCTTCTTGGAAGCTGAAAACTCTAACAAACCCATCAACATGTATATCAACTCTCCGGGCGGTGTCGTGACATCTGGCTTGGCGATTTATGATACCATGCAGTATGTGAAGCCTGACATTGCGACCGTATGTATTGGTCAAGCGGCTTCTATGGGATCGTTCTTGTTAGCGGCTGGGGCTCCTGGTCAACGGTATGCGCTTCCAAATGCGCGTGTTATGATCCATCAGCCATCCGGCGGTGCGCAAGGACAAGCAACGGATATTGAAATTCAGGCGAGAGAAATCCTGAAGATCCGTGCACGCCTTAACGATCTTTATGTGAAACATACTGGTCAGAAGCTTGATGCTGTCGAAGCCTCTATGGAGCGCGATAATTTTATGAATGCTGAAGAGGCCAAAACGTATGGTCTTATTGATGAAGTTGTCGATAAGCGTCCTGATTCTGAGCTGGATGAGAAAAATAAAGACAAATAATCTCACTTTTTTTTCACTTGTGAGTATGTTTCCCAGTCATACAGTAAATTAAGCCTGTTAACGGAAAATTGAGGCTGCATTGTTTAAGATCAGCCTCAAGGGACTGAGTGCTTGGCGTTAATTGTTCAGTGTTCTGACAAGTTTTTAACATTCTTGTTGTCCGTTGATCAGTCGATGTCTAGTATGGAAAGTCCAACGAAAAATTGGAGTGTCTATGACCAAATTGAGTGGCGGAGATTCAAAAAACACCCTGTATTGCTCCTTCTGCGGCAAAAGCCAGCATGAAGTGCGCAAGTTGATAGCAGGGCCAACTGTGTTCATCTGTGATGAGTGCGTAGAACTCTGCACAGATATCATTCAGGAAGAACATAAGAGCAAACTGGTAAAATCCAGTGATGGCGTTCCGACGCCTATCGAAATCAGCGATGTTCTGAATGATTATGTTATTGGACAGAAGCACGCTAAGAAAGTGCTCGCTGTTGCGGTTCATAATCACTACAAGCGATTACACCACAGTTCAAAGTCTGACGATGTGGAATTGGCCAAGTCGAATATTCTTCTTGTCGGCCCTACGGGCTGCGGTAAGACTCTTCTTGCGCAAACTCTCGCCCGTATTCTTGATGTTCCTTTCACTATGGCTGATGCCACAACATTGACCGAAGCCGGTTATGTTGGTGAAGACGTCGAGAACATCATTCTGAAATTACTTCAGTCTGCAGATTACAACGTGGAACGCGCGCAGCGCGGTATCGTGTATATCGATGAAGTCGATAAAATCAGCCGTAAGTCTGATAACCCTTCAATCACACGTGACGTATCTGGTGAAGGCGTTCAGCAAGCCTTGCTGAAAATCATGGAAGGCACAGTTGCATCTGTTCCTCCGCAGGGCGGTCGTAAACATCCACAGCAGGAGTTCTTGCAAGTGGACACTACGAACATTCTGTTCATTTGCGGCGGTGCATTTGCAGGCCTTGATAAGATTATCAGTGCCCGTGGGCGGGATACATCAATCGGCTTTGGTGCTGACGTTCAAAACGAAGAAGATCGCAAAACAGGTGAACTGCTTAAGAAGGTAGAACCTGATGATTTGACGAAATTTGGTATGATCCCAGAATTTGTCGGACGTCTGCCGGTTATTGCGACCCTTGAAGATTTGGACGAAGATGCTCTGACTGAGATTTTGACAAGCCCGAAAAATGCTTTGGTCAAACAGTATCAGCGCTTGTTCGACATGGAAGAAGTTAGCCTCAAGTTTACCGAAGAAGCGCTTTCTGAAATTTCAAAGAAAGCTATTCAACGGAAAACAGGTGCACGTGGCCTTCGATCAATCCTTGAAGGAATTCTTCTCGACCCTATGTATGATCTACCAACACTCGAAGGAGTAGAGGAGATCGTTATTAACGGCGAAGTCGTTGAAGGCGAGGGGCAACCGCTCTATATATATGCTGATCGCAAGGATGCGAGTAGCGCTTAATTATACGATCCGAGGGGGCTTTCCCCTCGGTAATTTCCATTTCGGGCCGGATATCACATCGCTATTTACTGCTTGTAGGTGGTTACGGCCTTTAAGGCATTATGATGATTGAAAAATCCCAAACCCAAATTTTCCCGGTTTTGCCACTGCGCGATATTGTTGTTTTTCCGCATATGATTGTCCCTCTTTTTGTGGGCCGTGATAAATCGGTTCGTGCCCTTGAAGATGTGATGAAGGATGATAAACAAATCCTTCTGGTCGCTCAGCGGAATGCTAGCCAAGACGATCCGGGCGAAGAAGATATTCATCAAGTCGGAACAATCGCTTCAGTATTGCAACTTTTGAAGCTTCCTGATGGAACTGTTAAAGTTCTTGTTGAAGGCGTAGAGCGCGCGAAAATTGATCGCTTTGTTGAAAATGAAGATTTTTTTCAAGCACATGCAGAAATTATTGTCGAAAATGACGACGAAACGCCAGAGCTCGAAGCACTTGCTCGCTCGGTTATCGCCCAATTCGAACAATATGTGAAACTAAACCGTAAGGTCCCACCTGAAGTTTTGGTTTCTTTAAACCAAATTGATGAGCCGTCTAAACTTGCCGATACAATGGCATCGCACATGGCGTTGAAGATTGCTGAAAAGCAGGAATTGCTTGAAATCGATGGCGCAGCTGAACGGTTGGAACGCGTTTACGGTCTTATGGAAGATGAAATCGGCGTCCTGCAGGTTGAAAAGAAAATCCGCAGCCGTGTAAAACGTCAGATGGAGAAAACCCAACGCGAGTATTATTTGAATGAGCAAATGAAAGCCATTCAAAAAGAACTGGGCGAGGGAGAGGACGGTCGCGATGAGCTGACTGAGCTTGAAGAAAAAATTGCAGAAGCTAAGCTGACAAAAGAAGCTGAAGAAAAATGCCAGCAGGAAATGAAAAAACTGCGCAGCATGAGCCCCATGTCAGCGGAAGCAACTGTCGTTCGCAATTACCTCGATTGGATTTTGTCCATTCCTTGGGGAAAACGGACGCGCATTAAAAAAGACCTTACGCACGCTGAGCAGATCTTGAACGATGATCATTACGGTCTTGAAAAAGTAAAAGAACGTATTCTCGAATATCTTGCGGTTCAGCAACGTGTTCGGAAAAATCAGGGATCTATTCTATGTCTCGTTGGACCTCCTGGTGTTGGTAAAACGTCATTGGGACAATCGGTTGCGAGAGCGACTGGCCGTAATTTCGTTCGCGTTGCTTTAGGCGGTGTTCGGGATGAAGCTGAAATTCGCGGACATCGGCGGACTTATATTGGGTCAATGCCGGGTAAAGTGGTTCAGTCCATGAAAAAGGCGAAATCCATCAATCCACTTTTCCTTTTCGATGAAATTGACAAGCTTGGAAATGATTTCCGCGGCGATCCGTCTTCGGCATTGCTAGAAGTATTGGATCCTGAACAAAACACCCATTTTGCAGATCATTACCTCGAAGTTGAATATGACTTGTCTGAAGTGATGTTCATTTGTACAGCCAACTCCCTTGATATGCCGGGACCGCTTCGCGATCGTATGGAGATTATTCACCTTTCTGGTTATACTGAAATTGAAAAAATCGAAATTGCGAAGCGTCATCTGGTGAAAAAGCAGATGAAAGGTCACGGTCTTAAAGACAAAGAGTGGTCCTTGTCAGACGACGCAATCCGGGATTTGGTCCGCTACTACTGCCGTGAGGCCGGTGTTCGGAATCTGGAACGTGAAATCGCGAAGCTTGCACGGAAAGCTGTGAAAGAAATTATCACAGATAAAATTGAAGCGATCCATGTAACACCTGCAAATCTTGAAAAATACGCGGGCATTCGCCGTCATTCTTATGGTGAAATTGAAGAAGAAGATCAAGTCGGCCTGGTTACAGGTCTTGCTTGGACACAAGTGGGCGGCGAGTTGCTGACCATTGAAGCTGTAAAACTTTACGGTAAAGGCCGCATGAAGATCACTGGTAAACTTGGTGATGTGATGCAGGAATCCGTACAAGCTGCAAAAAGCTTTGTTCAAGCACGTTGTCTTGAAATGGGTGTAAAGCCAACTGACTTTGACCGCCATGATATCCATGTTCATGTTCCTGAAGGTGCGACACCTAAAGACGGGCCCTCAGCTGGTATTGCGATGGTGACATCCATTATTTCTGTTTTGACGGACATCCCGATTCATAAAGACGTCGCCATGACAGGCGAAGTGACCCTGCGGGGGCGTGTTTTACCGATTGGCGGCTTGAAGGAAAAACTTCTGGCAGCTTTGCGCGGCGGAATCAAAACGGTGCTTATTCCGAAGGACAATGAAAAGGATCTTGCTGAGATTCCCGACAATGTTACAGAAGGTATGAAAATTATACCTGTTTCAGACGTTGAAGAGGTGTTGAAAGTGGCTTTGACTAAGCCTTTGGTACCGTTGGACTGGTCCGAAGAACGCTTGGCTCAAGAGCTCGCAAGTGCAGCATCGGGCCAAAAAGCCACTGATGAGGTGACAACACACTAAAATTTTACGAAAACTGTTCGAAATGCGCAGAAAACTGGGGATATCTTTCATTTTCCCTTTGACCGAAAGGTTTGTCGCTTCTAGTATTCAAGCGTCATTTTGTTAAATGTTTTTTTAGAACAAAATTGTGTAAATCGAAAACCGAAGGGGGCTTATAGTGAATAAGAACGATCTCATTGCCGCAGTGGCTGAAATTTCCGAACTTGGTAAAGCTGAAGCAGGCAAAAGTGTTGATGCAGTTTTAGAGGCAGTGTCTAACGCACTTGCTGGTGGTGACGATGTTCGCCTCGTAGGCTTTGGTACATTCAGCGTTGCTGAACGTAAAGCTTCTGAAGGCCGTAACCCACGTACTGGTGAAACAATCCAGATTGCTGCTTCAAAACAGCCTAAATTTAAAGCTGGTAAAGCTTTGAAAGATTCTGTGAACAAGTAATTTATTACTGTTTTCATGAACAAAAAGAGGTCAGGCCAAAAAAAATTGGTCTGGCCTCTTTTTTTGTCTTCCCTTTGTTGAAAGGGGCTGTTATACACTGCCTCGCACCGCACGATGGGTGATTAGCTCAGTTGGTTAGAGCATCTCGTTTACACCGAGAGGGTCGGGAGTTCGAATCTCTCATCACCCACCATCTTGCAAAAAATGGCCCGCATTAGCGGGCCTTTTTTTATGTGTCATTCCCTAGATCAAAACCTGGCCGTAGACCGTTTATAAAGACCACAGGGATGCAAAGGGCGCTTGTTGTTCCCCCGTGTCCATAAAGCGCTTTACAGCGCCTAAGTCTCCGGCCTCAGATTTGGGATATCTCTAA
This sequence comes from Pseudomonas marincola, assembly GCA_036960775.1. GTDB lineage: Bacteria > Pseudomonadota > Alphaproteobacteria > Sneathiellales > Sneathiellaceae > Sneathiella. Next base: position 20,222 of record JBALWO010000013.1, on the reverse strand, counting down.
CGTTTTTGGTTTTTTGCCAAAGATTTCTATTTCGGTTTAATTGGGTTGGATCTCACAGAATTTCAAAAATACGATTTTTCCGAAAAATTGAATCGCTTGGCAAAAATCATTTTGTAGATTTATCGTTTTCAAAAATCTTGGATTCGGAATTACTTCCCTTACTGAATTGTTTTTATTACTTTTTTTTACATTACGTTCTTATGTGTTTTTTTGGAATTATGCGGGTAATGGAAAGAAATTGGAATTCCATCAGCGTAGTTGATTCAAAAAATTGACCGTTATTTGCAATTTACCTCTGCATTCAGTAGAGAAAAAAACAGATACCAAAGGCACGGGGGCAGAATAGGTGATTGGAGGGAAAATAAAACTCCCTGAAAACAGCCATTTCGCCAGCCGGAAATAGGCATTGTAAATTTTCTTTCATTTTTATGGTTATGTTGCTTGACAGAAGGGGCGACCTTACTTAAAACCTGCCCTCACAGAGGGGGTGTAGCTCAGTTGGTTAGAGCGCCGGCCTGTCACGCCGGAGGCCGCGGGTTCGAGTCCCGTCACTCCCGCCACTATCCCCTCTGTATTTCTCCCTCATGTTTAATAGATCATTAACGCCAAAGAACTATTGCTATAGTCCTGTTTGAGTTTCTTGAAAAAATGGCGAAATTTTGTTGCTAATTACCATTTTTTCCTTATAACCCAGACTATAATGCGCATAGAACAGAGCTAGAGGGAGTGCTGCAATCTGGTCATACATTGACTGAGGCGTGGTTATTGTCGAAAAAATGGAAGCATTACTTACTGAATATTTGCCCATCTTGATTTTCTTGGGTATTGCCATCGGATTATCAGCAGTAATAGTTGTCGCCTCAATGGTGGTTGCTGCCCAACATCCTGATGCGGAAAAACTATCTCCATACGAATGTGGCTTTGAGCCGTTTGACGATGCGCGTAATCAATTCGATGTGCGTTTCTATCTGGTAGCTATTCTCTTTATTATATTTGATCTGGAAATAGCGTTCTTGTTCCCATGGGCTGTGTCCTTAGGTGATATCGGAATGTTCGGTTTCTGGTCTATGATGGTGTTTCTAGGCATCCTCACAATCGGTTTTATTTACGAATGGAAGAAGGGAGCTCTTGAATGGGAGTAATTCCTGCAGAAGCTAATCTGGTCGCCGCCCAAGTTGGTGGTGAACAAGACGATCTTTTCCGCGATTTAAGCCACGAGCTTGACGATAAAGGTTATGTGGTTACCAAAGTCGATAAATTGGTGAATTGGGCTCGTACGGGTTCCCTATGGCCGATGACCTTTGGTTTAGCCTGTTGCGCCGTTGAAATGATGCACGCATGGCAGCCCCGATACGATATGGAACGCCTTGGTGTTGTTCCGCGTGGATCGCCTCGCCAATCAGACGTTATGATTGTTGCTGGCACCCTGACCAATAAAATGGCGCCAGCGTTACGTAAGGTTTACGATCAAATGGCTGAGCCTCGGTATGTGATCTCAATGGGATCTTGTGCCAACGGCGGTGGCTACTATCACTATTCATATTCTGTAGTTCGTGGTTGCGATCGCATTGTGCCGGTTGATATCTACGTGCCCGGATGCCCCCCAACAGCCGAAGCTCTGGTTTACGGTATCTTCCAGTTACAAAAGAAGATTCGCCGGACCGGTACTTTTGTCAGATAGCGAAGGGTGATCGGAAGACACATGGAAAACGCTTTAAATGAACTAGGCTCCCATATCGCACAGGAACTCTCCGCTGAAGTTGTTCAGACGAGTGTTGCTCACGGCGAATTGTTTGTTGAGGTTCGGGCTGAGACTATTGAAAAAGTGCTCACCTTTTTGAGAGACGATTCAACTTGTAAATTTCAGGTGTTGTGTGACGTCTGCGGTGTCGACTATCCAGAGCGCCCACAGCGTTTTGACGTGGTCTATAATCTGCTGAGCCTAAAACACAATCAGCGGATCACTGTTAAGGTTAAAACAGACGAACGCACACCGGTACCAACAGTTGTTCCCTTGTTCCCAACCGCCAACTGGTTTGAGCGGGAAGCATGGGACATGTACGGTATTATGTTTTCAGGTCACCCGGATTTACGCCGGTTGTTGACCGATTACGGTTTTGACGGGCATCCGCTGCGCAAAGACTTCCCCCTTACTGGGAATGTTGAGTTACGTTATAGCGAAGATGAAAAACGCGTTGTCTATGAGCCCGTTTCACTGGTTCAAGAATTCCGTAAATTTGATTTCCAGAGCCCTTGGGAGGGAACAGACTATGTTCTTCCTGGCGATGAAAAAGCGACGGAGCAAGGGTAATGGCTGAAGTGCAGATCAAAAACTATACCCTGAACTTTGGACCGCAGCATCCTGCGGCCCATGGTGTTCTTCGTATGGTACTGGAACTCGACGGCGAATTGGTTGAGCGGGTAGATCCCCACATCGGCTTACTTCACCGGGGTACAGAAAAACTCATTGAAAACAAAACCTATATGCAGGCCATGCCGTATTTTGATCGGTTGGACTATTCTGCCCCAATGGCGCAGGAACATGGGTTTGTTTTGGCAGCAGAACGGCTTTTAGGCTGTGAGGTTCCAAAACGCGGCCAATATATCCGCGTTTTATATGCAGAAATCTCACGATTGATGAACCATCTGATGAACGTTTGTGCGCAAGCCTTGGACGTTGGTGCTACGACACCAATGCTTTGGGGTTTTGTTGAACGCGAAACATTGATGGAATTCTACGAGCGCGTTAGCGGTGCCCGTATGCATGCCGCTTATTTCCGCGTTGGCGGTGTACATCAGGACCTGCCAGCAGGTTTGGCTGATGACATTCGCATCTTCATTAAAAGCTTTCCAACTGTTCTCGATGACATCGAAACGTTGTTGACTGAAAACCGGATTTTCAAGCAGCGTAACGTTGATATTGGCATTGTGACGCAAGAAGAAGCTCTCGCATGGGGCTTCTCTGGTGTGATGCTTCGGTCAACGGGCCTTGCATGGGATATTCGAAAAGCAACGCCGTATGATGTGTACGGCGAGCTGGATTTTGATATTCCTGTTGGACTTAACGGCGATTGTTTCGATCGGTATTTGATGCGCGTTGAAGAGATGCGTCAGTCTTTGAAGATCATGGAGCAATGCTTGGATCAAATGCCTGAAGGACCTGTTCTTTCTACTGATCCAAAAATTGCACCACCGCGGCGCAGTGATATGAAGACATCAATGGAGAGTCTGATTAATCACTTTAAACATTATACCGAAGGGGTGAAAATTCCTGCGGGCGAGACCTACACTGCTATCGAAGCGCCAAAAGGTGAGTTCGGTGTGTATTTGGTTTCTGATGGTTCAAGTAAGCCTTATCGCTGCAAAATTCGCGCACCAGGGTTTGCCCATCTACAAGGAATGGATTTCTTGACAAAAGGCCACATGCTGGCTGATGCGTCTGCGATCCTTGGTAGTTTAGATATCGTTTTCGGTGAGGTTGACCGATGAGTCAGGTTATTAAGACAGGTAAATCATTCGAATTTACTCCTGAGAATATTGAGAAGGCGACACTGTTTATCGCCAAATATCCTGAGGGACGTCAACAAAGCGCAGTGATGCCACTTCTTGATCTGGCACAACGCCAGAACGAAAATTGGTTATCAAAAGAAACGCTTGAATATGTAGGTAACTACTTGGATGTGCCGTATATGCGCGTTCTAGAAGTCGCCAGCTTCTATACAATGTATAATTTGAAGCCCGTTGGTAAGTATTTCCTTCAACTTTGCCGCACAACACCGTGTTGGCTTCGGGGAAGTGATAATCTTGCAAAAGTATGTGAAGACAAGCTTGGAATTCACAACGGCGAGACATCTGAAGATGGTAAATTTACATTGCTTGAGGTCGAGTGCCTTGGCGGTTGCGTGAACGCACCTGTTGTACAGGTAAATGATGATTTCTACGAAGATCTGAATGCTGAAAATTTTGAAGCGCTTATTGATAAGCTCGCAAAAGATGAAGTTCCGGCCCACGGCCCACAGATCGATCGCTTGAACTCTGCCCCTATAGGCGGAGCAACAACGTTGCTTGATAAAGGGGGAGACGCTTAATGCTGAAAGATAAAGATCGCATCTTTACCAACCTGTACGGTCAACATGACTGGCGTTTGGCTGGTGCAAAAAAGCGTGGCGTTTGGGACGGTACTAAGAAGATCATGGATCTTGGCCAAGATGAAATTATTGACCAAGTCAAAGCCAGCGGCCTACGTGGTCGCGGTGGTGCGGGTTTCCCAACAGGTCTTAAATGGTCATTTATGCCCAAAGAGTCTGATGGCCGTCCAAACTACCTTATCGTAAATGCCGACGAGTCTGAGCCGGGCACTTGTAAAGACCGCGAGATCATGCGTTTCGATCCGCATCGTCTTCTCGAAGGCTGCCTTGTTGCGGGTTATGCAATGCGGGCCATTGCAGCCTACATCTACATTCGTGGCGAGTTCGTCAATGAAGCCATCCATTTGAACGAAGCAATCCAAGAAGCCTATGCTGACGGATTAATCGGTAAAAATGCCTGCGGTAGCGGATATGATTTTGATATCTACGTTCACCGGGGCGCAGGTGCTTATATCTGCGGCGAAGAAACAGCTCTGATTGAAAGCCTTGAAGGCAATAAAGGCCAGCCACGTCTGAAACCACCGTTTCCAGCAAACGTTGGCGCATGGGGTTGCCCATCCACAGTGAACAATGTTGAAAGTATCGCTGTTGGACCGGAAATCTTACGCCGGGGTGCTGATTGGTTTGCAGGTCTTGGACGTCCGAATAATGCGGGAACCAAACTTTTCTGTATTTCAGGGCATGTTAATAATCCCTGTAACGTTGAAGAAGAGATGGGTATTCCGCTCAAAGAATTGATTGAAAAGCATGCGGGCGGTGTTCGCGGTGGCTGGGACAATCTTCTTGCGGTTATTCCGGGTGGCTCATCAGTTCCGATGCTACCAAAAGAAATTTGTGACACAGTTCTGATGGATTTTGACAGCCTGCGGGATGTTCAAAGTGGTCTTGGAACTGCTGCTGTAATCGTGATGGACAAGTCTACGGACGTGATCGCCGCGATTGAGCGTTTATCTCATTTTTATAAACACGAAAGCTGTGGTCAATGTACTCCGTGCCGTGAAGGTACTGGGTGGATGTGGCGTGTTATGCAGCGTTTGGTTTCAGGTGATGCGGAATTGGAAGAAATTGATATGTTAATCAATATGTCCAAACGTATCGAAGGTCATACAATCTGCGCCCTTGGGGATGCAGCAGCGTGGCCAATCCAGGGTTTGATCCGTCACTTCCGCCCCGTTGTGGAAGAACGTATTAAGAATAGAAAAGCCGTGAAAGCGGCCTGATTGGCTCGCGACTTAAGGAGCGAAGTATGCCGACACTCCATGTAGATGGTGTTGAAGTCACTGTAGAAAATGGTGCAACGGTTCTGCAAGCCTGTGAAGAGGCTGGAGCGGAAATCCCGCGCTTTTGTTACCACGAAAGGCTCTCCATTGCGGGGAACTGCCGGATGTGCCTTGTTGAATTGGAAAAAGCTCCCAAGCTAGTAGCGTCCTGTGCGATGCCTGCTGGCGAGGGAATGGTTATCCATACCAACACTGAAAAGGTGAAAAACGGTCGAGAAGGGGCTATGGAGTTCCTTTTGATCAATCACCCACTTGATTGTCCGATCTGTGATCAGGGCGGCGAGTGTGATCTTCAAGATCAGTCAATGGCATACGGATCTGGTGAAAGCCGGTATTTGGAACAAAAACGTGCCGTTAAAGAAAAGAATATGGGCCCGTTGATCAAGACGACCATGACACGCTGCATTCATTGTACGCGTTGTGTGCGTTTTGCAACTGAAGTTGCCGGTATTGATGAACTCGGTGCCATAAACCGCGGTGAGCACATGGAAATTGTGACTTATCTCGAAGGTGCGCTGAATTCGGAATTGTCAGGTAACATTATCGACCTTTGTCCGGTTGGTGCGCTAACGTCTAAGCCCTATGCTTTTACGGCCCGCCCGTGGGAGCTTAAGAAAACAGAAAGCATTGACGTTCTGGATGCTGTTGGCGCGAACATTCGCATCGATAGTAAAGGCCAAGAAGTCATGCGCGTTCTTCCGCGTCTAAATGAAGATGTAAATGAAGAATGGCTCTCTGATCGATCTCGTTTTTCATACGATGGTTTGAAACGCCAACGTCTGGATACGCCTTACGTTCGAAAAGACGGCAAATTACAAGCTGTCGGTTGGACTGAAGCCCTTGATGTTGTCGCTGCAAAGCTGACAGGCACAGATGCTTCTAAAATTGGTGCCATTGCAGGCGATCTGGCCTGTAGCGAAAGCATGAAGGCGCTTAAAGACTTGATGGATGCATTGGATGTTACCAATGTTGATTGCCGTCAGGATGGCGCAAAACTAGATGCATCGAACCGCGCCTCTTATTTGTTTAACACGACCATATCCGGCATTGAAGATGCAGACGCACTTCTGATTGTGGGCGCAAATCCGCGTTTGGAAGCGACATTGATCAACGCCCGTATTCGGAAACGCTGGAAGAAAGACAACTTCCCGATTGCATTGATCGGTGAAGAGTTGGATCTGACTTACAAGCATTACTATTTGGGTGCTGGTACTGACACACTTTCCGAAGTTGCTGCAGGTAAGCATTCGTTTGCAAAAACGCTGAAAGCTGCTGAACGTCCGATGATTATAATCGGGCAGGGCGCACTTACACGTGCCGACGGTGCAGCTATTCTGGCGCTTGCTAAGAAAATCGCTGATGACACTGGTATGATTTCTGAGGGATGGAACGGATTTAACGTTCTTCATACTGCCGCAGCCCGTGTCGCTGGCCTTGATCTCGGACTTGTCCCGGCTGAGGGCGGAAAAGACGTTGCGGGAATGCTCGACGCTGCTGCATCTGGTGACCTAGAAGTTATGTATCTTCTGGGCGCTGATGAAATTGACACATCCAAACTCGAAAAAACGTTTGTGATTTATCAAGGCAGTCACGGTGAAGCGGGTGCGCATGTGGCAGATGTTATTTTGCCAGGTGTTACCTACACAGAAAAAGACGCGCTTTGGGTGAATACCGAAGGCCGTGTTCAAGAAGGCAACCGTGCCGTATTCGCACCGGGCGATGCCCGTGAAGACTGGACGATCTTACGGGCTCTTTCTGAAAAAGCAGGTAAAACGCTTCCCTACGACAATATTTTGCAGCTTCGCGAAAAAATGATTGAAGTCGCTCCGCATTTTGCAGAAGTCGATGATGTTGTTGCTGCAAGCTGGGGTGATTTTGGAACTGCGGGCGATGTTGAAGCCACTGCCTTTATCAATCCGATTAGAGATAACTATATGACCAACGTGATTTCACGAGCGAGTGGCATTATGGCGGAATGCAGTACTGCCTTTAACACCGCAAGTGCAGAGGAGACCGGCACAAATGGTTGAGTTCTGGGATTCATACGCACTTCCAACAATCATCATTGTTGGAAAAATTCTAGCGATTGTGCTGCCACTTCTTGTGCTTATGGCGTATTTGACGCTGTATGAACGGAAAGTTATGGCGGCGATGCAACTTCGCAAAGGCCCTAACGTTGTTGGCTTTTACGGACTACTGCAACCGTTCGCTGATGGGGCAAAGCTTTTCTTCAAGGAAACGGTCATTCCAAGCGGTGCCAACAAGATCCTATTTCTTGTAGCCCCCATGATTACGTTCCTGCTGTCGCTGATTGCATGGGCTGTTATTCCGTTTGATGAAGGCATGGTTCTGTCTGACATTAACGTTGGCGTGCTGTATCTGTTTGCGATTTCATCGCTAGGTGTTTACGGCATCATTGTTGCGGGTTGGGCTTCTAACTCTCGGTACCCTTTCTTGGGTGCCCTTCGTTCTGCCGCGCAGATGGTGTCATATGAAGTCTCAATCGGCTTTGTCATTATCAGTGTTCTGCTGTGTGTTGGATCGTTGAATTTGAGCGATGTCGTTATGGCTCAGAAAAGTGATCTGGGAATGTTTAGCTGGTACTTCGTGCCGCTGTTCCCAATGTTCATCATTTTCTTCATCTCGATCCTTGCTGAAACAAACCGTCATCCATTCGACCTTCCCGAAGCGGAAGCGGAGTTGGTTGCCGGTTATCAGACAGAGTATTCTGCCATGGCGTTTGCGTTATTCTTCCTTGGGGAATACGTGAACATGATCCTGATGAGTGCCATTTGTGTGATCCTGTTTTTGGGTGGCTGGTTGCCGCCGGTGGACATCGCTCCGTTTAATTGGATCCCGGGCATTATTTGGTTCGGAATTAAAATTGCTCTTTTGTTGTTTGTCTTTATCTGGGTTCGCGCAACGCTACCGCGTTACCGTTACGATCAGTTGATGCGCCTTGGCTGGAAAGTATTCTTGCCGCTGTCACTGTTCTGGGTAGTTGCAACCGCTGGCTTCCTTGTCGCATTCGACATGGTTCCGGCATAAGACACACGATTGAAGTAAATCGTCTCACACGCGGAGCGGATGGGACATAAACATAGGTAAAAGGCTATTTCATTATGGGCTTTATTGATAAACAAGCGCGAAGTCTGTTACTTGGGGAAATCGTCATTGGTATGGCGAAAACCTTTGGTTACATGTTTAAGACAAAAGCGACGATCAACTATCCATACGAAAAGGGACCTCTAAGTCCTCGTTTCCGTGGAGAACACGTGCTGCGCCGTTATTCAAATGGTGAGGAAAGATGTATTGCTTGTAAATTGTGCGAGGCGGCTTGCCCGGCTCTTGCCATTACAATCGATGCGGAACCTCGCGAAGACGGTAGTCGCCGGACAACTCGCTACGACATCGATATGACCAAATGTATTTACTGCGGCTTCTGTCAAGAAGCCTGCCCGGTTGATGCGATTGTTGAAGGCCCGAATTTCGAGTTTGCAACAGAAAGTCGTGAAGAGCTTTTTTACGATAAAGAAAAATTGTTGGCCAACGGCGACCGGTGGGAGCAAGAAATTGCTCAAAACCTAAACGCTGATGCGCCTTACAGGTAAAGTAGGATGAGAATTGTGGATCCTAAGATCAAAATGATGACAACATCAATAGGGGGAGCTCGATAATGATTATTGCAACACTTGCTTTCTATTTGTTCGCCGCCCTGACTGTCGCGTCGGCCTTTATGGTTATCGCGTCAAAGAACCCGGTTCATTCGGTTCTTTTCCTTATTCTGGCATTTTTCAACTCATCGGCATTGTTCGTTTTGCTTGGTGCAGAGTTTATCGCCATGATCTTGATCGTTGTCTATGTGGGCGCGGTCGCGGTTTTGTTCCTGTTCGTCGTGATGATGCTGGATATCAACTTTGCTGAACTTCGGCAGGGTTTCCTTCAGTATCTTCCAATTGGCGCAACCATCGGCATCATCTTGATGATTGAGCTGATCCTCGTTGTTGGAGGTTGGCATTTATCACCCGATGCACTGAAGGTTGTCGCAGCCCCGGTGAGCGAGGTTGCACATCTGACCAATACGGAACAACTCGGTGGATTGCTCTACACGAAATATGTGTATCTGTTCCAAATCGCAGGCATGATTTTGCTCGTTGCAATGATCGGCGCGATTGTTCTGACACATCGTCAGCGACCAGGTGTTAAGAAACAGGTGATTGCTGATCAAGTATATCGCCGTCCAGAAGATTCAATGGTCGTTCGCAAAGTCGAACCCGGCCAAGGCGTGTAGGGAGAATAATGATGGATATTGGACTAGGTCATTACCTGACACTTTCAGCCATTTTGCTGACACTGGGTATTTTCGGGATCTTTCTGAACAGAAAGAACGTGATTGTTATCTTGATGTCAGTGGAATTGATGCTGTTGGCTGTGAATATTAATTTGGTGGCATTCTCAACTTACCTCAACGATCTTGTGGGGCAGGTGTTTGCACTGTTTATTTTGACTGTGGCGGCGGGTGAAGCTGCTATCGGTCTTGCCATCCTTGTCGTTTACTTCCGAAACCGCGGGTCGATTGCGGTTGAAGACATTCATCACATGAAAGGCTGAGGCTAGATATAATGATGTACGTCCTCATCGTATTCCTTCCGCTGCTTGCAGCAATGATTGCCGGGTTTGGTGCCCGTCAATTAGGTGATCGTGGAAGCCAAATTGTCACTTCAGGTGCTGTCGCGACAAGTGCGATCCTGTCATGGGTAGCCTTGTTCCAAGTCGCGTTTGGAAGTGCACCGACAACGATCGAACTATTCACTTGGATCAGTTCTGGCACATTTGATGTGTCGTGGAGCCTTCGTGTTGACAGCTTGACCGCAGTAATGCTGGTCGTTGTGAACACAGTTTCTGCTGTGGTGCATATCTATTCAATTGGCTATATGTCACATGATCCGCACAAACCGCGTTTCATGGCGTATCTGTCACTGTTCACTTTTGCCATGTTGATGTTGGTCACTTCAGATAACTTCCTGCAGATGTATTTCGGCTGGGAAGGTGTGGGCCTTGCAAGTTACTTGTTGATCGGTTTCTGGTTTAACAAGCCAACTGCAAACGCAGCGTCTATTAAGGCGTTTGTTGTGAACCGCGTTGGCGACTTTGGTTTTGCGCTTGGTATCATGGCCATCTATCTGGTGTTTGATTCCATCTCGTTCGATACAGTGTTTGCCGCAGTTCCAAGTCAAGTCGGACAAACCTTTAATTTCCTTGGCTACGAACTTGATGTCATTACAACTATTTGTTTGCTGTTGTTCTTAGGCGCCATGGGTAAATCGGCTCAGCTGGGTCTTCACACATGGCTTCCTGACGCAATGGAAGGTCCGACACCTGTGTCTGCCTTGATCCATGCGGCAACAATGGTGACAGCTGGTGTCTTTATGTTGGTTCGTGTCTCTCCAATCTTGGAATTCTCAGACACGGCATCAACTGTTGTCACTGTGATCGGCGCCTCTACCGCATTCTTTGCGGCAACCGTCGGGCTGGTACAGAACGATATCAAACGCGTTGTTGCCTACTCAACCTGTTCGCAGCTCGGTTATATGTTCTTCGCCATTGGTGTTGGCGCCTATCCGGTTGCTATCTTCCATCTGTTCACACATGCCTTCTTTAAAGCCTTGTTGTTCTTAGGATCTGGATCTGTAATTCATGCAGTATCTGATGAGCAAGACATGCGTAAAATGGGTGGCTTGGCCAAACACATCAAAATCACTTATGTGATGATGTTAATTGGTACCCTCGCGTTGACAGGATTTCCGTTCCTTTCAGGCTTCTATTCCAAAGACGCCATCATCGAGGCGGCTTATGCCTTCGGTCCTGGTGTTGGTGAGTATGCCTTCTGGTGCGGCATCGCTGCGGCTGTGATGACATCTTTCTATTCATGGCGTTTGATGTTCATGACTTTCCACGGGAAACCGCGTGCAAGTAAAGAAGTTATGTCACACATTCATGAAAGCCCGAATGTGATGCTGGTTCCTCTCTACATTCTTGCCGCCGGCGCATTGGCCGCGGGTGCGATCTTCGCACCGTCAATGATCGGTGAAGGTTATGCAGATTTTTGGGGTAATGCGATCTTCTTTGCTGAAGGTAACACCATCATGAAGGACTTCCATCATCCTCCGCTTTGGGTGGTGTTACTGCCATTGGGCGCAATGATCTTTGGCTTCCTTCTGTCATGGAACATGTATATCCGCCGTACGGACATTCCGGTGCAGCTTGCAAAAACACATTCGGCTTTGTACCAATTCTTGTTGAATAAATGGTATTTCGACGAGCTTTATGACTTTGCATTGGTTCGCCCATCCCGTTGGATAGGCTCAAAACTATGGACGATCGGTGATGGTAAAATCATTGATGGATTGGGACCAGACGGCGTTGCCGCTCGTGTTCTTGATCTTGCGAAACGCGCGTCAATGCTGCAAAGCGGATATGTTTATCACTATGCCTTCGCCATGATGATCGGTGTTGCTGCATTCGTTTCCTTCTTCTTCCTTGCTGGTGGTGGTCACTGATGCTTGACTGGAATATTCTCTCATACGTGACCTTCTTGCCGCTTGTCGGCGCGTTGTTCATACTGCTAACTGGCGGAAAAGAAGAGGTCGCAGCGCGTAATGCACGTCAAGTGGCACTTTGGACTACTCTTGCGACATTTGCCGTCTCGTTGTTGATTTGGTATAATTTCGACAACAGCCAGTCTGGTTTTCAGTTTGTTGAAAAGGCCGAATGGCTCGGTGGCGGTATCAATTACCACATGGGCGTAGATGGCATTTCGATGCTGTTTATTATCCTCGCAACATTCTTGATGCCCATTTGTATTCTGGCGAGCTGGAATTCGATCACAACGCGGGTTCGCGAATACATGATCGCTTTCTTGCTCATGGAAACACTGATGATTGGTGTTTTCTGTGCGCTTGATATGGTTCTGTTCTATCTGTTCTTTGAAGCCGGTTTGATCCCGATGTTCCTAATTATTGGAATTTGGGGCGGTGCAAACCGCGTATACGCCAGCTTTAAGTTCTTCCTCTATACATTGATCGGTTCAGTTCTGATGCTGGCCGCGATGATCACTATGTATATGATCGCAGGAACAACAGACATTCCAACATTGATGGCGACTAACTTCCCAGGTGACTTGCAAACATGGTTATGGCTTGCGTTCTTCGCGTCCTTTGCTGTGAAAGTTCCCATGTGGCCAGTTCATACTTGGCTTCCAGATGCCCACGTTCAAGCACCAACAGCCGGTTCAGTTATCTTGGCTGGTGTGTTGCTGAAAATGGGTGGTTACGGATTGCTTCGTTTCTCGCTTCCAATGTTTCCAGAAGCGTCTGAGTATTTCACTCCGTTTGTGTTCGCTTTGAGCGTTATCGCGATTATCTACACGTCTTTGATTGCCTTGGTGCAAAAAGATATGAAGAAACTGATCGCCTATTCTTCAGTCGCACATATGGGCTTCATTACCATCGGGATTTTCACCTTCAACCAACAAGGCCTTGAAGGTAGTATCTTGCAAATGATCAGTCACGGTATCGTGTCGGGGGCATTGTTCCTGTGTGTTGGTGTGATCTACGATCGCTTGCACACACGTGAAATCGCACGTTACGGCGGGCTGGTTCATCGGATGCCGAAATACGCGGTTATCTTTATGTTCTTTACCATGGCAACTATTGGCCTTCCGGGAACAAGTGGCTTCGTTGGTGAATTCCTTATCCTTGTCGGCGCCTATCAGGTGAGCACATGGACAGCTGCATTGGCAACAACCGGTGTTATTCTTGGTGCGGCTTACAGTCTGTGGCTTTATCGCCGGGTGATCTTTGGTGAACTTGTTAAAGAAGACTTGAAAACAATGATGGATGTAAATAAACGCGAAATTGCGATTTTTACCCCCTTGATCCTTGTTGCTCTCTGGATTGGTATTTACCCAGATCCGTTCCTAAACGTTATGCATGCGTCTGTTACCAATTTGTTGGCAGAACATCAGGCGTCTATGGAACTTGTTAAATCAACGCTGCACGCGGCTAAATAGGTAGGTTTTGGAAAATGGTTTTGCCTGAATTTTCAATAGCACTTCCGGAGATCTTTTTGGCCGTTGCCGTAATGGCGCTGCTGATGATTGGGGTTTTCAGGAAGTCAGAAACAACTAAGCTAGTATCTTGGCTTTCTGTGTTTTCTGTCCTCGTCGCAGCTGCCTTGGTTCTAACGGGGGCGAACGGCACTGAAACCACATTTGGCGGCCTTTATCGCACGGATAGCTTCGGCGTCTTCATGAAAGTCTTGGCGCTGAGTGCGTCCGCAGTTGCCATTATTATGAGCATGGACTTCAATGCCCGCGAGAAAATGGATCGTTTCGAATTTCCGATCCTGATTGTTGTTGCTACGCTTGGCATGATGGTCATGATTTCAGCGAACGACCTGATGTCCTTGTACATGGGTATCGAGTTGATGAGCTTGTCTTTGTATGTGACCGCTGCATTCCGCCGCGACAGCACTCGGGCAACAGAGGCCGGCCTGAAATACTTTGTTTTGGGTGCATTGTCGTCTGGCATGCTGCTTTACGGCTGTTCACTGGTCTACGGCTTCACAGGATCAACAAACTTCAATGTAATTGCGCAAACCTTCCACGGCGAACACGCCTCCGCAGGTCTTGGACTTCTGGTTGGTTTGGTTTTCTTGATTGCGGGACTTGCCTTTAAAGTTTCGGCTGTACCGTTCCATATGTGGACACCAGACGTCTATGAAGGTGTTCCAACACCGGTAACCGCATTCTTTGCCGCAGCCCCTAAAGTTGCGGGCATGGCGCTGTTTATTCGGGCGTTCATTACACCATTTGGTGACTTGGTTGACCAATGGCAGCAGATCATTGTTTTTGTATCCATCGCGTCCATGATCCTTGGCGGTTTTGCTGCCATTAATCAGAAAAATATCAAGCGACTGATGGCATATTCATCAATCGGTCATATCGGATTTGCTTTGGTTGGTCTTGCCGCTGGCACTGAAGAAGGCATTCGCGGTGTCCTTATTTATCTGACAATTTATGTTGTCATGAATTTGGGTACATTTGCCGTCATTCTGTCCATGCGCAAAAAAGATGGCATGGTTGAAGATATCTCTGAACTTGCTGGTCTTGGTAAAACCCGTCCGATGATGGCGTTCTTGCTGATGATCTTTATGTTCAGCTTGGCAGGAGTTCCACCGCTCGCAGGTTTCTTCGGCAAATTTTATGTCTTTGTTGCCGCCATTAACGCCGGTCTTTATCCACTGGCAATTATCGGATTGCTCGCGTCTGTTGTTGGTGCCTTCTATTATCTGCGTATCATTAAGATTATGTATTTTGATGAAGCGACTGACAGCTTTGAGCCTCTTAATCGCCCACTAGCGATTATTATGAGTGTGACGGGTCTCTTAACGGCATTGTTCTTTGTCTACCCATCACCGTTGATCAGTAGCGCAGCCGCTGCTGCAAGCTCTTTGTTTAAATGATGAATACGGGCGGTAGCGGTGTTTCGCTGCCGCCATTTTTTGATCTCTCTGCATTCAGTACCATTGGCAGCACCAATGAAGAAGCCCGACGTCTCGCAGACCTTGGGCGCGGCGAGGGCCAGCTTGTCTGGTCGTTGAAACAAACCCATGGTGTGGGCCGTAGAGGCCGCCAATGGAACAGTCCAAGCGGAAATCTATACTGCTCTCTTCTCCTCCGACCAAATTGTGATGCCGCTGAAGGCGCTAAGCTCTCCTTCCTTGTCGCTGTTGCTATGTATGACACTCTGCAACAAATACTGCCTGAGACAACGCCGCTTGCATTGAAGTGGCCCAACGATGTCCTTATCTCGGGCAAAAAAGTGGCAGGTATTCTTCTCGAGAGTAAAAGTAACACCAAAAATCAGCTTGAATGGCTGATTGTCGGGACTGGTGTCAATGTGGCTTCTTTTCCAGCCGTAACCGACGGGCTTGCCGCGACATCCATCACTCAAGCGGGCGGGGATGCGAAGTTAGAGGTACTGTTGTATAGCTATGCAACAAATTTTCTGGCTTTATATCAGCTGTGGCAATCACAGGGTTTTTCAAGTATCCGAGAAAAATGGTTGGCTCGGGCGAGTGGTGTTGGCTCAGTGGTGACCGTTAAATTAGCCAATAATAAATTTGCCGGAACATTTACCGATATGGACGAAACTGGCGCACTTGTATTGACAATGCGGGACGGTTCCACAAAATTGGTAACTGCGGGAGAAGTTTTCTTCCAAGATACATAAACAAAAAATGAGGTCTTCTATGTTGCTAGCCATTGATGTGGGAAATACCAATATTACGTTCGCAGCTTTTTCGGGTAAAAGCCTGGTGAAGGAGTGGCGAATAGCAACATCAGCCTCTCGCACAGCAGAGGAATATGGTGTCTGGTTAAATCAGGCCATGAACTTGGATAAACTCCATATTCAGGATATTAAGAATGTTATCATCGGGACCGTAGTGCCGGAGACATTGTTTAATTTGAAGGGCCTTTGCAAAAGATACTTCAACTGTACGCCTCTCGTGATCGGCGAGAAGAGTGTCAGCATTGGAATGGTCCCCCAAATTGATAATCCAGCCGAAGCCGGTGCGGACAGGTTGGTTGATGCTGTTGCAGCTCATTCAAAATACGGCGGGCCGTTGATTGTTATCGACTTTGGTACGGCTACTACTTTAGATGTAGTCGATTCGGATGGAAACTATGCCGGCGGTATAATCGCTCCTGGCGTCAATCTCAGCCTAGACGCACTTCACAGTGCTGCCGCAAAACTACCTCGAATAGCTGTGGAACGCCCCGCAAAAGTTATCGGTAAAAACACCATAGAGTGTATGCAATCTGGAATTTACTGGGGATATATTTCTATGGTAGAGGGCTTAGTTACACGAATGCGCCATGAATTTGGTGAAAATTTACGAACAGTGGCGACTGGTGGCCTGGCCTCCCTGTTCGCCCGAGGGACTGAAATGATAGATCACATCGATCAGGATTTAACACTCACAGGATTGGTCGAGATTTTTCACAAAAACAACCCTCGTTAAATTTGGACGTGATATTTCAATACGCCTCAAACAGTAATGGAACATATATATTACACGATTTGAATTTTTCCCACTTATGTACTAAATTTTTAGTATTTTAGATCAATATGTTATTCGTTAAATTTTAATTTCTGCAATAAAAGTAACAAAAAAATTACTTTTAAATGAGAAACTATTGCTGTTAGGCTCATCTTCATGAGCTAGATTCTGTTGAACAGCAGGGGCCGATTTGTGACGAGTAGTATTTTTGATTTTGAATTTAATGAAGAAGCCAATATTTGCTTCATAAAGCATTATGGCATCGTTGACCTTGACGCTTTGATAAAACGGCAGAATGCCACGAGCAAAAAAATTGGAAACCGAAGAGATGTAAAAGTCATTATGGACTTTCGCAATTGTACCTATGCCTTGCCCCCGGAAGATTTAAGAGCATATGCCGATGATGTTGGCGTGAGAGAGCAAAGACGCGGACGATATAGAGAAGCTATGATCCTTGATGATAAACTTGGCCATGCAATTGTCAGGTCTTACAGCGGAATGCGCAATAGGTCTGAGGAAGAGTATCAAATATTTAAATTTGATTTACCGGATTTGAAAAGAGAAATTCAAGACTGGGTTGGCATAAACGAAGAGGTGGTTTTTCCTGATTTTCTAGATTTTTAAAGAAAGTTACAGGCGATAATGATGGATAATGATAATTCCTATGAGCTCCAGTTTGATTTGGATGTAAATTGCTTCTTCATTAAGCATCTGGGTAATTTTGATTTTGACGCCTTAATGGCCAGGTCAGCCGCGATTTTTAAGCATCCCTCTTTTATGCCTCATATCAATAGTGTAATTGATTTTCGGGACTGTACTTTAAACCTATCCCCTGACGAATTGACGCAAGGGGCCCATACTATTCGGGAAAGGGCGGCGTCGCGCGATACTGCAAGAGAAATTATCTTTGTGAAGGATCAGTTTTCATATGGTGTCACTCGCGAGTATGTCGCAAGAATTGATACGGGGATGCTTGAACGTAGAATACTGTCTACCAAAATGGGCATTGATTGCAGTGAAGTGAAACAGTTTTTAGGTATTGATGAGAGCTACAGCTTTCCAGAATTTTTGAACTTTTAGCCTCCCAATTTTCCTCCTTCTATTCACGTATTTTGACGAGTTCCTTGCGGGGTTCTATCTGGTTTTTAGAATATTCAAATAAATAACGCTGTTTTATTATGCTGATAACTGGTAAATGAACTTCAAATTTACCAGAAAGATACTTATGAAATTTGACGATAAACTCGTGTTCTTGCCCTTAGGGGGAAGCGGCGAAATCGGTATGAACCTCAACCTCTATTGCTGTAATGGCAAATGGTTGATGATTGATTGCGGAATTACATTTTCCGATGACAGAGCCCCGGGCGTGGATTTAATCGTTCCTGATGCAACGTGGATCGCGGAACGGAAGAAAGACCTGCTCGGTTTGGTCATTACGCATGCGCATGAAGATCACGTTGGAGCCGTATCTAGGTTGTGGCCAGATTTCCAATGCCCTGTCTATACAACGCCGTTTACTGCAGAAATTTTGCATAACAAATTATCTGAAGCTGGTCTTGTCGATGAGGTTGAAGTCAATATCATTGCACCCGGTGGTGCTATGCAGTTGGGTGATTTTCATTTGGATTTTGTGGAACTGACGCATTCCATCCCTGAAATGCAAGCACTGATGATTACTACACCTTATGGTCGCGTGATGCATACGGGAGACTGGAAACTAGATCCTCGCCCTGTTGTTGGTCCTGCAAGCAATATGACACGCATGGCAGAGGTTACCAAAGACGACGTTCTTGCGATGATTTGCGATTCAACCAATGTGTTTAATCAGGGTGTCTCAGGTTCAGAAGGAGATGTTCAGGACAGTTTAGACGAACTCCTTGGACGCATTACCGAAGGGCGGGTTGCCGTTACTTCGTTTGCATCCAACCTCGCTCGTGTTTGTTCTATTGCTTTAGTGGCAGCAAAACACGACCGACATGTTGTGCTTGTGGGACGCTCTCTTCATAACATGACGGAAGCGGCTAAAAAGGCAGGCTATCTTGGCGAGCTCCCTCCGTTCATTAACGAGAGAGATGCCGATTATCTGCCACGGGAGAAAATTCTTCTCTTATGTACAGGAAGCCAGGGCGAGCCTCGCGGAGCTATGGCACGTATCGCCCGCGGCGATCACCAAAGTGTCAGCCTAACCAAAGGGGACACTGTCATCTTCTCGTCTAAAGTCATTCCGGGAAATGAGAAGACCCTTTATGCGCTCCACAACGAGCTTACTGAAAACGGTGTCCATGTCATAACAGAGGCTGATGAGTTTGTTCATGTGTCGGGTCACCCCGCACGGGACGAGCTTGCCGAAATGTATGCGACGGTTAAACCGAGAATAGCTGTCCCTGTTCACGGGGAAGCGCGTCATCTTGCTGAACATTGCTCTCTTGCAAAATCACTTGGCGTGAAGACAACCATTGAAATAAAAAATGGTGATGTGCTGCAATTGGCACCAGGCGACGCTAAAATTATCGGGACTGTGCCCTCTGGCCGGTTGGCTGTGGACGCAGGTGGCTTAACTGCACTTGATGGAGAATTTCTAAGTGATCGCCGCCGGATGATCTATAACGGGGTGGCAAATGGCCTTGTTATCATCAATGAAAAAGGACAAATCACAGAAGATCCTGTTGTTCGTTTTCGCGGTGTGATCGAAGGCGATAATTTTCCTGATATCGATGCCCAGTTAGTGAAAGAAATCCTAAAGGGACATCAAGAGCTATCCAAATCAGAACGTGGGCGAGATGAAGCCGTTGAAAAACGGGCCACACAAGCAATTCGCAAGGTATTTAGAAAGCTGGCTGGTCGTCGCCCTCTTACCGATGTATATGTAGTGCGAATTGACGATGAAGAGGGCTGATTGAGCCCAACTGAGTTAGGTTAAAAAGGATAATAAAATGATTGGTCGCCTGAACCATGTTGCAATCGCCGTCCCAGATTTAGAAGCAGCTGCCAAAATGTATCGAGACGTTTTGGGAGCAAACGTTCAAGAACCACAAGATGAGCCTGATCATGGGGTCACTGTTGTGTTTGTTGAGCTGGATAACACAAAAATTGAACTGCTGTATCCTCTTGGCGAAAATTCACCTATTGCAGGCTTTCTTGAGAAGAATAAAAACGGCGGTATGCATCATATTTGCTATGAGGTTGACGATATTCTCGTTGCTCGCGACAAATTGGTTGCCGAAGGTGCTCGTATTTTGGGAAGTGGCGAGCCAAAACTTGGTGCTCACAAGAAACCAGTTCTATTTTTACATCCAAAAGATTTTTGTGGCACGCTTGTCGAACTAGAACAGGTTTAAAGGATAAATCAATGACGATTACGACCGGAATTGTTGTTTATTGCATCACATGGTTTGTTGTACTTTTTACTGTTCTTCCTTGGGGTGTTCGAACTCAAGGCGAGGAAGGTGAAGTAGAGCCAGGCACTGCGGAAAGTGCCCCCGTAAATCCAGAAATTTTGAAAAAATTGTTAGCAACCACTTTTGTCACAGCGGTGCTGTTTAGTATTTTCTGGACTGTCATTGAATATGACTTGATTGATTTTAGAGCAATTATTCAAGGCTAAAATTGGCTTTGTACACTGACGATGATCATTTGAGTGTTGAGGGTGCACGCCCTATAGTAGATG
>JBALWO010000083.1:0-9110 GCA_036960775.1 Pseudomonas marincola | reverse complement strand
CAAGGAAACTGGAGTGTCTCTGACAGCGGCACATTATGCTTGAAAGTCCAGAAATGGTGGGGAGACAAAAACAACTGCAACTGGGAATATTACAAGGTCGGTGACATAATAAAGCACCGTGATATCAAAAAAGACACACTGGTAATTCTGGATATGAAGAATATAACTGAGGGAAATTCTCTGTAGGGGGTAGTGAAAAAATCTATAGTGCAGCGCCCAGGCAACAGCGCAGCAAAGGACAACTAGGGATCAAGCAATAAAAATAGGGAGTTACGGGTATAGGGGCGAGCGGGCACTATTTTTCGATGAAATCAGCAAGAGAAAGTGCAAGCTATTGAATTCATTGAAGAAAAAATGGTGCCCGGAGGCGGATTTGAACCACCGACACGCGGATTTTCAATCCGCTGCTCTACCAACTGAGCTATCCGGGCAACGCGTGCAAGCTAGTGTGCTTGCAAGGAAGCTGGTTTATAGAAGATAAAAGACGGGCTGTCCATAGCTGTTTCAGCAAAAAATAAAAAAAAGATCAGCGGCCCATTTGGAGGCATTATATCTGCGCGCTCAGCCGTATAAACCTAATATTCATCCTCGTCATCATTGGCTGGAATGGTCTCGTCGCCGGGGATCACATAACTCTCGTTTAGCCACTTGCCCAGATCAAGTTGCTGGCATCTTTTCGAGCAAAAGGGGCGAAAGGTTTCGTCGGATTTGTTTTTGCCGCATTGAGGGCATTTTGAAGTGTTGGTTTCTTTTTTTTGCACGGGACAACCCTCTATTTTGACGGACGGCTTAGGCTAAACGCAAAGTCTCTTAAAGCCAAATCGATTTTCCAAATCAGGGTGATCGATAAGGTGTTTTCAAAATCTGCGCTGCTTTGGGTAAGGAGGGGCGCAAGGTCAGGGCTGGCGGCTAAAGAGATGACCCGGGTTTTATGGGAACTTGCGAACCTTTGAAGATCTGTGGAAAGCTTGCTTGCCATGGCCCGAGGAACGCTGCCGCTAGCGCAATTAAGTGTTGAAGCGTTTAGGCGGCTCAAGGGAGGGCGTTTGCGTTGCCGGGTAAGCTGCATAAGGCCGAGCTCTGTCATGCCGATCACCCGAACCGCTGATGGATCGTTGGCTGTTAAGTGGCGCAAGATCGTTTCAATTTTGCGCTGATCGTCTTTTTGCGGCATTTGAATAAAGTCTATGATGATAATGCCACTTAAGTTCCGTAGGCGAATTTGCTCAGCCGCAAGACTGGCGGCTTCTTCATTGGATGAAAAGGCGACGGATTTAAGACCTGAAGATTTATCGTTGGCCCCTGAATTAACGTCGATAACCACAAGGGCTTCGGTCTCTTCAATAGTGATATTACCTCCAGAGGGGAGAGGGAGGCGTTTACCAGCTGCGTCGTCAATTTGCCCTTCAATGTCATGTGCATCAAAAAGAAGTTCTGACTTTGTCCATAAAGAACAAGATATTTGCATCCGCCCTTCCCGTTTGATAACGGCGGTTAGGTCTCGGTATCGGGCCGGATCATTGACAATAAGCGTTGGATTGTCTGAAATATGTTCCGCCGCAAGTGTTAGCTCAGCCGGCCGGCCAGCGCGAAGCAATCTTGGGGTTTGGCTTTTTTTGACTTGGGTTTGAATATCTGCCCAATCGAGCAAGAGAGAGGCAAGGGTTTCGCTAAGGAATATGGGCGTTTTTCCCATGGCGCGGCTTCGGAATGTGACGCCGCCGCTGAAGGATCCCAAAGCGTCTGTGATTTCTTGCCGGACTTCTTTGTCTTTAAATTTTCGGGAGAATACGGTGCCCTTTGATGCCGGTTTGTAGATGAGGTCAGGCTTGCCTAGTTCTGGAAAGGCGGACAGTTGGGCGGCTTTCCCGTCTTTTGCGTCTTTGATAACCTGAACAATGCATTTTTCTCCTTCATGGAGTTTTTGCCGAACAGGTGGATTTGATTGATCAGGGCTTGGAATATCGCGGCCAAGTAACAATCCGCTGACATTGCCGCCTAAGTCGACGAATGCGCCATCCATTGTATCTGAGAAGCCAGTAACGCGTCCGAGATAGATATTTTCCAAAACTGATTTAGCGTCGTCATGTTCAATAATGAGGTCGATTAATTTGTCATCTTGAATGGCCGCAATACGTGTCTCAAACAGTCCGCAGTCAATCAGGATTGTGCAGCTCATGCTGGCTCAGAATTATTTTGGGCGGCTCTGGCCCATACGTCGTATCCATTTCCATTTAGCATGCTGGAAAGCTCAAATAAGGGGAGGCCAACCACATTACTATAGGATCCGTGAATTTGCCGAATGAATAGACTGCCAAGGCCTTGTATGGCATAGGCACCGGCTTTACCGCGCCATTCATTGCTGGTGACATAATTGCGAATATCATAGATGTCTAGGTGCTTGAACGTAACACTGGTGGTGATCACCTTAGTGATCAGTTTGCCATCTGGGCGGGCAAGCGCAAGACCTGTGTGAACTTTATGTTTCCGGCCTGAAAGCATGGAAAGATAACTTTGCGCTTCTTTTTCGGTTTCGGCTTTTCCAAGAGCACGCCGACCGACAGCCACAACTGTATCAGCAGCCAAAACAAGTGAGTTTTCGTGACGGCCTGCAACATGCACAGCTTTTTCACTCGCTAATCGAAGGGCGAGGTCGCGAGGGAGTTCGTTTTTCCCTGGAATTTCTGGAATGTCTGCTGGGTCTATCGCGTCTGGAACGATTCCGATTTGAAGGAGCAGTTCGCTACGGCGCAGTGACGCTGATGCGAGCACCAGCTTTGAGGAGTGGGATTGTTTTGTCATCTCATTGCTTTTCATGATGATCTAAACGCGGCTGCGTACTGTCTTGTTCGCAAACATCGACCACTCCATCCACACTTATTTGAAGCGGAAAGTAATGCGACCTTTAGTCAAGTCATATGGTGTCATTTCAACAGTCACTTTATCACCAGCTAGAACACGAATGCGATGTTTGCGCATTTTGCCTGCTGTGTGAGCAAGAACTTCATGATCATTTTCCAATTTTACGCGAAACATTGCGTTTGGTAGAAGCTCAGTTACAGTGCCTTCAAACTCAAGTAGTTCTTCTTTAGCCATAAATTACCTAATTCCATTGTTAAATCTCGCGTGCAAAATGCGTTGCCTTGCTGCAAATTGCAAGTGTTTGTTTGCATTTGGACAGTTCAATGCCGTCTGTGGGGCCGGGAAGCGCCCATTTCCTTTATAAGTATAGCATAAATCACACAAGTGGGTGAAGGTTTGTGGAGAAATGACCCTTTATTTTCTGATATAAATCATCCCGCACCTGCCGATAAGCGTTGAGGCGCATCTCTCTGTTACCTTCGACTTCTGAAGGGTCGATGGTGATCCAATATTCAACATCGCATGCCATGGTTCGTGTTATTTCTTTTGCATGCGCTTGTGCGGTTTTTGATAAACAAACGATTAGGTCAAAAGAGCTATCATCAAGTTCGTCAAAACTACGGGCGAGATGGTTTTCGATATCAAGACCAATTTCATCCATCACTTCAATGGCAAAACCGTCGACGTCAATCGGTTTAACGCCTGCGCTGGCCACGAATATTTTCGCGCCATAAAGACTGCGCATGATGCCCTCCGCCATAGGAGAGCGAATGCTGTTATGTGTACAGGCAAATAAGACACTGGTTGGGGCAATGGATTGACCGTTAGGCGCACTCATTTATCACCCGCGGGCTGAAACGAGATGACTGCGAGGTCGGTGGATTTTGTGCGTTTGCGCATCCAATCAACCCCGGATATGTAGCACACAGATCAGGGTGAATAATCGGCGAGCGGTGTCAAAGTCGGTATCGATCTTCCCCTTTAGCCTCTCCAAAAGCAATTCTGTCCCCTCGTTATGCAGTCCGCGGCGGCCCATATCTATGGCTTCAATTTTGGACGGGGACGCATTTTTAATGGCGGTGAAATAACTTTCGCAGATATGAAAATAATCTTTAATGATCCGGCGAAACGAGATGACGGGGAGCGGGTGACGCATTAGCTCGTTGACATCGTCTTCTGCCCGAATATCGAAAATCAGTCGGTTGTCTTCGATGGTTAAGTGGAGGGAGTAGGGGCCGGTCTCTTCTTGACCAACAACCGTAAAATAGTTTTGATCCAACAAGTCGTAGATTGCCACTTTACGTTCGTGCTCGATATCAGGGCTACGCCGAACAACAGATTTCTCATCCAATGTAATATTGACGATATGCTGATGGTCGGCGGTCATGACGGTATCCTTTTAGGGTTATTGTTTTGGCATGTTTAGTCGCACGGCGATTGAAAGGGCGTGAGCATCCAAGCCTTCTGAGCGGGCAAGGCGAATTGCGGGCGGTCCAATTTTCCGGAGACCCGTTGCATCCAACTTTATAATCGATGAGCGTTTCATGAAATCCAACGTGGACAGACCAGACGAAAAGCGCGCAGTTCTTGCTGTCGGCAGTACATGATTTGGACCTGCGATATAATCTCCAATGGCTTCGGGGGTATATCTGCCCATGAAAATAGCACCGGCATGGCGAATGTCTGCAGCCAACCCTTCAGGATCATCTACGCAAAGCTCAAGATGTTCTGGAGCGATTTTGTCCACAAGGGCGGTGGCCTCTTGCATTGTCTTAACAACAATTACTGCGCCATAATCATTCCAGCTTGCGCGTGCAATGTCGGCCCGGTCCAACGATTTTAAGTGAGATTGAACAGCGGCTTCAACAGCGTCTGCATAATCCGCGTCATCTGTGATGAGAATGCTTTGGGCAACTGGATCATGTTCAGCCTGCGATAAAAGATCAGCGGCAATCCATGCGGGGTCATTTTTATTGTCAGCCACTACCAGTATTTCGGATGGACCGGCAATCATATCAATGCCAACGGTTCCAAATACCTGCTTTTTCGCCGTGGCAACAAAGGCATTGCCCGGGCCAACGATTTTATCAACGGGAGAAATACTCTCCGTCCCGTATGCGAGCGCAGCGATGGCTTGTGCGCCGCCAATCCGGTAAATTTCAGTAACACCGCAAAGGTCTGCTGCGGCAAGTACGAGCGGATTGATGATGCCGTCTGGTGTTGGAACAACCATAACCAAGCGGCTTGCGCCTGCAACCCTTGCAGGGATTGCGTTCATTAAAACAGATGAGGGGTAGGTCGCGAGACCGCCAGGCACATACAGGCCAACATTCTCGATGGCATTCCACCGATACCCAAGCTCAATACCCTCTTCATCTTCATATCTAAGATCTTCGGGTTTTTGCTTTAAATGGTAGGCTTCAATGCGTTTGGCCGCCAGTTTCAAGGCGTCTAGCGTTTCGCTATCACATTGGTTAATTGCCGCTTTGATTTCTGCGCTTGAGACTTTTAATTCATCCGCAGACGTTAGTGAGACGCGGTCAAATTTATTCGTATACTCGATAATCGCAAGATCACCGCGGTTTCTAACATCTTGTAGAATGTCGGTAACCACCGCGTTTACGTCGGCGTCGGTTTCGCGTTTTTGACCAAGCAGGTTGGCAAAAGCGGCTTCAAAATTAGCGTCTGTGCTATTGAGCTTACTCGCCATTGACCACTGTCCTAAATTTCTGGACCCAATCGTTCAATTCGACCGGCCGCGTTTTAAGGGCGGCGCGATTAACCACGAGACGTGAGGTGATATCGAGAATTTTCTCGACTTCCACAAGGCCGTTGGCCTTCAATGTTGCCCCTGAAGACACCAAATCGACGATACGGCGACATAACCCAAGTCCCGGTGCAAGTTCCATGGCACCAGATAGTTTAATACACTCGGCTTGAATGCCTTGAGATGCAAAAAAATCATGAGTTAAATTTGGGTATTTAGTGGCGATGCGCACATGGCTCCAGCGATTGGGGTCTTTATCGTCTTCAAGACCTTCAGGCTGGGCGATGGCAAGGTAACAATGTCCGATATCCAAATCCACAGGTGCGTAGATCTCCGGATAATTATGTTCGAGCAAGACATCATTACCGGCGACACCTAAATGGGCTGCGCCAAAGGCAACAAAAGTTGCAACGTCAAACGAGCGGACGCGGATGATGGATATATGGGGATGATTGGTCTTAAACTGCAAAAGGCGGCTGTCTGGATCATCAAACGCCGCTTCTGGTTCGATGCCCACTGCGCGTATCAGCGGCATAACCTCTTTCAATATCCTGCCTTTGGGCAGGGCAATTACCAATTCTTCAGTCGAAGACACTTGCTTGCTCCGTTAATTTGAGACCATCTGTTGTTCTATATGAAGGTCTTTTGCAATTCGTTAAAGGTGAAATTTTTATTTAGTCGCCGTTTTCATGTGTCGGCGTGTGCTTTGTATGCCATGGATCGCCGGCATCTGTCAGCGAAGCATTGATGCATTCTGCGGTGAGCGCGATTGAACTTCCGCCGGCAAAATCCAGTTGTATGACCACATCACCGCCTTCTTCAGCTGTTTCTGAGATCGAGAGAAGTTCCATTGCGGTGTCTGGGGCGAAATTTGGATAACCCACAGATTTTACCGATAAAATATCAGCAAAGAATAAGCCGCTTCGTGTGCGCATGGAGCCAGAGTTGTCTCCGGCTTGTGCTTCCCACATAAGGCGTGAACAGGTCAGTGTGAAGTGACGAGATTTTGGTGAATAACTGATTTCGTCAGGGCTTGTTATGGCGCCAACGCAGGCGGCTGCAAGGATTTTAAGATCCTCTGCCACCATGGCATCTAGTTTTAAGCTTTCACTCACAGCATCATCCAATCAGTAATCGTTTAGTTACTCGCCTTGGATGCGTTCAACATCCGCACCGCATCCAGCCAATTTCTCTTCAAGGCGCTCATACCCCCGGTCCAAATGGTATACGCGGCTAATAACAGTTTCGCCGCTTGCCGCCAAACCTGCAAGGACCAAAGAAACCGAAGCTCGCAAATCCGTCGCCATAACAGGGGCGCCGACAAGTTCTGGAACACCGCGAACCATGGCAGATCGCCCGTGCACGTTAATGTTGGCGCCAAGACGGACCAGTTCCGGCACATGCATGAACCGATTTTCAAAAATCGTCTCCGTAATCATGGAGGCGCCGTTTGAGACGGCCATCAACGCCATGATTTGAGCTTGCATATCTGTTGGGTAACCTGGGTAGGGGTGGGTCAATACATCGACACCCTTAATGGGTTTTGCAGGGTCCCGCTCAACGATTAAGCCATCGTCTGTGATTTCAATAGTTGCGCCAGCCGCTTCCATCACCTCAATAACCGATGAAATCAGATCAGCCCGTGTATTGGTAAGCTCAATCCGTCCGCCAACCATGGCAGCCGCAACAGCATATGTGCCCGTTTCAATGCGGTCAGGCATGACGCTGTAATCGGCGCCGTGCAATTTGGGCTGCCCTGTAATGACCAAACGCTCTGTGCCGTCTCCTTCAATTTGGGCGCCCATTGCCCGAAGAAGTAACACAAGATCAGTGATTTCAGGTTCCCGCGCGGCATTTTCAAGAACCGTAACACCGTCTGCCAAAGTGGCTGCCATAAGCAGGTCTTCGGTTGCCCCAACGGAGACATTGTCAAAACGGATTTCAGCGCCCTTTAGCCCGTTCGGGGCTTCAGCTACCATGTAGCCTGCTTCAATTTCGATGGTGGCGCCCATGGCCTCCAGCCCTTCAAGGTGAAGGTTCATTGGGCGAGAGCCAATGGCGCAGCCGCCGGGCAGGGAAACTTTGGCTTTACCAACTCGGGCGAGGAGCGGACCAAGCACAAGAGCACCCGCTCGCATTTTGCGAACGATGTCGTATGGAGCCTCAGTGCTGGTAATGGTTTTCGCCGTCAAAGAGAGCGCACGACCATTGGAATTGCCATTTTCATGACCGTTTAAATGAGCGCTGACACCATGTTGGTAAAGGAGATTAGTCAGGGTCGAGATATCCGCAACATGGGGAAGGTTGCTCAAGGTTACGGTCTCATCGGTTAAGAGACAGGCAACCATGAGCGGTAGCGCCGCGTTTTTCGCGCCGCTGATTTCGATTTTTCCGTAAAGTGGCTTGCCGCCCCGAATGCGAATGCTATCCATTGGTTCTCTGGTCCTGATCTGCCACTTGGCAGTTTATAATCTCATAAATACAAAGAGGGGCCGTCCGAAGAAGGCCGCCTCTCATTTTCATATGCTGGGAAAATAAGGCCAGCGTATGGCGTTTAAAGTTTGGGAAGGGTGACGCCTTGCTGCCCCATATATTTACCCGCGCGGTCTTTGTAGGAAACCTCGCACGGCTCATTGCCTTTTAGGAAAAGGAACTGGCAGGCCCCCTCATTGGCATAGATTTTTGCAGGCAGCGGTGTTGTGTTTGAGAATTCCAGTGTCACATGGCCTTCCCATTCAGGCTCAAGCGGTGTCACGTTCACAATAATGCCGCAGCGGGCATAGGTGGATTTACCGAGGCAAATAACCAACACGTCGCGGGGAATTCTGAAATATTCGACGGTGCGCGCCAAAACAAAAGAATTGGGCGGAATTACGCAGACATCTGTTTTCCGGTCGACAAAACTGTCGTTAGAGAAGTTTTTTGGATCAACCGTGGCCGAATCAATATTCGTGAAAATCTTGAACTCGTCAGAGACCCGCGCGTCATAGCCATAGGATGACAAGCCGTATGAGATCATATCCTCGCTTTTTTGACTTTCCACGAACGGCTCGATCATATTGTGTTCTTGGGCCGCTGATCTGATCCATTTATCCGACAGAATGGACATGGGGCGTTTCTCCGTTAAGCAAACTAAAAATTTGCGCCATCTTATAGACAACTTGAGACTGCGCCAAGGGCAAAAGGGCAGGGAAGCTGCGGTAACTAGTCTATCATGCGGTTTTTGTTCTTAATGGCGTCCGGCGCAGTTTCTCCGCGGCCCCGCTGCAAGCCTTTTCGTTTCCGTAAATTCGCACGGAGCAACCCCGCAAGACGGTCTTTTTTGTCCGCGTCTTTTTGTTGTTGTTGGGTTAGTTTTTTTGGCTCGTCATCGGTCATAGCTGTGTCATCCACTCTTCATCTCAGACATCAGTAGCAGTATCTGGTCACTTGATGAACAAAAAAGTCAATTTAGTCGTTGCAGAAATGTCCCCCCTCTTAT
>JBALWO010000012.1:38781-73770 GCA_036960775.1 Pseudomonas marincola | reverse complement strand
GGGGAGGAAAGTCCGGGCTCCACGGAAATACGGTGCCGGTTAATGGCCGGCGGGGGCGACCCTAGGGAAAGTGCCACAGAAAGCAAACCGCCTGATTTTTTTCAGGTAAGGGTGAAAGGGTGTGGTAAGAGCGCACCGCGCGCCTGGCAACAGGGGCGGCACGGTAAACCCCACCGGGAGCAAAACCAAATAGGAACGGTCGGCGCAGGGCTTTGCTGCTGTGCAAGTAGGTTTTCCGGACTACCGTTCGGGTTGGTTGCTTGAGGTGTCTGGCAACAGGCACCCTAGATGAATTGTCATCCATCGAGAAATCGAGGACAAAACCCGGCTTACAGGCCATCTGGTATTATTTCAAATATGCATAGCTGCACTCTTCTAAAATATGAGGGTTAGCAGCAAATTAGGTTTCTATCTCTATTCTATTGGGTGTATTGGTTAAGAACGCAGGGTTAACAAGTATTCAATAACGATTTTCAAGTGTGAAAAATGTACGTTAGAGAGAAGATGAGCAAAGTTTCAAGCCTATTTAAGATAAGTTACTGGTCTTTACTGGCTTTCTTTTTGCCTGTTTATTCTGCCAACGCTTCAAGTGGGGATCTGCCACCACTCGTCTATGATATCGGGATATGTTTGTTTGCCGCCAGTGTTATAGGTGTCTTTGCTGTTCGTCTCAAAATACCAAGTATCGCGGCATTTTTACTCGCAGGCATTCTGGTAGGACCCATCGGCTTCAAGTTCATAACAGAACCTGAAAATATCGAAACTATTGCAGAACTGGGGTTTATCCTGCTTCTGTTTATGATTGGCCTGGAAATTGATGTTCGAAAGATCATCGGTAGCGGAAAAATGCTGCTGATTTCCGGTCTTTTCCAATATCCGCTTACAGTATTCCTAGGATTTGTCGTTGTAAAAGGTCTGGCCTGGGCGGGTGTGGGATCATTCTTCTCCGGTCAATACGATGCTTTATATTTTGGCATCTTTATCGCCGGCTCCTCGACGCTGCTTGTGGTGAAGTTGTTCCAAGAAAGGTATGAGCTTGGGACCGAGTCAGGCCGACTAGCACTTGGGTTACTGGTCTTTCAGGATATTTGGGCCATCGTTGTTCTTGTGTTGCAACCGACATTTCATTCCCCTGAAATTATTCCAGCGATAATATCCTTCCTGGGAATGTTCCTGCTGGCCGGAATTTCTTATTGCCTCGCATCTGTGATCGTTGTGAGAGCTTTCACGTGGCTTGCAAAAGATCCCCAAATGATCTTTGTTGGGTCCATTGGTTGGTGCTTCATGATTGTGTTTCTTGGGGGGAGCCTCGATTACGCAGTAACGGCCTTATTCGATATTTCCACATCTCTTTCGGTTGGATCAGGGATGAGTTCTTTGATTGCGGGCATGACCATCGCAACACTGCCCTATAGCCGCGATATAATTGCTAAAGTCGGTATTGTCCGTGACTTTTTCATTGTTCTTTTTATCGTAGCGCTGGGGATGAGTGTTCCTGCAATAACAGAGTTTTCTGTTGTTGTTATCGCTGTTGCATTAGCCGCCGCATCTATCATTAGTCGTCAATTGATCTTTTTCCCGCTTTTCTATTTTACGGGCGGTGATCGCCGATTAGCACAAATTTCCGCGCTTCGGTTGGCTCAGATTTCTGAATTTGGTTTGGTAATCGCTTATTTGGGAGGCCAATATGGGCATCTATCAGAAGGGTTCTCTAGCGCAATCATATTTGCATTCGTGATAACGGCCCTTTTGACGCCAGCATTCTTTCAAAACGCATATCGAATTTATGAATGGTCCATTCCGTTAATGGAAAAATGCGGTATTAGAGAGCCCGCTGCAGAAGTGTCTGATGATGACGTGAAGGCAGATATTGTCTTGCTCGGGTTCCACCGGGTTGCATCGTCCTTACTGCATGAAATTTCAGCTCATCGCCCAGAGTTAATGAAACGGATCCTTGTGATCGATTTTAACATTCAAATCCATCCGGCAATCCGCAAAATGGGGGCGTCCGTCCGGTACGGTGATTTGGCAAGTGAGCTGACGTTACGCCATGCAGGGCTCGACAGCGCAAGCGTTATTGTGGCAACTATTCCAGATGAGATCTTGCGGGGAACAAACAATCACAAGCTCGTGCATGCCTTGCGTGAAATTAACGAAAATGCAGTAATTATTACCAATGCGGAACAGCCTATGGCGGCGCGGGACCTGTATAAGGCTGGGGCAGATTATGTTTATATGTCGCGAGTGAATACAGCTCGCGCACTCGATGATTTAATCGAAAAAACACTCGATGGCACTCTCGACGAATTTAGAGATGAGCAAGAACGAGAGCACGGAAAGTCCCATGAGAGATGGGAAGTTCTCAATTAAAGTACCCACCTTATAAACCAGTTTTGGGTAGCTTTTGGCGGTAAAATTGTATCTTTAATTTCCGTCTCGGTTGCATCTGGCCTATAGCCACGACCCATTTTTCAAATAAATTTTCACAGATTTGGACGGTTATTCGTCCTTCTGAAATGGCATTTTCCCCAATTTCATCGAAATTATGAGAACAAAACAGGAATTGATCATGTTTGCGTTGAGTTTTGGCGTTCATGGTTAATTTTTTCTTAATTTTTAGGCCGTTTTGTTCCATTAGGAAACCCTCAAAACCCACAGAGAACGGGAGTATTTCCATTGACTACCAAATATTTCCATGATATTCCATGTAATCCCATATTAGTTCCAAATGTTTCCGAATTGAGATGGGTTTGATGGGGAAATAATCAAAAAAGGTGAGGGAGTTGGGGGATGGCCCTGTTTTTATCCACGCATACGAATAAGATTGATAAGAAGGGGCGGGTTTCTGTACCTGCACGCTTTCGATCTATTCTGACTGAGCGTGGGTATGCGGCGATCGTTTTATTCCCAAGTTTTGAGGGTAACGCCATTAATGCCTGTGACATGGGTGTTATGGAAGGGTTGCTCGAACGTATCGGCGGTTTTGATCCGTTCTCTGAAGATCGCGAGTCTGATGCCGATGTTTTGATGGCCGAAGCTACTGAACTCCCCATAGACGGCGATGGCCGGATAATTATTCCGCTAACTATGTTGGAGCAGCTCGGTATCGAAGGCGAATGCATTTTTGCAGGCCGCGGTGATAGTTTCCAAATCTGGCGACCAGCCGATTTTGAAGATCGTATGAAAGCTGTAAAAGAGCGCGCGCGTCTGAAACGCAAGAGCGGTGGATCTTTAGGCGGAGCAAGTAATGAGTGATAAAGCCCCTCATATTTCAGTTCTATTATCCGAAGTGCTCGGCGTCCTAAAACCTGCTCCCGGTGAAGTGATGGTCGATGGTACCTACGGCGCTGGTGGATATAGCCGCGCCATACTAGGTGCGTCTGCCGGAAAATTGTATGGCGTGGATCGTGATCCTCGGGCCATTGCAATTGGCAAGGGTATGGAGGCTGAATTTGACGGCCGGTTTACAATTCTTGAAGGGTGCTATGGCGATATGGCGCAGCTTCTTGAAAATGCTGGTGTTTCGCAGGTTGACGGTATTGCGCTGGATATCGGTGTGTCATCGATGCAAATCGATGAGGCCGATCGCGGTTTCTCGTTTATGCAAGATGGTCCGCTTGATATGCGTATGGGTCAGGACGGCCCAACCGCTGCAGATATTGTTAATACAACAGCTGAGGAAGATTTGGTTCGCATCATTTATCGTTACGGTGATGAGAGAAAGGCGCATGCGGTCTCAAATGCAATTGTTACCCGCAGGGCCATTAAACCCTTTTCAAGAACAGTTGACCTTGCAAACGTGATTGCAACAGTTGTTCGCCCGTCGAACAAAGGTATGCATCCGGCCACAAAGACGTTTCAGGCTCTTCGAATTCATGTGAACGATGAATTGGGCGAATTACGGAGAGGGTTAGAGGCCGCAGAGCGTCTGCTCGCGCCGGGAGGCCGTTTGGCCGTTGTCTCTTTTCACAGCCTTGAAGACAGAATTGTAAAGAAGTTCTTGGCGGAACGGGCAGATGCAAAGGGCAATCCATCTCGTCATGTTCCAATGGATGATAATAAAGCTGATCCTTCTTTCACACTGATAAAGCGCGGTGCGATCAAAGCGACTAAGGATGAAGTGGATGTTAATCCGCGTTCCCGCTCAGCTCGCCTTCGCGGCGCCATTCGCACAACGGCTCCCATATGGGAGGTTAAGTGATGCGGTGGAACTTGACCATCTTGATTTCGGTTGTTGTTGTTGCTGTATCCTACGGTTTGTATCAGCTGTCTTATGAAGTGCAGGCGCTTGAGAAAAATATAGGAAAAGTTCGCTCTGAAATCTCAGCCAATGAGCACGCAATTCAAATTTTGAAGGCGGAGTGGGCATATCAAAATCGACCTGCCGCAATCCAAGAACTGACAGCAAAGTATTTGCCTTTATTATTAGTCGCCCCCTATCAGGTGGTTGCGCTACGGGAATTGCCAGAACGTCAGATGGATCCATCCGTTAAAAATATTTTTGGTGTTCCAATTCCCCGAACCAAACCGCGTTTCAAGAGAATGCCTGAAACTCAATTGCCGAATAGTGCGTTGCACATGGCAACTTACCAACTTCCGAGGGCGGAGTAATGAGTGCGTTTTATTCCTCTAATGGCGGAATGGATAAAGCGGCACGCCGGAATTCCATTCAGTTGGAGGGATCAGCAAAAGAGACGCTTGAGCAAGGACGAAACAGATTAGTCGTTGCCGGCGTGTTGTTTGCTTTTTGCTTTGTTATTCTTGCAGGCCGGCTCGTGGGTTTGGCATTAAGTGGTGCTGGTCTCTCCCGAACTGCGTCTGAACAAAGCGTGTCCCCAAAAGCAGCACCAATACCATTAGTTGGTCGGGCGCCAGTATATGACCGCGCTGGAAATCTTTTGGCTATTACTCTCGACACGGTTTCTCTATTCGCAGATCCCACCAAAGTTTTGAACGCTGATGATGCTGCCCGCAAAATCAAATCTGTCATAGGAGAGCTTAACAGTTCTTCACTTGTGACAAAGCTGGGCTCGAAACGGAATTTTGTTTGGGTGAAACGGCATTTGACGCCCGGCCAGCAGCAAAAAATTAATGACCTTGGTATCCCGGGTCTCTTTTTCAGAAATGAAGAAAAAAGAGTTTATCCCTTGGGCCCGCTGACGGCTCATCTCGTGGGATATACGGATATCGATAATAAGGGGATTGCAGGCGTTGAAAAGTATTTCGACGAGAAGCTTTCTGGAAAATCAGGCGCGCAGGCAGAACCTGTTCATTTGTCAGTGGATATGCGGGTGCAATACGCTCTGCGGGACGAGTTAAGTCGTTATATGTCCATTTTCAGGGCTGTGGGTGCATCAGGACTAGTGATGGATGTTGAGACATCTGAAATTTTGGGCATGGTGTCTTTACCTGATTTTGATCCGAACAGGCCGCAAGATTTCCCCGATAACAACAAATTCAATAAAACGACCCTTGGCGTTTATGAAATGGGATCAACGTTCAAAACCTTCACAACAGCAATGGCATTGGATCTACGATCTGTTTCACTTCGCAACGGATATGATGCGACAAAACCTATTCGCATAGCTGGGTTCCGAATTCGGGATGATCATCCTAAAAAACGCTGGTTGTCCGTCCCTGAAATTTACATGTATTCGTCCAATATTGGTACGGCCAAAATGGCGGATGCTGTTGGTCCGAAAAAACACAAAGCTTTTTTGACGAAACTTGGATTGCTTCGGAAGCCGGTTGTTGAATTACCTGAGGTGGGCGCCCCAATTTTGCCCCCAAGATGGAATAGTCTTGAGACCATGACAATTTCCTATGGGCATGGACTTTCCGTTAGCCCGCTTCAACTCAGTACGGCAGTGGGCGCTATGGTCAACGGCGGCATTTATCGTAATCCGACAATCTTGAAACAATCAGATGCCAAAACCGAAGGCCGTCAGGTTATCCGTAAAAAAACATCCGACATCGTTCGTAAGTTGATGCGGTTGGTGGTGGAAAAAGGAACTGGTAGAAAAGCGGCTGCTAAGGGATATCTTGTGGGCGGAAAAACTGGGACCGCTGAAAAAGCGATTAACG
This sequence comes from Pseudomonas marincola, assembly GCA_036960775.1. GTDB lineage: Bacteria > Pseudomonadota > Alphaproteobacteria > Sneathiellales > Sneathiellaceae > Sneathiella. The sequence continues at coordinate 67,686 of JBALWO010000012.1, read as the reverse complement.
GCCGGTATAAACGCGATGCTCTCATAACGTCGTTTGTGAGTGCGTTTCCCATGAATAATCCACGGTATGTTGTTTTCGCTATGTTGGATGAGCCCAAAGGGAATGCATCTACTCATTTCTACAGAAGTGCAGGTTGGACTACGGCACCTATCATAAGCCGCCTGATTTCAAGGATCGGTCCGATTTTGGGGATCCCCACTATTGATGAAGACAGCGAAAAAATGCAGCGTTTAATGCATATCCCAATTTACTCACGGGAGAAGAAACTTGCTACTTTCTAGGTTGCTAGAAAACGCCGGTTTATCTCCGGCAGCAGATGTGGAAATTTCTGGGCTAACTGCTGATAGCCGGGAAGTGAGTGCGGGTTATTTGTTTGCGGCTTTGCCCGGAACCCTGGCTGATGGGCGGAATTTTATAGATGCCGCCATCGAAAAGGGCGCTGTAGCGATCTTGACCACCCCCGATTACAATGCGGATCAATGCCCTGTTTATTGTCATCAAGTGGATGATCCAAGATTAGCATTGGCAGAGTTTGCCGCGCGCTTTGAGGGCATCCAACCTTCCCATATCGCGGCTATCACCGGAACCAACGGTAAGACCTCAGTTGCGCATTTTGTCCGCCTGATTTGGGAAAAACTCGGATACTCGTCGGCAAGTCTTGGAACCTTAGGAATTATATCTGGCGATCGTGTTGAAGATCTCCACTACACCACGCCTGATCCTGTTCTACTTCATAAGGTTCTTAAAAACTTATCAGATCAGTCGATCACTCATGTGGCACTAGAGGCATCGAGCCATGGACTTGATCAACGGCGGCTTGATGCGGTTCAAGTTCAAGTCGGCGCTTTTACCAATTTGACGAGAGATCATCTTGATTATCATGCAGATGCAGATAGTTACATGGATGCAAAATTGGGATTGGTCTCAAGAGTTGTTTCCAATGACGGTGTTGTTGTTCTCAATGCAGATTCCAGTGCATTTCCAAATTTCGAACAAGCGGCCCACGTCCGTAATCTAAAAGTAATCGAATTTGGTCGCCATGCCAGTGATCTTAAATTGGTGTCGACAACGTCAAATGCTAGCGGCCAGCATCTCGAAATTGAAGCCTTTGGCAAGTCGTATCAAGTGGATTTGCCGTTAGCCGGCGAATTTCAAGCCATGAACGTGCTGTGCGCGCTTGGAATTGTTGTCGGTGCGGGATCAGACGTTGACGATGCGGTGAAAACGTTTGAGACCCTTGAGAATGTACCCGGCCGGTTAGAGCGGGTTGCCGTTTTAGAAAATGGTGCTGCGATATATGTTGATTATGCCCACACACCAGATGCTTTAGAGACTGTAATTAAAGCGCTCCGCCCTCACACGTCCAAAAAGCTAACAGTGGTATTTGGATGCGGCGGCGACCGGGATCAAGGAAAGCGCCCTGAAATGGGCAAGATTGCCCATGATCTAGCAGATCTACAAATCGTGACGGATGATAATCCACGCGGGGAAGATCCTGCATTTATCAGATCTGGCATTATGGAGAGCTGCCCGGGCGCTAGTGAAATTGGAGATAGAGCCTCAGCTATTGCGACAGCACTTAAATTGTCGAAAGCTGGAGATGTTATTCTGATCGCGGGCAAGGGGCACGAAAGCGGGCAGACCATCGGCAATCAAGTCATTCCTTTCAACGATAAGGATGTGGTCACAAAATTGATTGAAGAGGGAGGGGTCGCATGACTAAGACACCTCTTTGGACTTCAGTTGAGATCATTGATGCCGTAGCCGGTAAATGTGAAAACACTAATTGGCAGGCAAACGGTGTCTCCATCGATAGCCGATCTGTAGAAAGCGAAGATTTGTTTATCGCGATCATCGGGCCGGAAAATGACGGCCATGATTATGTTCAGATGGCTCTTGATAATGGGGCCTCGGCGGCGATAGTCAGCAAACAGCCAGATAATTGTAAAGATACCTCTCTCCTCATTTTTGTGGATGATACCCAAACTGGGATGGAGCAGTTGGGAGTAGCTGCACGGGCAAGAAGTTCTGCCAAAATTATTGCGGTTACTGGTAGTGTTGGGAAAACCGGCACGAAAGAAGCCCTGGCTCATGTGCTCTCCGCTCAAGGGAAAACACATTATAGCGTTGGAAGTTTCAATAATCACTGGGGCGTTCCGCTGTCGCTTAGCCGAATGCCAAGAGATGCCGAGTATGGTATTTTCGAGCTCGGAATGAACCATGCTGGTGAACTTGGTCCGTTATCCAAAATGGTGCGCCCTCACGTGGCAATCATAACAACTGTTGCCGTCGCCCATCTTGAATTTTTTAAGAACACAACGGAAATCGCGGAAGCTAAAGCTGAGATTTTTGAAGGTTTGAATGAAAAGGGGACAGCACTAATCAATGTTGATAACGAGCATGGCGCTTTGCTGCTTCAGCGAGCCCAAAGCTTGAACATTGAGACCATCATTGGATTTGGTAAAAAAGAAAATGCAGCGGCAAGGTTAGGCGAAATCTCGCTAATGCCACATTCCAGCGAAATTTCCGCCAAAATCAACGACCATAAATACCGCTTCACTTTATCGGTTCCGGGCGAGCATTGGGCAATGAATATAATGGCAGTATTGGGTGCGGTTGATGCCATTGGGGCAGATGTGACTGCGGCAACAAAAGCGCTTTCTACAATGGTGCCGCCCTCTGGACGTGGCGTTCTAGTGACAGCCCATTGTCCAACTGGCGAATACACGATTATTGATGAGAGCTATAACGCGAGCCCTATTGCAATGCAGGCGGCCTTTAGTGTTCTCAAGAGGAAAAAAACAGAAAATCAGGGCCGGAAAATTGCGGTGCTTGGTGATATGCGTGAATTAGGGGAAAAATCGGCTGAAATCCACAAATCTTTGGCAATTGACCTTTCCGATGACGGCGTTGATATGGTATATGCGTGCGGACCTAATATGCGTCATCTGTTCGACGCGCTTCCTGCGGACAAAAAATCAGGATATGCCCCAAACTCTGAAGAGTTGTCAGGCATGTTGGTAACAGCGGTTCAATCAGATGACATTGTTCTGATAAAGGGATCGCTGGGCAGTAAAATGAAATTAATTTTAGAGGCTTTGCTGGCAGTTGCTAGTGAACGAAAGCCCGCTAATAGTGCGGGGGTGTAGTGATATGTTATATAACCTTCTTTTTCCACTTGCTGATCAATTTCCCATTTTCAACCTTTTCCGATATCTGACATTCAGAACGGGCGGCGCGTTGATGACAGCTCTTTTGATCAGTTTTATCTTCGGCCCTTCTCTTATCAGGTGGCTGAAAAGCAAGCAGCAGCGGGGCCAACCCATTCGGGATGACGGTCCGCAATCCCATATCATCTCAAAGCAGGGAACGCCGACGATGGGCGGGTTCTTGATCTTAATAGCGTTGGGATTTGGCACGCTTCTATGGGCCGATCTTACCAATCGATATGTTTGGGCTGTCTTGATGGTGACCCTTGGCTTTGGTGCCATTGGGTTTGCAGATGATTACCTGAAAGTTAGTCGCCACAATACCCGGGGCGTTCCGGGTAAAGTTAAGTTGCTTTTCCAGTTTATTATCGCTCTTGCAGCCACGTTATGGATTGTGGATGCAACTAGTCCCGATCTGGCCACATCACTAACGATACCATTCCTTAAAAATGTACTGATCGATCTTGGATGGTTTTACGTACCCTTTGGTATTTTTGTGATGGTCGGTGCCTCTAACGCCGTGAACTTAACCGACGGGCTGGACGGGCTTGCGATTGTCCCTGTTATGATTGCAGGGACTTCTTTTGGTCTTATTGCGTATCTGGTTGGTAACACTGTTTTTGCTGACTACTTACAAATTCAATCTGTGCCGGGCGCCGGTGAATTACTTGTCTTCTGTGGTGCCTTGTTTGGCGCCGGATTAGGGTTTTTGTGGTTTAACGCCCCGCCTGCCATGGTGTTTATGGGCGATACCGGATCCCTTGCCATGGGCGGTGCGCTTGGCTCCATCAGTGTTGTCACGCGCCATGAGATTGTATTAGCCATTATTGGCGGGCTCTTTGTATTGGAAACTGTTTCGGTCATCGTGCAGGTTGCATCCTTCAAGTTGACAGGTAAGCGGGTTTTCCGCATGGCACCGCTACATCATCATTACGAACAAAAAGGCTGGCAGGAACCAACCATTGTGATCCGTTTTTGGATTATAGCGGTAATTCTAGCCCTCATCGGTCTTGCATCCTTGAAACTGAGATAAAGAGATAATGAAAAGTCACGCTTATCAAAATAAGGGAGTTGCGGTTTTCGGTCTTGGCAAAAGTGGTTTGTCAACGGCGCAGCACCTTCATGATGGGCTGGCGAATGTTATTGTGTGGGATGATAATCCCAAAGGTCGAGCCGCTGCAGATAAAGCAGGGCTTAAACTTCAGGATTTCGAGAGCAACGGAATGCAGGGAGCGGAAACTCTTGTCCTCAGCCCCGGTGTTCCTTTAACTCATCCTAAGCCACATCCTGTCGTGGAACTCGCCCGTCAGTCGAACATTAATGTTGTGGGCGATGTGGAAGTTTTCGTTAGAGAAAAACAGGCTGGTAAGGTGGTTGGAATCACCGGTACCAACGGCAAATCGACCACATCTGCACTCATTTATCATATGCTCGATAATGCGAACTCTAGTGCCGCTCTTGGCGGGAATATTGGGACGCCAGTGATGGATCTCCCTGAACTGGGAGATGAAGGGGCTTATATTCTTGAACTCTCTTCTTATCAGCTGGATTTAACGCCATCTCTAAAAGCCGATATTGCGGTTATCTTGAATGTGACACCGGATCATTTGGATCGGCACGGGGACTTGGCTGCCTACACAGCGGTTAAAAGTCGGATCTTTAAAAATCAAGATGCAAGCTGCTTGGCTGTGGTCAATATCGATGACGTGATCTGCAATGGCTTGGCATCTAAGATTTCCGCATCAAATAATCAAAAATTAGTTCCCATTTCAGTGAAAAAAACTGTCGATGAGGGTGTGAGTGTCATTGATGGTGTTCTTACCGACACGACAGATGGCGGCGCGGGGTGGACATTGGACATCTCTCAAATGACCGGGTTGCGCGGTGAGCATAATTGGCAAAATGCAGCCGCTGCAGTAGCAGTAACCAGATCACTTGGCTTGGATAATCAACAAATTGCTGATGGGCTTCGCACCTTTGGCGGCCTTGCGCACCGGATGGAGCAAGTCGGCGCATATGAAAACGTGCAATTTATCAACGATTCAAAAGCAACAAATGCAGAAGCTGCCGAAAAGTCATTGGCCTCGTTTAAGAATATATATTGGATTTGTGGCGGTGTTCCCAAGGCTGGTGGCATAGATATGCTGGCTCCGCTTTTCCCAAATATTTGTAAAGCCTATCTTATTGGTAAGGCAGCGGATGAATTCGCAGCCACTCTCGAGGGTCAACTTCCCTACGTGAAATGCAATAGCCTAGAGGATGCTGTGAAAACAGCAGCCCTTGACGCCTCCCGATTTGAGGGTAGTACAACTGTATTGTTAGCCCCTGCCGCCGCGAGTTTTGATCAGTTTAAAAGTTTTGAAGCGCGCGGTGATGCCTTCAGGGAAATCGTAAAAGGGATGAGTGAATGACAACATTTACACGCCTTGATAAATCGGTCGTTGGGCATTGGTGGTGGACCGTTGATCGCTGGACTTTATCCGCAGTTGTTTTACTGATTGCCATGGGCGGCGTAATGGTTCTTGCCGCCAGCCCTGCCGTTGCAACGCGCCTTGATTTGGATAGTTTTCATTTTGTAAAACGACAATTCATGTATCTGCCTATGGCGTTTAGCATCATTTTCGGTGTCTCGTTAATGTCCCCGTTGTGGGTGCGTCGTATGGCGGTGCTGTTATTTGGATTTTGTATTCTGCTCACAATAGCAACGTTGGTTCTGGGCCCTGAAGTGAAGGGTGCAAAACGCTGGCTTCGGTTTGGTAGCTTTACGTTGCAGCCCACTGAATTCTTGAAGCCTTCCTTTGCAGTGGTTTCGGCATGGATGTTCGCACAGCAACGGAAAAGTGATGAAATTCCGGGAAATGTTATTGCGATTATCTTATATCTGCTGGTGATCTCGCTGTTGCTATTGCAGCCTGATGTTGGAATGACATTGGTTGTGTCGGCTGTCTGGTTCGCTCAGTTCTTCTTGGCGGGCCTTCCCATTATTTGGGTCGTGTTATTTCTGGGGGTTGGAATTGTCGGTGCTGCGGGCGCTTATACATTGTTCCCTCATGTGGCAAGCCGGGTTGATCGGTTTTTAAAACCTGCTGGCGGTGAAAATTATCAAATTGAGCGCGCAATGGAAGCGTTTCAAACAGGTGGTTTCTTTGGCGTAGGGCCCGGTGACGGATCTGTTAAGCGGGTTCTACCTGACGCCCATACGGACTTTATTTTCGCTGTTGTTGGCGAAGAATTTGGTGTTGTTGTCTGCCTATTGGTCGTTGGGTTATTCACATTTATCGTTTTGCGCGGATTTAGCCGGCTACTGGAAGAGAAAAACTTCTTTGTTGTTTTAGCCGCAGCCGGACTGCTAACTCAATTTGGCCTTCAAGCCATCATCAACATAGGTGTTAATTTACGTTTGATGCCGACCAAAGGCATGACGCTGCCGTTTATTTCATATGGCGGATCCTCCATGTTGGCTTTGGCGGTGTTGATGGGAATGCTTCTGGCATTAAGTCGGCGTCGTGCCGGATCGGGAGATGTCTAATGTCTGATCAAAACCCACTTGTTGTTCTTGCTAGCGGCGGAACCGGCGGCCATATATTTCCTGCCCGCGCCCTTGCTGAAGAATTACTTGGCAGAGGTTATCGCGTCGCTCTGCTCACCGATAGCCGAGGGGAGACATATGATCAGTTGTTTCCGGGCGTTGACGTTGTGCAAATCAGTGCAGGCTCCCCATCCATCGGTGGATTGCTGGATAAGGTAAAAGCAGCTACGAAACTTTTCTGGGGAACGCTACAATCGATCAAGTATCTCCGGCGCGAAAAACCGATGGCGGTCGTTGGTTTTGGTGGATACCCTTCCATGCCTCCTGCTGCTGCAGCAGCGTTACTGGGTGTGCCGCTTGTCTTGCATGAACAAAATGCGATTTTGGGACGTGTAAACAAATTGCTGGCAGGACCGGCTGCTGGAATAGCCACCTCGTTTTTAAATACGGAAGCGGTGGAAAACTCTGTGCTTGGCAAGATGACCTTCACCGGAAACCCTGTTCGCAAAGAAATACTGTCGTTGCAGGGCGCCAATTACTGTTCTGTGAGTAATACCGAAAAATTTAATTTGCTAGTTCTCGGCGGAAGCCAAGGGGCCACGGTTTTATCTGATGTCGTTCCGCTTGCCGTAGCGGCACTTCCAGAAGAGCAAAAAGGCAGATTACATGTTACGCAACAATGCCGAAAAGAAGATTTGGCGAAAGTTGAAGAAATCTACAAAAAGAATAATGTTGAAGCGGTATTAGACACGTTTTTTCATAACATCCCGGAGCTGTTATCGGACTGTCATCTAGCGATTGCACGTTCGGGCGCATCAACAATGGCAGAGCTGGCGGTTGCTGGCCGTCCTTCGATTTTGGTGCCGTATAAACATGCTATGGATAACCATCAATACAGAAATGCGAAAAACAGTGTTGACCGGGGCGCTGCCGCGCTTATTTTGCAAGATGATTTTACCGTTGAGATCCTCCAAGACAAACTTGCTTGTTTGTTGACGCATCCCGACAAATTAAAAACAATGGCAACCGCGACGGCACAATGCGCGGAAGTTGAAGCTGCGAGTAATCTGGCAAATATGGTTGAAGATATGGCGAAGAACACAACAAACGGATCACCGTTAAATGGAAAGGTTGTCGCATGAGAGCGCTTCCGCTTGATATAGGACTGGTACATTTTGTAGGTATCGGCGGCATCGGTATGAGTGGCATTGCTGAAGTGATGCACACGTTGGGATATCAGGTTCAAGGATCTGATTTGTCCAGAAATGCAAATGTGGATCGCCTTCAAGGTTTGGGCATTAAGGTCTCCATCGGCCATTCAGAAGAAAACCTCGGCGAGTCTAGAGTAGTAGTGATTTCATCGGCGGTTAAGTCAGATAACCCAGAAGTCAGGCAAGCCCGTGCAAATCTTATCCCAGTGGTTCGGCGCGCAGAGATGCTTGCGGAACTGATGCGGCTTAAATGGGCAATTGCTGTGGGGGGGACGCACGGAAAAACGACCACGACATCGCTCCTGGCAAGCATTCTTGATGCCGCTGACGCTGAACCAACTGTCATAAACGGGGGTATTATTAATGCCTACGGAACCAACGCGCGCCTGGGGAATGGCGACTGGATGGTTGTGGAAGCCGACGAGTCAGATGGTAGTTTTATAAAACTACCCGCGACGATTGCTGTTGTGACCAATATTGATCCAGAACATCTGGACTTTTATGGTGATTTTGAGGGCGTAAAAGAAGCCTTCAGAACATTCGTTGAGAATATTCCGTTTTATGGTTTCGCGGCTGTTTGTATTGATCATGCAGAGGTGCAAGCGTTGATTGGCAAGATTTCTGATCGCAGGTTAGTCACTTTCGGTCTAACTCCGCAAGCTGATTACCGGGCTGTTGACGTTCGCTTTGAAGAGGGCTGTGCCCGTTTTAACGTCTCTGTCAGTGATCGGGTTGGGAATGATAAGCATTTGATGAAGGGGTTCGAACTACCAATGCCGGGCGCCCATAATGTTCAAAATGCCATGGCTGCCGTCGCCGTCGGATCTGAAATGGGTTTTGATGAAGTCGTCTTGAAAAAGGGTTTGCGGGAATTTGGCGGCGTAAAACGCCGATTTACGAAAGTCGGAGAGGTCAACGGCGTAACGATAATCGATGACTATGGTCATCACCCAGTCGAAATATCTGCAGTGTTGTCAGCGGCACGGCAAGCTTATGATGGGAAAATTATTGCTGTTGTCCAACCTCATAGATATTCCCGCCTAAAGGATTTGTTCGAAGACTTCTGCACCTGCTTTAATGATGCTGATACTGTTGTGGTTACAGATATTTATGCAGCTGGTGAAGAGCCTATGGACGGTATTAGCCAAGATAGCTATGTCGAGGGTTTGAGAACACGTGGACACCAACATGTAATCCCGCTACCCAGTCCTGAAAAATTGGCTGAAATAGTGGCTGCTGAAGCATCCACAGGTGACGTTGTCGTCTGCCTTGGCGCGGGCTCAATTTCTCTTTGGGCTAACCGTCTTCCTGCAGAAATCGAAGCCTTAGGTGATAAGCAAATCGATGCTGGAGATGCAGAATGAGCTTACCATGCCCCTCTGACATTGCTCTCATTGACAGGTTGCCTAACGTAAAAGGCCGACTTCGTGCAAATGTGGCATTGGATAAGGTGACGTGGTTCCAAGTTGGCGGCCCCGCTGATGTTATGTTCAAACCCGAAGATGAAGCTGATCTCGCGAATTTCTTGAAAAATACAGATGCGGATATCGATCTCTTTGTGTTGGGCGTTGGCTCGAATTTATTGGTTAGGGATAGCGGCTTCCGGGGCGTGGTTCTACGTCTTGGCCGAAACTTCGTAAAAATGGAATGCATTGAGAATAACCAACTTCGTGTGGGTGCTGGGGCTCTTGATGTTTATGTGTCGCATTTCGCGGCTGATAACGATTTAACTGGTGTTGAGTTTCTGAGTGGGATTCCAGGCGGTATCGGGGGCGCTCTTCGAATGAACGCTGGGGCTTATGGGTCAGAGTTGAAAGACGTTCTTGTATCAGCAGTTGCCTATGATAGATCAGGCGCGCGGCACGAGTTAAGCTGTGCTGATATGGGATTTTCATATCGCCACTCTGAAATTCCAAGTGACTGGATTTTCACTGAAGCCATTTTACAATTGCAGCCCGGTTCCGCAGAAAAAATTACTGCAAAAATGAAAGAAATTGCTGCTAGCCGCGAGGGAAGCCAACCTGTTAAAAGCAGAACGGGCGGATCTACCTTTGCCAACCCTAAGGGGCAGAAGGCATGGGAGCTAATCGACGCCGTTGGGGCTAGAGGTCTCTCTATTGGCGGCGCAAAAGTCTCAGACTTACACTGCAATTTTCTGATCAATACAGGTGGCGCCACGGCCCGTGATCTGGAAGCAGTTGGGGAAGAAGCGCGCAGGCGTGTGTTTGAGCAATTTGATACGCTTCTTCGTTGGGAAATCGTTCGCCTTGGTGAATTAGATACGGAAAAAAATCAAAAAGAAGGCATCGGCGAATGAAGCATGTAGCAGTTCTAATGGGCGGATGGTCAGCCGAGAGAGAAGTCTCCTTGAAAAGCGGAGATCCGTGCGCTGCAGCTTTAGTACGGAGCGGCTATAAAGTGACCCCCATTGATGTCTCCCATAACATAGCAAGTGTTTTAGAGGCCTTGAAACCTGATGTTTGTCTGAACGCCTTACACGGTCGTTACGGGGAAGACGGAACTATTCAAGGGCTTCTGGAGATAATGGGTATTCCTTATACGCACTCCGGCGTTTTGGCATCTTCTCTTGCTATGGATAAACCCGTTGCCAAGAAAATCTTTGCCGCCGCCGGTCTTCAATGTGCCGATGGGCGTGTTTTGAGCCGTAAAGAAATTCTCGACGGGGCTGACTTCCCGCTACCCATGGTGATTAAGCCACTTAATGAGGGATCCAGTGTCGGTGTTACTATCCTCCTTGAAAATGAAAACCGGCAACTGACAGACATACCCTGGACATTTGGAAATGAAGTCCTTGTAGAGACCTACATCCCCGGACGGGAATTTCATGTGGCTGTAATGGGAGATGAGGCATTAGGGGCGGTGGAGATTAGGCCACTTGGTCGTTTTTACGACTACGAAGCAAAATACACATCCGGTAAGGCAGAGCATATTATGCCAGCCCCCCTTGAAAAAGACAGGTATGACGAACTGCTTGAGATGGGATTGCGGGCCCATAAGGCACTTGGTTGCCGGGGTGTTAGCCGGACAGATTTCCGGTTTGACGATACGGAAACCGGCCCGTCTGAGTTTGTGATTTTGGAAACCAATACCCAGCCTGGCATGACCGAATTGAGTTTGGTTCCAGAAATTGCGGCCCATAGCGGTATCGCATTTGACGATTTGGTTCGCTGGATGGTGGAGGATGCGTCATGCGACAGATAAAAATCTCTGAAAATGATCGCCCCATTCAGGCGAAACGAAAACCAAAAGTTAAAAAGGCGTCTCGGACTGCCAAAAAAACGACAGCAAAGCCATTTTTTGGAAGGCTGAAGGTCTTTTTGTCGAATGCCAGTTCACTCGGTCTTTTCAAGAAACAGAACAAACGCTCAAAGGCATCTAGTCGGCGTAAACCATCGGGCATTCGGCTGAAAACAGCATTACTTGCAGGTGGTTTTACAGCTGTAACAACTTTTGTTGGTTTTTCAGGCTATTTGATCGTCAAAAATGGCTTTATTGAGCAAGCTGGTCTTTGGGCCCAGGAAACACGTTTGTCTGCCCTCGGCGGTGTCGGTATGGTTGTGCAAGAAGTCAGTGTAACGGGCCGTGAGAAAGCGTCTGGCAAGGATATCATGGCAGCACTTGGTGTGGCGCGCGGCGATAGCATCGTTGATTTTGACCCTGATTTGGCTCGGGCGCGTATAGAAAAACTTGGCTGGGTGGAGCATGCATCCGTCATGCGGCGCTATCCAGATGAAATTTTTGTAAGACTTCAAGAGCGCAGGCCTTTTGCGCGATGGCAAATTAACGGAAAAACCACTTTAATTGATCGTAAAGGCGCTGTAATCGCGACCACGGACACATTCGAATTTCATCATTTACCCAAGGTTGTTGGCGAAAAAGCTAATGAACGCGCAGCAGAATTGTTTGACTTGTTGTCGGCGACTCCGACCCTATTTACGCGTCTTCAAAACGCGGTGCGAGTGCGAGATCGCCGATGGGATTTGGAATTTGGTAACGGCGTAAAAGTCCTCCTTCCAGAAGAGGGAAGTGCGGTTGCTTGGTCTAAGTTGAATGATCTTCAGAAGTCAAAAAATATCTTGAACAAGGGTGTTCTCTCAATAGACCTGAGATCATCAGATAAAATGTATGTGCGATTGAGACCAGCGGATGCTGAGTTTAGGCGAGATGGCGGGAATAAAACGTGATCTGGCAAGTATACGTCAAATGAATAAAGGACACTGAAGCAGAATGGCATCAGGACGAAACGGACCTATAACGGCACTGGATATCGGCACAACAAAAGTATGTTGCTTTGTTGCTGTTGAAGAAAATGGCGGCCTTCGAATTAAAGGCATTGGTCACCAGGTTGCTCGTGGCATGCGGGCCGGTGCCATCACCAATATGGAAAATGCTGAGGAGTCGGTCCGCTCTGCTGTAGATGCTGCTGAACGAATGGCTGGCGAGACCATTAGAGAAGTCTATTTGAGTGTATCGGCTGGTCAGCCAGCGTCTCAAACGGTCGATGTGGAAATGTCTATTGCAGGTCAGGAAATTGGCGAAAAAGATCTTGTTCGGACCTTGAAGGAAGCTCAAACCAGCTATAACCCGGAAAATCGGTCTGTAATACATGCGTTGCCTGTTGGGTATAACGTTGATGGAAATCGCGGTATTCGAGATCCACGCGGAATGTACGGTGACAATTTCGGCGTTAGTATGCATATGGTTTCGGTTTTAAATAACCACGTCAGAAACATTACTAATTGTGTTGAGCGATGCCATTTAAGTGTGGCTAATCTCGTATCCGCGCCATACGCCTCCGGTTTGGCGTGCCTTGTTGAAGATGAAATGGACTTGGGTGTGACTGTCATAGATATGGGCGGCGGGGCCACTTCCTTTGCCGTCTTTTACGACGGTGAGATGGTCTACAACGAGACCATTCCTGTCGGCGGTGGTCATGTTAGTAATGATATCGCGAGAGGGCTGTCTACGACCCTTGCAAATGCAGAGCGGATGAAGACTTTGTATGGGAGTGCACTCGCCAGTCCGTCTGATGAAAAAGAAATAATTGATGTTCCATTGATTGGTGAAGCTGAGCACGAAGTGGCAAATCATGTTCCGCGGTCGATGCTGGTTGGAATTATTAAACCAAGAATGGAAGAAATCCTCGAAATTGTGAGAGATCGTCTTGCTTCGTCTGGTTTTGCCAAGGTGGCTGGGCGTCGTGCGGTGCTTGTTGGCGGTGCGTCACAACTGGCCGGCGTGCAAGAATTGGCGGGCCGAATATTAGACAAACAAGTTCGCATGGGTAAACCTATACGTGTCAAATCACTGGCCGAAGCTGTCGAGGGTCCGGCCTTTGCCACCGCTGCGGGACTTTTGTCCTTCGCAGTCCGTAAAAACTTCAATGATCAACTTGGTGGCTCAGGGGAAGAAAAAACCCCACAAAACCGCCTTTTACGCATCGGAAGTTGGTTCAAGGAAAACTTTTAATTCGAAAAAAAGAATGTTTTTCGATCAATATGTAAGAAGTAGGGTTCCATTACCTACAATATTTGGTATTACTAAGTATAGCTTGCGTTAATAAGGAGGGTAGTGCTGTGGGGATAAATTTGTCAGTGCCGGACCAAACCGATCTGAAGCCTAGAATTCTGGTTTTGGGTGTTGGTGGAGCCGGAGGAAACGCCGTCAACAATATGATCCAGTCAGAGCTTCAGGGCGTTGACTTTGTCGTTGCTAACACCGATGCGCAAGCGTTGAAGCAAAATTTGGCTGACAACCGTATTCAACTTGGGGCTGAGTTGACCGAAGGCCTTGGGGCCGGGTCTAAGCCGCAGATTGGTGCTGAAGCCGCTGTCGAGGCGATCGAGGAAATTACCTCTCACCTTAAAGGCGTTCATATGTGCTTTATTACGGCCGGTATGGGCGGTGGTACAGGAACAGGCGCCGGACCAATTGTAGCCAAAGCTGCAAAAGAGCTCGGAATTTTGACGGTTGGTGTTGTCACCAAACCATTCCAGTTTGAAGGCAATCACAGAATGCGGACGGCGGAAGCCGGCATTGAAGAGCTTCAAAAATACGTCGACACTTTGATTATTATTCCTAATCAAAATCTGTTCCGTATTGCGAACGAAAAAACCACATTTGCAGACGCCTTCAACATGGCGGACGATGTGCTGCACTCAGGTGTGCGCGGTGTGACCGATTTGATGGTTATGCCAGGTTTGATCAACCTTGATTTCGCTGACGTGAACACTGTCATGAGCGAGATGGGCAAAGCAATGATGGGCACAGGCGAAGCTTCTGGCGAAAATCGCGCCATTGAGGCCGCTGAAGCTGCTATTTCAAATCCTCTGTTGGATGATGTTTCCATGAAAGGCGCTCGCGGCGTCTTGATCAACATCACCGGCGGAATGGATCTGACGCTTTATGAATTGGATGAAGCGGCAAATCGCATTCGGAATGAAGTTGATCCGGACGCAAATATCATTGTTGGATCAACATTTAATCCTGACATGGACGGCATGATGCGTGTCTCTGTTGTTGCGACTGGAATTGATGCTCTCGATATGATGCAGCCAATTGCTCCAAATGTGACATCTTTACTTAAAGTTACTGGTGGCGGCCCTCGGCCAACTCCTACTGGATTTGGTGGTAACGCGGTGTCTGAACCTTCATTGGGCGGTATGGAACACGTACGGACCAGTGGTTTTGGTGCCTCTATTCCTGATCGTGCCCCCGCCGGGCAACCGATGATGAGCAGTGACGGTACTGAAACTCATGGATCGCCTGCTATGTCCCTTGGGCATTCTGAAGGCGTTGCCTCTGGTGATAACTTAGCGCGTGATATGGAACCAGATTTACTGTCTGAAATCGAAGATGTGATGGAAGAAAGTGAAATTGCAGCTACGGAAGCCCAAGGCGGTGAAGCTCCGTTCAAGGCGCCTCCTGTTATTCGGGTTGATAAACGTGCGGAAGAACTGATTAACCCTGCGGCTAAGCAAAGTGCAGAAGACGCAGGTCAGCCTAAACGCAAACGTAAAGGCCCTAGCTTATTCGAGCGAATGACCGGCGTTGGCCGATTGAGCCGTAAAGTTGAAGCCGAACGGAAAGAAGCAGAAGTTAGCGCGCCTGTTGGTCGCAGAGAACCCGTTGCAACGGCTAAGCCCGCGGCACCGGCAGCTCCAAAAATGACAACGCAGCCGCAGCAGGAAGAAGCTCTGTCATCTTCAGTTCGGATTGAAAAGAAGAAAGACGACGAGGATCTTTTAGACATTCCCGCATTTCTGAGACGCCAAGCTAACTAGGCACTCATAAGAGAATTGTACTTTGCGTGAGCAAAGTAGCGTAGTTGAGTAATTTGTTGAAAAAGGGTCGTACTTCGGTGCGGCCCTTTTTCGTTGGACGCAAACTGATTGTTAACGTTTGTTTCATCATGGAAATAATTGGTAACAAAGAGTGATTTGAGTTCCCTGCACCACTTCGTTAGAAATAAGCTACGATAAAAACCGAACGGAAGTGTGCTCTATTATGATGACTTTTCAAAAAACCTTACGGAACAGCATCGGCTGTACTGGCGTTGGGGTTCATAGTGGAAATGTTGTAAATATGACCCTGAAACCTGCAGCAGCAGATACAGGAATTGTCTTTCGTCGGCTTGATGTTGCCTCTGACGTGTCTGATGTGCATGCGCATTATAATACGGTTAGTGAACTTGTTATGTGCACCACAATCGCAAATGAAGCGGGTGTGAAGGTTGCAACAATTGAACATTTAATGGCTGCTTTTTCGGGCAGTGGTATTGATAACGCCATCGTCGAACTTGATGGCCCTGAAGTTCCTGTAATGGATGGTTCTGCCGCTCCGTTCATTTTTCTGATTGAATGCGCAGATACTGTTGAGCAATCATCTCCGCGTAAGTACATCAAGGTTTTGAAAGAAGTCGAAGTTCGGGACGGAAATGCAGCGGCAATATTGTCTCCTGGTGATAACGTGTCTGTTGCATTTGAAATCGCTTTTGATAATAAGCGGATCGGACATCAAAATTGCAGCTTCAATATGCGGAATGGGACTTTCAAGAATGAACTCTCAAGAGCCCGTACGTTCGGTTTCTTGAGCGAGCTGGAGCAATTGAAGTCCATGGGTCTTGCCAAAGGCGGCTCACTTGATAATGCAATTGTTTTGAGCGGCGAGGATGTTCTGAACGAAGAAGGTCTTCGGTATCAAGATGAATTCGTTCGCCATAAAGCGCTTGATGCTGTTGGTGATCTATATCTGGCAGGGGCTCAGATTATTGGGCAGTTCCATGGATACAAATCTGGGCATGCCCTAAACAACAAATTGCTTCATGCCTTCTTAAGTGATGCCGATGCGTGGTGCTATACATTGGAAGCGCCTGTTCGGGCATCGAACGTTGGCGGGGCTTACTGGCCAGAACAGCAAGCAGCAGCGCCGATTACGGCATAAACCAAAACTTCTAATTTATTTGAATATAAAAAAGGCACGGAAAGTTTCCGTGCCTTTTTCTTTGTTTACGCTGTTTTGCGCTTACGTTCACGACCCGCTAGGCTTTTAATAAGCCCGCTGACAGCAGACCGAACTGCTGGTTCTTCAATTTCACTATAATTACGAACCAATTCAATTGTTGAACGGTTCTTTCCACCATGCTCGAGGGGAGAGCTGATGGTTAATGGTTCTAGTTGATCAAAGAAGTATGAGACGTCCACTTCGAGACGTTGGGCGATTTCATACAGACGTCCAGCGCTGACACGGTTTGCACCAGTTTCGTATTTCTGTACTTGTTGATAAGAGATTTCTAAAGCTTGGGCTAAATGTTCTTGTGTTAACCCCATCATTGTGCGCCTCTCCCGGATGCGCTCACCGACGTGGTCGTCAACTCGTTTGGCGAGTTTACTCATTAGCTGGTACCTTTCTGTAACTAGGGCCCTTGGGGTGCCCATAAACATTTACTATACATCGAACTAGTCTTACAGGGTTTCACTAGCAGATCTGTCGGTTCTTCTATAGGAAGAAGATCTGAAAATTGTATCTACCCTTGCTATTAATTTAGCACACTGACAGCAAAAAAGAAAATAGGATAAATACAACCTATGATAAAGTTAATTAAATTAGATACTTAGAGTGTAATTTATCTAATTTAAAGCGTGGTTTTGCTGAAAAATACTGAAAAATTTTCACTTACTAAGAAAAAATCAAGCTGTGCTTTCCAAGGCGTGTATGATTGGATAAAATACATTCTAACGATTAGCTCCAATATGGATCAAAGTGATGGCGACATTTCGCATGAAGGCATTTCAGGGAAAATCCCTGTTAGTTTTAATTTTTGCAACCTTTGTAATGGCTGGCTGTAGTTCTGATGTCGCAGAGACATATCAGGAGGAGCCGGTACAATTGCTGTACAACAGAGCGTTGGCTGATTTGAACGCTGAAAATTACTTTGAAGCGGCCAAAGGCTTCGATGAAGTGGAGCGGCAACATCCGTATTCAGTTTGGTCAAATAAGGCCCAAGTGATGTCTGCTTTCGCTTATTATCAAAGTAATAAATATGATCAGGCGATTTTAGCCGCCGACAGATTCATCGAATTGCATCCGGGTAGTAAAGATGTACCCTATGCCTACTATTTGAAATCTATTTCATATTATGAGCAGATCACAGGTGTTGGCCGAGATCAAAAAGTGACCCGACAAGCACTTGATGCGCTTGAAAAAGTGTCAAGACGATTTCCAAATACTGAATATGCCCGAGATGCCAGACTTAAACTTGATCTGACCCGGGATCACTTGGCTGGAAAAGAAATGGAAATTGGTCGGTATTATTTAAATACCAAAGAATATATTGCCGCAATCAATCGGTTCAGACAAGTCATTGAGCGCTATCAGACAACCACCCATGTTCCCGAAGCCTTGCATCGCTTGACAGAAGCTTATCTATCTCTTGGTATCACGGATGAAGCGAAAACTGCCGCTGCTGTTCTTGGCTATAATTTTCCCGGAAGTGAATGGTATGAAGATAGCTATGCGCTTTTGGATAAGGCTTATTTGAAGCCGGAAGTTAAAGAAGACTCCTGGCTGACTAAGACTTGGAAAACAATATTTTAGGTCCCATAGCATATGCTAGCATCCCTATCTATTCGTAATATCGTCCTAATCGATAAGCTGGATTTAACTTTTGATCACGGCTTGTGCGTCCTCACGGGTGAAACAGGCGCGGGTAAGTCTATATTGCTCGATAGCCTTGCCCTAGCGCTCGGCGCTCGCGCTGATATGGGCTTAATCAGGGCTGGGGAAGATAAAGGAAGCGTATCTGCTGAATTTATTTTACCGGCAGGGCATCCGGTGTTTGATCTGCTCGAAGATTTGCATGCAGAACAGAACGAACCCATCATATTGCGCCGGGTGATTAGTGCAGATGGCCGTAACCGCTCAACGATCAATGATCAATCAGTGAGTACAGGTTTGTTGCGCTCCGTCGGGGAGGCGCTTGTTGAAATTCATGGCCAAAATGCAGAACGAGGCCTGTTGGATGCAAAAGGCCATCGTCAGGTTTTGGATTTGTATGGCCAGCTATTCAGCCGCCTAAAGGATGTCGCAAAAAAATTCTCCAGCTTGCAGGTGTTGAAAACGGTTCTGGCAAAGGCTTTGTATGAAATAGAACAGGCCAGAGTGGATGAAGAATATTTACGTCACGTTGTGGGAGAGTTAGAAGATCTTGCCCCTGTTGAGGGCGAAGAAGAGGAACTGGCTGCTTTGCGGTCAGATTTCATGCATGCCGAAAAAATCGCAGACGCCCTGAAAGATGCTCGTAAATCTCTAACTGAAAATGGCGGAGTTGAAGGTAAAATTAGAACTGCGACACGCGCTATAGAACGAGTGGTTGAAAAGGCATCGGGTAAGCTTGATGCTGTTTTAGATAGCCTTGAGCGGGCCGCAATTGAAATGGGTGAAGCGGCTATGGTTATTGATACCGTAGGCCGTGATCTTGATATGGATCCCTCTGGCCTTGAACATGTGGAAGAGAGATTGTTTTCTTTGCGGGCCGCCGCACGGAAGCATAAATGCGAAGTCTCTGGCCTTATTCCAACACTGGCGGATTTTAAGTCTCGTCTAGCTGCTGTAGAGCATGGAGATGCTGAAGTAAAAAGACTTCAAGAGGAGGTCGCCACCGCAAGAGAGACTTTCAAAATCGCTGCAGGTTCTCTCCGGGCAAAAAGATTGTCTTCTGCGAAATTAATGGATAAAGCAGTTTTGGCTGAGTTGGGGCCCCTAAAACTGGGAAGCGCCAAGTTTGAAACGCTGGTTCAAGAATTGCCTGAAGAAAACTGGTCTGAAACGGGCATGGACAAAGTTGAATTTCAAATAGCTACCAATCCCGGAAGTAAGCCCGGCGCACTTATCAAAATTGCATCCGGCGGCGAACTGTCCAGATTTATGCTGGCCTTGAAAGTTGTTCTTGCCCGATCTGGTTCTGCACCGACATTGGTGTTTGATGAAGTCGATAGAGGCGTTGGCGGAGCAACCGCAGATGCGGTTGGCGAACGATTATCCCGTCTGTCAGAAGAATTGCAGTTGCTCGTCATTACCCATTCACCGCAAGTGGCAGCAGCAGGGCGAGCGCATTGGAATATATTTAAGGGCGGTAGTAAAGTCACCACTACATCAGTCGAGCGGTTAAGTGAAGATGCGCGAAAAGAAGAAATTGCCCGCATGTTATCTGGCGCCAGTATTACAAATGAAGCCCGCGCAGCGGCACAAAGTCTAATCGAAGGGTAACTTTAAGATGGGTGAGCCCACTACACTGTCGCTTTTAGAAGCGACCGCAGAACATCGTCGTTTGTCTACAGAATTAAAGACGCACAATACAGCCTATTATCAGAATGATACCCCAAGTATTTCTGACGCTGAGTATGACGGTCTTCTTCGGGCATTAGGCGAGCTTGAAGCCCTTTTCCCGCAACTGGTACATAGCGATAGCCCCAGTCAAACTGTGGGTAGTGCGCCTGCACGTGGATTTGGGAAGGTGCAGCACTCCGTTCCCATGCTTTCCTTGGATAACGCGTTTAACGGTGAAGATTTACGCGAGTTCGAAGGGCGCGTGAGACGTTTCCTTGGTCTGGGACCGCTCGAGGATGTTGCTTTCTTTGCAGAACCTAAGATTGATGGATTATCGGCATCCCTGCGATATGAGAAGGGTGCGTTTATTCAAGGCGCAACCCGTGGTGATGGGAAAGAAGGGGAAGATATTACTTCAAATCTTCGAACCCTTCAGGATCTACCTCTTAATCTGGATGGCACAAAAACGACTATTCCAGAAATGTTCGACGTTCGCGGCGAAGTGTATATGTCCATTGCGGACTTTCAAGACCTCAATCAAAGGCAGTTGGCACGGGGAGCAAAGGTATTTGCAAACCCAAGGAATGCTGCAGCAGGATCACTTCGTCAGCTTGACGTTGCTATAACGGCCTCAAGAAAGTTGAAGTTTTTTGCCTATGCTTGGGGTGCCGCCTCGGATGTTGGCGGTACAAGTCAGTTCGAAGTACTAGATCAGTTCTCCAAATGGGGTTTTTCGGTAAACCCGCTATCGAAAGTTTGCAAGAATATGGCCGAGGCCATTGACGCTTACCGCAAAATCGAAGAGTTGAGAGCTAAACTGGACTACGATATCGATGGCGTTGTGTTTAAGGTCAACCGCCTTGACTGGCAATCACGCCTTGGATTTGTGAGCCGGAGCCCCCGCTGGGCCATCGCCCACAAATTCCCGGCAGAAAAAGCAACAACAACGGTTCAAGATATTGAAGTGCAGGTTGGGCGCACGGGGGCATTAACACCTGTTGCCCGGCTGGATCCAGTAACAGTGGGCGGCGTTGTGGTCTCAAACGCGACGCTCCATAACGAGGAAGAAATTCAGCGTAAAGATATCCGCATTGGAGACACGGTTGTTGTTCAGCGTGCCGGTGATGTTATCCCGCAAGTTGTCGAAGTCGTTTTAGATAAACGGCCGGAAAACACGGAGCCTTATCTGCTACCAACCAAATGTCCTGTGTGTGGCAGTCATGCGGTTCGCGAGAAAAATATTGTTACAGGCAAAGACGATATTGTCCGGCGGTGTACTGGCGGACTGGTTTGTCCGGCACAAGCGGTGGAGAGATTAAAACATTTTGTTTCTCGGACCGCCTTCGATATCGATGGTCTTGGCGCAAAACAAATTGAATTATTCTATACGAGGGAATTGATTAAAAGCCCGGTGGATATCTTTACACTTGAAGAGAATGATCGTAAGTCGCTCCAGAAAATAAAGAATTTTGACGGGTTTGGCGATAAAGCCGTACGGAACTTGTTCAGTGCAATCGATGATCGGCGAAAAATTGATCTGGATCGGTTTATATATGCCCTTGGTATTCGCCATGTGGGGCAGGGTAATGCCCGCTTGCTTGCTAAAAACTATCTGACACTGGATGCATTGCTAGAAGTGTTTAGTCCGGAACAGACTGAGCCTGGAAAGATGTATGTAGATCTGCTCAACATTGATGGTATCGGAGATGCGGTTGCTGACGCTGTTAAAGAATTTTTTTCTGAAGAGACTAATCGCAAGCTTCTTGTGGACCTGGCGGTTCAAATCAAGATCAATAGTTTTGATGTTCCTGACGATGATAGTCCTGTCAGCGGTAAAATAGTCGTTTTTACCGGATCACTTGAATTGATGAGCCGGGCAGAAGCCAAGGCCCAAGCTGAAAACTTGGGTGCAAAGGTCAGTGGATCCATTTCAGCTAAAACAGACATATTGGTTGCTGGGGCAAAGGCCGGGTCGAAACTCAAAAAAGCGGAAAGCCTTGGTGTCACAACTATGACTGAGCAAGAATGGGTGGAAATGATCGGACAGAGTTAAGATCCCTGTCCGACCGATCACATTAGATAGGGGCTGTTGCAGCCTTTAGCCATTTAAGCGTTGTCTCTCCCACAAACGGAGAGACTTTCTCCCAAACATTCTGGTGGTAGGCGTTGAGCCACTGTTTTTCTGAATTGTCTAATATCTCAGAATTGATGGCATTTTTGTCGATGGGCGCAAAAGTCAGTGTTTCAAATTCCAGTATGGCCCGCTCAGCCCCATCAGGGGCTTCTGCTGCTTTTACTGCAACCAGACTTTCAATGCGGATCCCGTACTCGCCTGTTTTATAATACCCAGGCTCATTGGATAAAATCATACCAGGCCTTAATGCCACTGGTGATGGCATCTTTGAAATTCGATGCGGTCCTTCATGAACGGATAGGTAGCTGCCCACGCCGTGACCGGTCCCATGATCATAATCGAGGCCCTGTTTCCAAAGGGGCATTCTGGCAAGGGCATCAAGCTGACTCCCCGTTGTGCCAACTGGAAACTTGGCAAGGGCTAACGCGATATGCCCTTGAAGGACGCGAGTGAAACGATCTTTCATTTCCTCCGTTGGGGTGCCGATAGCCACAGTTCGGGTGATATCCGTTGTGCCATCCAAATATTGGCCGCCGCTATCCACAAGATAAAGATTTCCTGCCTCCAGCTTACGGTTAGTTTTAGGTGTGACGCGATAATGAACAATGGCACCATTGGGGCCTGCGCCAGAAATGGTAGCAAAACTCGTATCTTTGAAGTTTCCCCCTTCAGCACGGAAACTGTATAGTTTTTGCTCGGCGCTAATCTCGTCCACTGTTCCTTTTGGGGTTTCAATAGACAACCATTCAAGGAACTTAGTAACAGCAACGCCGTCTCGTATATGGGCATTCCGGGTACCAGCAAGTTCAGTTTCATTTTTTGTGGCTTTAGGGAGCAAGCACGGATCGGCAGCGCGGGTAATTGTCGCGCCGGCTTCTGTAAGTTTATTTACGATCCACTGGCTAGTTGTTGCAGGGTCGATCTGAACTGTTTGACCTTTTAGTGCGAACAGTTGTTCTGAAAGTTGATCCGGTGCATGAAGGCGGACACCATTTCCCAAATGAGCCGATAAGTCGGTCGAAAGTTTCTCTGGTGGTAGGAATAGATCAACAGTTTGATCTTTTCGCAAAATTGAAAATCCGAGTGCGAAAGGCGTACTTGGAAGATCAGCCCCACGAATGTTGAGAAGCCATGCAGTTGCATCGGGTAGAGTGTGAACCACGGCATCCACATTGTCTTTGGTCAAAATATCAGCAATTTCAGCACGTTTATCTCGACTGGATTGGCCAGAAAATCGATCCGTATGGGGAACCACAAGAGCCAATGGAGCCGGCGGGCGATCATCCCATACGCGATCAATAGGGTTTTCGGGCAGTGATTTTAGATTAAGGTTAGATTTGTCCAATGCCGTCTTTAGTGTCGTGACACCGCTTTCTGTGTGAAGCCAAGGATCAAAACCGACGATCTCGCCTTCTTTCATGTTGTCAGCAAACCATTCAGACAATGTGATTTGGGGAACGTTGCAAGGCTCAAACAGCTGAACGTCGACTTCCTGGCGAACTTGCAAGGTATAACGACCATCCACAAAAATTGCGGCCTTGTCTTTCAATACCGCCGCATAGCCCGCAGATCCCGTAAACCCGGTTAGCCATTTGAGACGTTCAGATGATGCCGGCGCCGCTTCCCCATGAAACTCATCATTTAAGGGGATGATAAAAGCGTCAATTCCCAGGGAGGTCATTTCAGCTCGTAAATCGGCCAAGCGTAATTTCGAATTTTCAGGCGATAAAACAGTTTTCTGAATATCCGCAGCCAGTAGACGGCGAATCTTTTTGACCAGCTTATCCAGCTCAAATGACCGATCGGGTAAGAAATGATCAAAAATATAGTCACTATCAGTTCTTACAGGTGCTGCCGCGGCTGCCACTAGTTTAATTTTTAAGTCGCTAAATTTAAGATCACTCACTTCGGAAGCGATCAACTTCTCCAATTTCTTGAAGGCGTCGTTCAGTGTTTCAGACAATGTTTTTTCCCATATATTCAGATGGTTGCCCTCCTATTATGACCCATCTTGAAGCTAAGTTCAATTGGAGCTATGCGTTTTCTGCAATGCACCATTTCGAACATAGCGGGCATTTTTGGAGGGTAAGTGGTTGTTTTTTATTGTGTGCAGTGCAATATACAATCCATCAGGAACAGTTGCTTAGGAGATCGTGATGTTTACGAGAAACGAAAAATATGGCCAAGCGTTGCATTTACAGTATGGCTCTACTCCAAACACGGTAGTAAGGGCAGTCGCAAATAAAACGTCGATTGCTAAAAACATTGTGTCGTTTTTCAAATCACGACGTAAAGCAAACGAGATAACGGCAGAAACCAATTGTCTGGATATGACAATGGATCAGGCTTTTATCAATCGCGCTGTTCTACAAGAACTTAGAAATACCGATGCTGCCGCCAACGAAAATGGCGCGGCTCATTTACAAGAAGAAATCGCTTAATTTACCTGACCCGGACCGAGTAGTCAGGCAGTGAAGGAGACTAAAGATGTTTAGTTTTACAGAAAAAGACCTTGATGCAGTAGCATTGTTGAAACCAGTAACCGCGAACAACAACAAAATCAATATTGATGCAGCTATCGCCGCAGCACATAAAGCTCGCAGCGAACATATGTACAGCATGATTGATGCTTTGTTTACTGGTGTCGCAAAACTCTACACATCTTACACAGCGAAGCAGACTGCTATTGCACAGTTGAACGCTATGTCTAACAGTGAACTTTCTGACTTAGGTGTCTCCCGCAGTAACATTAAAAACGCTGTGATGGGTGAAGTTGCTTTTAAAACACCTGTTAGCACTCGTGTTAAGAAACTATTCTCAGGGCTGCAGACTTCTTTCGAAGGATGGCAGCGCCGCCGGGTTGGATATGCATTGTTGATGGCAATGGATACGCGCCAACTCAACGACATCGGCCTGACACGCAGCGGAATTTTGGCTGCTATGAATAGCGAAGGCGGCCTTGCAAACGACAACCAGTTTGCAGCAAACAACAACGGTGGCCGTAAAGTCAGCTAACCGATACCACGTTAAAAAACGACGCAAAAAGAGTCCGGTATTTATGCCGGGCTTTTTTTGTATCCTGCGTCATTACCTACTTAAAACTAAGGTATGCCATTCTCCAAAAACGTAGCGTTTACGGAGAGATAGCCCGTGGAGGCGATAAGCATTACGAACCATGTTTTCCTGCTTGCCGAGTAATCCCGATAGAACCAGTGTCCCGTTACGCGCAAGGGCACCTGATATTGAAGGGGCGAGGCTGACCAACGGCCATGCAAGTATATTTGCGATAAGCAAATCGTAAGGGCCTTTGCTTTTCAAAGTTCGATCGTTAAGGCCGGTGGCCTCAATAGCACGAACCATGGGACCAATTCCATTTTTCCAAGCGTTTTCAAGGGTGACTTCCACGGCATCGGGATCAATATCACTTGCCATTACAGGTCGGCCCCAAGCCTTTGCTGCAGCCAATGCCAATACACCAGATCCACAACCCAGATCCAGAATGTTCTGTGCGTCGGTTGATTTCCGTATGTCATGCAAGGCGTTCAGGCAGCCATATGTGGTTTCATGCAACCCTGTGCCAAACGCCCGACCGGCATCAATCGTCAGGTCATGCATGGCAATCGATTTATGTTTGGGGTCATGGGATCCATGAATATAAAATCGTCCGGCTTTAACGGGGCGTAGTAGCTTTTGACTTTCAGATACCCAGTCTTTTGGAACAAGCGGGGCCAAAGAGAATTCAAGGTCTGCCGGAATTTGAGAGACAACCCAATCTTCGGGCTCTTGTGCAAACAGAATATCTAATTGCCACAAACTTCCGTCCGCCACAGCCTCGGTGAAGGATGCGGTTAGCGCATGATCTTCAAAAAGAAGTTCAAGTTTCTGCGCGTCGGGGAGGGGAAGTGTAACTGTTAGCTGCCAAAGATTATTGGCGTCAGGCTGGGTCGACAAAATTTTCCATCACTTTCTTGGTTCCTGCTTTATCAAAAGCGATTTCCAGTTTATTGGTATCTGCCGCAAGAATACGGCCGTATCCAAACTTCTGGTGAAAAACTCTATCACCGATTTTCATTCCAGTATTTCCAGAATTAACCGGTTTAGAGCTGTTGTCCGTCATTTGTTTGTTTTGTGCGGCCCGTTTCTCTAGAATACCAGATAGGTGGGAGGCTGTGTTTGTCCGCCAAGTTGTTTGAACAGAATCTTCGCTAGATCGGCGAGAAGACAGACCCGCTTCACCTTGCTCTGCTATATGTTCATCCGGAAGTTCATGGACAAAACGGCTGGGGAGAGAATTTTGCCACTGACCATGGATTTGACGATTGCTCGCATGGCTGATGTAGCAGTGTTTTTTCGCTCGTGTGATTCCCACATAAGCCAGCCTACGCTCTTCTTCGAGGGCTTTGACACCGTTCTCGTCGAGGGCCCGTTGGTGGGGGAATAAACCTTCTTCCCAACCGGGAAGAAAAACGACTTCATATTCAAGGCCTTTTGCGGCATGCAAGGTCATAAGGCTGACCATTTCCGCATTGATATCTTGATTGTTATCAACCACCAATGCGACATGCTCCAAAAACTGATTGAGATTGTCATACTCGGTGAGAGCTTCCACCAGCTCTTTTAGGTTCTCAACTTTGCCTTCAGCTTCTAGGGATTTGTCGTCTTTCCACATTTGCAGGTATCCGCTACCATCAAGCACCATGTCCACCAACTCAGAGGGGGAGATGAAATCCTTTTGCTCGCGCCACTGCGTAAAGTTCTGCGAGACTTCGGTCAGGGTAGCGAGTGATTTTCCCTTAAACAAGCTGTGTTCAACGGCATAATCTGCGCTTTGGGCAAGGGATAGGCGAAGATCACGGCCAATAGTTCGCAGGGTATCAAGTGCTTTTGGGCCTAAGCCTCGTTTAGGAAGATTGTAGATTCGCTCAAAAGCGAGGTCGTCATTTTGTTGATTGATTACCCGAAGATAAGCAATCACATCTCGGATTTCCTTGCGCTCATAAAATCTGAGGCCGCCGATAACCCGGTACGTAATTCCGGCTGAATTGAAACATTCCTCGAAATCTCTGGTTTGGAAACTGGCACGGACGAGAATAGCCATATTGTCGAGGCTAATTCCCTTTCGCTGATGGTTTTCAATTTCCTCTGCAATCCACCGAGCCTCTGTTTTCCCATCCCAGACCCCTTTGAGAATGACTTTTTCACCATCATTATCTTCCGTCCAGAGAGTTTTTCCGAGGCGACTTTCATTCTTCGAAATCAGCCCTGATGCAGCCCCAAGGATATTGGCGGTAGAGCGGTAGTTGCGTTCAAGGCGGACGACTTTTGCACCGGGGAAATCATCTTCAAATCGAAGAATGTTACCCACTTCGGCGCCGCGCCACCCGTAGATGGATTGATCATCGTCGCCAACGCAGCAGATGTTTTTATGCTTTCGGGCAAGCAGACGCAGCAACAGATATTGGGCAACGTTTGTATCTTGATACTCGTCCACCAGAATATAGCGAAAACGGTTCTGATATTTTTCAAGAAGATCAGGGTGGGCTTGAAAAAGTGTGAGGGGGTGTAAAAGTAAGTCGCCGAAATCACAGCAGTTCAGCTCCTGCAGGCGGGCTTGGTAGATTGCATATAATGCTGCCGCGCGTCCATGGGCAAAACCTTCTTCGCCTGCACTTTTGGCTTGTTCTGGACGAAGGCCTTTATCTTTCCAGCGATCGATAACAGCCGCTAATCCGCGGGGTGGCCATTTTTTGACATCGACACCTTGCTCAATCAAGATTTGCTTAAGCAGCCGAACCTGATCATCTGGATCCAATATAGTGTAATTGGTTTGCAGTCCCACCATCTCGGCGTGACGGCGCAAAAGCCAAACGCCGAGGGCGTGGAATGTACCGAGCTTAATCTCGATTGCAGCCGGGCCAATAATTCCGGCAGTTCGTTCGCGCATTTCCTGCGCCGCTTTATTGGTAAACGTAACGGCAAGTATCTCCCACGGTTTTATATTCCGTGTATAGAGAATATGGGCCAAACGTGTGATGAGAACCCGGGTTTTCCCTGTTCCCGCACCTGCGAGAACCAACACGGGGCCATCAGTCGCTTCCACAGCGGCGAGCTGTCCCTCGTTTAAACCGCTCAGATACTCAGTATCGGGGGCTTGTGGGGCTGGGGATGCGTCGAAATTTGCGATGTCAAAATTGTCTTCCATAGCTCAATGGTATAACCTATGGTCGCGTTTTGTTCCAGACCTCACATATCCAATTTTGGTTTTCTTTTCCCATTTTCTTTGTTTTGCATATGGAGAAGGGCTTCATTATATTCGCGGAGCAAATCTTTATAGTGCAATAACCCAATGATACGGGTTTCTCGGGCCGTATCGATAACGGCCAAACAATCCTCCCCAGAGTCTTCCATGATAGAGAGCGCCGCCTTCAAACTGGACTCAGGGAAGATCACGGGACTGTTTAATCTGGCAAGTTCTCCAGCCGTGGCAGGGTCATTTATAGCGTCGCCGAAAACATGAGATTTCAAGTCGGAAAATTCTATGCGCCCGATAAAGGTATGATCATCCGCATCAATGACGACAAATTTATCATGGGCTGTGTTACTGACGATTTCTCTTAATTCAACCATACTGGTATTAGAGGAGATTTCGGTAAAGATCTTATCCATGATACCGCGCACTTGTCGGAATTTTAAGTAACGCAAGGCGCTATTTTCCCGCAAATCAACATTTCGGAGGGCAAGTTGTGCCTGAAATATACTCCGGTCTATCAGTTGTTTTGTAATCAAAGTCGTCAAGCCGACCGTGACCATCACCGCAATGGAGATTTTGTAATCTCCCGTTAGCTCAAACACGATTAGAATAGTAGAAATTGGGGCGCCCAATACCGCAGCGGATACAGCTGTCATTCCCAAAATTGCATAGAGACCATGGCTCGCTGCCATTTCAGGAAAAAGGGAACTTGCAATAATTCCAAA
>JBALWO010000012.1:6975-38681 GCA_036960775.1 Pseudomonas marincola | reverse complement strand
TCCCACCAACTGACAATCTCGTAATTGGGGATAATGAAGGCTGGAAAGTCACCCACATGAATACGGCTTACCACGGTTCCAATAACCGATGCCAAAACAATGGGGGCTACTGCTTGGGTGGCGAACGATCCGATAACAACTTCAAGCGCAAAAAACATGCCGGCAATGGGG
Organism: Pseudomonas marincola; assembly: GCA_036960775.1. Taxonomy (GTDB): domain Bacteria; phylum Pseudomonadota; class Alphaproteobacteria; order Sneathiellales; family Sneathiellaceae; genus Sneathiella. The sequence goes on along the minus strand of JBALWO010000012.1, from coordinate 38,510 downwards.
GCATTAAATGATGCCGCAACACCAGAGGCAACGCCGCATCCGATTAATGTTGTGTAATAGGTAGAGGGGAGGCGTAATTGCTTGCCAATATTACTGCCAAGGAGGGCACCTAAATGAACAACGGGTCCCTCGCGGCCGCCGGATGCGCCTGTTCCAAGGGAAATAGCGCTGATGAAAAACGAGCCCATCCCAGACAGGAAATTCATTTTACCGCGCTTAATAAGAACGGTTTCGATGACATCGGCGACACCCTTAGTTCGCCGTTCAGGAACAGTGAACTTAAGAAGCACACCAACAATTAGGCCGCCAATAACGGGAATAAGGACGATTTGCCACCACGGTAAACTGGCCGCACCGGTTACAACGAATTCGCTACCAAATCCGTAAAAAAATGTTTGCGTCATACTAATGAGTTCGCGAAAGGCGAGAGCGCCGTAACCCGCGAGTAAACCAACGATGAGAGAACAGATCATCAGCCGTAGAGGCATGTTCTCTTTAATGGCTCGAAGCGATGAAAGAAATTTTCCACGCAAAAAATTGTTACCTGTTGCGGACATTTAGTTACTTTTTCCAATAGGAAGTACGCTTATACTCATATGTACTATTTTTTACGAATAAATCTGTATACCTATTCGCATTCCAATTCAATCTTGCCGGTATTCAGAGTTTAAAAAATCACTTGCCCAATTGAGGGTTGATGGATCGTTGGTGGAGGGGATGTATTCACACCCAATCCAGCCGGAATAACCAGCCTTTGTGATCTCATCAAACAGATAAGAAAAGTTAAGCTCTCCCGCATCCGGCTCGTTCCGGTATGGCGGATTAGCAATTTGAATATGTTTTATTATAGGCAGGTGTTTTAGAAAGTACTGCGTGACATTTCCATGGATCTTCTGGCAGTGATAAATGTCAAACTGCAATCCAACATTGGGGCGGTTCAAATCATGAATAATATCAGCTGCCAAATTAACGTCCGATAGAAAATAGTTAGGCATGTCTTGCCTGTTTATTGGCTCAATCAGGAGATCAATATGGTAATTCGCAGCCTTTTCAGACGCAAAAGCTAGATTTTCTGTGAAAATTGACCGCTGTTCCTGCGCTTCTCCGTTTTGAAGACCGGACATAACATGGAGCCGAGGACACTGTAATTCCGCCGCGTAATCAAGAGCTTGGGAGAGAGCGTCTGAAAAGTCTTGTTTTCGCCCAGTAAGGCTTGCAAGGCCGCGCTCTCCCGCATCCCAATTTCCCGGGGCGACGTTGAATAGAACCTGCGAAAGTCCATTGTCATCCAAAATACGTTTTAGATGGGCGGCCTCCCATTTATAGGGAAATAGATATTCAACGCCCTTAAAACCATCACGGGCCGCCAAAGAGAAGCGATCAGGGAAATTTTCCTGTTGATAAAGAAAACTCAAATTAGCGGCCAAATTGATCATTTGTGTGTGACTTTATTCACCTTGAACCATTGGCTCAACAAATGAAGGAGCCTGATCCCAAGGGAATAAGATCCATGTATCTTGGCTCACTTCAGTTATGAAGGTATCAACTTGTTCGCTGCCTTTAGGTTTTGCATAAAGTGTCGCGAAATGGGCTTCTGGGATCATTTCCCGGACATATTTTGCTGTAATGCCGCTATCAACGAGATCATCAACAATCAACCAGCCTTTACCCTTGTTTGGAAGGTCGAGCGCTTTTGTGATGTTGACTTCACCAACAGATTTGTCATCACGGTAAGCCGCGATACAGACTGTTTCGATATGCCGAATGTTTAATTCGCGGGCGACAATTGCCGCAGGAACCAGACCGCCGCGGGTTACAGCTACGATCCCCTCAAAAGGACCTTGATCCATCAAGCGCCAGGCAAGGGCGCGGCCATTTCGATGTAATTCGTCCCAAGAGACCGGGAAATATTTTGTGTAACCGGGTGTTTCAGCCATTTGAACAGTTCCTTAAAGCAGATCGCATTAATTCAGTATTCGCGTCTGTTTAGCGTGATCTGCAACATTTGAAAACCCCTAGGCGCTTTATAAGCGGGTGAAAAACTGGAAAATGTCGGTATTTTTTAGTAGAATACTCAAATGGCTCGAAATAACCCCTCGAAAGCGCAACTCAATTACCTAAAGCTCGGTCGGCTTCAGGCAGGGGGTAAACTCCCGTTGTTCGATAAAAATGGACAACAAATTAATTCAGCAACCATTCGAAGTTGCATTAAACAGGGATGGGCGCAGCCTTGGTTTAAAAACCCCATCAAAAAAGATTGGCTGGTTTGCAAGCTGACCGATGATGGACGGCGTGCATTGGAAGTTCTGAACATTAATGAGTGATCTTCGTCTCATAAAACACGGATTTCTGAATAAAGCCTGTGCCCGCTTCGTAATATGTGCAAAGTTCCCGAACTTGAAACCTAGGGGGGCTTTATGACTGAAACACTTTCCAGCTTGCTGCTGGCAACATTCTTGTTTGGCGCAATCCATATTATTCCATCTAGCTTTTTAAGGCAGAAGATAGTCGGCAAGATTGGCACGCTTCCCTATCTTGGCGTGTTCAGCTTGTTGTCGTTGGCTGCTTTCGTATGGATGGTCATGGCCTATATTGACGCCCCCTACGGAGCAATGCTTTGGGATCTTGGCGGTTGGACAAGATATGTGGCGATAGTCGGCATGGCGTTCGCTTCAATTTTGTTCATTGGCGCCTATACCAATCGAAGCCCGACAGGAATTGGCGGAGAAAGCACAGTGAATAAGCCTGCTGCAAAAGCAGGCCTAAATGCCATTACACGACATCCCTTAATGTGGGCGATCACCATTTGGTCAAGCGTGCATCTACTTAATAATGGAGATGTGAAGTCTGTAATATTCTTTGTGGGACTAGGTGGTGTAGCCTTAATTGGAACCGTTATGATTGACAAAAAGCGGGCAATTCAATTGGGCGATGACTGGAGCAATTATGCAAAAGGGACATCAAACATTCCTTTTCTTGCTATTATTCAAGGGCGATCTAAACTGACACTCAAAGCCATTTGGTGGCGAGTGCTCGTGGGTCTGTTTGTCTTTATGGCGTTCTTTCATCTTCATCTTAAGGTTATCGGCGTGTCCCCGTTTCCAATTTAACTGGAACACGCTCAACAGATTTAAAGAATGACGCAGGTCGTGCTGCCGTGGGCGTAGAGTTTTCCATCTGCGTCCACAATTTTGGCATCGGCTGTGGCAATTTTTCGGCCTTTATGGACAACAACACCAGTGCAATAAACGGGACCCATTCCAGGGCGCATGGCGCGAACGTACTTCACGTTCAAATCAACGGTAGTGTACCGCTCGCCGGGCTCTAGCAGGGTATGGACGCTGCAACCCAACGCAGAATCCAGAAGTGTCGCGGCGTATCCGCCGTGAATTGATCCAATGGGGTTCATATGCTTTTCGGCAGGGTGGCCTTCAAATACGACTTTGCCTTTCTCCATTTCGATCAACCCAAAATCGAGAGTCTCGCCGATAGGGGGCCGTTTTGCGCCATCTTCAAAGGCGAGCTTCATCTGTTGCAGGCCATCAAGTTCCAAGATGTTGTCTGGTAATTGAGAAGCCTTTGTTTGGTTATTCATTATTTTGCTCCGAGAAGTTCATAAAACAGACTTCATTTTATGAAGCAGCCACACAGCTCAGTCCAGTAAAGTTTTAAGAGGAACGGGACTAAATGTTATCTATGGGACATTCATCACAAATCTAAGATGCATTTATCCAGTGAATGTTGAGATTAGCATGAAAATACCAGCGGCGAGCAATGCGGCGCAGGGCACGGTGATAATCCATGCGGCGGCAATCGTTAGAACATGAGACCGGCGGACTAGTTTTTTCCGTTTGGATGGTTTGCTTGGTTCTTGCAAATCCACAGGCAGATTGCTGTCAGGGTGGATTTTGGATGTCCGCAATTCTTGACGCAAGGTTCTTGCACGGCGTTCTGTAATCCATTCCCTAAAGAAGCCGACGCCAAAGACAGCACCCACAGCAATGTGGGTGGAACTAACGGGAAGTCCCATAGCTGAGGCTACAAGAACAGTAATGCCCGCAGACAGCGCGACGCAGAAGGCGCGCATGGGGTTCATTTTTGTAATTTGTTCGCCGACGGTACGGATTAGTTTAGGTCCAAACAGAAACAAACCGGCACTAATACCAGCGGCACCAATAACCATGACCCAAATGGGAATGCCCACCTCTCCTTCAACAGAGCCGGTTGCCGTTGTTCCCACAATAGCGGCAAGAGGGCCAACGGCATTCGCAACATCGTTGGCACCATGGGCGAAACTCAAGAGCGCCGCAGACAGGATCAAAGGAATTGTGAAAAGGGCGCGAACCGACTTGTTCCGATTCTCCATGCCACGTGCCGCTTTCGCCACAATGGGTTTTACGAAAATATAAGTCGTTGCAAACACAGCAAATGAGACTGTAATCAGAGACACCGTATCCGGTTTCCAAACTCTTTTAAGTCCCTTCATGATCAGGTAGGACGAGAACACACCTGCCATAATGGCGACCAGTAGAGGAACCCAGCGTTTTGCTGCGGCTATTTTATCTTCTTTGTAAATGATGTTGAATTTGATGAAAGCTAGGAATAGGGCTGCTATAAGCCCCCCCATAATTGGTGATATCACCCAGCTTGCAGCGATTTTATACATAGTGGGCCAATTGACTATGCCAAAGCCTGCTGCGGCAATACCTGCGCCCATAACGCCGCCGACAACGGCATGTGTCGTGCTAACTGGTGCGCCAACCCATGTGGCGATATTAACCCATGCGGCGGCGGCGAATAGCGCGCTCATCATGGCCCAAATAAAGACCTGGCTGTCTTGCATGCCTGCGGGATCAATAATCCCTTTTTTGATGGTGGACACCACATCACCGCCAGCAATGATAGCGCCTGCAGCTTCGAAAATGGCAGCAATAACGAGAGCACCCGCCATAGTCAGGGCTTTGGAGCCTACGGCAGGACCAACATTGTTAGCCACATCATTGGCACCGATATTCAAAGCCATGTATCCGCCAATAATGGCAGCGACAATAACTAGAGTTGAATGCTGACTGGCGCCAATGACGCTTGCCGCGAACACCCATACGAGAAGTAGGAAAAGAAGAGCCAGAGCCAAAGACTTATATGTCTTCGTCGCTTGTAACGTTTGAGTTTCAATCTGAACAATACGATCCAGATCTTTATCAAGGGTTTGTTTTACCACGAAAACGTCCTGCCATAAGTCTTAAAACTGTCTATTGCTGAGGAAGTCTTAAAAAAAATAGAGACGAAACGCAATACCTTAATCATAATTTTGACTTATAGGTTCTATTTTTTTGCGTGATGTACCACAACGGACATCCAAAATTAGAAAATTCGCTAATATGTAATTAGGGGCTTGTTCCGAGCGGCAGGCTTAGTCAGAATGTTTTAATCAAAACAAGAATGATGGAAATTTATTCCATTTGGGCAAACAAATTGATCTAAGGAAACCACGATGAAAGTCCTTCCGGAAATTCAGGCTATCCACGACGAGCTGACAAAGTGGCGGCATACAATTCATATGCATCCTGAAACCGCATTTGAAGAATATCAAACATCAGATTTCGTTGCGGAAAAACTGGAAAGTTTTGGGCTCGAAGTCCACCGGGGGCTGGCGAAAACTGGCGTCGTGGGTACTCTGAAATGTGGAACCGGGAACCGCGCAATCGGTCTTCGTGCTGATATGGATGCGCTTGACCTCCAGGAATTGAACGAATTTGAACATCGCTCCCGTGTCGATGGCAAAATGCATGGCTGTGGGCATGACGGCCATACTGTCATGCTGTTAGGGGCTGCCAAGTATCTTTCAGAGACACGGAATTTTGACGGAACCGTGCAGTTTATCTTCCAGCCAGCGGAAGAAAATGTCGCCGGCGGCCGTGTCATGATTAGCGACGGTTTGTTTGATCTATTTCCAGTTGATAGTGTTTATGGCATGCATAATATGCCCGGTTTTAACGTTGGTGAATTCGCAGTCTGCAAGGGCCCAATGATGGCATCGGCGGACTTCTTTGAAGCAAAAATTATTGGAAACGGCGGGCACGGTGCATTCCCACATCATACAGTTGACCCCATCGTTATTGCGGCAGAAGTGATCACAGCTTGGCAGAATATCGTTAGCCGAAATGTAGATCCTCTAAAAGCTGCAGTTGTTACCGTTGGCGAAATTCATGGCGGCCACACGACTAACGTGATTCCTGAAGAAGTAGTTCTGCGCGGAACGACACGGGCATTTGATGATGATGTGCAAGACCTTATTGAAGCGAACATGGAGCGGGTTTTAAATGGCATTTGTGCAGCTCACGGGGCACGAGCCGAGTTTACGTATGATCGCCGTTATGCGCCGACGGTCAACACATCAGATGAGACAGATGTTGCGATCGCTACAGCTCGCGAGCTTGTGGGCGAAGACGCGGTCAATACAAACGTAACACCGGTCATGGGCGCAGAGGATTTTTCGTGGATGTTACGTGAACGGCCAGGCTGCTATATTATGATTGCGAACGGCGCGGGAGAGGGAAGTTGTCACATCCACAATCCTAACTACGATTTCAATGATAAGATTCTGCCGCTAGGTTCGAGCTATTGGGCTCGGCTTGCTGAACGAATTCTGCCAAAAGAAGCTGCATAGCGTATAATTTGAGCGTAAATAACCTTAATATCTAATTGGGGGCGTGATCACGGACACATTTTCGTGATTTAGTGTTTTGCAAACACGAATTCAATGCCCCAAATTAGATATATTAACTATTTATGTCGTGATGTTGGTAGGTGTTCATGGGTATACAGGTCAAATTTTGGGGCGTTCGGGGGTCAATTGCGACTCCCTCTGCTGATCATATGAAGTATGGTGGCAACACGTCCTGCGTGGAGATTGTCCTCAATGACCGTATTATTATCCTTGATGCAGGAACCGGTGTTCGTATGCTGGGCCAATGTTTGTTGAGCCGAGATATAAAGGACTATTTGTTCCTTCAATCTCATACCCATTGGGATCATATAAATGGGTTTCCGTTTTTCGCGCCCGTTTATTGCTCTGATGTGAATATCGAAATCCACGCCGGTCATCTCGCAGCTTGCGGCGGCATAAAACAAGTCCTGTCTTCCCAGATGTGCCAACCTACTTTTCCAGTTCCTTTTGAAGAGTTATCTGCTCAAATTTCGTTTAAAGATTTTGAAGCGGGCGCGAACTTCTCCCTTGGTGATGGTATCGAGATCCGAACAGCGCCTCTTAATCATCCAGATGGTGGGACCGGGTATCGCATTGAAAGTGACGGAATGGCGATTTGCTATGTGACCGACACAGAACACACCCCGGGGAAACTTGACGAGAATATTTTGGGTCTCATTGAAGGGGCTGATCTGGTAATTTACGACAGTACTTACACAGATGAAGAATATCCGAAGTTTGCCGGTTGGGGACATTCTACATGGCAAGAAGGTATTCGATTATGTAAGGCTGCCGGAGCCAAAAAACTTGCAATATTCCACCATGACCCATCTCATGATGATGCATTCATGGATGAAGTGGCCCGCCAGGCCAAACAAGAATGGTCAGGGGCTATGGTTGCCCAAGAAGGCACATGTCTGGAATTTGAACTAGACCAAGAGGTTCAATTGAAATCTGCAGTAGGGTGTTAAACACGCAGTTTCTAAAGGTGGACATCACGTGGTCTTAATCGGAATTGCAAGACGTCCTAAAAGCTGAAATCAACGGCGTGTCTTGAGTGTTTTTGTGATAGGCCAAATATTCAGTATGGACCAGATCACAGTCAGTGATCGGCACCGATACCAAGCGGCGGTCATGATCGACTAGCTTTCTTGAAAACAATGATACACCTTCACCATGCGCAATCGCCTCCATTATTATCTCTCTGTTTTTAAACATAACTATATTTTTCTTCGGAATACCTGATTGATCTATGAAGTTTTGTTCGATTTCACCAATCTTACCGTCCTCTAGATATAGAAGTATTTTTAGATCTTTCAGTTCGGGCCCGATGACTTGAGAGGTTGCAGCGAGCCGATGATATACTGGTAATGTTAATGTTACTTTTTCTTCGGAGATAACTTGATGATTTATTGCACTGTTTTCAGGTTTTTGATCTGTAATGACCACGTCTATCAAATGATCGATTAGGTTCTCTAATATTTCCTTTTTGCTGGATATAGTTATGTTCAAATCTACACTTGGATATTGATTTTTGAAATCAGCAGTAATTGGAAATGCCCGCGGGGCTATATCACACCCAATTCTGAGGTGACCTGATTTCACCTGCATAATTGAGTCCAAAAATAATTGAGCTTCTTGTTCGATACCAAAATATCGGGTTGATAAATTTAGAAGCAGCATGCCTGAGGTTGTCAGGCTAATTTGACGGCCACGTCGCTCAAATAGTGAAGTGTTATACTGTCTCTCCAACGCTCGAACTTGAAGTGTGATTGCGGGTTGCGTTAAGCCGAGAGATTTAGCCGCTAATGTAAACCCGCCCGTTTTAGCGACAGCATGAAATGCCTTAAGCTGTGCATGTTTCATATCAGGCCTTTTCTAAGTTTTACCTAATAGACTCTGGTCGTGGTTCTTTATGTACTAACTAAAGTCTATAAAATGAACGAATTGACATTAACTTTAAAGTGTATTGGATGCATCAAATAGTTTATTGTGGTTGTGTTTTTTTCTTGTTTTTATACTATTTTATCTAACCCGTTCACATTCCAATAATATTTATGGCGCTTTTAAAGCGTATCCCTAGATGTTAGTTTAGCAAAAATAAAAAAGTATATGGGGATTGCGATATGGTTAGTTTGTATTTTGTAAGACATGGGGAAGCAAGTAGTTCGTGGGGAGGCTCGGTTGATCCGGGGTTGAGTGATTTGGGATGGCAGCAGGCTGAAGCCGTTGCAGACAAACTATCTAACGAAACACGACCCATCTCAATTTATTCAAGTCCTTTGCAACGGGCTAAAGATACGGGCACGGCCTTGGAGAAAAAGTGGGGGCAGACCGCGCGAGTAATTCCCTCCATTGCTGAAATACCGTCATCTGATATTTCTATGGATAACCGGCGGGAATGGCTCAGCCGTCTTATGACCGAAAAATGGGACGAGCAATCGGATACCTTAAAACTCTGGCGAGAGGGAATACTGTCCACTCTAACCGATCAAAAAGAAGACGCCGTGTTTTTTACACATTTTATGGTTTTGAATGTTATCGTGGGGGCCTTGTTAGGTACCGAGGATATCGTTTCCTTCCGCCCAGACAATTGCTCTGTTACTAAAGTTGAGATTAGAGACGGGAAAAATATTTTGGCGTATAAGGGTGATGAAGCTCAGACAGTTGTAAGATAGTCTGTGTAAGTTATTTTCTAAAGTGGAACTACATCACGTATCTTGGAAGGTCCGTATAAATGGAACTTGATAGTCAAAATGGCGAAACTCACGAAGATGAGTATCGAGTAGAAGATCAGATCGGTTTTCTTTTGAGAAAAGCGCATCAGCGCGCGAGTTCAATTTTTCAAAGTTCTTTTTCAGAAATTCAAATGACCCCAACGCAATTTTCAACGTTGTGCAAGTTGTCAGATCAGGGCGAGATTTCACAAAACCACCTTGGGCGGCTTACTGCGATGGACCCAGCTACTATTCAAGGTGTGACCCGCCGATTGATCGAACGCGGCCTTGTTCAAACACGACCAGATGAAGTTGATCGCCGCAGATTATTGTTGCGTTTAACTGATGAAGGCCACGCTTTGATTGACAGTTTGGTCGTAAAGGGTAAATCTGTAACAAAAAAGACGTTGTCGCCTCTCTCTGATGAGGAACAACAGAAAATGATTGAGTTATTAATTAAGATTTCCTGAGGGCTGGGGCGTAAAAAATGGCAGAGTTGGATTTATCAGGTTTTACTGTTCTCGTTGTAGACGATAATCCTTATATGGCATCCCTTATCAGCTCAACTCTGATGGGGCTCGGTGTCGGTAAAGTTAAAAAGTTTACCGATGCAAAAGAAGCCATAGAGTTTATGAAACTTGTTGCTGAAAATCCTGTAAAAGCAGGCGTTATGCAACTGGATTTCATAGTGTCAAATTGGCAAATGGCTCCTATTGATGGCCTTATGTTCTTGCGTTGGATCAGGACCCATAAAGAAAGCGAAAACAGGTTCATCCCGTTTTTAATGGTGACCGGCTTTGGTGATAAAAGCAAAGTTGAAGAAGCTAGAGATTTGGGTGTAAATGAAGTTTTAGCAAAACCGTTTTCTGTGACTTCGGTTGCAGAAAAACTGATGCAGGTGATCGGTACCCGCCGGCAATATGTTCAGAATGCCACATATTTTGGGCCAGACCGCCGCCGCCAGAGTTTAAACTTTGCCGGAGAGGACCGACGGATACTTACTGAAAAACATCCCGAAGTCAAAGTTGTGTACGAATAGGAGAGAGACATGGATAAACCCAAAATTACTGTTCGCCTTTATCGTATGAGAAACCGTTTGATGGAAAAAGCTGGCGGAATTGGCGCAACAGCGGCGACAAGTGGTTTCCCAAAACACATTTTGGAAGAAACCGAGAGTCTCTTTCAAGAGATGATTTCTGACTATCCAGATTGGGTTCAAGAAACACTGAACAGACTGAGCGCGTTGGTCGAAGTTTGCGTGAATTTTGAAGAAAAACGGATCGTCACGTTTAAGCCGATCAATGAAATTGCTCATGAAATGAAAGGCCAAGGCGGCACGTTCGGTTATCCATTGGTTTCTACCTTCGGTGACAGCCTTTACGATTTCACAGGCCCTAATGCGGGCCTTACGGATAATCACGTTCACATTGTGAAAGCGCATGTCGACGCGATGAAAGCCACGATTAATGGCCGCATCCAAGGTGATGGTGGTCAAATTGGACAAGAGCTGAAATCTATGCTTGCGGCGGCGATCAAACAGTTTCAATAATCTGTATTGCCAGCAAAGTGCCACATGCACCTGCAATTATTGAGCAATATGATTGTTCATTGATCTGATTTAAATCAAAAATATTCCTCACAAATATTCCTCTAGTTACGTTTGCAAACTGGAGGAATGTGCGTGTTCTGCGCGTTGCCTCTGTTGGACTTCAACTTTGGAAAGAGGCCCCGCACATGCGCAATCTAACCAGTCACCTTCGTACTTCGATCTCAACTCTACTCATGTTGGGCGCCGTTTTTTCATCCTCAGTTGCACATTCAAAACACCAACCCAAAAATATTGATAAAGAGATTGATATTGAATTGGGGGAAGTCCTCAGCGGAGAAGTGCTTAAAAAACCGTACCCTATAGAGGTGCAAACATTTGATGTTCCTGAAGAAAACTTCCAAAACGCTGAAAGAACACACCGTGTTAATGCGCCTTTTAATTTGAAGGTTGATCAATATCAGGCACGCGCATCCGCGCGCTTTCCAATTGTTGTTGCGCCAGGTACTAATGGCATGACACCCGATCTGGCCTTCAAAATTGGTAGCGATGAAGGCACATCTTCAGGTTTCCTGACGGGCCACGCCTCCATCGTTGAATGTGATAGTGAAAGCGGCCTGTGCCTTGGCGATGATCAATTCGTCAGTGTTGAGGATGATAGCTCTCCCTATGATTATATCCTCCGAAACGATCCCAGAGTGACGATCAAAGCGTTTCCAGCTGGATTTATTCTCTCCGACGGTAAAGATTTTTCTCAGATTTTTCAGAGTGTGGAGCTAGAGGATGGATCAAAATATTATCGGCTGCGATTAACGAGTGATTGGTATGAAAATCACATATTTTATGACTATGACCAGATTACTGGGGAGTTGACGAGCATTCGTTATGGTCAAGATAAAGTCATGGAAAGTAACCTGCGAACGGTCCATTTCCGATACAATCAGTTCCATGTGGGCCTGTTGGAGCAGATTGAGAGCCGAGTGGGAGCTGATGTCGTTCGACTATATAACATCCATAGGAATGCGGAAAACAAAGTTATTTCATTGCAAGAATGCTCGGTCCGTTCAGCAAAAAATCACCAACTAAGCTGCTACTCACCAACACAATTTAAATGGGTGGCCACCGAGAACGGTTTGGAGAATCTACTTTCTGCTGTTCATAATGGTGCGGGTGCAAAAACTGAAATCCGCTATACCGACAGGGATGGCTATCCAATCATTCAGTCCATGGTTCTGTTTGAAGGGCAAACGAAAATGGGAGAGACCCAATTTTCGTTCGCTCAGCCCCGAATAATAGATGAGAAAATCATCGGCTTTGGCAAATCTTGGGCTCACTCATTTGATCAGCCCATGGGAGAGTTCCGGCAATATGCAACAGGAAAAGATGCCGCTCTTCTCCTGGCCGAAGGAATGTTTAGAGCGGACAAGGCTCTGGATTTAGCCGTCCATGACTATCCCTTGATCTCAAAAACTGAATATATTCGTGGATCTAATATTACGGCCGCGGCCGCTGTTTCAGTGGTGACGCAGAAAATTGATGTCACGTTTGATGAAAATGGATCTGTTGAGAGTCGGTTAGAGACTGATTATCAATATGATCAAAATCACCGAGTTAAGCGGGTGATTTCAGCGGAAAATGTGGAGGAATATACGTATCTCGACGAACGGGACCAGAGCTATTCAAACAACCACTTGGGTAGTCTTGTTGTGGAGAAAAGTAACTTTGACCGGCGTTTGAATAAAACCGTAAGCCGCAAAGTATGGACCTATGAATTTGATGAATACCGGCTTGTGAAATCTCGTGTACAGGTGGAACAGAACGGTGAATTGGTCCCAGAACTTAGCACAACACATATTTTGGATGAGCATGGGAACACCCTTAAGACAGTGACGTCGGCTAAAACGTCAGAGTTCACCTATGATCAGGAATATAGATCCTTTCCAGTGACCGCGTCTGTAACTGTTGGTGAGAAAGTAAATTCAATTGTATGGGATTATGACGTTGCTACAGGCAAACAAGTTCTTGAGCGGTTTGAAGATGGCACCCAAATTCAAACCAAACTCAATTTATTTGGAGAGGTTAGAAGTGTTTCAACTATTCTGAAAAACCCTCTGCCTAAAACGGAAGAAAATGACATAACTGATGTTCTTATTTCAGAAACAACCCGTATCACTGATTTAGGTGGCGGGCGCATTCGCCAAACGAAATTGGTGGACAAATCATCATCACCCCATAGCGAAGCTGAAATCCTAAGAATCGAAACAGATACGGATGCCCTTGGGAGGGTTGTCAAGATAAGCGGCGAAGCTCGTGACAACAGAGGGTTATTACTCAGATCGTCTTCATTGCTGACGGAATATAATTTGGTCGGGCAATTAACCACCATTACGGATGAATCTGGAAGCGTTCAAAAAAGCTCATTTGATCAACTTGGTCGTCTGATTTTTGAGGAAACCGGTGGATATGGCGCTACTGAATTCCGTTATGATGAGAATAATCTTGTTTCTGAAGTGATAAAGAACGGGAAAAGCATAAGTCATAAATACGATTTGATGGGCCGGTTGGTCACAAAAACCATGCCTGATGGACGCCTTTTTGCGTATGAGTATAGTGATGATTTTAAATCGAAACTTAGCCGTGTCACGCTCCCAACACGTAAAACCATCGATTTTAAATACAGTGATCGCGGTCAAATCTCTGAAAAGAAAGTGGAGATTCCGGATGGGAATGGTCGAAGGTTTGAATTTAAAACATCGTTTGAGTATGAAAATGATCAACTTTCCGAGGTGCATTATCCAGATGGATCGATCGTTACATATCAATATGACGGAACACGGCTTGTGGACATTCGGTGGGGTGCAAAGAGACCCAGAAACTGGCAAGACAAAGATGTCTCTATTGCGGAATATGACGCAAAAGTATCTGAGACCGGAGAGGTTGTCCTCACTAAGACGCTCGGCAATGGAATTGTTGAAGATTATCTATGGACCGAGAATGGGCAGCTTCAATCAATTGGATTTAAAAGACACGCAGCAGAGGTAGAAAAGGCACTGCCTGTTACATATCTTTCCTATGACTTTAAGGAAGAGACAGATCTGATTTCTCACGAAAATCGCACTGATTTCTATAGAAATGGCGAGCAACTGACAATCCGTTCTCACACTTATGATGAGGATCTGAAACTGCATGATAGTCTTGATCGGTCAAATGAGAACGGGCGATCCACATACGAACTATCAGATTTGAGCGAGCGACGAGATGCGGCTGATTTAAAATTCGATGAAAATTTAAATGTAACGGAATTCGAAACAGAGAGCCGGAAAGTCTCTCTAAATTTTGATGTGGAAAACCGCCTTAATGCCAGCACGACCTTGAAAGATAGGAAGCTGCGGCATTTCACCTACGAATATGATCATCTTGGTGAACGTATAGAAAAACGCGAAGAAGGCGGTTCTGTTACCTATTACATCAATGAATTCTATGAGTTTACAGTTCATAGTGATGGAACAATGCAGGAAACGCGTTACGTCTGGGACCATATGGGCCGGATTGCGGCCTTCACGGATTTGGTTTCGGATGATGATTTTTTGGCATCTGTATTATCCCCAGTAGTAGCGTCACCGCCTATGGGCGATACCTGGGTTGCCAGTGGATTGGATCTGCTTTCACAGTTTTCCGATACACTGACAATGACGGTCTCGCTGATGGCTAAAAATAGCGTTGCGATTTTGTTCTTTTCTTTGGCTATTGTTTTCAGCAGCCTGTGGGCTTTCCATAAGGTAACGGGCGAAAAAACTGAAGCCGTCGCGCGCGCGTCTTCGATAAAGGTTGGATTGTTCAAAAGATCGGCGCTTCTTCTTACAACCATTGTTTTTTCAACGGTTACTATGGCGCCAAGTGTCCATGCGGCGCTTGAAGGTGGGGATGGGTCTCCAAAAATAGATCATGTTACCTATTTCCATCACGATATTCGCGGTAGTGTCATTGCCGTATCGGATTTGAAAGGTAATCAAAGTGCGTCTGTCGGTTACAGTCCGTACGGCAACATGGCCGGTGGGAACTCAACGGCAGGAAACAACAACTTCCGTTTTAAGTTTGCAGGCATGGAATTTGATGAAGAAACACAACTTTATTACGATGTTGCCCGCTATTATTCGCCAGAATTGGCTCGTTTTCTAAGTCCAGATCCCGCGCGCAGCACCCAGGATCCGTATGCATATACAGAGAATGATCCTGTCAATTTCATTGATCCTGATGGACGAATGATAATGGGGCTTCCCTTAGCTGTTATGCATCGGAACGTAGGCGTGCAGGCAGTCCCCACAGAGCCTGCTATGGCTGCAGTCCAGCCTGCCGACGATGACGAGAATTCTTCGTGGTTTCGTTACCCAACGTTTTGGAATTGGACGTTTAAAAAGACCCGTGAATTCGAACCACCTGTGGATGATGACGGTCCGCAAGCTGAACCAACTGACGAGGATCGTTCAGCTTACGACAGATTAGCGCGGAGCGGTTATATGCAGGGATTGACCCGCATGGGTGGCTATCTTCAGAGTGTTTTTGGAGCTGCGTTACTGGCATGGTTGGCACCGACATCGTACGAGTTTAATGACGGAACCACGGCGACAGCGGGATTTGGAGTGGACCTTGCCGTTTACTTCATGACGGTTACGGCATTCTCGGCCTATGGGAAAGGGTATACGGCTAATGAAAGCCAGCATTGGAACGGTATTAAGGCAAAAGGGGCAAAAGGTGCTGATTATGTGCGTCTCGCGGCGAGGCGACTTTTGTGGAAAATTGGTGTTCAGATTACAGCCTTTACCGGTATTAAACTCCTTGCGTCGCTTGCCAGTGGCTATCCCGTACTCGGTGAGGATAGTTCTACCAATGAAGCGCTTACGACCCTTGGATTGTTAGTGGCGCGATATCTTGTCTACAGCATTGGCGGAAACACTGTCCTGCTACCCTACTATTTGATGACCAAAGAGCCGAAGGAAGGCTATGATGATCGTATGGAGCAAGAGAAGCTTGCTGCAATGCCTTGGTGGAAGAGGTGGGTCGTCAAGGCGTCTATACGTTACCGGAGCTATACAGCCCGAAAAGGGTTTTGGGCTGAACAGAGCGCACCGGGTACTTGGAAACGATTTAAACAAAACCTCTGGTATCCGTCATATATTGTTCAAATGTACGGTTTGTATATGTTGAGCTCGCTCGGTTATTACGGTGGATTGGCAGCGATTATGCCAGGCCTTCCCAATTTGGATGCCAATGGGTTCTTCACGGCGTGGCGCCGAAACTTAATTCTGATTATTCTCTCACCTGCATCCAGCCCGTTGACAGTGTTCAATTATTGGAGAAAGTCGTTTACCATCGTTAAAAAGAGATCACACCAAAATCCGAGAACAAGTGGTTTTCTGTTCCGAGTCCTCGGGCCCATAGAAGGGCTGCGGATTGGCAGATATGATGATAGAGCCTACTTGCCTCCCGAAACATGGATGAAGACGCTTAGAGATAGTCAAGTCATGCCAGATTTGGAAGAGGCTGTGGAACTACCGCCGCTTGAAATAGATGATGGCGGCGATCCTTTGCCAGGCCCCGAGTTTGGCGGAGATGTGGAAAGTCAGGACCCCAGTGAAAAGAAGAACGCTGAACCTGAAGACGATGAAGGAGCAGAAATCATTGCTCCTTAAGACAGTTGGAAATTGATGAATTGAAATTAGAAAGGCCTCACTTAATTTGTGTGGCCTTTCTTTTTGGCTGTCAGTTAAACAATGTTTCTGTATAAATAAGCCAAATTAAGGGGAACTTTGGAATGCATGAATTTTTTGACCGTATTGTTATTGGCCGAGCGAGCAGGCAAACGATTTCAAAGTATGCAACAGGAATTGACCGCTATCTGGGTTTAATGACAGTGTTTTCTGCGGCTCTTCTTGGAGCTGCAATTTCCACACCTATCGGTATTTCAGACGATTTTTTAGGGCTGAGTGGGTCCCTTACAATATTCACCGCGTTGGTTGATCTCATTCAAAGTGGGCAAGGATCGTATGCTGTAGCGGGAGCAGTTTTGTTCATTGCCTTGCCCATTTTTGGTATCTCGGCGGCGTTTGACCTTTGGTACAAATACGAAATTCACGGCGCTAAATTTGAAAAATATGCAACCCGTGCCGGTGCCTGCGGCCGGTTCTGGTATTTGTTGGCGATTGGATCAGTCGGGTTCGTGTACATGCTGAAAACAAGTGAAAACGGCATCGTTTACATTCCGGTTTATTATCTGTTCTTGAGTGTTATGCTCCAGAAGCTCGTGCTTACGCGCATGACCCGACTAACCGCAGCCGTGAAATTCGTTGATGAAATTGATTGAGCCGACTAGCGGCTCAATTCTTTCATAGCATCTTCCAAACCACCAATGGTCAACGGATACATACGATCAGTCATCAATTGTTTTACCATTTGAACTGATGGTGTGTAGTCCCAATATTTTTCAGGAACTGGGTTCAACCAGACCGCCTTGTTATAAATATCAAGAACGCGCTCCATCCACGCTTGGCCAGGCTCTTCATTCCAATGCTCAACACTGCCACCGGCATACGCAATCTCATAGGGTGACATTGTCGCGTCCCCTACAAAAATGAGTTTATAGTCAGCAGCATAAGTATGAAGTACATCCCATGTTGATTTGAAATCAGCATGTCTGCGGCGATTATCTTTCCACAATTTTTCATACAAGAAATTATGGAAATAATAGAATTCTAGATGTTTGAATTCTGTTCGTGCTGCTGAAAATAATTCCTCGCAGGCCCGGATATGGTCGTCCATTGAACCACCGATATCAAACAAGATAAGCACCTTAACCGTGTTGTGCCGTTCTGGCCGCATCTTCAGATCAAGGAAACCGGCATTGCGGGCTGTTGATCTGATGGTATCGTCCAAATCTAGCTCGTCAGCGGCGCCCTGACGGGCAAACTGACGCAGGCGTTTCATGGCAACCTTAATATTCCGGGTACCAAGTTCTACATCATCATCAAGGTTTTTATATTCGCGTTTATCCCAAACCTTTACAGCTTTGCGATGGCGACTTTCCTTTTGGCCGATGCGGACACCTTCTGGATTATATCCGTAAGCACCGAAGGGGGACCGACCTGCAGTGCCGATCCATTTGTTGCCCCCTTGATGGCGTTTTTCTTGCTCTTTCAGGCGCTCTTGCAGCGTCTCCATGAGCTTTTCCCAGCCGCCGAGCGCTTCAATTTCCGCTTTCTCTTCATCGGTTAGAGAAAGTTCAGCGAGCTTTTTTAGCCATTCGTCGGGAATTTCAACGTTCTCGTCGTCAGCAATAAACTCAATGCCGTTAAAACAATAACCGAAGACCTGATCAAATTTATCCAGATTTTTTTCATCCTTCACCAACGTCGTGCGGGCGAGGTAATAAAAATCATTTACAGAATATCCAATGACGCCGGCCTTCATGGCCTCAATCAAAGTTAGATATTCCCGTATGGTGACTGGCAGTTTCGCGTCTTTTAGTGTGAAAAAGAACTTCGCAAACATGTTGAATTACCTCAGTTAGCGTTGCTCACGTCGAGATAAAAACGCCAATTTCTCGAACAAATGGACGTCTTGTTCGTTCTTCAGCAGGGCGCCATGTAATGGTGGGATCAGCTTAGACGGATCTTTGGATTTCAAGACTTCCTCTGGCAAATCTTCGTTCATCAGAAGTTTGAGCCAATCTAGCAACTCGCTTGTAGATGGTTTCTTTTTCAAGCCAGGTGTGTCGCGAACGCCAAAGAATACGTTGATTGCATCACGAACGAGTTCTTGTTTTGCATTTGGATGATGAACATCGACAATTTTTTGCATTGTTTCTTGATCTGGGAACGTAATGTAGTGAAAGAAACAACGGCGCAAGAAGGCGTCAGGTAATTCTTTTTCATTGTTGGATGTAATAATAACCAATGGGCGATGCTTGGCCTTAATGGTTTCTTGCGTTTCGTAAACGAAGAATTCCATACGATCGAGTTCTTGCAGCAAATCATTTGGAAATTC
Organism: Pseudomonas marincola; assembly: GCA_036960775.1. Lineage (GTDB taxonomy): Bacteria > Pseudomonadota > Alphaproteobacteria > Sneathiellales > Sneathiellaceae > Sneathiella. The sequence goes on along the minus strand of JBALWO010000012.1, from coordinate 19,498 downwards.
GATATCAGCTTTATCAATTTCGTCGATTAGTAAGACTGGGCTCTCGTCTTGTGTGAAGCCTTCCCACAATTTACCTGGGCGAATATAGTTGCCAATGTCGTGAACTTTATCTTCACCAAGCTGAGAATCCCGAAGGCGGGACACAGCGTCATATTCGTACAAGCCTTGTTGCGCTTTTGTCGTGGATTTAATGTTCCACTCAATAAATTTTTTGCCCAGCGATTTAGCAACTTCCTGAGCCAAAACAGTTTTACCTGTTCCGGGCTCACCCTTAATTAAAAGGGGGCGTTGCAATGTAATTGCCGCATTCACGGCAATCATCAAATCTTCAGTGGCAACATACTGTTCGGTACCTTGGAATTTCATGACTTTTCTCGGTTCTATTTTTGTTCTGTTGCGAGGGGTCGCAATCTTCATTGATTGATTAGAAAATATGCCGACACGATCAAATGATCAAGTAATTTGACAAAAAGTCAAAATGAGCGGATCGTGCAAGAAAAAGAAAGAAACATTTGAATGTCTGAAACCCCCTCCAGCGGCTTAAGCCAGCGACGCGCATATTCGATCTTTGCGGTCTGTGCGGTTTTGTTTGGCCTTGGACAATTCCATCGGTTGTCCGGTGCAGTGACCATACCGCCAATAGCCGCGGAATTGGGTTTCGCTGTTGACAGTTTGGGACTAATTGCGGCGGTTCTCTTCTTCACGTCAGCTGTTTTACAAGTTCCTAACGGTCTGTTGCTTGATCGTTTCGGCCCTCGCCGCATTGTTCCCATTTATGTGGGTTTTGCAGTCGGTGCCTGCCTTTTACTCGCCTATGCAACCACATATGAAGAAGTGGTGATTGCGAGAATGTTGCTGGGCGGTGGTTTCTCAGTCACCATGATGTCTTCATATGTTTTGTTTTCCAAATGGTTTCCCGCTGACCGCTTCGCAACGATTGTATCTTGGTTGATGGCGGCCTCCAGTATCGGCAGTATCCTTGCGTCATACCCATTGGCTTACTTTATTGCAGAATTTGGCTGGCGTCCTGCATATTTAATTATTTCGGCAGTTACTTTGGTGGCTATTTTAATCGGGATACTGATTATCCAGGACACACCTCCTGGATACCGTCAAAGTAAGAACCAACCGACCACCATGATGCAGAGCATTAAGGGTTACAGCGCGGTTCTTCTATATCCTAGGTTTTTCTTTTTCTTGGCAATGGGGGCGGTTGCCTTTGGGCCATCCACAACAATTCTTGGGATGTGGGGCGGCCCATTCCTTGAAACTGAATACGGCTTAAATGGGATTGAGCGCGGTCAAATTTTGTTCTTAATGGTGATAGCAATACCCGCGGGCGCTTTGTTCTTTGGCCCGTTAGATCGGATTTTTAAAAGCCGAAAAAAAATAGTCCTGACGGCGGTGTTCGCCGAAGTGGTCGCATTTGCCATCTTGGGTTTCTATAAAGACCTTCCCGTATGGGCCATTTGTGTTCTGTTTGTTCTGGTCGCTTTTTTACAACAACATTATGTTGTCCTCGCGGCGCAGTGCCGGGCCTCGTTCCCGGACTATCTTGTGGGACGCGCAAACTCCACCTTAAACCTTACTAGTATTTTGGGCGTGGGCTTTATGCAATCTCTGTTTGGGTGGGGATTGATGTATTCACCGCAAGCAGGATATCAGATTTCATTCATTACTATTGCACTGCTTTTGATTGTCGCGATGCTTCTTTACTTGGGGTTTAGGGAAAACGAGCAGGTTTCCAGCTGAATCCATATTCACTTTTAGGTGAATTACATCCAATTTTCTTCATATACGAACAAAATTATATTAGAATTTCTATAATCTACTTGAATTGTCTTTGAATTCCGGTAATACTTCATAAAAAACTAAATAAAGTCAGTGATCAGGGAAACTAACTATTTCACTTGTTGAAAGGGTGGAAAATAATGCCCACACGTGACGCTATTAGTACTCTTAAAAGAAACAGAGCCTTCATTTCTTCAGTAATGTCGGCCCCTATGCTCTCACGGGAAAGAGAGTTCGAGATCGCCAGGTTGTGGCGAGAAGATGGGGACGAAGATGCGTTGCACGAGCTGGTAACAGCTTATGTACGCCTTGTGGTTTCAATGGCATCCAAGTTTGGTAATTACGGTTTACCGCTTGGAGATTTAGTTCAAGAAGGGAATGTTGGATTAATGCAAGCCGCCTTCAGGTTTGAGCCAGAAAGAGAAATCAGATTTTCTACATATGCAAGCTGGTGGATTAAATCAGCGATGCAAGACTATATACTTCGAAACTGGTCAATCGTCCGATCAGGCACAAGTGCCGCGCAAAAATCCCTGTTTTTTAATCTTCGTTGGTTGCGCGCAAAAATACAAAATCCAGAAGAGGGGAAAGTCTCCTCTGCGACTTTAATGACCATTGCTGAAAAACTGCGAGTTAAGTTGAAGGACGTTGAGAATATGTCCAATCGACTAGCAAGCCGTGATCAATCCCTAAGCGCTCCCATAAGCGAGGAAGGGGATGACAGTATTGGAGATTTCCTCCCCGACAACCAACCCAATCCCGAAGAAGTCACCATTCGAGTTTGCGATGGTGAAATAAGGGGGCGCTGGTTGCGCTCTGCTATGGGAGAACTCTCTGACCGTGAGCAACTCATAATCCGGGAACGCCGGCTCAATGAAGATAAGGTAACACTTGAAGCCTTGGGCAATCGATTGGGGATTACGAAAGAGCGTGTTCGTCAGATAGAGCATAAAGCGTTTGAAAAACTTAAATGCTCGGTGGTGCGTATTAGCCGAGATCCGTCTGAAGCCGGTGGTCTTATTCCAAGCACCATTGCGCTAAAGGCACACTAAAAAAGACTGCCTTGTACAGGCATGTTTGAAATTTCGATCTGCTTAATCAGGTCGGCATCGTTTTCCCGAACTTTGCCGACCCGTTTATGAACCGGATAATAGCTAAATGTCGCTTGCTGAGCTAGTGGCGGCAGGCTTGTTATGTCAGTTCCAGTGAGCCAGCTCTTATGAAAATCAGGGTTCACAGTAACAGGGGTACGATTGTGGATATGGGAAAATGTCTCCTCAGCTGCCTGGGTTAGGATGGTGCAGCTCTCGATCTCCTCTCCTTCATGGTTAGTCCATGTCTCCCAAAGGCCGGCAAAGGCGAAAATCGGTTGGCTGTTCCCCTGAATAAAATAGGGTTGCTTGCTGCCATCTTTTGTTTTCATCCATTCAAAGAACCCGTTAGCTGGTATGAGGCAACGCCGACTTTTAAACGCGCTGCGAAATGAGGGCTTCGTTGATACCGTTTCTGAACGAGCATTTATCAGTGAGCCTGAATTTGAGCCGTCCTTGGACCACGACGGGATTAATCCCCATTGGGGCATGAAATGTTGCATTTTTTCGTTTGTATTTGGCGCCAAACGGAGGGCAAATACAGTGTCTGTCGGCGCGATATTGTAGGAGGCCCGTAAATTGGGGCTATCTGAAAGCTGGAATAAATTCCGCAAAGCTTCGATGGGGCTTGAGAGGCTAAACCGGGCACACATTCATTTCTCCGTCACATGTCATTGTTTCGATTGTATTTGTGACAGTGATTACATTCAATCTACATATGAAAATAACTTGGTCACAGTTCGTTGAACACGGATTGAAACCCAGAAATTCGACACTAAATGAGCCTCATGCAAAGGCAGGTTTATAGCTGCCAAACAGGGCTAACAGAAATTTGTGGGTAATCTAATGAGAGAACAAATAACTTCAACGTGGCTTATTGTCGTATTTTTGATTGGGGCGATGTTTTTTATATCTTATGTGTCAGGACCACATAGATCAGAGCAAAACATTCAAATGTCTAATCAGACAAATTTAAATAGCACAATATCAGATCAGCTTATTTCAAAAGTGGATCAAGAGGCAGCTCGGATAAAGGCTCAATGATTAGTTATCCCAAATTGGCGAGGCCGGGAATCAATTCCAAAAACCAATAAGCAAGAACTTGAAACTGGCCTGTAAAAATCAGTAATCCTGTCGCTATTATAATAGCACCTGTCCCAATTTCCATCGCTTTGAAATATTTACGGAAATGCCGCATAAATCGCAAAAATGGATTGATGGCAAAGGCCGCAATCATAAACGGTATTCCAAGGCCCAAGGCATATACACTTAAGAGGCCGACCCCATGCGCAAGCGAACTATCACTTGCTGCTAGTGCGAGAATTGTCCCAAGAATTGGCCCAATACAAGGTGTCCAACCAAACCCAAAAGCCAATCCAATTACATATGCGCCAAGCCAATTTTGGGGCTTATCGATATCATTGAAACGAGCTTCCCGGTACAAAAGAGGAATTCGAATAATTCCTGTCATGTGAACGCCAAAAACAACGATCACAATACCTGCGATTTTTGATAGGATATCGAGGTGCTGAATAAGAAGGCGGTTTATGAATGAGGCACCGGCTCCCAACAGAATGAAAACTGTGGAAAAGCCTAAAACGAAAATCAGCGCCATGAGAATGACTTTAACGTTCAGTGCTCCGGCCTTTTTTTGGCTAGCCTCAAGCTCGAGCTGTTCTAGGCTGGTGCCGGCGACAAGGCAAATATACGCTGGAACGAGAGGCAAAACGCACGGGCTTAAGAAACTAGCAATGCCGCCGCCTGCTGCTGCAAGATATGAAATCTCTGAAATTGCCATTAATCTGCCTGTGTTTATTGCGCTTTAAAAGAACTGCTTCACAAGTATACTTTTTACAGCGCATATTCCAGTCACAACATTGTAGAAAAAGTTGAATTATCAAAATTCGATGCCTGGGAGCCTGAGAGATACACAATATGGTCAAGCCAAATATCCGTAATTTATCAAGTATCTGTCAGTCGCTTGATGGCCCAGATCGCGTTATACATGCGGAGGCACCGCTGGCAGAGTTAAAGGACAACGAACTTCTCATAGAAGTGAAAGCGGCGGCTCTTAATTTTCCAGATTTGTTGATGACCTATGGGGGGTACCAGTTTCGCCCCGAACTTCCGTTTGTTGTGGGAATGGAGGGGGCAGGGGTTGTCTTGGAGGCGGGGTGTGACGCAAACCATGTAAGTCCGGGTGATAAGGTTATATTTCGAGGCAAAACGGGAGCTTGTGCGCGTTTGAAAATTGCCCAAAATACGGATGTATCTTTGATGCCTGGGCATCTTGGTTTTACAGACGCCGCAGCATTTGGGGTGACATTCCAGACAGCGTATGTGGCACTTGCCAAGCGGGGCAGGTTATGTGCGGGCGAATGGCTACTTGTTCACGGCGCTGGCGGTGGGGTTGGGCAGGCTTGCGTGAGTGTCGGAAAAGCCCTTGGAGCAAAAGTGATAGCGACAGCCAGTAGCGAAGATAAGAGAGCAATTGCCAAGCAATCAGGCGCTGACTTTGTTATTGATTATAGCGAGCAGACTTTTAGTGACGCTGTGATAGACATAACCAAGGGGCAGGGCGTAGATTTGATTATGGACCCTGTCGGTGGCTGGGTTCTAAACGAAAGTGTGCACTGCCTGAGTTGGATGGGACGGCTACTAACGGTCGGATTTGCCGGCGGAGATTTTGGAAATATTGATTTGAAGGTTTTGGCGCAAAAATCAGGAGAGTTGATTGGTGTGCGTGCTGGAGAATATGGGCGGCGAAACCCTGAAGCTGGACAGCGGGCGTACGACGAGCTTCTTCAGTTGGCAGAAAAGAACGATTTGCGGCCTCATATCGGAGCCGTGTGGAATGCTGGGGAGGTTGTGGCCGCGCTCAAATCAATGGAAGATCGAATAGCTACAGGGAAGCAGGTCATCTCTATCAATTGAGCCCACACAACGGGGGCAAACGTCCCGAGAGCCTTTTGGGCTTCGGGACACAGTTTGCATTAGCAAAGTAGCATTAAGCTACTTCTGCCAAGCTTCCTTCTTCACCAAGGAAGATATCATATAGAACTTCCAGAACGTCGATAACGCTTTCGTCGTCCAAGGAGTAATATATAGTTTGGGCTTCACGCCGTGTTTTAACTATTTCTTCTTTGCGAAGGCGAGCAAGGTGCTGTGATAAAGCCGATTGGCTAAGGCCAACAATTTTTTCAAGTTCACCGACAGAACGTTCCGCATCAACCAAATTGCAAAGAATTAGCAACCGGTGTTTGTTTGACATAGCTTTTAAAAAGCGACTTGCCTCTAGAGACTTGCCTTGAAGTGCTGTGATATCCATATACTCGACCATTACATATAAAAGTGAAACAAATTCAAGATATCTGATATAACAAAAAGCTGCATTGATGCAAGTAAAACAATTCATTTAAGCGAAAAAAGACGATTATTTGTGACCTATAGGGCCATAAACCCCTTTTTTTTATGGGTATCCAAAATAAATATGACTATAACTGCATATTAAAATAATGCGATAGACCTCCAAATCCAATTTTGAAGTGGATAATTCAGGAGAAATACGGTGCCGGAAGGGCTGTGTTTGAGAAGGGCATGTTGATTTGAGAAATGCCTGCTCCATATCTTGAATTCAGAATGACGCTCATTCATCCGATTCTTCAAAACTGACGCTTATATGCCCGATTTGTTAACGAATAGGATTTTTGGACTTTTACTATATTTGTAAAATATCACACCTAGATATAAGAAGAATTCCGTTCAATATTTTTATTAAAACATTGTAATTAAAGGGTTAAATCGGCCTTAGTGGTTTTCTGGTTTGGATAAAACAAACGCCCATGGGACTAATGCAGTTTGATGAAGTCGAATGTAATGGTTAACAAAATGGTCGAAAAACAGGACTTTCACCCCATATATGGGTGATGAAAGTAATTGAGGATGTTTGATATAACAGGGTGAATTTTTAATGACCCGTGTTTGATGGCCAGAATGTCGTCATTCCGCAAGGGTCTGATAAAAAAGTGAGTGTTTTGTATGATTAAGCAACTTTGGCCATTTTCCATGGGCTATCGATCCGGGCTCTGGATAGGGGCGGCGGCAATTATTATGTCGATGGCAATTAGTTTTTCTCTTTTGTTCAATATTGGAACAAGCGACGATGAGCTGCGGTCTACCTACTTGAAATCAAAATATAACATCTCAACTCCCCAAGAACTTGAAACTAAGGTGGCATCCTTAGGCCGGGCGTCACGGCGCGGCATGAAAGAGCTGAAAAATCTGGATATGCCTATGTCGGGCCCAACTGAGGCGACTATTGCTGGCGTAGACTTATTTGAGCGGGTCTTTTCAAGACAAGAACTTTGCCTTGCGCAAGCCGTCTACTTTGAAGCCCGCGGAGAGCCGTTAATTGGTCAGGTCGCCATTGCAGAGGTTATCCTGAACCGCGTTGCGACTAAAAGATATCCAAATACTGTTTGTGGTGTGGTTTTCCAAAATCAGCATATGTCTAACAGATGCCAGTTCTCATTTGCATGTGACGGTAAACCAGATCGCCCCAATGACATTGGCTCATGGGAGAAATCTCTCAAAATCGTTGCCTTGGTTATGGCCGGAGAGAGAAGCGGAGTGGCTAAAAAAGCCACTCATTATCATGCTTCCTATGTATCGCCGCGCTGGCGCTTATCGCTGGACAGAGTGGGCGAAATTGGTCGTCACATCTTCTATAGATCAGATATAATTTAATTTTAACTCGCAGCCGGCGCCGGTTTACGTTGTGTTTTCGCATTGTAAATGGTGTGGATTGCGAGCGTAACCAGTACAAGACTTCCGCCGATTAATGTCTCTCTCGATGGCTCTTCGCCTAGGGCGATCCACACCCATAGAGGGCCGAGGAAAGTTTCTAGCAACATTAGCAAACTGACTTCGGCGGCTGGGATGTAACGCGGCCCAATGGTGATCAATCCAAATGCAATGGGGATAACCACAAAGCCCAATAAGATAAGCAGCCCCATATCGGTGGAACTGACGCTTAACGTGTCTGCGAAGAACAAGGCAATAATTGCGAGTAGAATACCGCTAAAACCCAGTGTCGGTACCATATCAATCGATTTTGAGCGTCGAACAGTGGTAATCTGACTGGCAATGCTAAGGGCAGACACTAATGCGTATAAATCGCCAGTTAAATGGTCACTGGAAAGACTACCCTTAAATATAAACGCTATCCCGCCGCAACTAATCAAGATGGCAATGAGAGTTGATAATCTGATCTTTTCTTTTAGGAAAACTCGGGAGAGGATAACTGAGAAAAAAGGAGCTGTCGCAATCAAAACCAAAGTATTGGCGACACTGGTGTGGTGCAGCGCCTGAACAAAAAATACAGAACTCAAAGTGAAAAGCAACGTCGCTTGTATGCCGAGCACGCCAATTCTTCTGAACCTATAAATAGCTCCGGTTCCGTAGCGTAAGAAATAAAACCCCAATATAGCCAATCCGAAAAATAATCCGCGCCAAAATAACAGTGTCCAGGCATCGGCACTTATAAGGCGGACCAACAATCCATCAGGCGTGAGAATTAAAACGCCAAGGGCTGTGATTAAAGTACCGTAAAGATGTTGGGAAAGTTTGGGCATGAATTTGATTTTCGTGAAAAGGGGACATCGACAATATCGTTACAGTCGCATGTAACCTAAATTCTCAAACTCGGCAAGTGATCACGCTCTATTTCAACGGACCTCGGGCAATCTCTTCTAAAATTGGGCAATCTGGTCGGTCATCGCCATGGCAACTTTTTGCAAGCTTACTGAGCATATTCTTCATTGACGTTAATTCTGCAATTTTGGTTTCGATGGCGTCTACCTTTTGCAACGCGAGCGCTTTCACCTCACTGCTAGATCGTTCAGAATCGTTGTAAAGAGAGAGGAGTAGTCTGCATTCTTCCACTGAGAATCCGAGTTTTCGAGCCCGGCTTAGAAAGTTTAAATACAGCACGTCTTCATTTGAGTATGTGCGATATCCATTTTGCGCACGTGCTGGTTTGACAAGTTTAATGTCTTCGTAATAGCGAATTGTTTTTACGGGGAGACCCGAGAGTTCCGACGCTGTTCCAATGTTCATTACGTGCTCCCATCATCTAGGGAAACGCGGCGCAGTCGCAGCGCGTTGAATATAACCGACACGGAAGACAAACTCATGGCTGCTGCCGCTATCATGGGAGAGAGTAGGGTTTCCGTAAACGGGTAGAGTACGCCTGCGGCAATAGGCACACAGATCAGGTTATACCCAAAGGCAAACGCCAAGTTCTGTTTAATATTCTGAATAGTTAAAGCAGAAAGCTTATAGGCCCGCATGATGGCGGAGATATCGCCTTTCAGCAGCGTAATTCCAGCGCTTTGCAGGCTAACGTCAGACCCTGTGCCCATGGCAATGCCGATATTAGCTTGCGCAAGTGCGGGGGCATCGTTTACGCCGTCGCCCGCCATGGCAACAATGTGTCCGCGACTTTGCCAGTCTTCAACCAGTCTCTTTTTATCCTGGGGCATCACATTCGCATTTACTTCATCTATTCCAAGCTCGTTTGCCACGTGGCGGGCTGCGCCTTCATTGTCACCTGTTGCCATAACGATTTGAATGTTCTTTGCCTGCAATTTGGCAATAACAGACTTGGATTGCGGTTTGATGGTATCTGAAATGCTAATGCTGGCAAGCAGCTTGGTGTCTTGTGCCAAATAAAGGATTGTCTCTCCTTTCGCTTCAGCTGTTTTTGAAAATTCAGCAACGACGTTTAAGTCAACGTCATTTTTTGTCATGAAAGCGGAGTTGCCAATAAGGACATGCTTTTTCTCATGCGTTGCTTGCACGCCAAGGCCGACGATATTTTCAAAATCTTCAACTTTGGCAAAGGGAACATTTTCATCTTTAGCTATCTTCAGAATAGCCTCGGCAAGTGGGTGCTCTGAGCCATTTTCAAGGCCGGCAGCAATGGCCAATATTTCAGAGCGAGAGGCTGAGCCAACAGAATTAATCGTATTAACGCTCGGTTTCCCTGACGTGAGCGTGCCGGTTTTATCCATAATGATAACCGTCGCCTGCGAGAATTGTTCGAGCGCTTCGGCATCTTGAATGAGAACGCCAGCGTGAGCCCCGCGTCCTGTCGCAGTCATAATGGACATCGGTGTCGCAAGGCCGAGAGCACATGGGCAGGCAATAATCAGTACTGAAACTGCGGATAGCAAAGCAAATACCATTTTAGGATCAGGGCCAATAAGTGCCCAAACAATAAAGGCCGTGATAGCTGATAAAACGACGGCAGGAACGAAATAGCCGGCGACCTTATCTGCAAGGCCTTGTATGGGAGCGCGAGTGCGCTGGGCCGTTGCAACCATCTCGACAATTTGAGAGAGTAATGTATCCGACCCAACTTTCTGGGCCTCTATTACCAATGTTCCTGATTTATTAAGTGTCCCGCCGGTCACAGGGTCGTTGGTTTGTTTGTCCACCGGGATGGGTTCACCAGACAGCATGCTTTCATCAATTGCTGACGCACCTTCTAAAACAACTCCGTCAACGGGAATGCGTTCGCCGGGGCGAATGCGGACTTTGTCCCCTTGGAGAATGTTTTCGATGGGAACATCTCTCTCGGATCCGTTCGCATTGATCCGCCGGGCGGTTGAGGGGGCAAGTTGCATTAATGATTTAATTGCTTCGCCAGTACGCTCGCGGGCTTTTAATTCAAGTATTTGTCCAAGAAATACAAGGACGATAATAACAGCAGCAGATTCGAAATAAATCGGGATAGCGCCATTTTCCATTTGGAAATTAGCTGGGAAAATACCCGGTGCAGCGACAACCACGACGCTATAAATAAACGCTGTGCCAACACCTATGGCAATAAGTGTCCACATGTTCGGACTACGATTTTGAATGGACCCCCAACCGCGTTTGAAAAATGGCCACCCGGCCCAAAGAACAACGGGTGTGGCCAACATAAGTTCAGCCCAGCTGGCGATCGGTTCCGTTAATATCTCGCGGACAGGGACTCCTAACATTGGGGCCATGGCAATGAATATCAACGGAAGTGTCAGAAATGCAGAAATCCAAAATCGTCTAGTGAAATCAATTAATTCTGGGTTTGGTTTATCGTCGGGAATACCCATCGGTTCCAGCGCCATACCACATAGGGGGCAATCAATTAGATGATCTTCAATGATCTCTGGATGCATGGGGCAAGTATAAGTCGTATTTTTTGGGGCAGCTTTAGCTTTTTTCTTATGAGACCCAGTAAGATAAAATTCGGGGTCGAGTGAAAACTTGTCGCAGCATCCCTGGGAGCAGAAATGATATTCAGTGCCTTCAATCAGGACGTTAGGCTTTCCTTTTCCAAGTGTTACCGTCATTCCGCAAACTGGATCTATGACAGATGCGGTCGCTTTCTCATCGGGCGTTGAGTGTTTGTCGCTATTGGCTTGGTCGGACATGCTGAATAATTCCTCTCTCTGATCTAGGGTATAGATAAAGCCTCCAGTAACAGGAAGGTCAAGAGGTAAAGTATGAGGCTGTGTTTAAAGTCGCGCTGAGTTCTCAATCAGTTTGATTTGAAGCTGGGTTGCCAGCTCGCGCCGTTGAAAAGGTTTTGTGAGTAGAACGTCGTTGGGATCCCAATTATTTGACTTTTGAGTGCCCCCCGCAGCCTCAGCTGGATATCCGGACATATAAACGATCTTATTGATTTGAATGATGTCGCTATTCTCTTTGAAAAACTCAGGTCCGCTTAAACCGCCGGGTAACACGACATCTGACAAGATTAGGTCAACCTTCTGATTAGACAGAAGAACTTGCAAGGCAGTCTCCGTATCATTGGTTGGAATAACTTCGTAGTTAAGGGATTGCAGGATTTTGGCAGCAAGTATCAGAACTTCTTTATCATCCTCCAAAATTAGGATTGTCTCTCCATTGCCTTTGGGAACTTCGGCATTAAAGGTATGCGATGATTTTTTCAGTTGGCTCTCAACGCAGCGGGGAAGATAGATTTTGATTGATGTCCCCAGTCCCTGTTCGCTATATAAATTGATATAACCGCCGGACTGTTTGACGAAACCATAAACCATGGAGAGCCCAAGTCCTGAGCCTTTTCCAACATCCTTGGTGGTGAAAAATGGCTCAAACGCATGTTCCATAATTTCTTTGGACATGCCTGTTCCCGTATCAGAGACACATAGTAAAACATATTCACCTGGAAGGGCGTCGGATAGAATTTCAGTGTCAGAGGCATCCAAAGTGAAATTGGTCATATCAATGCTAAGTTGGCCCCCGTTTGGCATGGCGTGGCGGGCGTTTACCGCAAGGTTTAGGATGGCATTTTCGACTTGTGCAGAGTCTGCTAACGCCAGCCATAGATCCGGATCGCCATTTATTTTTACAGTAATTGTTTCTCCAAGGGATCGATCAAGAAGCTCCGAGATGCTTTCTACCAGTCGGTGCATGTCGAAAGATTCTGGGTTAAGAGGTTGTTTGCGAGAAAATGCAAGTAACCGTTGGGTGAGGTCACTGCCACGGACGCTTGCTTTGATAATTGGGGTGATGAGCCGAACTTGATCTTCGGCTACGATTGTTTCGAGTAATTCAGCGTTTCCATGAATGAT
>JBALWO010000012.1:0-6875 GCA_036960775.1 Pseudomonas marincola | reverse complement strand
GTCGTGAGCAATACGGTATTAAACTGCTCCAAAAACGTGGAGACGCCTTCCAACTCTTTAAATGCTGCGCCGATCCGACCGGATGAATTTGTTTTCAACCTGCTCCACAAGATGTCATAGCGGATGATGAGTTGTTGTTTGTTGATAGATGTATTGTTTGGGGTGAACTGATCTAGAGCATAAATAAACTGATGGAGCTCGTAGTTCGTTTGAGAGCTCAAGCCGATTAGAGTGTCTCTGGCGATACTGTCTAATTTTTTAGATTCTTGGGCAATTCCGCTAATAAGCCAAAATGCAGATGCTGCCATGGAAAGAGTGGCTATCAGTAAAACGACATAAAGATATTTTATGGGGCGGAACATGCGCTAATTGACCAGCCTTCGTTACTTAATTGAAATTTTGACCAACTGCCAAATTGACCGTGAATGGTAGAGCTCAGATCTTAAACTGGGTGTGTCCGACCAAGGATAAATGATCCAGAGAGGGCCTTTGTCCCGAATGTTCATAATCTTTCCGTTCATTTTATAGGCGATGATGACGTCATGCTCTTGAAAATCTTCGACTGGAATGTCGATGTTATAGTCATTAATCGCTGTGGCTTGAACGGTATTTCCTGTGGCTTTTAAATGCTCCATCAAATCTCGGAGCAAGACACCTTCAAAGTGAAGCATGCCGTTTGTCCAAGGGGTTTCAGTTTGGAGTTCTGTTACGGGAAGTGAAGACAGAATTTTGCGATCAAATACAGCTGTCCCCTGTTGAGTATTGGTAACACCGATATTACCCGAGACTTCCAGTATGATATCTCCCTTTGCAACCTCTAGTGCGAGAGTAGTAGAGGCGTAAAGAAACAGACTTAGTAATGTAGTCGCAATCACCGTGCTTTTCTTAATCTTTGTCATGATTTCATACCGCCTTTACATAAAACTTTATCGTATCAGGCATCAGATTAATTCATTAGGTCAAATTTACAATATGAATCATAAGAAAGGTATAATGTGTAGGCAAGAATGTTATGAAGTTTTAACGCCTAATGATTGGGTTTTTAACCACCCCAAAAAGGAGTGTTCAGCGTAACTCAACTGAAGCTCATCTTCGTATGTTATGAAATGGCCGCTTTCACTAGCATATTGGACGTTGGAAATCGGAATAAGAGTTTTTCGTAAAAGGTGAGGATCAATAAGAGGGCGTGATCCCAATAAAATACCTGCCCCAGCTTCTGCGGCTGCCAGGGCTACCATAAAAGTGTCAAAACGGTGGATTTGACCAGTAGGGATCTGGGCGCCAGCTTTTTCAAACCATTGTGTCCACATTTCTCTACCGCCGACAACACTCAGCAGAGGCAGCTGTTCCCAAATTGTTGCTGAGGAGTATTTCCCATATGCCGCAGCGGAAACGACAGGAACTAGATATTCTTGACTAAGGCGATGTGCTTTTCGTCCGGAGAATTGTCCGTTACCGAAATGGATTTGCAAGTTAGCCGGGTCCTGACTGTAATCTGCGGGTAGGTGAACGGTTCTTACGTCCAAATTAAGATTTGGCAAAGCTTCTGAGAGATTGCTAAGTCGGGGGGCTAGCCAAAGAGAGGCAAAAGACGCGGGGCTCTGAATAGTTAGGGTTTGATGAGCCGTTGAGCCAAAGAGTTCACCTGTGCTTCGAGACAGCGTTCCAAAAGCGGATTGTACATGGGGAAGAAACGCGGCACCTGCTGCTGTGATTGTCACTCCTCTTTGTTTTCGTTCAAATAGTTTTTCGCCCAGTTCATGCTCGAGAAGTTTAATTTGCTGACTAACCGCAGCTTGAGAAAGACCTAGTTCTTTTGCGGCCTCTGTGAAGTTTGCTCTCCGCGCAGCGGCTTCAAAAGTCCGGAGCCAAGGTAGGTAAGATAGTTTTTGGGAATGGTTTGACATAAGTAAAGTTATACCAAAGTCTAAAAAATGATAATTTTATAGAGGCCAATGCTTATTGTATAGTTCCTTTCAATATATTTCGTGAATAAAGGTTCAAGTGATGAAAATATTGAATGCTGTCGCTCTAGATGACGGCAAGGCGGTTAAGCTCGTTTGGGATACAGGGCAGGTCGCGCGATTCCACGCCATTTGGCTGCGAGATAATGCGTTGGATAGTGAAACAAGAAGTTCTGTAAATGGGCAGCGGCTTATTACGGTTCAGGATATTCCGAAAGATATCTGCATTACTGCAGTTAGCATATCGGACACCGACGAATTAATAGTGACCATGGGCCCAGAGATGAAAGAGGTTTCCTTTCCAAGTGAGTGGTTGTTAGAAAACGCCTATGATGTCGGACCCTCAACCACTGCAGGATTTGTCTCTAAGGCTGTTGAGACGTGGGATGCGAATTTTCAAAATCAAATGCCGACAGCGACTTGGCAAGATGTTTCTTGTTCAGATGTCTCGTTAATGAACTGGCTCGATGCTGTTCGTAAATATGGGTTTGCGGTCTTAACTGGGATCTCAGACCAATCTGGTGCCTTGTGTGAGGTCGCCGAAAAATTTGGCTACGTCCGAGAAACTAATTATGGGCGCTGGTTCGAGGTTCGATCTGAGGTAAATCCACAGAACTTGGCATACACGAACTTGGGTTTGCAGGCTCATACGGATAACCCCTACAGAGAGCCAGTCCCAACGCTTCAACTACTTTCCTGCCTTGAAAATACGGTAGAGGGGGGAGAATCAATTGTTGTCGATGGTTTCAAAGTGGCAGAGACCATTAAAGAAAAGGCACCAGAGGCTTTTGATCTTCTTGCGAAATACAGCTTTAATTTTGAATATGCCGGTGCTGAAGATGTGTGTTTGCGAGCCACGCGGCCGACAATCGAACTCACACCTGAGGGTGAGATGAAATCAGTCAGTTTTAACAATCGTTCAAGCGCGCCCATACAAACAGTCCCGTTCGAGCATATGGAAGATTTCTATGCTGCATACCGGCTGTTTGGGGAATTAGTAGAAGATCCCGCAATGCAAATTAGCTTTAAACTTTCTCCAGGAGAGTTGTTTATTGTCGATAACACGAGAGTAATGCATGCGAGGAAGGCTTTTTCCGGCAGTGGGAATAGGTGGTTGCAGGGATGCTACGCAGACAAAGACGGTCTACTCTCTACTCTCTCAATATTAGAAGCTGGCCGAGCAGGGGAGGTGTAATTATGGCGGATACAGAATTGAATAAATCGAACATCGTTGCTTTTCTGGCGGACATATTTGAACGTCGCGGCGCTGAAAGCTATCTGGGTGAAGATATCACTATGGCAGAACATATGCTTCAAGGTGCGCGTCTTGCAGAAAAAGCCGGAGCGTCCGATGAGCTAATCGTTGCGGCATTGCTGCACGATATTGGCCATTATACGAGTGAATTTGGTGTCTACTCGCCCGAGGATACCAAGGATAATTATCACGATGCTGCTGGGGGGCGGGTCCTAAAAGGATTTTTCCCTGAAATTGTTACCCAGTGTGTTGCGCTTCATGTGGCAGCTAAACGCTATCTTTGTGCTGTTAACCCGGCCTATTTCGATACCCTTTCAGAGGCTTCAGTTCATTCGTTGTCTCTGCAAGGAGGAGCCATGACATCAGAAGAGGTCGATCACTTTGAACAGCAGCCGTTTTATAAAGAGGCGGCGAGGGTCCGTGTTTGGGATGACGAAGGGAAAGTTGCTGGCGTGAAAACCAAATCATTTGGTGATTATAAAGAACTTCTCCAACGAGTCATCGACGGATAAAAGGCTCGAAATATCAGCAGGTTCTTCGGCAGATTTTCAAAGAGCCTGCTTTCAATCCAAAAATCCGGTCTTATCACTCAGCAGGGATTTTCGATGCCTTTGTCGTCGATGGACCCATACGGAATCGAATCACATCATAGCACCAGTTGAAACCAATGGCGTATATGAGGAAGAAAACGACAGCTCCCAGATCCATCATGAGGATGGTAAAGAAGTTTTCCTGAAGAATGTACATCATCACCGGGAATGACAGAATAACCATACCTGCTTCGAATCCTAGGCCATGGAGGATGCGTGTGCGAAATCCCCGCGCCATACGATCATCCCCCAAGAGCGCGTCATAGCCCCAATTATACGTAAAATTCCAAGTCATCGCTATGGCAGAGAGAAGAATACCCAAGCCTGCTAAGGTGGACGCACCCTGTCCTGTGGCAAACATGGCTATTGGGATAAAGGTGATGATGGCAAAGAGTTCAAAAAGGACCATGTGAACGACGCGTTCGAGAATAGACATATTTATTTCCTGTAATGGGTGCTGGTTGTCTTTTAATCAATAAAAGTGATGATAGGAAATCAATAACTATCGATTATTGTGATATGTTGCGCCTTGGGACCGAACGGGAGGCCGCATTGTACAATTTAGAACACCTTCGAATGTTAGTTGAAACTGTAGAGGCAGGATCTTTCTCTGCCTGCGCGCGAAAAATGGGAAAAGTTCAGTCAGCTGTTAGCCAAGGGATCGCATCTTTTGAAGTGGATCTAGATGTTGAGTTGTTCAGCCGGACAACACGGAAGCCGACGTTGACCGTAGATGGGGCCCGTGTTCTCCAATTCGCACGATCCATACTCAGGCAGGTCGAGGATCTTAATGCGGCCGCTCACGCCATACATAGGGGCGAAGAGGCGCTGGTCAGAATTGCGTTGGATAATTCATTGGCATTGCCGCGTCTAACGGAAATAAGCAGTGCGTTCAGCGAAAAATTCCCAACAACAATTCTGGAACTGTATTCGGCAGCGACTTTCGATATTGGCCAGCTTATTAAGTCAGGGCGCGCCGATTTGGGAATCGCGTATATCACGAACGATTTCGATAAAGAGATTGAACAGTGTTTTATCGGTAACCTTCGCTTTGTCTCTGTTTGTTCTGCGGATCATCCGCTAGCAAAGATGACGCAGATCTCAATGAGTGATCTGATTCCTTATCGGCAGATATTACCGCGAGGGCAGGATGAGGCGGAAGTCACAGCTTTTCTGAAGTTCTCAACCCAAGCTTGGTATGCAAATGATATTCACACAGTGAGGTCCATGGTCTCAAGAGGGCTGGGTTGGTCCTATGTCCCTGCATATTTTGCAGATGAATGGATTACTGCTGGGGATGTTGTTCAAATGCAGATGAGCTTTGATCACAAGCCTTGGAATATGGGGATCGATTTGTTGGCACCCAAGGGAGAATTGAAAGGTCCTGCCACCCGTTGGGTGTTCGACGAGTTGAAATCTTTGCTTGGGTAATAAGGGGGCAGGTGAGGCCCTTTTTAGGGCCTGGAAACACCCCTAAAGAATAAAGGGTTCCAACATTTCTGTTGAAACCCTTTGAATTCTGGTGCCGCCACCAAGAGTCGAACTCGGGACCTGATGATTACAAATCAACTGCTCTACCAACTGAGCTATAGCGGCATCTTGGGGCGGAAACTAACAGCAGAATAAAATTCGGCAAGTAAAAAATTCAAAAAAATGAAACTTTTTTTAAATTTGGCAGTTTCCCTACTGTTTCCCCAACCTTCGAGCCATCTCATAGAAGGCAATTGCAGCGGCATTTGAGACGTTTAGGCTTTCGATTTGACTACTTATGGGAAGCTTACCCATCAAGTCGCATTTTTCTGCAGTGAGACGTCTAAGGCCTTTTCCTTCTGAACCGAGAATGAGGGCAACCTTCGCTGCCCCTTTAACGGCATCGTCCAATTCCTGTTCCGCAGATCCATCCATTCCAATTCTCCAGAAACCAAACTCTTCAAGTTTGTCTAGAGCCCGTGCAAGATTATTCACACGGATGAGGGGGACGGTCTCGACCGCGCCCGATGCAGACTTGGCAAGAACACCCGTGATAGGCGGTGAGTGCCGATCGGGGATAATGACAGCAGAAATACCAAACGCTGCAGCAGACCGTAGGATGGCGCCGACATTATGAGGGTCGGTCACTTGGTCGAGCACCGCAACTGACGTACTGCTTTGATTCTCTGTCAGTTTTGGAATGTCTTCAATGTCATAGGCATGAAGAGGGTTCGCTTGCAGAGCGATCCCTTGGTGAATCGCATTCTCTGGCAGCAATGCGTGAAGCTGATCTGGGGGAACTATCTCTATAGATCCAAATGAATTAATAATATCCCGCGCTTCATCATCAAGATTCTGAGACTTGGATTTTGACAAAACCAATCTCTTAATCTTTCTTTTTGGGTTCTGAAGAGCGGCCATTACGGCGTGATCCCCGTAAAGCCAGTTATCCCTTGCGGAAAAATCGGCATCACCTTGGGGACTTTTAGACCGGGTTTGTCCCGTTTTTCGGGCTCCGGAAAAAAAATTTGATTTTTGGCCTTTTGGCGGCTTGCGTGTTGACATAGGCTCGCTTATATTGCGCTTCGCTTCAGACGACAAGTCGGCATTTGCCTGATGGTTTGAAAAAATTGAATTAAATTGATTTTTTTAGGTTGACTTTATCGTCGAAATTTCGATTATGCCGCATCACTTAGCGGCAACGTCGTGAAGTGAATGTGGTGTCGGAGGGATGCCTGAGCGGTTAAAAGGGGCGGACTGTAAATCCGCTGGCTATGCCTACGTTGGTTCAAATCCAACTCCCTCCACCACACACCTGTCTTAAGTGTCGGGTGAGAAGTAGAACACGGAAATTATGCGGGTGTAGCTCAATGGTAGAGCAGAAGCCTTCCAAGCTTACGACGAGGGTCCGATTCCCTTCACCCGCTCCAAAGCGCCGGTCAGCGCTCTATAAATAGGATCATGAGAATTTGTTGATACTGAAAGCAGGCTTTCGGTATCTTTGGGCTGTGTGAATTTGATAATTTCAGGACGACGAGATTATGGGTAAAGAAAAATTTGATCGTAGTAAGCCGCATGCGAACGTTGGAACTATTG
>JBALWO010000082.1:0-9311 GCA_036960775.1 Pseudomonas marincola | reverse complement strand
ATAAACTTCATTCAAAGACATAACTTTTCCCCTTGGCCCCGTTCAGGTATTCGCCTGTAGGGCCCACATGCCAAAATAATTTGAAAATTATATCAGACGCAATCACTGCAACCAGACAACATTAGGGTACAGAATAATTCTTATCATTCTTTAGCAATCCGCCCTCTAAATTGCTAAATATTCATGCCGAAGCTCTTTGTTATCTAACACCTCGGCTGCCGTCCCGCGAAACACGATTTCGCCCATATCAAGGATCAACGCTTTGTCTGCTAGTTTAAGTGCGGCAACGGCGTTCTGCTCAACAATAATTGTTGTGATCCCTAAGCTACGAACTTCCATAAGAATTTTTTCAATTTCCTCGACAATAACAGGAGCTAAGCCCTCGTAAGGTTCATCAAGAAACAGAATTTTTATGTCTCGCGCTAATGCTCTTGCTACAGCGAGCATCTGCTGCTCACCACCAGACATAGTGATAGCATCTTGATTACGACGCTCACCAAGTCTTGGGAAATGATCGTATATTTTTTCAATTTCCCAACCTTTAGGTTCTGCGACCTGAGATAAAATCAAATTTTCTTCAACAGTAAGTCCGCCGATAATTCGTCTATCTTCTGGGACAAGTTGTATCCCTGCTTGGGCAGCTTCAAAGCTTTTCATTTCATGAACTGCTTGGCCATTCAGGAAAATTTCGCCTTTGGTTAGCTTTGGATTATCCACTCGAGCCAATGCCCTGAGGGTTGATGTTTTACCCGCTCCATTACGTCCAAGCAACGCAACAATCTCGCCTTCATCTACGTCAAAGGATACGCCTTGAACAATGTATGACTCGCCATAATATGCGTGAATGTCGCGGACGCTAAAAAATGCATTATTTTCTGACATTAATGCGCTCCTCCCAGATACGCTTCTTTTACTTTTGGGTCTTCGCGAACCTCTTCTGGGGTACCACCGGCAATAATTTGTCCGCGGGCCAACACACTCACTTTGTCAGCGAGACTGAACACCACATGCATATCATGTTCAATAATTACCTTTGTCATTCCGCGGCTCTTAATCTTTTTTAAAAGATCAATTGTACGGTTCGTATCATGACGCGACATGCCCGCTGTCGGCTCATCCAACAAGAGTAACCTTGGGCGTAGTATGAGGCACATTCCAAGTTCCAAACGGCGTTTATCACCACGAGACAGACTACCAGCTTCTTGCATAATCTGTTCTTGCAGGCCGACATCCTCCAAAATATGTTCGGCTTCAGCCCGAATTTCACTCTGCTTGCTCAAAAGTTTATGAGCATTCATGCTAAACGCGCCATCTCGTTTCGAAAATGCAGGCAGCATAACATTCTCAAGCAAGCTCATTTCAGGAAAAATCTCTGGCGTTTGAAAAACACGAGCAACTCCCATTTGGGCTATTTCATGCGGTTTTCGGCCTGTCAATTCTTGCCCATCAAACGTCACATGACCTGCATCCGGCTTCAATCGCCCAATACAAACATTTAGGAGGGTAGATTTTCCGGCACCGTTTGGTCCAATAATCGCATGAGTTGTTCCCTCTTCTACTTGTAAATTAACATCTGACAGTGCTTTCAGACCGCCAAAGTTCTTCTGAATATTATCCAGGTGTAGAACTAAATCATTCATTATTTTACCCCTTACTCACCTGGTTGATCTTGTTGAGACACTGATCCACCCGTACTTTTTTCGCGCTTACTAATTAATCTCACGAGTTTTCCAGCTCCTTCAACTATGCCACCTGGTAAGAAGATAACAACGACAACAAACAATAGTCCTAGGGTTAAATGCCATCCGCTTCCAACGAACAAACCCGCGATTGTCACCGCATAGTCCACCATTGCCTCAGGAAGAAAAGAGAAAATTTCTGCAAGAACAGTGTCGTTGAATGCGGAAAAAATATTTTCAAAATATTTGATTAATCCCGCGCCAATAACAGGCCCCGCCAATGTCCCTACACCACCAAGGATTGTCATAAGAACAACTTCACCTGAAGCTGTCCACTGCATCCTTTCGGCTCCGGCAATTGGATCTGTGATAGCGAGCAATGAGCCCGCTAACCCTGCATACATACCTGAAATAACAAATGCAGTCAGCATATATGGCCGCGTATTCAGCCCTGTGTACATCATCCGATTTTGATTAGATTTGATGCCTTTGAGCATTAACCCAAACGGAGATCTGAAGATGCGCATTGAGACAAAAAATCCGATTATTAGCAGTACTGCACAGAAATAGAATCCTGAATATCCACTCATTTTCAAACCAAAGAGAGTTGTCGACGGCAACCCTGCACCGGCTTCAAAAAATAGACTGTCAATCATTCGCGGATCGCTATGCGCCAGTTGCAGTCCAGTCTCTCCATTCGTAATCGGCGTCAAAACCGAATACGCAAGGCTGTAAAACATTTGCGCAAAAGCCAGCGTTAGAATGGAGAAATAAATCCCGGTCCGGCGTAAGCTGAGCTGCCCGATTATAAACGCCAGCACTCCTGCAAATAGAACACTGAAGAATAAGGCGGGGAGAACATTCATTGTGAATAGCTTGAAAGACCAAATAGCTGCATAGGAGCCCACACCCAAGAAAGCAGCATGGCCAAATGAGAGGTATCCGGTTAGGCCAAACAATATATTAAAACCGATAGCGAATATGCCATAGATCGCAAATTTTTGAAGCAGGTCAGGATAGTTACCACCAAAAGGGTCCATCCATATGGGCATGGTGAGTATCGCTACTGCAAAGATAAGAAATCGGGTGAGATCGTTCATTTTACCAACATTCATATTACTCATCCATTATCCCAGCACGTCCCATAAGACCGCGCGGTAAAACTAGCAAGACAACAACCGCAACTAAATAGATAATGACTTGGTCAATACCGGGCAAAATGTCCTTAACTTCAGTCATTGACGCAAATGACTGAACCATTCCAAGAAGAAATCCCGCAAATACAGCGCCTCCAAGCGACCCCATACCGCCGACGACGACGACGACAAATGACAAAACAAGAAAATTCATGCCCATATGATAATCAGGAGGAAGGATCGGCGTATACATCACTCCGGCAAGTCCTGCGACCATGGTGGCAAGGGCAAAAACAATGGTAAACCGTTTTTGAATATTGATGCCTAAAAGGCCAACGGTTTCCCGGTCACGCATTCCCGCGCGGACAACCATGCCATAAGTCGTAAACTGCAAAAATGCAAAGACTGCAAAAATAGTAAGCGCCGAGAATGACAAATAAATCAGACGCCACCACGGATAGACCACATTCTCACCAAGGCCGACCCAATCTCCGACAGCGGCGGTTCCGGCAACAATATCTGGGGCCGATAATGGAACTGGATTTGCCCCAAAAACTGCCTTAACCAATTCCTGCATCACGATCGCCAAACCAAATGTAACTAGGATTTGTTCAGCATGTGGGCGATTGTAAAAATGCTTAATCAAGCCACGCTCTAAAATGAACCCAATAAGCAACATAACCGGAATCGCAAGCAGCATAGACAGGGGAACCGAGTAATCGATTAATGTTGGACCAATATCGGGGAACCAAATTTCTAGATACGGCGTCTCCTTGTAAGCCTTGAACATTGTGACTGTTGGATCCAAAACCTTATCTGAAATCAACAATAACTTATTGAATGTTACAGCACAAAATGCACCCAACATGAATAAAGCACCATGTGCAAAGTTCACGATACCCAACGTTCCAAAAACAAGCGTGAGGCCGAGCGCGATAAGCGCATATGCAGCCCCTTTATCCAGTCCGTTTAATATCTGAAGAAAAATAGCGTCCATTACTTTTACCTATAGGGATAGCGACCGAAATCGATCAACTATAATTATTTTCGAAAAAAGTGGGCTGATAGGACGTTAAACTACCAGCCCACAAATGCAATCAGACTTTATATGGGCCCAATTCACCACCGAATATTTTCGGATCATATTCGACTTGTGAGCGCGGTGTTGTTTCAACAACGTTCAACAGATCGAATTGATTGGATGGATTTTCATTTCCTTGCACAACAAGCACATCTTTAAAGCACTGATGATCTTCAGCACGATATTCAGTTGCACCATTACCCATGCCATTAAATTTAAATCCTTCAAGAGATTTAATAACTTCGGGCGGATAGAAAGTTCCGGCCATTTCGCAGGCATTCGCATACAATAATGTTTGCACATAACATGTGTGAGCCGCCATTGAAGGTGGCGCGCCATATTCAGCACCAAATGATTTTACAAAAGCTAGGGAAGCATCGTCTTGTAACTTCCAGTTCCAGTTGGTTGTGCCATAAATGCCTTTAACAGCATCACCAGCACCCTGCGCCATCAGGCGAGAGAAGAGCGGGACAACAATTTCGAAATTTTTTCCGTTTACTTGCTTATCTCTAAGACCAAATTGTACGGCTTGGGTCAAAGAGTTGACCATGTCACCACCATAATGGTTTAGAACCAACACATCTGCGCCGGACTCAAGAACTGGCGTGATATATTGAGAGAAATCGCCCGCACCAACCGGTGTCCGCACAGCCGCTGTTGTATTCCATCCGAAACCTTCTGTTGTTGCTTTCATGGACTCTTCTTGTGTCCAGCCCCACGTATAGTCAGACGTCAAATGATAGGCGTTACGGTCTCTGCCGTATGCTTTTTCAAGAACTGGACCAAGTGCGCGACCTGACATGTAAGCGTTGAAGAAGTGACGGAAACCGTACCGGCGCTTATCTTTACCTGTTGTATCATTGGAATGCGTCAGACCTGCCATAAAGACAACGCCCTGCTCTTGACACAACGACTGAACAGCAACGGCAACACCGGAGGACGAGCCACCAGAAATCATCAGCACTTTTTCTTTTTCAATCATGCGCTTAGCAGACGAACGTGCCGCATCTGTATTCGTACGGGTATCACCTGTTGCAAAACCAACTTTTTTACCTAAAACACCATTTCCTTTAAGCATGGATGGCTTAAAGGTGTTCAGCATTCCGCCGTCCCCTTCGCCGTTCAAATGCTTAACAGCGAGTTTGAAGGCACGGAGTTCGTCTTTACCTTCTTCAGCGTAAGGGCCAGTTAGTGGCACGTTAAAGCCAAACTTAATCTCACTGGCGTTGCCAGGGTTATTTACAAATTCTTCTGCCCACGCATTACGCATAAAAAATGCGGGTGATGAGGCAATTAACCCCGTCGTTGCACTTGCTTTCAACAAACCACGCCGTGAAAAATCGAACTTAGTATCTTTTGTCATAATTTTCCTCCCAGATTTTTAGACCGTGCGCCAACACCCCAAAAATGGAGAGACGACACCAAATATATTGATACGGTGATGTAAAAATTTCACAAGTTCATCAGATTTTCCATTAAATCATTGGTTTTAAAGATATTTTTATGTTAAGTTTGAAAATATAATTTTGTAAACTTGTAAAGGTTTGTAAACATGGCGACACCTTCATTCCTCGGCACGCGCTTGCGGCGCCTTCGAAAAGATAAACATTATTCCCAAACAAAACTTGCGGATGCACTTGGTATTTCAGCAAGTTACCTCAACCTGATAGAACATGATCGGCGGGATCTAACTGTCCCGCTTCTCTTGAAAATTAGCCATCTATTGAAGGTCGATCCGCATTTTTTTGCGCCGCAACAGGACAGTCAATTGCTCGCTGACGTTGCAGAGGCCTTGCATGATCCTCTTTTTTCGCAAGAGGAATTTTCCGACAACACCGTCACAAGTTTCGTCAGTGACCACCCTGATTTGTCGGTTTCACTCACCAAATTGTATCAGGCATACAAAGCGACACTTGGCGACCTGCAGTATATGAAGGAGCGTTTATCCCAGGACTCGCTCCTTGCCGACTCTTCTTTCCGCCTCAGGACGCTTGTCACTTCAATCCTGTCACTGACTGAAATCATGCATGACAATGAGGATCTGGCGGCAAATCAGAGAAAAGAGTTTTTGGAAATCGTACTCAAAGATAGTGTTGCCCTTACAGATACGGTCAATGAAATGCTTGGTTTTGTTGGGGGTGATCACGTCACTGATACGGGTTTTCATGTTTCACCAGTGGAAGCCGTGACGGACTTCATACAATTCAGTAATAATTATTTTGAAGTACTAGAAACAGCCGCGAGTAACCTTCTTGCGGAGGTAAAGTCTTTTGAAACAACCAATATCCTCAACTTGACCGAATACTTGGAACAGAATTTTCAAGTCAAAATCGAATATGCGACCAACAATCATTATGATACTGAGGTTTCCCTTTATGATGAAACGAACCGTCATCTGGTGTTGTCAGGAACGCTTCCGCCCTCAAGCATTAAGTTTCATCTCGCCCTTCTCATCGGACAATTGAACTATGACACTCTCTTAAATACTCTTGTGGACGTTCCAGAATTGGTTTCGGCGGCGGCGAAAGAAAAAGGAAAAGACGCTCTTGCTAATTACTTTGCAGGTGCTTTCCTATTTCCATATGAAAAATTTTACCGGGCAGCTGAGCAATATCGGTATGACATTGAGTTGTTGCAACATCAATTTGGCGCAAGCTACGAGCAAATATGTCATCGGCTGACCACTTTGCAGCGCCCCGAAATGAGCGGCGTTCCATTTCACTTGATACGGACCGACGTAGCCGGCAACATTTCCAAACGTTTCAGTGCTTCTGGCCTTCGCATTCCGCGCTACGGGAGCGCCTGCCCCCGATGGATCGTCCATAGCTCCCTTCTCACACCGGGCTCACTCTGCACTCAGATTTCAGAAATGCCGGATGGCAGTCAGTTCTTTGCTATTGCTCATACAGTTACAAAACCCAGTTTGGGTTTCGCACACCCGAAACGCCACTACGCAATTAGCCTTGGATGTGAACTCAGTCATGCAAATCGGCTGATTTATGCGGATGATATGAACATTTCCACTCCTAAATCAATAATGCCAGTTGGGATTGCCTGCCGGTTATGTGATAGAGACAAATGCTCCCACAGAGCGGCACCGGCACCGGCGCAACCAACACGGAATAAAAACGGACAACGAAATCTTTCTCCCGGCATCGGTGATTGGTAAACTTGTCCTTTCAACGATCACATCCTCTCCTGGCATCGTCTGTTGATAACAATATGCAGCCGCACAGAATAGAGAAACTGGCGCTCGAGTGGGGCCTTTGGATTAGTGGATCCTGACATTGCCTAACCGTTGAAGTTTATCTGGGTTTCGCATGAGGAATATTTCGGATATGCGATCGTCGTCATCAAATTCAAACGCAACACTGACGTTCACCGTATCTCCTGTCTTCAAGATGAACCCTTGAAGGCCGTTTACTTCAGCGGCGACCCATTCATAATCTTGCCAAAAACGATGCAATCCTCTGGCGATAAATCTTGAAATTTCAGCAACACCGTTTAGGACCTTCAACACTGACTTGGCTTTCCCACCATGATCGGAGATAAAATGCGCATCCGTTGCAAGAATTTGTTCCAGAACAGAAGTTTGCCCACTCATAACTGCGCCTTGAAAAGCCTCCAACAGTTTTCGTTGTTTTTCTGTGGAGGTAACGTGCCGAGTTTTATCGTCTTGAACATGAGCCTTGGCTCTTGAAACAAGTTTGCGGCAAGCACTTTCGCTGATCTCTAAAGTATTTGAGACATCGGCATAGTCCACATCAAAAATCACCCTAAGAAGGTAGGCTGCTCTTTCTTTGGGAGGCAATCGATCAAGCAAAAGTAAAAATGCCACTTGGAGCGATGAGGCCAGTGCCACCTGCTGTTCGGCGTTCAATCCGGTATCTGTTTGTACAGGTTCGGGCAACCACTCCCCCACGTAATCGACACGCATTCGGTGGGCAGATTTCAATAAATCTAAACATCGACGGGTGCTGATGGTCGTTAGCCATGCCTCAGGGTTCTCAATCGACCCTTTATCGGCTTGCAACCACTTGATAAACGTATCCTGAACCGCGTCTTCAGCCTCCGTCACGGATCCCAGGATACGATAAGCAATACCTAACAGCTTTGGCCGGGCATTTTCGAATATTTCTAAGTTTTCCGGCTCACTCATTTTAATGACCTGATATTTGGAAGCGGTTCCACATATTTATCATTGAAATGGCCGCCGTCAGAATACTTATATCATTATCTGAAAAATGATCCCGCAACCGACCCCTAATATGGGAATAATCCATATTCTCTTTTAGGATCGTTAAAGCTTCGGTCCACTCCAACGCCACTTGTTCAGCATCGGTAAAATCGTCCACATGACGCCAGACAATCACACGATCTAGGCGGTCATTGGTTTCGCCGTCTTCTCTGGCCTCTTTGGTGTGCATTTTGACGCAGAACCCGCATCCATTTATTTGAGAGGCCCGCAATTGCACAAGATGGTGAATGGTCCGGTTAAATCCTGAGCCGACGATCTTCTGGTTCACGCTTGACATCTTCTGCACGATCTCAGGAATTTCGGCGTAGTAATTCACAGGGTTAGAGATAGTCATAGTTACGATCCTTGTTAAATGGCTGCTGTTCATGTGTTTCATTTAACAAGACGATTGAGGGACGGTGTTTGTGACATCTTTCCAAAATTAAATTCAAATAGCCGTCTTAATAACGCGGACCAGTTCCCAAAACTCAACAGTTCATAAATTTCTGTTGGTGCTCGTCAACAACGTCAAGAAGAAGACTTTCAAGCCTTTTCGCGGCAGGGCCTGCCGTATCAAAGTTGGGGTAGACCAAGTTTAATGTTACCCGTTTATTTGTCGAACCTTCAATTGTTAGTCGCACAATTTCACCGCGGTTTATCTCTTCAATTAGTGAACAGGTTGGCGCCCATGAAAATCCGTACCCACGTTTCAGCGCTTCTCGCGCCGTACCAGAATGGCTAAAGGTCCAGCGTTGTTCCGCCTTTTGCCAGCCGCCGGAATATCGCCGCTTTTCACCGGAGTCTCTGATGACGATTTGACGGTATTTTGCCAGCTGTTGAAAAGTGATGGGATCATTTAGTTGAGCCAGCGGATGATTTGGTCCCGTGACAAGGGCAAATTCCATATCCATAAGCGGCACGCCAACGTGCCCAGCCGGCTGCATTCCGCAGATCGCGAGGTCTACTTTCTTCTGAACGATCAAATCTTCTGTGCCAGACATCACACTCTCGATGATCTCCACCCGGGTGTAGGGCGCCTCTTCTGCCAACTGATCAAGGGCGGCCATTAACAGATGGGGTGGAAATAATGCCTCCGATGCAATGCTGATTGTCGCCTCCCATCCACTGTTGAGAGATTTTGCGGCTGACTCCAGATTTTCAGCTTCATCCAGCAAAGC
>JBALWO010000081.1:0-9383 GCA_036960775.1 Pseudomonas marincola | reverse complement strand
ATACATATTGAAGCCTAATTCAGAGTTACGACCGACTAGACTGGTGTAAATGTTGGCAATTGGTATTCACTATCAACTGTTTTCGAAAATTTCAGTTTAACGGCCTGGCCAACGGTTAAGTCGTCAAGGTTACAGTCAATGATGTTTGTCATCATGGAAATATCTGTGCCTTCCAAAGTTACATATGCAAGGGCATAAGGAACCTTGGCGCGCCGCATAACACTATAGGAATAGATGGTGCCTTTTCCCGATGCTTGCTCGAAATAAGTATCATCACTTCCGCAATGCGGGCAGATAGTCCGAGGATAGTAATGCGCACTTTCGCAAGATTTACAATGGCGCACCAACAAGATGCCCTCGCGCGTTGCGTTCCAAAATTCTTCTGTTTCCGGGTCCACCGTCGGCGCAGGAAATAAGGTTTGTTCAGTCATAATTTATTCCCTTTCCAGAATAAGAGTTGCGCTGCCATGACGCGTACCAAGAGAGCCACCAGTTCCTTGAGCAACAGCCAAGTCACAATTTGGCACTTGAACGGCTGGATGCGCCTCACCGCGCAATTGGCGAACGGCTTCAATGACTTTGGTCATGCCGCCGCGATTAGATGGATGGTTATTACAAAGTCCGCCGCCATCGGTATTAAACGGCAATTTTCCAACGCCAGAGATTAAATTCCCGTCAGCCACAAATTTACCGCCGTCTCCCTTGGCACAGAAGCCAAGATCTTCCAACTGCATGAGAACTGTAATTGTAAAGCTGTCATAGATTGAGGCGTATTTGATATCAGCCGGCTTAACACCTGCTTCAGCAAAGGCTATTGGGCCTGTCACAGCAGCGCCCGAATAGGTCAAATCAATGCGGCCACCCATTTGATGCTTAGGGGCTTCGCCTGCGCCTTTAATCTTCACCAGCGGGCGGTTCAGAGTTTTAGCAATTTCTGGTGCCACAACAACCAAAGCACCGCCGCCATCACTAATAACGCAGCAATCTAACCGGTGCAGTGGATCTGAAATCATCGGTGAATTCACCACATCCTCAACAGTCACAACATCCCGCAGCATGGCGCGTTCATTGTGCTGCGCATGATGAGAGGCCGCCACTTTAATCCAGGCGAGTTGTTCACTAGTTGTGCCAAATTCATGCATGTGGCGCATGGCACACATGGCATACATATTGGCCACAACAGGCGAAAACGGGAATTCAAACGGAACATCCGGAGCATTGGCACCATAATTTCTAGGCGCAGTCCCCGTAGCCATACCTTCGGCCCGCGGGCGTCCGGCAAGCGTAATGAGAGCGACTTTACACTTTCCAAGCGCAATGGCTTCGGCGGCATGGGCCACATGGATCAAATACGAAGATCCACCTGTTTCAGTGCTATCCACGTGACGCAGATTAAGACCCATATAATCTGCAAGAGACAGAGGCCCAAGCCCCGGAGCATCGCCTGCACAGAAATAGCCGTCTACATCATCTTTAGTGAGGCCCGCATCTTCCAATGCACCTTTTGCGCATTCTGCATGCAACTGGGCCAGTGACTTATCGATCGCCTTTCTTGTGGGATGCTCAAAAGCACCCGCAATATAGGCTTTGCCATTAATTGACATGAATTTATATCCCTTCTTTTTATGATTTATTTTTCGCCGGGAGCAGCGTCGTTTAGATATTTATCTTAGAATTCTTATTTTTTGTTTTTTGAATCCAAGCCAAAATCTGTTGTTGATGCTGCATTGCCGGAAGGTTTTTTCGCCCGCAACGCGTCTTCTACCGTCTCGCAGATTTCACTCAGCGTAAACGGTTTTGCAATCACATCGTGAATAAGATCTTCCAGATTATAGGCCCGTTGGCGCTCGGCAGCATAGCCGGTCATCAGCAGGATTCTTAAATCTGGAAACTCTTTTGCAACTTTGAGGGAAAGCGCAATTCCGTCCATGATTGGCATCACAATATCTGTTAATAGCAAATCAAAAACATCGTCCGATTGCAGCTCATTCAAGGCTTCTGCCCCATCACGGACAGCAACAACTTCGTGCCCATGATGAACCAATGCTCGTTGAACAAATTCGCGCAACGAGGCTTCGTCTTCTGCAACTAAGATACGCGCCATTCCCCCCCCCTTTAAGCCACTACTCTTTAACGATGTGGCCAATGTACGGCAATTCTCTGTAATAATGAGCGTAATCCAGCCCATAACCGATCACAAACAAATCGGGACAATCGAAACCAACAAAATCAGCTTCAAAGTCAACGATCCGCTTGCCTTTTTTATCGAGCATCAGGCAGGTTTTAACCATTCCCGCGCCTCTGTCCAACAAATCATTTGCTGCAAACTGCATGGTCCGGCCAGATTCAAGAATATCGTCAATCAACAAGACGTTCCGTCCCTTTACCGTGTCGACGATATCTCTTGTAATGACCACTGTTCCACTGCTGATCTCTTTATCTCCGTAGGAAGACAAAGCCATAAAATCAATTTGTGGGCGCACATTGGCGTGATGCAATGCTCGAATAAGGTCAGCTGCAAAAACAAAGCTTCCTTTAAGAACTGCGATCACCAGAATATCAGATCCCATATCCTGCGCGATTTGCTCCGCAAGATCAGCGTTACGCTTTTCAATATCAGCGCTGGAAAACAAGACTTCAATTTGTGGCACAGTTGGGGCCATATTTTTTCTCCAATTCAAAATACCTACGCCATGAATGGCAGGCATCTTTTACATATTAATGTAGTTCTTTTTTCTCAGTTTTCTTCGGTGCAATCAAGTGCGCCTTAACATGTTTCGCCTCTTCTGGTGGCTGGTTCATGCTTGATGAAAACGCAACAGTTCCCCAGGGCTCAACATTTTCAGCGCCAGAGGATGTGCTCCAGCTATAAACATGTAGTCCTTCAGAATCTACCAATTGAATGGCTATCCTCGGTATAGGCTGCTGATGGCCGGTCACATTGACAATATTCCCTGTGACCGTCAATCGAACAACACCATTTTCCAAAACGGATTTGGTCGTCAGATTTTTAATCTCCAACCCCAGCGTATTCGCCGTTTTCACATCCAATTTAACCATCTGATACAGCTTTGCGGTCGCCGGCCAGATTTGAACCAGGTAATTTCGCCCATAGAACGCGCCGGCGCCAATCCCGCCCAAAATGATCAAAAACAGCAACCAGCCAAACCAACTGCGTTTTTTCTTCTGGGTTCTGATTTTTTTGTCGGTGCGCTTTTTCGCAGCACGGCTCATTTCCTCAATGCTCATGGCCGCGCCTTCAGGCGCCTCTGCCGGAGCAGGCGTTGTATCGACAACAGGCTCAACAACAGGTTCTGCAACCTGTTTAGGTGAGTCTTCAGGAGGAAATTCACGCCATTTTTCGCCGCATTTGGCACATTTTACCATGCGTCCTTCGGCACCAACAGATGCAGAATCAATCGAATAACGTGTTGAACAAGATGGGCAAGTTAATATCATGGGTAGGAAACATTCAGTCCATGGTTAAGCGTTCATTTTTTATAAGTGTATGCTAGAACATGCACAAGACTAGGCAATAAATCTACTTTAGATTATCGTATGCGTAAAGTTTTGGGGAGGTGTGCTTGGTTAGGTTTGAAAATGTCGGTATGCGGTACGGGATGGGACCAGAGGTTCTTCGCGATATTAATATGCATCTGGCGCCCGGCTCTTTTCACTTTCTAACAGGGCCTACAGGCGCTGGAAAAAGCTCTCTGCTTAAATTATTAGCGCTTTCTCATCGACCAAGTCGTGGGCTTTTGACTTTGTTCGGACAAGAAGTCAGCAGTCTCCAACGAGAAGATTTACCGTCTTATCGGCGAAAAATTGGTGTTGTCTTTCAGGAGTTCAGATTACTCAATCATCTGTCTGCTTTGGATAATGTTGCTCTTCCCTTGCGAATCATGGGCCTGGAAGAAGAGCAAATTCTCACCAATGTCACCGAACTTTTAAACTGGGTTGAGCTTGGCGCACAAATGCAGGCAAAACCGCCCACGCTATCTGGCGGTGAAAAACAAAGAGTTGCCATTGCCCGTGCGGTTATCAACCGACCACAACTGCTTATTGCAGACGAGCCAACAGGCAGTATGGATCCTGAAATGGGACTCCGTCTCATGCATTTGTTTCAAGAATTGAATAAACTTGGAACAACTGTTGTCATTGCAACCCATGATATCGAACTTATTCGCCGCTTTCCCAGCCCCGTTATGTATTTGAAAGAGGGAACGCTTCACCATACCGAAGCGGACGAGTATCTGAAGCGACACCAACGGAGTGGCCTGTGATCAATATTTTTGGTAACTCACCCGAACTGCAGCTGGAGAAAGACGCTTCTAGCAAATATTTGCCCATTGTCATCGCCGCCATGGTGTTTTTGGCAGCCCTTGCTCTGATGGGATTGTTTTCCTTGCATTCAGCGGTGCAAAACTGGTCAACAGCAGTGAGTGGCAACTTAACAGTCGAGATCGCCTATGAAGAGGGGCAGGATCTTGATAAAAAAATGGCCAAAGCTGCTAAAATATTAAAAACCTTCCCCGGCATTGAAGAGGTAAATCCTCTGTCCATTGACGATGCAGCCAAACTGCTTGAGCCGTATTTAGGCCGAGCCGATATTATCAAGCAACTTCCCCTTCCAAGGCTGATTGAGGTCACAATATCTGAGGGAAGTTCCGTTGATTTGTTGGCAGCCGCCAAAAAACTGTCCACCGAGGTTCCGGGAGCCATTCTAAACACGCATCGCCCTTGGCTTGATAAAATGATCGTACTTGCCCGGTCCGTTCAGTTTTTAGCCGGAGCGATTATGCTGCTTGTCAGTATTGTTACCGTCATCATTATCGTTTTTGCAGCCCGAACCGGCATGGTTATGCATCACGCCATCATTGAAGTTCTGCATTTGATTGGCGCCAGAGACAGCTACATTGCCCAACAGTTTCAAAACTATTTTGCGCGCCTCTGCTTAATTGGCGCGTTTCCCGGCTTAATTTGTGCCATCTTCACCATGGAATTTCTGTCGTTTTTGGCAGGGCGTCTGGAAGCTGGACTAATTTCCGCTCCTTCAATGATTGTAGAGGGTTGGATTGCATTGGCGATGGTGCCAATATTGGTCGCATTATTGACCACAATTACGGTTCGTTGGATCGTCATGGGCTCATTGAAACGGATGATGTAACGTGCTTGTACTTTTGGATAGAGATGGCGTCATAAATGAAGATCGCCCAGATTTTGTAAAGTCACCGGATGAACTGATTTTCATTCCCGGAGCCCTTGAAGCTATCTCCCGCCTTAAAGGTAACGGCCATATCGTCGCCATCGTTACTAATCAATCTTGTATCGGACGCGGAATTATTACCCCTGAAACCTTACTCAATATTCATGAAAAACTTCTGGGAACTATCAGAAAAATGGGAAGCGATATTGATCATATTTTCATTGCTCCTGATGCGCCGTGGGAAGCGACAGAAAATCGCAAACCTGGCTGCGGAATGATGAAGGCAGCTATGAGCATGTTTTCAGAAAAACCAGGAAACACCGTTCTCGTGGGAGATAGTCAAACTGATTTACAGGCGGCAACGAAAGCTGGATGTCACCGGATATTAGTTCGATCCGGTAAAGGTGCAAAAACCCAAGCAAATGGCATTCCATCTGATCTGCTCCCCGTTTCTGTTGCGCGTGATTTAACAGAAGCGACCGACTTTATTTTGAACGGCAGATTTTCATGATGTTCCGCAAGATTTCCATATGGCCAAAAATACTAGTGATCCTCATCGTTCTCTGGGTCGGTGCGTTTTTATCCTATATTCATGAAATATCGGACCCGTCTTACAGCAATGTTCAAAACGCCGATGGCATCGTCGTCCTCACCGGAACCCCTGCCCGTTTGAGTGAAGGCTTTGAACTCCTCAAGAGCGGTGCCGGGAGACGAATATTGATCTCGGGTGTTAATCGGCAGGTCAGCAAAGAGACTTTGCGAAAAGCCATGGGCGAGAGCGCTCGGGTGATGGATTGCTGCGTTGATATTGGTCACATCGCCCGTGATACAGTGGGCAATGCTTATGAGGCGTCCCTATGGGCGGCTGAGAACAAGTTCAATTCCCTTATCATTGTCACCAGCGCCTATCACATGCCGCGTAGTTTGGTTGAGATGAAGCGCCAAATGCCCTCAAAACCACTTTTTGCCCTAGCTGCAAAAAATGATGTATTGAAACTTAAAAATTGGTGGCTAAATCCATCAGTTTCCTATGTATTGGCAGCAGAATTTAACAAGTATATATTTAGCCTGATCCGCGCCAACCTTGAACGACTGGCAATGGATGGAGATACCAAGTGATTTTTCTACGGTCTTGCCTGTTTTTTGTGACGTTCTGGCTCTGGTCAATTTTTATGAACGTGCTCTTTCTCCCCATGTTGGCGTTTAACAGAATTTGGATTGTTAGAGGACAAACTGTTTGGTCCAAGGGCATTCTTGTCTTGATGCGGGCAACCTGCGGACTGAAAGTCGAAGTTCGCGGTACTGAGAATTTGCCCAAAGGCCGGGCGCTGCTGGCGTGCAAGCATCAATCTATCTTCGAGACAACCGCCTTTCATTGGCTGGTTGAAGACCCTGCGGTAATTCTAAAAAAGGAACTTTTGAGTGTTCCTGTTTACGGCTGGTACTGCAGAAAAACAAAAATGATTGCCGTTGACCGTAAGGGTCACGCTTCTGCCCTCCGCTCTATGATTTCGCAAGCAGAACAAGCGCTTGAAGATGAACGCCAAATTATCATTTTTCCAGAAGGCACTCGCACAGCTGTAGACGACGAAATGCCCTATCAGCCCGGTATTGCAGCTTTATATACCAAGCTGGATACACCTGTTATTCCCGTTGCGCTGAACACTGGATTATTTTGGCCCCGCAAGAAATTCATGTGCCGACCCGGTGTGATCATCATAGAATTTTTGCCTGCCATTGAAGCTGGCCTAAAACGCAAAGATTTTGTCAGTAAACTCAAACAATCCATTGATGACAACACATCCCGCCTTGTTGCGGAAGGCCGCGAAAAATACATTGAAAAATAAGCGTTTATCGCCATTTTAACATAAGGAAAGTTGCGAATACCGGGTAATTAAGATATACTTGATCAACCGGCATAAAGCACGCTTTAACTTGAGGTTTCAATGGCTACAATCGCGCCAATTTCAAAACAAATTTGGGATATGAAGTACCGTTTTCGGAAGGCTGATGGCTCCGGAAAAGAGCGGACGATTGAAGACACTTGGCACCGCATTGCATCGGCACTGGCGGAACCCGAAGAAGATACGGCCAAGTGGGACACCGAGTTTTATGAGATCCTCAAAGATTATAAGTTCTTGCCCGCTGGCCGCATAATAGCGGGCGCCGGCACGAAACGAAAAGTGACCTTGTTCAACTGCTTTGTCATGGGCGATATCCCAGACAATATGGCAGGTATCTTTGACAACCTCAAAGAAGCCGCTATTACCATGCAACAAGGCGGCGGGATCGGATATAATTTTTCGAGTTTGCGCCCCAAAGGCGCCCCCGTTCATAGCATGGGATCGGATGCATCCGGCCCTCTCAGCTTTATGGATGTGTGGGATAGCATGTGCCGCACCATAATGAGCGCAGGCTCCCGGCGCGGCGCCATGATGGCGACCATGATTTGTGATCACCCAGACATTCTTGATTTCATCAAAGCTAAACAAGACCCAGGCCGCTTGCGGATGTTTAATCTGTCCGTGCTCATTACTGACGCCTTTATGGAAGCAGTCAAAAAAGACGACTCGTGGGATCTGGTATTTGAAGGATCGCAATATAAAACCATCCAAGCCCGTGAGCTTTGGGATGAAATTATGCGCTCCACCTATGCGTTCGCCGAACCCGGCGTCATTTTCATCGACCGCATAAACCAGCGCAATAACCTCAACTACTGCGAAGACATATCAGCGACCAATCCTTGCGGCGAACAACCATTGCCGCCCTATGGCGCTTGCCTTTTGGGATCAGTGAACCTCACTCGGTTTATTAAAAACCCGTTTGAGAATGATTCAGTGATGGATCTTGAGGAGCTGGATAAAGTTGTCAGGGTTGCCGTTCGTATGATGGATAACGTCATTGATGTCTCGGGCTTCCCCCTTCCCCAGCAGGAACATGAAGCCAAAGCAAAACGACGTATTGGGCTTGGCATAACGGGCCTTGCCGATGCTCTAATTATGTGTGGTGTGCGGTACGGATCAGATCAAGCGATCTCGATTACCCGCCAATGGATGAGCCAAATCCGAAAATCTGCCTACCTCTCCTCAACTGATATTGCGAAAGAAAAAGGGGCGTTTCCCCTGTTCGATAAGGAGCAATATTTAGAAGGAGAGACCGTCGCGGCACTAGACGATGATATTAAGGATGCCATTGGCAAAAATGGCATTCGAAATGCTCTTGTCACATCAGTCGCCCCAACAGGCACTATTTCCCTGCTCGCCAACAATATATCAAGCGGATTAGAGCCTGTTTTCAGTTTTTCCTATACCCGAAATGTCTTAAACGCTGATGGCGTGCGAAAAGCCGAAGAAGTAACCGATTACGCCTATCGTTTATTCCGCCGCCTAAAGGGAGAGGACACACCTCTGCCTGATTATTTTGTTGATGCACAAGTTCTTGCCCCAATGGATCATGTCAGAATGCAAGCAACTGTGCAGGACTACATCGACAGTTCGATCTCTAAGACCATAAATTGCCCTGAAGATATCAACTTTGAAAAATTCAAGGATATCTACATGAAGGCTTATGAGCTTGGATGCAAAGGCTGCACAACTTACCGGCCCAATGATATTACGGGCGCGGTTTTGGAATTGACGACGAAGTCCAAAGGAGAGGATGAGCAAGCTGCTCTACCACTGGATGAGCCTGAGCCAAAACCACGGGACAGTTATGAAGCTGGTGGCATCGTCTATATGACGAAACCTCTTGACCGACCTGGAACCATCCCAGGGCAAACCTACAAACTCAAATGGCCCGAAAGTAATCACGCCATGTACATCACGCTCAATGATATTGTG
Organism: Pseudomonas marincola; assembly: GCA_036960775.1. Taxonomy (GTDB): domain Bacteria; phylum Pseudomonadota; class Alphaproteobacteria; order Sneathiellales; family Sneathiellaceae; genus Sneathiella. Next base: position 338 of record JBALWO010000081.1, on the reverse strand, counting down.
CAGGATGGTCGGCGCCGACCTTTTGAGATTTTCATAAATTCTAAGAATGTTGAGCATTTTGCATGGACAGTTGCCCTCACTCGGATGATTTCCGCCGTTTTCCGGCGCGGCGGTGACGTCAGCTTCGTCGTGGAAGAATTAAAGGCCGTGTTCGATCCCCGCGGCGGCGCATGGATGCACGGACGATACGTTCCGTCACTTCTTGCTGCCATTGGCGATGTTATTGAAACTCATCTTGTTCAAATTGGCTTTTTGCCCAACCCAGCGAAAAACTCCCAAGAAAGCGAAGCCAAAGCCCAAATGATGGGAGAGGTCCCGCAAAACCCGCGAATGGGCCT
>JBALWO010000080.1:0-9756 GCA_036960775.1 Pseudomonas marincola | reverse complement strand
GGCATTCAAAAACTCTTCTTCTTCTTGTGCGGTGAATTCAAGCTCGGTGGGGGGGAGCAAATCTTCGATGGAAATACCGTCGCCGATACCATCATCACTGTAGGCGCTAAATGAGGCACCACCGCCATCACCGCCAGCACCACCGCCCGCGGCAGGTGCGATATTAGTCGCGTCAAAATCTTCAATCAGCGCAATCAATTCATCGCTGGTCAATACCGTTCCGCCATCCAGAGTAAGCTGGGGCGGTAATTCGGTACCACTGACTACAAAGAAATCTTCGTAGATTGTTGGTTCGCCGCCACCAAGTGGCGTGACGATCAAACTGCCACCTTGTTGAGTAAAAGCCAATTCATCTAGGCTGGATGCTGTCAATTGAATGACTTCACCGGGGCTCACCGATTTCACATTCCCATTAACGCCTGAGTTAGTTTCACTACCGTTATTATTATTCAAGGTAACCATTTTATTCGCTCCAGATATCATGTTCGGCTAATTTTAAGCCGGAGATAAATAAAGTCTGTTCCTCATAGTCCCCACCAGGACGAACAGACCCGCACAACATACAAATACTGCTAGCAATCCGCCGAAACGGATTCCTGAGGGTTTAAAAGTAATAAATTTTATTAGAACTTTCATCCCCAATTCCGGTGAAGTTAATAACTTTTTGGACTAATTTTCAGTTAATTTATTAAACTTTTTGAGTAATTTTGCGTTTTCTCTCACCCAAATGAGTGAGAGAATATCTACGACACTTTATCGCGTGCCAATTAAATTTAAAATTAGAACTATCAAATACACAAATTAGCAGCAGGGGAATCATGATATTCAAGAGCGCTTCAGCTCGAATAAAACCCCAATATCGATTATATTAGATATTTACTACTACTAAAATATAAAATTTTATTGCCTGTTAAATATAAAATTGTTAGGCATAAAATTTCCTGCCAATATTCTGTTACAATTTCGACTCTATGCAGAATATCAGCAGGAATTTCCTAATCTTCGAGGATTTTTTGATCAATTAAGGTTTGGATTTCTGATTCTGTTTTTCCCAACACCCGTCTAAGAACCTCACGAGAATGCTCCCCAAGTGACGGCGGGCGACGCACAGGATCAACGCCACTTTCAGAAAGGCGCAGCGGACTAGATATCAAACTTATCTCGCCAGCCTCTGGATGCATAACTTTTTGCACCATGCCACGAGATTTAGCTTCGTCTGAATTAACAGCTTCTAATATTGTCCGAACCTCTCCGCCCGGAATATTGTTGGCCATCATTCCTTCACAAAATTCTTTCCTCGTAAAAGCATTCATCAGGGGCTGTAAAACCGCCATCATTGCAGTCGCATTTGCTGCACGATCAGAATTCTTCGCAAACCTTGGATCATGAACAAGTTCAGGACATTTCAGAAGCTTTTCACACAGCCTTTTAAATTGCCCATCGTTGGCACATGCCAAAATAATGGCACCGTCTTTCACATCATACATGCCGTAAGGGGCGACGAACGGGTTCTTGTTCCCATACCGTTTTGGGTTTTCACCGACCCACATCGTATTGTTGCCGTAATACGAAAGGAGTGACAGTCCACAATCAAACAAGCTGATATCGATGCTCTGGCCTTTACCAGTTCGCTCTCTCGCAAATAGGGCTGCGAGCACAGCTTGAGCCGCGTGATTTCCAGTTGTTAAGTCGACGATTGCAACACCAGATCGTAAGGGATCTTGCCCCTCTACGCCGTTCAAGGACATGAGACCAGATTCAGCTTGAACCACTAGATCATATCCCAACTTGTGTTTGAAATCACTTTCGCGCCCATAACCCGAAATCGAACAATAAACTAACTTCTCATTATTCTTTGATAAAGTCTTGTAATCTAAACCAAATTTCTCGACGCCACCTAGCTTAAAATTCTCAATAATGACATCGCAAGTTGCTGCTATTTCTGCTGCAATTTTCTGCCCTTCTTTGGTATTCAGATCAAGGGCAATGCTTTCCTTATTCCGGTTTACGGACAGGAAGAAACTGGTGTCATTGGCATGCACGGGAACACCCATGGCGCGCGTATCATCACCGGTTTTAATATTTTCAATTTTAATAACTTCCGCGCCAAGGTCCCCGAGGGCCTGAGCGCAAATTGGCCCCGCAAATACCCGGGATAAATCTAAAACGCGAATACCGTCTAATGCTCTCATTATTTTTCCTTTTTTAAGGTAACCTAACGAGCAGCACTGGTTGAGTAAATCTAAAAGTTCTAACGCCTCCTCTAGCGAGAGGCCAATTTTTGGCTGTGTATCAACTTCGCAACTTTGTGTTTTGGGAATTCATCGCTTAAATTCGTATTTTCCCAGGGACGTCTGCGAACCAGTTTTTCTTTTATAAAATCAAGGAATGCACGGGTATTGGGGGCTAGTCCTTTGTAAGACGGGTAAACAGCATTAAAGGCCACGGAGGTTCCCACCCATTCAGGCAAAACCCGGACCAATTGGCCGGCTCTCAAGTCATCATTACACAGAAACCCTGGGATCATGCCAATTCCCGCGCCCGATTTCACCATTCGATATATGGCTTCATGATCCCGTGTGGAAAAACGCGGGGTCAAAGACACCCTTTCGACATTTCCATCCCTGAATAACGGGATAGACATTTCTCCGGTTTCCACACTAGCACTCATCCAGCTATGATCCACAAGATCGGCTGGCGTCTTCGGAATACTATTTTGCTCAATGTAGTCCGGCGATGCATAAATATGTTGCTGCGAGTGACCCATGTTTATCAGAATAAGAGACTCGTCTTCGATTTCCCCTTTCCGGATGGCTAAGTCAAAATTTTCTTCAATTAAATCCACTTTGCGGTTGGAGAAGTTGAGGTTCAGCTGAATTTCAGGATAAGTGTCCATAAACTCGGGCATAAGCGGCAAAACGAAAAAACGTCCGAAAGTCTCAGGTAAACTAATTCGAAGAATACCACGCGGGGCCGCTTGTAAATATCTCATAGAGGCGTTTGCTTGTTTTGCTTCAGCAATAACGCGGGCACAATAGTCGTAATATATTCTCCCGCCGTCGGTAAGACCCAGTTTACGAGTTGTTCGTTGCAACAGGCGAATGCCCAATTGTTCTTCCAAATTTGCCAGTTTTCGACTGACACTGGATTTCGACATATTAAGAGAAATGGCCGCTTCTGAAAAACTTTGCTTATCAACGACCGTTGCAAAGACACCCATCTCTTCCAATAATTCCATACGCTTAATCCACATTCATTAGAATTTAATAGTAAAAACAACGGTCTATTCCATTGTTCCAATTTTGAAACAGTTTATAACAGAAGTTCTTATTGTTTTCTATATCAAACAATCATAAGATTTTACCAGCGGAAAAAAACAAAAACCACAGTCCGTAAACTTGTTCAGGTAATGGGTACCCGAGCATATAGAAACGATTGACTGGTCATTAACTAACAACCAAGTCTAACGAATTAGGGAGCATAATAGTGACACGAATTTCTGCAAAATCCGTTCTCAGCACAATGGTTATATCGGGTAGCCTATTGATGGGTGCTTTTTCTGCACAAGCAGCAGACATCCCCTGTAAGACAGCAAAATTAGTGGTTCCTTGGGGAGCCGGTGGCGGCACAGGCGTTATTTTCAGTATTTTTGAAAAAACAATCAACGCCACGAACCCAGATGTCAAAATCAAGGTTGTTGCTATGCCTGGACAGGGCGGCGCTAAAGGTGCCAAAGAAGTTCACGGCGCGAAACCTGATGGGTGTACGCTCTTGGCAATTCACCAACACATCATTGTAAACTACATCAACGGCGTAACAAAATTTAACTACGACGGTTTCGAGACTGTTGCACTGCTAACAGACACACCTGAACTTATCGGTGCATCTGGCTCAGCGCCTTACGACACATTAGAAGGAATGCTTGCAGCAGCTAAAGCCGATCCAGGAAAAATCCCAACAGGTGTTTCCATGGGCGCAACAAGCCATTTCCTTTGGATCCTTCTGGGTCACAAAACGGGGACAGATTATAAATATGTTCCCTTCCAAGGCGGAACTGCTGGTCGTATCACAGGTTTGCTTAACGGAACGATTGAACTTGGCGGCGTAAATATGGCTGCTGCAAGAACTCAACGTAAAGACGGTAGCTTAAAAGTTTTCGCTATCGCAGCCGATGAAAGAGATCCACTAATCCCAGACGTTCCAACGTTGAAGGAACTCGGTGTTGATATGACTTACTCTTTAACACGCGGTGTTGTTGTTCCAAAAGGAACTTCACCTGAAATCGTGAAGTATTGGGCTGCAACCTTCAAGAAAGCCACTGAAGACAAAGCATTCCAGGCGCAACAAGCGGCAAAAGGAACTGCAATCGTCTACAAAGGTCCTAAAGATTACGCAACATGGTTCGAGGCTACGTCTAACGACTTCCTCGCAGCTGCGAAACAGGTAAAAGTGGGTCGTTTTAAATAATCCACCAAAAACGGGGGAGGAGTACAGCTCCTCCCCATTTTTTAAATCATTCCCCCAATTACTATTTTGTCAGGTTCTTTTATGCGATTAAATCGGGACGTATATGTTGGCATCGCTTTATTGCTAATCTGCGCGGTATTTCTAAACGCGACATTTGATATTCAGAGCCCTTTATTTGGCCAGATGTCATCTGCCCTGTGGCCACGTATTATTTTAACGCCGCTCACCTTCCTTTCCCTCATCTATGTTATCCGGTCTATGCGATTAACAGAACCTGTGTGGGAGCAACGTGGTAGCTTGGCAAATTGGTTTGCCTATTACAAAAATCCCATTTGCTGCTTCATCCTATTTTTCGTTTTCCTTCTGACCCTTCCCTATTTGGGAATGTTGATCGGCGGAATTATTTTTGTTTTCGCCATGCTGACTTTCCTCGGTGGTTGGCAGCCAAAACAATTGATTACACACGCACTAGTAAGCGCCGTTTTTGTTGGCGCTATGTGGGCGATTTTCACATTCGTTCTGGGTGTCATTTTGCCGCAAGGCGAAATCCTGCAATTAATGTAAGGGCAGATAATTATGATTTTTGAAAATGTTATGGCTGCCTCCGGCGAACTGTTCACGATCACAACGATGATGTTGATGGTTGTGGGTGTTACTGCTGGCTTGCTTGCAGGTGCTATCCCTGGCTTTACCATTGCCATGGCCGTTGTGCTTGTTCTTCCCTTTACCTTTTCCATGACCCCTGTTCAGGGTCTCGCCACCATGATCGGTGTCTATGTCGGCGGCTTATCTGGCGGTTTAATGTCCGGCATCCTCACGGGGATACCTGGAACACCCTCTTCAGTTGCCACCACGTTTGATGGCTTCCCAATGGCCCGAAATGGCCGCCCTGGCCTTGCGCTTGGTATTGGGGTCTGGTCTTCTTTCTTTGGCGGAACGCTAAGTGCCATTATCTTGATTGTGGCAGCCCCGCAACTTGCAAGAATTGGCCTCGAATTTCAGCCATGGGACTTCTTTTCACTTGTCGCCTTTGCCCTAACTGTTACCGCCAGCCTTGCTAGCGATAATATGTTAAAGGGCTTGATTGCCGGACTTCTTGGTTTGCTAATCGCGACAATTGGTACAGATGTGATCTTTGGGTATCCGCGCTTCAATTTTGGAAGTGATGCTCTTATCCAAGGCTTCTCTTTCTTACCTGTTCTGATCGGCCTATTTGCCTTTTCCCGGTTGTTAAGTGATATCCGTATGCCGGACGTTGCAAAGCGCAAACTTGGTGACGAAAACGCTCAATCAGTCGCCATTGAACATCGGGCTGCTGCAGTTGCTGTTCTTAAAAGTTGGGTTAATTTAGTTCGGTCGTCCTTAATCGGGGTGTTCGTTGGACTACTTCCTGCCGCTGGCAGTACTATTTCCAATATTCTCGCCTATGACCAAGCCAAAAAGGCGTCCAAAACGCCAGAAGAATTTGGCAAAGGAAGCATCGATGGGATTATCGCGCCGGAGGCTGCAAATAATGCAACTGCGGGCGGTACTTTGATTGTTATGATGGCGCTTGGTATTCCTGGCGATATTATCACTGTTGTTATGTTGGGTGCGTTGTTAATTCATGACGTCATTCCAAGTCCAAGTTTCATTTCTGACGAGCCGGTGATTGCATATTCAATCTTCATCTCGTTCTTCCTTGCAAACTTCATGATGTTATTCTTGCAGTCTTTGACGCTTAAAGGCTTCTTGATGGTGACGAAGGTTCGCATGTATATGCTGGCTGCCATCATTCTGTTCTATTGCGCAGTTGGCGTATTTGCATTGAACAATGTGGCCTTTGATCTTTGGACACTCTTCTTCTTTGGTGTCTTAGGTTATGTATTAAGATCATTGGATTTCCCAATTGTGCCCATCGTACTTGGTGCCGTTCTGGGTAAAGTCGCGGAACAAAACTTGTCGCAAGCAGTTGCCGTTACAACAGACTTAATGCCATTTTTCACGCGTCCATGGTCACTGCTATTCATTACTCTCGCTGTCTTTTCTTGCGCCTACCCTTACTATCAGAAACAAAAAGGGCTAAAACGCTGGGCTGACTTCTATCTCCCTCTTTTCCTTGGTGCCATTGTTCCGGCTCTATTCATGATGGATGGTTGGATTAGGCCAATTATTGGTGCTGCAATTCTTGTCGCATCGATTGTTATTCTGGTTCGCCGTATCCGCCAAGGCCCTATATCCCAAGATACACCCCCCAATCAGACGTCCTCAAGCGACGCATAAATACTCGGAGAATTAAAGTGGATCTCAAAATTCAAAACAAAACAGCTCTCGTGCTCGGCTCCTCACAAGGGTTGGGCGAAGGTATCGCACGCGAGCTGGCGGCTGAAGGTTGCAACCTGATTTTGGCAGCTCGTAATCAAGAAGCCCTGACTGCACTTGCGGCTGAGCTAACTGAAAAGCACGGCATCAAAGCTGAAACCATGGCCATTGATATGACAGATACAACATCCGTCAAGAACTTGTGTGATACGATCAAAACACGCGGTGATATTGAAATTCTTCTCAATAACGCTGGCGGTCCTCCTCCGTCCCTCAGCACAGGTGTTGCTGACGAAGTTTGGAGAAACTCTGTCCAATCTCTTTTGTTCAGCGTTATTCAAGTCACTGAAGCTTGCCTAGACGGTATGAAAGCAAAACGTTGGGGCCGAATTTTGACAATAGCGTCATCAGGCGTCGTGCAACCAATTCCTAATCTAGCGGTATCCAACGTTGTGCGTTCTGCAATCGTCGGTTTCTCAAAAACATTGTCAGAAGAAGTGGCCCAGTTCGGTATTACATCAAACATTATCATTCCTGGTAAAATCGACACTGGCCGCGTGGCGCAGCTTGATCAAGCCCGTGCCAACAGGGAAGAAAAAGACCTTGATGATGTTCGTGCAGCCCTTGCAAAAGCAATTCCAGCACGCCGCTATGGCCGCGTTGAAGAATTCGCAGCGGCAGCAGTATTCCTTCTGAGTGACCGCGCAAGTTACACAACAGGTCACATGATGCGGGTAGATGGCGGATCGATTAAAAGCATCTGATCCAAAGTTACTAAACTACATATAAAATTGATTTTTATATCAGCCCAGACCGCGGGTCTGGGCTTCTCGAAAAAGAGGTGTTCTATGAACGAACAGATTGGGCAAAAAATGCCAGCAAAACGAACCGGTGGTCAGATATTAGCCGACCAATTGGCGATCCAAGGCGTAGACAGAATTTTCTGTGTTCCCGGCGAAAGCTATATTGCGCTACTAGACGGCCTTCATACGCACAAAGACACAATTTCGGTTGTGCAAACCCGCCATGAAGGTGGTGCGTCCAACATGGCAGAAGCCTACGGAAAGCTAACGGGCAAACCAGGTATTTGCATGGTTACCCGGGCGCCGGGCGCTACGAACGCCAGTTGCGGTGTGCATACCGCATTCCAAGACTCTACTCCCATGGTTCTTCTCATTGGGCAAGTCGCGCGGGAAATGGTTGACCGGGAAGCTTTTCAAGAAATCGACTATACCCATATGTTTGGGCAGATGTCCAAATGGACAGCGCAAATCAACGATATAGAGCGGATCCCCGAATATATCAGTCATGCATTCCATATGGCACAATCAGGCCGCCCCGGACCCGTGGTTCTAGCGTTACCAGAAGATATGCTTGCAGAAGCGGCTGTGGTTTTGGATATTAAGAAACCAGCTCGTCCCGTTCAATCTGCACCAGCCATGAGTGATATTGCGGAACTCCGTGAGCGTCTTGATAAATCAAAACGTCCGTTCCTTCTAATCGGCGGGGCCACGTGGACGGCTGAGGCTGTCGCTGATATTACGAAGTTTGCAGAAGACAACGGCATCCCTGTCGGAGCGTCTTTGCGCTCGCAAGATTGCATGGATAACCGCCATGCCAACTATGTTGGCGATGTCGGGATTGCAGTCAACCCTTTGCTTTCTAAACGAATTAAGCAATCGGATTTATTGATTGTTGCTGGCCCCCGACTTGGCGAAATGACAACACAAGGCTATGATCTGGTCAATATTCCAGAACCTGAACAATCACTCGTTCATATTCATTGCGGCGTTGAAGAACTCGGCCGTGTTTACCGTCCGGATTTGGCCATCAGTTCCACAATGCCTCGAATGGCAGCGGCACTATGCCAACTGGAGCCCGTCGAGTATTCCCATAGAACTGACTGGCTAACCGGTGCCCGTGCAGATTACATCAAACGTCTTGAGCCAACAGTGGTCCCGGGCGATGTTAATATGGCCCATATCGTAGGTCATCTAAACGACACCCTCGATGATGATGCGATCATCACTGTTGGTGCCGGGAACTACACAGTATGGGTTCACCGATATTATCAGCATAAAAGTTTTCGCACGCAGCTTGCCCCAACTAGCGGGTCAATGGGATACAGTGTCCCAGCCGCCATCTCAGCCAAACTCACCTGTCCTGAACGCACTGTTGTCAGTTTCAATGGCGACGGTTGCTTTATGATGCTGGGCCAGGAACTGGCGACTGCAGCCCAGTTTGGTGCTGCGGCCATATTCATTATCGTAAATAACGGTATGTATGGCACCATTCGCATGCATCAAGAACGTCATTTTCCGACTAATGTCATTGCAACAGATTTGGTTAATCCAGATTTCGTTAAGTTGGCTGAAGCCTACGGCGCGCATGGCGAGCGAGTGACACGCACGGAAGAATTTGCGGATGCCTTTGACCGGGCAAAAGGAAGTGGCCGTCCTGCGGTCATTGAAATTGTTGTTGTTCAGGTAGCACTGACACCAATTCAAAGCCTTAGTGACGTTCGAGAACAAGGGAAGAAGCTACAAGCTGCTCTCTGATACGCCTCGAACAAATTTTCATTAATTGACTAACTTATAAAGTGTGAAACGAACATGGATTTACATAAAAACCTGATTAACGGCGAATGGCGTGGATCAAAAGACGTTTCCCAAAATATCAACCCATCGGATATTAAGGACGTTGTCGGCCAATACGCTAAAGCCACTGTCGACGATACTGTTGACGCCATTAAAGCTGCAAAAGCTGCTTTCGTGAGCTGGTCTATGACATCACCAGAGGTACGGTCAGATATTTTGGACCGTGCTGGCACTGAGATCTTGGCTCGCCAAGAAAAACTCGGCCGCTTGCTGTCCCGCGAAGAAGGCAAAACTCTTGGTGAAGGTATTGGCGAAGCTGGTCGTGCTGGCCGCGTATTTAAATTCTTTGCAGGCGAAGCCCTCCGCATGGGAGGAGAGTCTCTTCCTTCAA
>JBALWO010000011.1:28972-81157 GCA_036960775.1 Pseudomonas marincola | reverse complement strand
GATGATTTGGCGTCAAAGCGCAGTTGCACCGCTGTCGACACCTTGTTCACATTTTGCCCGCCGGGCCCAGATGAGCGGATGAAGCTCTCATCAATTTCATCGTCATCAATCAAGATGGTGTTGGTGACTTTTAGCATACGATCTTTTCATGTTACTTTCACATAATGGAATTATGCCAGCGGAACAAGCTGGGGGCAAGTTCCGCTGAGAAGATCGTGCTAACTTTGTTACTTAAAATATGTGTTATGCCCAGCCTAGTTGTTTCGCGGTGTGGCCGTCATTCCATATTTTAGTCATGTGGCTAATTTTGTCTCCGTCAAACTGCATGACATAAACATAATCCGCGGCGACGGTTTTTCCTGTTGGTGGAACCGGTCCGCCTTCACCCGTTTGGGTTCCGTGGACAACGGCAAATGCGGTAACGGAATTCCGTTCTGTGTCCGTTGCGAACGCCTTAATTTCAGGTCGCATGTCTGGAACTGGCGTAAATAAGCCGTGCACCCACGCAACATATCCTTCAACGGTAGTGACTTCGGCAAGCATATCTGCTTGGCATGAGAAACTTGCGCCTTCGTGGCACCAAATTTTGCATTTGTCCCACCCTTTTCCGGTCTCGCAAGCATCAAAAAAAGTCATCGCTGTTTCAGTAATTGACATATTTATATCCCCTTTTTCTATAGGTTTATACGTAAGCTGGCTTAAATTATTAAGCGACTTGAAAGTATTTCTCCCGGGAATAATTCTAAAATTCATATTCTGTTTTGTCAATTACAATAATAAAACATTCGTTTTAGAATTGAGCAAATTTTTTATAAGGCGCCTAAAATAATCTCGCGAAGGTCGGGTATTTTGTCTTTATTATTCGACCGCTGCCCAAACATAATCAATCCCTGAACACAGCATAGGATGAAGCTTGCCAGCGCGGCTGGATCCCTATTTGCAGAAATATCCTTGTTTGCCTGTGCATTCCGAAGGGCAGTCTCTAGCAAAGCTTCGATCATCACACAAAAATCATCCACTTTATGAGCGGCTGCCAGGCTGATGCTCGGCTTTTGAACAAGATGGTTCATCAGCAAGCAGCCTTTGTACTCATCTGCAGACGTTGACGTGACAAGGGCTTGGATAAATTTCTCAATACCCGTGAAGTTTGGCTCGTCTATTAAGCTTTGAAAGCGGCGGGGAACGATATACTGACGATAGTGTTCTAGCGTCTCTTCAAACAGGCCATCTTTATCGCCAAATTCCTTGTACATGCTTGCCGTATTTAGGCCAGTTGTCTGCACAACATCTGCCATTGACGTAGACTTGTAGCCTTTTCGCCAAAACAAATTCACTGATTTTTCTAGGACTTCATTCCGGTCATATTCTTTATATCTTGCCATGCTATTATACTAAATCGAACATTTTAGAATGTAAACAATGGAATGTTTGTGGGGATGCTGGCGAAGTCATACGGAGCGATAATTGAGGGTTTGCCGATGCGGATCGGTAAATGAGCTCTTTAATTTTGACAAAATAAACCATAACATTGAATTGATCAAAAATGTATACGCCTCTTCCGAATTTCCCAAAGCAGTGCAAACGGTAGCCCTTTATGAGTAGCCCCCAGAATATCACTCACAGACGGGTTTTGCATATTGCACTTCCCATTGTGATATCCAACGCTACTGTGCCAATTTTGGGTGCTGTTGACACTGGTGTTGTGGGTCAGATGGGCCTTGCGGCCCCTATTGGTGCGGTTGGCATTGGGGCAATCATTCTTTCGGGCATCTATTGGGTGTTCGTGTTTTTACGCATGGGGACATCTGGGCTGACCGGCCAAGCGCTCGGGGCTGGGGATCAAGTTGAAGTGAAGGCGTTGCTTGCCCGTGTATTGTTAATTGGGGGCAGTATCGGCGCGTTGATAATCTTATTTCAAGTGCCGCTGATTTGGGGGGCCTTTCAAATCTCTCCGGCCTCTCCCGAGATTGAGGTGCTAGCAAAAACCTATCTGCAAATTAGGATATTTTCGGCTCCTGCGGCAATTGCTCTGTTAGGAGTGACGGGCTGGCTAATTGCGCAAGAGAGAACGCGGGCCGTGCTCCTCCTCCAACTCTGGATGAACGGCACAAATATCGGCCTCGATCTTTGGTTTGTTCTGGGACTCGATTGGGGCGTGGCAGGGGTCGCCTACGCAACCTTCATCGCCGAATGGAGCGGGCTGGCGCTTGGGTTATATATTTGCCGTGATGGATTTTCTAAGGAGATTTGGTTTAGCAGAGGGCATGTTCTGAACACGGAGCGACTTCGGACGATGGCGGCTTTGAATGGAGATATATTCATTCGCTCAATCTTAGTGCAGGCGATCTTTATCTCGTTCATCTTCTTCAGTTCAAGCATTGGTGATGTGGAACTGGCAGCCAATCAGATCCTGATGCAATTCCTGTATATTACGGGTTTTGCGCTGAACGGATTTGCGTTTGCCGCAGAAGCGTTAGTGGCGCAAGCCGTGGGAGCAAAGGCTCGAAGTAGGCTGCGGCGCAGCGCTTTGCTGACGAGTTTCTGGGGTTTGAATTGCGTGTGTTTCTTAGCTGTCGTGTTTTTTATCTTCGGCGGTATGATTATCGATGTCATGACCACCGCGGTTGATGTCCGCATGACCGCACGCGCCTATCTAATTTATATGGTTGCCGCGCCGATCATCGGTGTTGGGGCTTGGATGTTCGATGGGATTTTCATTGGCGCAACCAGATCTGCCGATATGCGCAACATGATGATCGTGAGTGCGATTGTGTATTTTTCCGCGCTCTACATTCTGATGCCGATTTTTGGTAATCACGGATTATGGGCGGCTTTGTTGATCAGTTTATTGGCGCGGGGTGTAACGCTTGGCTTTCGGTATCGTGCTTTGGAAGCTGCCGTCGGTCCAGCTTGAAAGTACCGTTAATTTTAAGATTTTGTTTGTTAGGGCTTAAATATTGGATGGTTGATCCTAAATATCTAGATATCTGTTTAGATGGAGTTGGTGAATGGATAAGTCGCAAGTGTGGTTGGACTATCGAGCAAATTTGAAGTCGTTTTTACATTCTCGGGTATCCAATCCAGCGGATGTAGAAGATTTGCTTCAGGAAATTTTTATAAAGGCTTTTGATAATCTGCACACAGTCAGGTCGTCGAGCAATGTAAAAGCGTGGCTTTTCCAAATAACGAATAATGCGATTATGGATCACTATCGGCATCAGAAAAAACCGCGAACAGTTCATCCAGAGGATTTGTGGTATGTGCAAGATGATCCCGATTTACAGCAAGAAATGTCTGCTTGTATTGCACCATTTATTGATGCGTTGCCCAAAAAATCGGCCCAATTATTGCGGCAGGTTGACCTAAAAGGGGTGTCTCAAAAGGAAATGGCTGAGACAACTGGAGTTGATTATTCGACACTAAAGTCACAGGTGCAAAAATCCAGACGCGAACTCCGGGATTTATTTGAAAATTGCTGTAGTTTTTCTTTTGGTAAAAACGGAGAGATTATAAATTACGCCTTAAAATCAGATGGATGCCGTGATTGTTGAGGTAATTTTCGTCTTTTTTGATCCCACTGCGTCTTACATGTATTAAGCCCACATGATGAGGATCAATAATGTTGAAAATTGTTAGTTTGAAAATCTGTCCCTTTGTTCAGCGTGTCACTGCCTCGCTAGAGGCAAAGAATATTCCCTATGAAATTGACTATATTAGGCTAAGCAATAAACCTGAGTGGTTTATGGATATATCGCCCAACGGTCAGGTCCCTGTTTTGGTAATAGAAAATGGTACGGCGTTGTTTGAATCCGATGCCATCATCGAATATTTAGATGAAGTCTCGCCACCTCTAGAAGGTGACATAACGCCGGAGAGCCGGGCCCTTAACAGGGCATGGAGTTATCTTGGCTCCAAACATTATCTTGTTCAATGTTCAACTATGCAAAGCAGCGACCTTGAAACACTGGGAGAGAGGCGCGGGAAATTAGATCCTGCCTTCCAAAAAATAGAGAGGCAGCTGGAAGAGGGACCGTTTTTCAAAGGCGATAAACTTGGAAATGTTGATATGGCGTGGCTTCCACTATTACACCGAGCCAGTTTAATTGAAAAACATGGCGGATATGATTTTCTGGAAAGCTTTCCCAAAGTTAAACGTTGGCAGAAGGCGCTAATGGATACGGGGCTATATGAAAAATCGGTTTCAACTGATTTCGAAGAGGTCTTTCAAGGCTCTTATCTCTCGACAAAAACTTATCTGGGGGGGAACGGGATTGCTCAGAAAGATGGGATTAAGCCGAAATCTGGTGGTTGTTGCTAGAAAAGAAAAAGGGCTCGAAAACCGAGCCCTTTTTTTAAAGCATCGCCGCAAGAACACGATCTGGCGGGGTGTGACCATCAGCGAAGGTTTTGATGTTGATAATGACTTTCTCGCCCATATCAATTCGCCCTTCAATGGTTGCTGATCCCATATGGGGCAGCAGAACCACATTATCTAATTCCAGCAGTTTCGGGTTTACGGCAGGCTCATGTTCAAACACGTCGAGGCCGGCGCCGGCAATATCACCGCCGCGGAGCATTCGGGTCAGAGCGTTTTCGTCCACCACTTCACCGCGTGAGGTATTCACCACGTAGGAATGTTTTTGGAGCAGTTTCAACCGGCGTGAATTGAGCAAATGGAACGTTCCCGGTGTATGTGGGCAGTTGATGGAGACAATATCCATCCGTGCCATCATTTGATCGAGGCTTTCCCAGTATGTCGCTTCCAGCTCTTCCTCGATGTAATCGGGGAGTTTGTTCCGGTTATGATAATGAATAGATAGGCCGAAGGCTTTGGCGCGGCGGGCAACGGCTTGCCCAATGCGGCCCATACCGACAATACCGAGGCGCTTGCCCCAAATCCGGTGGCCAAGCATGCTGGTTGGTGACCAACCTTGCCAGTTGCCGCTCCGCATCATCCGCTCACCTTCTGTCAGGCGGCGAGGAACGGCCATAATCAAGGCCATGGTCATATCGGCAGTATCTTCGGTTAAGACACCAGGTGTATTGGTCACAGTAATGTTGCGCTGACGAGCTGTGGCTAAATCAATATGGTCAACACCAGTACCAAAACTTGCAATGAGTTTTAGGTTTGGGTTGCTTTGGCTCAACACGCCAAGATCGATTTTGTCTGTAACTGTTGGAACAAGGACATCAGCAATGCTAACCGCTTCGACAAGTTCGGCTTGTGTCATTGGTTTGTCGTCGTGATTGAGACGTGTGTCAAAAAGTTCCATCATGCGGGTTTCAATCGCATCAGGCAGTTTTCGAGTTACAACAACAACGGGCTTCTTTTTCGGCGTATCTGACATTTAAGGCCTCTCTGGTCCGAGTATCGTTCTTTGGGTAACTGTTAGGTTTTTTTAGCAGATCAAAACTCTGGATACAATTGCGCGCTGCCAATGAGTGTATTTTTTTTGTCTTCTTGACCCAAATGGGTAAGGCGCGGCATAAAGAATAATTCAATTAACTTCCCAATAAAGGGTTTCTTTCGTGGTGATGCGTTCTTTTATCAGTGCAGTTGTGTTTTTAGGATTAGCGGCAGTTATGACCGCTAACAATGCGGCCGCGGCAGGCTCTGATGTCCCTAGATTCGTCTCTCTTTCTTCAAACAAAGTGAACGTGCGGGTTGGACCCGGAAAACGATATCCGATTTCATGGGTATTTGTTCGAAGCGGTTGGCCCGTTGAAGTCATCGCAGAATACGAGCGCTGGCGCCAAATTCGCGACGTTGAGGGGGCGACAGGTTGGATCCATGCCAATCTGCTGTCTGGACGGCGCACGATCCTTGTCACGAAGAAACAGCGATCAGTTCACGAAAGCCCGTCCGATGAAAGCGCAGTTACTTTACTGGCTGAACCGGGCGTTTCGGGGAAGTTAGTTGAGTGTGATGGCCGTTGGTGCCTTGTGGAGATTGCAGGGAATAAAGGCTGGCTAAAGGCCTCTCATTTTTATGGGGTGTTTGAGAACGAGAAAATCCGTTGATTTTTAGAAAATAAGGTCAGCGTTAAGAGATTCTCGGGTAACCTCACTGATCCGCGCCATATGGCCGTAGTTTTCATGCTCGATTCCCAAGATAACCTCACATTGAGCTGTGCTCATGGTTTGTTTCTGTGCGTCATTTAGCGGGAAATGCAAAAAGTGAATGGCGGATGTTTTTCCGTCATCAGTTGTCCGTTCCACATCTTGTTCTGGGACAGCATAGGATTTATCTCCGTTTATGCTGAGATAGATTTGCGTCTCAATGTGTCCCAATTGATGGAGGATTTTGTCTCTCTGAACAGGGTCTTCGATTTCCAGCATGAAAGTCGCAATCAGCTCGCTTCCTTTGGGAATAAGCGGATTGTAGGCTGATAGTTCATCTTGGATTTGCGCCTCTCCGCCTTTTTCGATGAACAACATTTCATGGATTTGCGTCCACATGGTGTCGTAGCTTTCAAAATAGAAAGTTGCGTGGGGCCCAACCGAAATCCGGCGATCCTTCTTTATGGAGATGAGTTTTAGTTTATTTTTCTGCCTGATTTTCACGTATTCATCTAATGGCAAGATGTCTGATCGTTGAATAGTTCGTTTTGTCGCTGTCATCATCGGGACCTCTTTACTCAAACCCGTAGGCCTTGGCTAACAGTTCAATTGGATGGGATGTGGTTTTGCCCTTGGCAGCTTCTGCATCTTGAAGTTCAATGCCCTGCATGAGATGTTCTGCGGCGAGAGGACATTCAGAGGTGATATGGGACGCCCCTGATTTTAGGGCATTTTTGGCAGCCGTTTTGCCAACTTTAAGGGCAGTATCAAAATTGTCTTTCATAATGCCCCACGATCCGCCATGGCCTGAACATCGCTCCACAATTGCCACTCTCGTTTTGGGAATCAGGCGGAGCATCTCGGCGCCCTTCGCGCCCATGTTTTGCGCTCTAGCGTGGCAGGCTAGGTGCATGGACACTGGGCCGTCCAACGGTTGTAGGCCGCCTGCGATCCCCTCTTTTTTTGCAATATCAACAATATATTCGCTCACATCAAACGTGGCTTCAGCAAGCCTTTTAACGTCCTTGTTCGACGGGGAGATGAGCGGCCACTCAGATTTCAACATCAGCGCGCAAGACGACACAAGCGCAATGACGTCGTAGCCGCGATCAACCCAGCTGCAAAGCTCCTTCGAGACGTTAGCGGCACTCTCTGCGACAGCGGCAAGGTCTCCCTGCTCTAAAAGGGGCATGCCGCAGCAGCCGGGATAGACAACTTCAGTTTCAACGCCATTTAATGCCAGAACATTCCGCGCAGCGAGGCCGATACCTGGATTATTGAAGTTACCAAAACACGTGGCATATATAACGGCTTTTCGCCCATACGCGGGTGCGGCTTCGTTGGTAATGAGGGAATTGGCTTTCGCCTGATTTAACAGGGTCTTCGAATGATACTTGGGGAGCGCCGCTTTTCGGTGAATATGGAGTGTTTTTTCCATGATCCCGCGGGTTAATTTATTGTCTTTGTCTGTCGCCCAGTTGGCCAGCGGTGCCACATGCTTTGCTAAGGCACCATTGCGATCGGTCTTTGATAGTTGGTTTTGGGAAAAATTGTCCATGCCTTTGGATTTTTCCACCGCCCGATAGCGCAGCATCAGGTGAGGGAAGTCCAAATTAAATTCATGGGGCGGCACGTAAGGGCATTTGGTCATATAACACATGTCACACAAGGTGCAGGCATCCACAACGGGTTTGAACCCTTCTGAGGAGACGGTATCTAGTTCCTCAGACGGAGAGCCATCGATGAGGTCGAATAGCTTTGGGAAAGAGTCGCATAAATTGAAGCAGCGGCGGCAACCATGACAGACATCGAAGACACGGCGCAGTTCCGCATCAAGCAGATCAGCGTCATAAAAGTCCGGGTTATTCCAGTCAATTGCATGTCGGGTTGGGGCTTCAAGGCTTCCTTCACGCATGCAAGGATCTCCCATTAGGTTGGCTATTGCCAGAAATGCGGTATGCCGCATTTCTGGGGTGGCTCTGAGTTTTAGTTAGTCCAGATCATCAAGAGCTTTTTGGAAGCGTCCTGCGTGGCTTTTTTCAGCCTTAGCCAGTGTTTCAAACCAATCTGCAATTTCATCATGGCCTTCTGCACGAGCTGTTTTTGCCATGCCCGGATACATGTCGGTGTATTCGTGGGTTTCCCCTGCGATGGCAGATTTTAAATTGTCGGAGGTGCCGCCAATGGGCATACCTGTAGCGGGATCGCCAGCCTCCTCCAGAAATTCAAGGTGACCATGAGCATGGCCGGTTTCCCCTTCTGCGGTGGAGCGGAACACGGTGGATACGTCGTTATATCCCTCAATGTCGGCTTTTTGCGCGAAATAGAGATAGCGCCGGTTTGCTTGAGATTCGCCAGCGAAAGCGTCTTTCAGATTCTGTTCGGTTTTACTGCCTTTAAGGGACATGACAATCCTCCTCAATTTATGTTTGAGATTTCTGAATTAGAAAAGCATAAAATAAATTATAGGAGAGGTCCGTTTGCAATGTCAATTAATTAGAATGTTTCTAAAAAGAAACGCATATCTAGCTACCCTTAGCGCCGTCGGTTTCTGGTAATGCCGCGCCTAAAACCTGTGTCTTTTGGTTTTCGGTAAGGGCTGCTGAGTTTTCGTTTTCGGCTAAACGAACCGTTACCAACCGATTGGCAAACTGAATGCCTTTTTGGGCAAAAAGCTCCCGGATGCGGGAGTAGACATGTTTGCGAATGACAAATTGGTCTCCTGGGCGCGTCATGAATTTGACGCGGATGATCATTGCAGAATCTTCCATTGCATAGACGCCTTGCGATTTTAGCGGCTGCAAAAACTGATCGCCAAATTCAGGGTGTTCAAGCAATTCATTCCCAAGGTTTTTAATCAGTTTTCGAACTTTCTCCACATCTGTATCGTAGGTGAGCCGTAGCTTGAGTTTCATCATCACCCAATCACGAGAGAAGTTACTGAGTGTTTTGATCTCACCGAACGGGACCGTATTTAGGGGACCCATATGATGACGCAATTGGAGAGACCGGATCGATATTTTTTCAACGGTTCCTTTAACGCTACCAACATCAACGTATTCGCCTTTTCGAAACGCATCATCGACTAAGAAGAACGCCCCTGAGAATATATCGCGTATGAGAGTTTGCGCGCCAAAACCAATGGCCATGCCAATAACACCAGCACCAGCGAATAGAGGCCCAATATTCAGCCCAAGTTCAGACAAGGCGATCATAATTGTTAAAACAGCAATGGTTGCCAGAATACAATAGCGCATAAGGGGTAATAGGGTCGCAAGCCGGGATGCACCGCCATGGCCACCTTCTTCGCCGGGTTCGTTCTCGTCGTCGCCGCCTTCTTCCATCATTTTCTGGCCAAAGGCAATTTTGGCCACTTGAAAACAGACATATCCAGTGACAATAACGAAGAAGACTTCCCATAATCGGCCAAGTGCGCTGTCAGGGCTTGTGAAATCAACGCCCCACCTTGCGAGCATGAAAACACCGGCACCTCCAAAAATCATTAACAGCAACGCCTGCCGCGCCAAACCAACATAGGTAAGGTCCCGGACGATGATTTCCACTTGTGGTTCGGTATCACCATCTTCGATTTCCTCGTGCTCGCCGCTATGGGTTAGAACGGTTTCTGGTTGCGGATCAGTATTCGGGTGATGGAGGATTTTCCGGCGCTCAAGCAAGCGGTCAATCATCACAGTTCCAATGCCAAAGGCCGTTAAGGAGACCATGAGAACCATATACATTGCACCGATCAGGCCAAGGGCGTTGGGGAGTCCCATGATTAAGCGGTAAATAGAGAAGATACCGGCGACGAGAACGTATAATCCAACGGCATGATGCCAATTGGCTGCGACTATTCGCTGAAGAAGCGGGGAGTTGGGTTTATCCTCGGGTTTCATAATTAGTGCCGAAATTGGCTGTCTGGCTTTTGAAAGTAAGATCAGAGTAATCGCCAAAATACCGACAGTTATGAGGATACGCAGCAGCAGGATGAGAGTGTCATGAAACTCCAGCTTCTCGAGCCAGGTGCCGGCCTCTATCATACAGATAGCAAAAATTGTACCTGCGCGAAGCCAATTAAATAACGTGATGGCGTCATCATCATTTAAGTCGGGAATACGGCGGTTTGGCATCTTCGGCGAAATCCAAATCCGCCAGATTTCTGTAATAAGCCAAGCCCACGCAACCGCGTTAATCCACTGAAAAATTGTCGCTTGTTCGAATTTATTATCGCTTAGAATTGAACTGGAGATGGCAAAAGACACGAGACAGAAGATCCCGATGCCAACAGTGCGTCCGATGTAACGTACCAGAAGAAAACACATGTTAATGCTACGTTCTGATGGCAGGGACGCCCACAGGCTGGCTAGTTTTTGAATGACCCAATTTAGATATCGATTTTCGACAAATGCGGCAGCTGCCATGGATAAGATAATGATCAGCAATGTCCAGAATAACCCCGACCCACCAATATCTGTATTTACAGCGTTAAACCCAGAAGCAAAGCTGGGAAGGACTTCGGGAAGGAAATGAAGTAGGAGCTTCAAACGATCACGGAAATGGCCAACAGCGGCCTGTGTGCTTTCGCCCGTTGCATCTGTTGATGAATTTTTGACCTGTGTGCCGGCCCCAGATACGATGACAACATTGAGGCCATTGGCTGCGGCTTCATCAATTATTTTCTGAATAGATGTTGAGCTGAGCGCTGTATCGGTGCTTTGTGCCGCCTGAGCAAGCGGTGCTAAAAGCAAAAGAAATAGACTTAAAACCGTGTAACTCCAAAAGTTACATTTCCCAGTTATCCGCATTTTCCCCACCATCTTTTCAGTCAAAATAGAAAAGAAGGATAGCGTATTTATTTCAAAAAGATCTAATTTATTAGAACGATAGGCGGGAATTAGGCGGCGTCATTCTTTTTAACCCGGATGATGACGTCTACACTGGCTATTGTCATTCCATCTGGCAGCTTGGGGATATCCTTTACGCTCATATGGTCTGCGGGAATATCCTGCAGACTACCCTCATCTTCAAAAAAGAAATGATGATGCTCAGATGTGTTGGTATCAAAATAGGATTTTGAAGCGTCAACAATAACTTCTCTGAGCAAACCAGCATCTGTGAAATGGTGCAGGTTGTTGTAAATTGTTGCCAGCGACACTTTAACCCCTTTTTCAAGGGCTTCTGAATGCAAAGCCTCGGCCGTAATATGACGATTTCCGCCGGAGAATAATAAATCCGCAAGGGCAATGCGTTGCCGTGTTGGGCGTAATTTGGCCGCTCTGATTTTTAGCTCCAGCTCGCAACTATCGCCGTTCATCATCGTCCTCACAAGTTACTTAAAGCCGCGATATGCGCGCCTTTTAAAATAACCTAATCCCTATATAGGATCTTTCTTGGAATAATTCAAATCCGCAAATAGAACAACAGAGATCTGGCTATTTGCCCGTCATGAGTTGGTCAACCAGCTGTTTCACAGTTGGCACAAATCCGTTTGCATAAAATGGATCCGAGGCAAAGCGATAAGCCGCATGTCCCGCAAACATCAAATTATTGTCAATTTGATCTTCTGAATGAATCACTTCTTGCAGTGTTTTTTGAATGCAGAAACTCCGTGGGTCAGCTTTTCGCCCCGTGTTTCCTTTTTCATTCTCCGCCCAGTTTGAAAAACTGCACTGTGACAGACAACCCATGCAATCAACTTGATCTTTCCGGATTTCTTTCATCTTGTCGGTGTCGACGAAGATAAGAGTGGATTCCGGTGTTTTCATAACTTGATCAAATCCAGCCGCCACCCACTGTTCTGCATGTGCTCTATCGGTAGGCGTTAGGAAAACTTCGCGTTTGCGGGCACCCATACTGAAACCGGCCGTATGTTCGCCGACAACTTCGTTTGAAAAGGCAACTTGGCGATCGGAGCGCGCTTTGAGCTCTCCCAAGAAGTCGTTCCGGACAGCAGAAGACCAGAAGCCGGTTGGGCTGAATTTATTTAGAAACACATCGCCCTTTTTCAAGGTGCCGAGTTTCGCTTTCCATGCGTTTGAAATTGGGCTTTCCTGCGTGAGGAGAGGCCGGGTTCCAAACTGGAAAGAAATCGGTCCAATTTCAGGGTTGTCTAGCCAATGAGACCAATCGTCAATGTGCCAAACACCACCCGCCATAATAATCGGGGTGTTGTGCAAACCCATTTCATTCATCATTTTCCGAAGCAGCGCCACCCGTGGATACGGATCTTCTGGCGTCATTGGATCTTCAGAATTGCTGAGACCGTTATGTCCACCAGCAAGCCACGGGTCTTCATAAACCACACCGCCAAGCCAGTCGGAGAATTTGTGGTAAGCTCTCTTCCACAGCGCACGGAAGGCGCGGGCAGAGGAAATAATTGGATAGTAATGGACTTTATAGTCCGAAGCGATTTGAGCAACACGGTAGGGCATACCAGCACCGCATGTAATGCCATTGATGAGGCCTTTAGCCCCTTCCATAACACCATGTAGAATGCGTTCAGCGCCGCCCATTTCCCAAAGAACATTCATGTGGATGGCGCCTTGGCCACCAGAAATTTCATGGGCGATTTGGGCTTGTGTGATGCCACCGTTGATGCCATATGCCACCAACTCATCGTGTCGTTCACGGCGTGTGCGGCCATGATAGATTTGCGGGATCATATCACCGTTAGCGTCGTAACTGTCAGCATTGACACCAGAGAAAGTGGCAACACCACCGGCAGCCGCCCAAGCACCAGAGCTTTGACCAGATGACACAGCGATACCTTTTCCGCCTTCAACGAGGGGAAGAACTTCTTTTCCCGACATGACAATTGAATTCAGTGACTTCACGAGACAATCCCTAATACTGAGTTACGTAGTAGTAGTTACCACTTAGAGCAAATTTATCTTAGTATCAAGTGGCAAACAAGGACAGAGGCGGCAGCGGTTACACGACCGCCTCATATCATTATTAATTAGGCGTCGTTATTTTCTGTCGCTGCAGCTTCTTCTGCTTGCACAGCTTTGATTGACAAGCGCACTTTTCCGCGGCCATCAATTTCAAGAACTTTAACGCGAACCTCATCGCCTTCGTTGACAATATCAGTCACTTTGGAAGTCCGTTCCGCAGCAAGTTCAGAAATATGAACAAGACCGTCACGGTTACCGAAGAAGTTGACGAATGCACCGAAATCAACAACTTTGACAACTTTACCTGTGTAAATAACGCCAACTTCAGGGTCATCTACAATGGACTTAATCCAGTTGACAGCAGCTTCAGCTGCTTCTGTTGATGTGGCTGCAACTTTAACACTTCCATCGTCATCGATGTCGATCTTAGCGCCAGTTGTTTCGCAGATTTCGCGAATAACTTTACCACCAGTACCGATGATGTCACGGATTTTGTCTTTAGCAACTTTAATCTGGGTAATGCGCGGTGCACCGTCACGAACGCCGTCACGTGATGCATCGATGGCTTTGCCCATCTCGTCCAGAATATGCAAACGACCTTCGGTGGCTTGAGCCAACGCGATTTTCATAATCTCTTCGGTAATACCTGAGATTTTGATGTCCATCTGCAGGGATGTAATCCCTTTTTCTGTACCAGCTACTTTAAAGTCCATGTCACCAAGATGATCTTCATCACCAAGGATGTCTGAAAGAACAGCAAACTTGCCATCATCTTCAAGGATCAGACCCATTGCGATACCAGCAACAGGACGGATCAATGGAACACCAGCATCCATCAGAGCCAAGGACGTACCGCAAACGGTCGCCATGGAAGATGAGCCGTTTGATTCAGTCACTTCAGATACAACCCGCAATGTGTATGGGAAGTTTTCTTTACCTGGAAGCAGTGGGTGGACAGCACGCCATGCAAGTTTACCATGACCAACTTCGCGGCGGCTTGTGAAGCCCATGCGGCCAGCTTCACCAACAGAATATGGAGGGAAGTTGTAATGTAGCATGAAGTTTTCGCGATATTCGCCGTCAAGCGCATCTACGATTTGCTCATCTTGGCCTGTACCGAGTGTTGTAACCACAAGTGCTTGTGTTTCACCGCGTGTGAACAAGGCAGAACCATGGGCACGTGGCAAAGGACCAACTTCAGCAGAGATTGGACGGACAGTAGATGTGTCACGGCCGTCAATACGAACGCCTTTTGAGATGATGTTACCGCGAACGATAGATTTCTCGATTTTCTTCAAGATACCAGATGCGGCTTCAACTTCACTGTCGTCCAGAGCTGCAATAGCGGCTTTCTTAGCGACAGAAATCTTCTCTGAGCGTGTTTGCTTCACTTGCTCTTTGTAAGCGTCTGTAAGGGCTGCTTCTGCAACGCCTTTAACTTTTGCTTCCAATGTGGCATCAACTTCAGGAGGTTGGAAATCCCAAGGCTCTTTGGCGCATTCTTGAGCAAGCTCAATGATGGCATCGATAACTGGTTGAGTTTCTTTGTGACCGAACATAACAGCGCCAAGCATTTGCTCTTCGCTGAGCTCAGACGCTTCAGATTCAATCATCAACACAGCTTCGTCAGTACCAGCGATAACAAGATCAAGATCTGTATCAGCCATTTGCTCTGATGTTGGGTTCAGAACATACTCGCCGTTAATGAATCCAACACGTGCTGCGCCAACTGGACCCATGAAAGGGATGCCAGAAATAGTCAAGGCAGCAGATGCGCCGATCAACGCAACAATGTCAGAGTCGTTTTCAAGATCATGTGCAACAACTGTACAAATGATTTGAGTTTCGTTTTTGAAGCCACTTACGAATGAAGGGCGGAGTGGGCGGTCGATCAGACGAGAAACCAGTGTTTCTTTCTCTGATGGGCGGGCCTCACGTTTGAAAAAGCCGCCCGGAATTTTACCGGCTGCATATGCTTTTTCTACATAATTTACTGTCATTGGGAAAAAGTCGATACCCGGCTTTTCCGTACGTGCGGAAACTGCTGTACATAGCACTTTTGTTCCGCCGTATGTGACCATTACTGCGCCGTCTGCTTGACGAGCGATTTTACCTGTTTCCAGTACGAGCAGACGTCCGCCCCACATCACTTCCTTGCGATGTTCTTCAAACATTTTTCTTCCTTCCGAAGCGGTGCTGGCCCTATGCCTTGCCGCGTGTAACCGATGCCCGATGCACCGGTGAGATATCTTGTCTTAACAACCTGTTCTGAAGTGAACTCCAGAATCACCGAACGCCGGAGGCTTCGGGCAAAGAGCCCGAGGCAGAACCGGCGTTGGAAATTTCCACGATCTGTAAAGATCTGGCAAGGGTATTCTTACTTACGAATGCCAAGACGTTTAATAATAGTCTGGTAACGCTCGTCGCTACTTTTCTTAGTATAGTCGAGCAAACGACGACGACGGCTAACAAGGCTGAGCAGGCCACGACGTGAATGTACGTCTTTTTTGTGGTCTTTAAAATGTTCAGTCAAGTTTGTAATACGTGTAGTAAGAATGGCAATCTGTACTTCTGGGGACCCTGTGTCTCCGTCAGTAGTTGCATATTCCTTGATCAATTCTGCTTTTTTTTCAGCACTAATCGACATCGAAAAACTCCATTATCAAATATTAAAAACACGAACCGGATATAAAATGCCGTTCTCCACTTTGGAAATCGACAGAGGAATATCACCGTTCATGGCGCAGACAATTCCGTCCGCTGTATTTGGAACCGCCACGTCGTTGCCGTGTCTCACGCGATCTGCCTGAGTTTCCGAAATGGCCACCGCCGGGATGTCGTCCAGCGCGGTCGTCAATGGAAGCAGGTCCTCAAATTCTGCCGGACACTGCCACAGCTTTTCCAACTTATCCAGCGAAATCGCGTTTTCAGCCAAAAAAGGGCCGACTTTGGTGCGTCGCAGTTGTGATAGATGGGCGAAAGTCCCTACTTCCAGTGCTATATCTCTTGCTAAGGCCCTGATATAGGAACCTTTTGAGCAGCAAACGTGGAAACGGGAATGGTCAGTATCTTGGGTTTCTTCCAGAGACATCGAGTGGATTGTGACCTCCCTCGATGGCATGGTGATTTCTGCGCCGTCACGGGCCAGTTTATAGGCGCGTTTACCATCAATTTTGATGGCGGAGAAGATGGGCGGGATTTGCGTGATGAGACCGGTAAATTTCGGTAGCACTTGCGTTAAATCTTGTTCCGTGGGCCGAACAGCGGAGGTTTCGGTGATTTCGCCGTCTATATCATCAGTATTTCGGGCCTCTCCCCACCTTGCGGTGAAGCCGTACTCTTTAATATCATCGACAATATAGGGAACAGTTTTAGTGGCCTCGCCAAGGGCAATGGGAAGGACACCCGTTGCGAAAGGATCTAACGTCCCCGCATGACCGGCTTTTTGGGCATTTGTGATTCGCTTGACCGCACCAACCACAGCGGCAGAGCTTAACCCCGCAGGTTTATCAATATTCAGCCAACCGTGTATGGGAATACCGCGCCGTCTTCTGGCCATCGTGTCTACTCGCTCGCGTCAGTCTCTTCGTCATCATTCGTATCGTTGACACGGTTGCGACGGATCAGGCTATCAATGTGATCGCCATATTCAAAGGACTCGTCCTTTTTAAAGAAGAGACGCGGTGTAAATTTCATGGACAGTTGCTTGCCCAGCTCCGCTTGTACGAAACCCGAAGATCGGTTCAGACCGTCGATAACGGCCTTTTCATTCTGGCCGCCGAGAGGAATGATATATACCGTAGCATTCCGCATGTCTGAGCTCGGCTGCACTTCGGTAACTGTAATCGGTGTGCTTGTCACATCTGGATCGTGGATGTTGTCTTCAGCCAAGATGCTAGCAATAATATGTCGGAGTTGTTCGCCAACGCGCAATTGGCGTTTGCTGGCGGTCCTGCCAGATCGTTTTTTTGTCGCCATGAGATGCCTCACTCATAAAAAAAAGACAGGGACTAAAGCGCCCCTGTATTTTTGTATCGGTCCTAAATGTTTATGTTGGATTATAGCGAGCGGGCTACTTCCACAATTTCGAAACATTCGATGACATCGTTGTCTTTAATGTCATAGTAATTTTCAAAGGCCATACCACATTCCATACCGGACTTAACTTCTTTAACTTCGTCTTTGAAGCGTTTCAGTGTGCCCAAAGTACCTTCGTGGATAACAACATTATCGCGCAACAAGCGAACTTTCGCGCCGCGTTTAACCACACCATCGGTAACCATACAGCCACCAATTTTACCTACTTTGGTAATGTTGAAGACTTCGCGAATTTCTGCGTTGCCAAGGAAATCTTCGCGTAATGTTGGTGCGAGCATTCCAGACAGCATAGCTCTGATATCATCGATCACATTGTAGATCACAGAGTAATATCGAATATCAACGGCTTGATCGGCGGCTTCACTGATGGCCAGTTTGTTGGCACGTGTATTAAAGCCAATGACCATTGCACCAGAGGCGGCAGCCAAGGCGATGTCAGATTCTGTAATACCACCAACACCAGAAAGCAGAATGTTCACTTTCACTTCATCGGTTGCAAGTTTCTCAAGAGAAGTTGCAATGGCTTCAGCAGAACCTTGAACGTCGGCCTTAATAACGATTGGAAGCTCGTCCGCTGTTCCTTCTTGAATAGCAGTGAACATTTGTTCGATAGTTCCGCGAGCAGAGGCAGTAACTTTCTTGTCTTTCTGGACCTGTAACCGGTATTCAGCGATTTCTTTCGCTTTCGCTTCCGTTTCAGTCACGATGAAATCATCACCGGCAATAGGGCTGCCTTGGATACCCAGAACTTCAACAGGGACCGACGGTCCAGCTGTATCAACTGGATTTCCGCGGAAATCAAGCAATGCACGGACTTTACCGTGAGACGTACCGGCAACGAAATAATTGCCAACTCTCAGAGTTCCGCGATTGACCAGAACCGTTGCGACCATACCGCGACCGGTTTCGATTTTAGCTTCAACGATGGAGCCTTGTGCATTCCGATTAGGATTGGATTTAAGTTCAAGGATTTCAGCTTGCAACAAGATCGCTTCTTGCAATTTATCCAAACCAGCACCTGTTAGCGCTGAAACTTCAACATCCAGAACATCGCCGCCCATGTCTTCTACGAAGATTTCATGTTGCAAGAGTTGCTGACGAACCTTAGCAGGATCGGCGCCTGGTTTATCGCATTTGTTGATGGCGATAATGACCGGAACTTCAGCTGCTTTGGCATGCTTAATGGCTTCAATAGTTTGCGGCATGACACTATCGTCAGCAGCAACTACTAGAATAACGATATCCGTGATACTGGCACCGCGCATCCGCATTGCTGTAAACGCTTCATGGCCTGGTGTATCAAGGAACGTAATGGTATCGCCAGAAGCGATAGTAACTTGATAAGCACCAATATGCTGAGTAATACCGCCAGCTTCGCCAGCAGCCACATCAGTTTTGCGCATGGCATCGAGCAATGATGTTTTACCGTGGTCAACATGGCCCATAATAGCAACAACAGGGGCACGAGAGATCAATGTCTCTTGTGTATCCTCTGTACCGCCGCCAAGACCAATCTCAACGTCGGAGGCTGCAACACGTTTCACAGTATGGCCGAGTTCAGCCACGACAAGTTCGGCTGTATCAGCGTCGATCGTCTGTGTTGGTGTCGCCATGATACCAAGTTTCATCAATGTTTTAACAACATCAACCACCCGCTCAGTCATCCGGTTAGCAAGTTCTTGTACAGAAATTGCCTCTGGAATAGTGACCTCACGATATACCTTTTGCGGTAAATCCTCTGGCTGCATTTGTTGTCTTCTGCGAGCCCGTTTAACAGCAGCAAGAGACCGTTGTTTTGGTCCCCGGTTGTTAAGGGCGTCACCAAGTGTCATGCGACCACCGCTTCGGCGCTGATCTACATTGCGCTTAGGGCTTGCAGCTGGTTTATCGTCAACACCGGCACGTGTGGTTTTCACAAGTTTCTTGCGAGCACCTACTGCAGGTTTGTCTTTGTCGTCCGCGCCGTCGGTTGAGCGAGGTGCGGGACGGCCAGCAGGTTTCGCTGCTGTACGTTGTTGAGCATGCGCCGGTCGTTTTGGCGCTTCCGCAGGGGCCGCAGCAGGAGCTGGGGCAGCGGCTTTATTTTTCGCACGATGCTTCGCAGCTTCGGCTTCCTTAATCGCCACGACTTCGTCCATTAGGCGGCGCGCTTCAGCTTCTTCAGCTTGGCGGCGTTCTTCAGGTGAGCGGCGATTGGTTAGGCGTTCTTGGCCCTTCCGTTCTTTCTCTTCCGCTTTTTCAACAACGGCCTGTTCTTCAGCCCGTTTTTGATCTTCAACGGCGCGAATAGCGGCAGCTTCTGCATCCCGCACTCTTTGCTCTTGAGCCAATTGAAGGGCTGCGGCACGAGCGCTTTTCTCACCTTGGGTAAGAAGGTTCAGATCTTTACGGTTGTTATCACGCCGTTTTGGACCAGATGCCGAAGACGGTCTCTTAGCGCCTAAAGGTTTTTTCTGCGTCGATGCTACTGGAGCTGTCGGAGCTGCTGGTGCTACCGGAGCTGCTGGTATAACAGCAGGTTTCGGTGCAGGTGCCGTAATGCCGCGCTTCTTCCGAACTTCAACCTGTACGGTCTTGGATCGGCCATGGCTAATACTTTGGCGAACCTGACCGCTGTCACCGGCGCCTTTTTTCATTTCCAGCGGTTTATTTAGACTAAGGGACTTGCGTCCACTCTTGTCGTTTGTTTCAGTCATTCTAACTCCGACCCGGTTCTTTCACCTGAATGATCTTGATCTCTAAAGCCTGCTAGCTTAGAAACCTCGACCAAAAACTTATCCGTTAGCCCTCCACGGGCTATAGACGCATGAACCGAGTTTTCTAGGCCCAGCGCCTGACTTAATTCCGTACTGCTAAACAGTTCAACTATCGGGATTGACGTTGCCAGCCATCGCAGTTTTTTTCGCCCATCTTCAGAGCCATCATTTGCCGCCAATAATACGGCAGCTTTTCCGGCTCTTAAAGAAGCTTCTACCTTGGCGAAGCCGGTTTTTATCAAACCACTTCTTCGGCCAAGGCCCAGCGAATTTAAACATCTTTTTGCCAGAGCAGCCTCGACAGAATCTGCCAGCCCCTCTGGGGTATCAATTTTTTGTTTCGCAGATCGAGAGAAAAGCCCTTTTTTACAAGCAAGCTCTATGTCTTCTCTGCTGCAGCTAATCCAAATTCCACGCCCTGGAAGTTTTTCCCGAATGTCGAGGACCAGAATACCATCAGGCGACACGACAAAACGAAGAAGTTCTTCTTTTTTTCGTATCTCACCAGTGGCTATACACCGGCGCACCGGTTCACTCAAGTCTCCATGTGGACGCTTTTGATTTGCGTTAGTCGTTGCTTTCCTCGTCACTCGCAGTTTCTTCCTCTTCAACAGCGGGTTCTTCGTCTTCAACGGTTGTCTCTTCATCTTCAACGGCGGTCTCTTCATCTTCGAACCAGTGAGCCCGAGCGGCCATAACGACATCGTTTGCCAGGTCAGGGTTCAGTCCAAATTCTTTCAAAATACCGTCTTCAGGGCTAATCAGCTCATCGCCGGATAGGTCTGCAAGATCGTCCAAAGTTTTAATGCCGGCTTCACCAAGAGCAACAACCATTGGAGGGCTTAAGGCTTCAATGGCAAGAATTTCATCGCTGACACCAAGTGCAAGCCGTTTTTCTTCCATTTCAGCATTGAACGCTTCTATGTATTCCTGCGCACGTCTGACCAATTCTTCAGCAACTTCTTCATCGAAGCCTTCAATTTCAGCAATCTCGGCTACATCTGTGTAGATAAGCTCATCGACTGATGTGAAACCTTCAGTGGATAGAAGTTGTGCGATTGTCTCGTCAACATCCAAAGCGGCCATGAATTTATCTGTACGTTCAGTAAATTCTGCTTGGCGACGACCAGATTCTTCTTCCTCTGTCAGGATATCAATATCCCAACCGGACAGCTGTGTTGCCAGACGAACATTCTGTCCGCGGCGACCAATTGCCAATGAAAGTTGATCGTCAGGAACAACCACTTCAATGCGGTTTGTTTCTTGATCCAAAACCACTTTGGCAACTTCAGCAGGCGCAAGTGCGTTCACAATGAAGCTCGCCTGATCCGGTGACCATTGAATGATGTCGATTTTTTCGCCTTGCAGTTCGTTCACAACGGCCTGCACACGAGAGCCACGCATACCAACGCAGGCGCCCACAGGATCGATGCTTGGATCATTTGACGTTACAGCGAGTTTGGCACGGCTTCCAGGATCACGGGCAACAGACTTAATCTCAATGATGCCGTCATAAATCTCAGGAACTTCCTGACTGAACAGTTTCGCCATAAATTGCGGATGACTGCGGGACAAAAAGATCTGTGGGCCACGTTGTTCACGGCGAACATCAAAGATGTAGGCGCGAATGCGATCCCCTTGACGGAAACTCTCGCGTGGTAACAGCTCATCCCGGCGAACAACCGCGTCGGCCTTACCAAGATCAACAGTGACGTTGCCATACTCAACCCGTTTAACAATGCCGTTAATGACATCGCCAATGCGGTCTTTATATTCTTCAAATTGACGTTCGCGCTCAGCTTCACGGACTTTCTGAACAATAACTTGTTTAGCAGTCTGTGCGGCGATGCGACCAAAATCAATCGGAGGCAATAGATCGGTTAATAGGTCACCAACTTGGCTGCCTGGAACTTCCAGTTCAGCCTCTTCCACGGTGAGCTGAGTAGCGTCGTTTTCGACTTCCTCAACAACTTCGCGAACGCGCGCAAGGCGAATTTCGCCAGTACCACGATTAATGTTGGCACGAATATCGTTCTCGTGACCGTATTTGGCCC
Source organism: Pseudomonas marincola (assembly GCA_036960775.1). Classification (GTDB taxonomy): domain Bacteria; phylum Pseudomonadota; class Alphaproteobacteria; order Sneathiellales; family Sneathiellaceae; genus Sneathiella. The sequence goes on along the minus strand of JBALWO010000011.1, from coordinate 59,296 downwards.
GAGCAGCTTTCTGAATAGCCTCTTCCATGGCCTCCAGAACGATATCCCGGTCAATTAATTTTTCTCTGGCAACCGCGTCAGCGACTTGTAGCAGTTCCAGGCGATTTAAACTTGCAGCCGATTCCATGACTTCAATTCCGTCTATCAGGACTTGTTGCTGCTTTGACTTGCAGCAATCAACTCATCTGTTAATACCAGCTTTGCTTTTCTCACATCAGAGAAAGGCAATTCCCATTTTTCTCCTGCACCGTCCAGAACGAGAATAGTTTCTCCCTCTAAACCGAGCAATTTACCACGGTATCGGCGTTGACCATTTACCGCTTCTTCTAATTCTACTTTCGCCTCAAAACCTGACCATCTATCGAAATCTTTCAACCGTGTCAGTGGGCGATCAATTCCTGGCGAGGACACTTCCAGATCATAAGCCTCAATAATTGGGTCTTCTACATCCATTACAGCTGAAACGGCGCGGCTAATTTCAGCGCAGCCTTCAACGGTCATTGTACCGTCTTCTTTTTCTGCCATAACTTGAAGAATTGGATGCTCTCCGCCGGTAAAAGACACACGAACCAGCTCATAGCCTAGGCTTTCGATAGTCGGTGCAATTAAGTCAGCAATTTTAGTCGTTTGGTCCAATGAATGTCTCTTTAACTAATGGCCTGGCGAGAAGCCTAGGCCCCATAAACAAAAACAGTGGGCCAGAGGCCCACCGTTCAAACAGCTTATCCTTGCGGTAAGCGAACAGTATCTTTAAAAACGCATAATAGCTCAAGTGCAGGTAAAGCCAAGCTATTTCTTAGTTATTAACAGCTAGATTTGCGGGCTATCCGGCGAAACCGGTAATAGACAGAGCGGCGGCCCTCCCTCATAGCTTTGGCCTCATATCTTGTTTGGGGCCAGTCATTGCCGCGTTTCAGCCAATCTTCAGGATGTTCCGCTTCCCATACAAAGTCTTTTGAGCGGAGGAAATAATGTAATATCCACGCGCCATAATCTGTATGATCTGTGCCCACTCTAAGGACGGCATCGTCTTCTAGAATATGAGCAAGCGCCGCGATATTCTCATCTGAGACGAATCGCCGTTTTTGATGCGACGTTTTCGGCCACGGATCGGCAAATAGTAAAAAGCCTTTATTGATGGATGCCTCCGGCAAACGCTCCATTAAATGTTCTGCAGCTTCATTGTGCAGTCTTACATTTTGAGACCCGCTTTCCAGCAGTTTTCCAAGAAGAACGGCAACACCGTTTAAGAAAGGCTCACAGCCAATAATGCCCACTTCAGGGTGCTGGCTTGCTTGCCATGCCAAATGCTCCCCTGCGCCGAAGCCGATTTCAAGCCAATATTTGTCAGCTTTCCCATCAAATAAAGCGTCAAGATTTACCGGGTCTTCCTCTTCAGGAACACGCAAACCCGGTAAAATTTCCTCTACGGCGTAACGCTGGTTTTTGCGAAGAGCTTTTCCGCGCCGACGGCCGTAGAGAATACGTTTTTGATTTTCATCTGTTTGGGACATTGCACTACTTGGATAAATGAGAGATGAAATTAAAATGCAGATTGAAGCTGCTGAACAAGATCCAGCTGCTCCCACGAGAAGCCACCATCCTCTTCAGGGGCACGGCCAAAATGACCATAAGCGGCTGTTCTTGTGTATATGGGCCGGTTCAGCTTCAGATGTTCACGGATGCCACGAGGACTTAAATCCATAAGCTGCATCAAAACATCAGCAAGGCGCGCTTCTTCAACTTTACCTGTGCCATAGAGATCCACGTAAAGAGAGAGCGGTTTTGAGACACCAATTGCATATGACACTTGAAGACAGCATTTGTCAGCGAGGCCAGCCGCAACGACATTTTTTGCAAGGTAGCGGGAGGCATAAGCTGCAGACCGGTCAACCTTGGTTGGATCTTTGCCGGAAAAAGCACCGCCGCCATGGGGCGCTGCGCCGCCATAGGTATCAACGATAATTTTACGTCCAGTCAAACCGGCATCGCCGTCTGGACCGCCAATGACGAATTTGCCTGTTGGGTTGACGTAAAATTCGTCTTCTGGACACATCCAGCCGTCAGGCAAAACATCGGAAACATGTTTCCGAACGACTTCGCGAACTTCTTCTGTCTCGATACCATCAGCATGCTGGGTGGAGACAACGACTGAGGTCGCTCTTACTGGTTTTCCATTTTCATAGGCAAGTGTGACCTGACTTTTGGAATCAGGACCTAAAATGCTGTTGGCATCCGAATGGCGCGCATCAGCCAGTGATTTTAGAATGTTATGTGAATAGTAGATCGGCGCAGGCATTAAAACATCGGTTTCATTGACCGCATAGCCGAACATAATACCCTGATCGCCGGCGCCTTCGTCTTTATTGCCGGCAGCATCTACGCCTTGGGCAATATCTGAGGACTGCTCATGCAGGAAAATATCAACAGCAGCATTTTTCCAATGAAAGCCTTCTTGCTCATATCCGATTTCTCGAACAGCATTACGGGCGGTTTCTTCTATTAAATCTTTTGTGATGGCGCCGGGGCCCCGGACTTCACCTGCAAGAACAATGCGATTTGTTGTTGTAAGGGTTTCGCACGCCACTCTTGAATAGGGGTCTTGGGACAAATACAAATCCACGATGGAATCTGAAATACGGTCACAGACTTTATCGGGATGACCTTCTGACACGGATTCGCTAGTAAAGAGGTAATTGGAGTTTTTCACGTTAAGCCTCGGCTTTCTTATCAGTGATTGCTGCGAACTCAGGGTTCCGCAAATTGATGGATCTTGTGGGCAATTTAGCGTCAAACCTGGGCAGGTCAAGTACAGATTAATTTAAGAAGCGAGACATGTAGCGACAAATGCCGTTTTTTTACTGTTCAGCTATGGCTTTAATCAGCTCCAACACCCGTTTTCGAGTATCTTCATCTGATATGCTGTAAAAAGCGCGCGCAAGTTGCTGTATTTCGCGTGTATTTACAGGTTGCTGTTCATAGGTTCCGTTGGCTTCGGATATCTGGCCGCCAGAAGATGATAGATGTTCGGGCATTTCTTCAAAGAAGAAAGCGGGCGGTACGCTCAGCAGCTGGCTGATATCATATAGACGGCTTGCGCCAACACGATTGGCGCCTTTTTCATATTTTTGAATTTGTTGGAAGGTAAGGCCAAGTTCTTTGCCGAGCTTTTCTTGGCTCATTCGCAAATAGTTTCTACGTTCGCGTAGTTTATTGCCAACATGGACGTCAACAGGATGATGTGACATGTCTCTCCCCCTTCACTTAATCTGAAAGTCACACTTTAGGTGATTTAAGATTTATCTCGCGATTGCGCCTAATTTTAAGTCAGAATAAGGTATTTATGACAATTGTGATATATTAAAATTCAACTAATTTCACCTATAAGTTGATTAATTTAGATTTTTAAATCTACGGATTAAAGCTGGCAGGAGAAACAGCAAAGTTAAGCCTAACGGCAAGGTTTCCCCGGTCATGGAATAGAGGGTTCTATTTTCAATTGGCATTGGGATCAGCCCATCAATGACACCGGTTTGGGTGGGAAGAAATTTTTGAAGAACACGTCCGTATCCATCAACGATCCCGGAAATCCCTTTGTTTGCGGACCGAATGAGGGCAACCCCTTGTTCAATGGCACGGGTGCGGCTGGTCAGAAAGTGCTGATAAGGGCCAGATGTGTGCCCAAACCATGCGTCATTGGTCACATTTAGAATCCAGTCAAAGGACTCCTCGTCATTTACCTCCCAAGGAAAGGCAACCTCGTAGCATATCAAGACACGTGCGGGAGGGAGCCCTGCCACCTTCAAAATGTTTGACGCGCCTTCTTCTGGAAACGAGAAGTCTGACATTTTATCCAATACGGGAATGACGCTGGCGATACCGGATGCTTTCAGAAACCAGCGTAGCGGCAGATATTCACCAAAGGGAAGTAAGTGACGTTTGTCGTACTTTCCAAGGATCTCGCCGTCTGCATTTAAAGCCTGCACACTATTCCAATATAATCTACGAGTTGGATCTTTTCGCGGAGCACCAGTTATGATGGCGCCGCCGTCAGGCACAAATGTTTTCAAGTAATTCTGAATGCGTTCATCAGTTGTCAGGAAAAAGGGAACCGCAGTTTCCGGCCAAATTAGATATTTTGCATCCGACGGTGTCCCGCTGCTTAATTCCGTCAATCGGCGAACATGCGCGAAGCGCATTTTCGGTTTCCATTTATTTTTTTGTTCATTATTAGGCTGAACTATTCGAACTTGGCTGTTGTCGATGACCCCAAGAGCGGGGGCCTGCAGCCGAACGACACCACCAATGAACAGGGCTGCAAGAAGGGCGCAATCTATGAGGATGATCCGGTTCTTAGCACTTCGAGAATAGGTGGGTTCGATCAGCAGAGCAGGAATACTACTTAGGAAAACCGTAAAAAGGGTCAATCCGTATATGCCAACAAATGCGGTCCATTGTAAAATAGGGAGTGTGTTTCCCCAGCTATACCCCGCAAGGTTCCAAGGAAGTCCTGTAAATATGGTGCCGCGAATATATTCGCTGAAAGTCCAAATACTAGCAAATGCGAGGACCTTCACAAGGCCGCGTACCTTTAGTAAATGCAGGGCTAAGGTCGTTAGGCCGCAAAAGATCGCTAAAAATGCGGGCAATATAAGCGTTGGTATGGGTATCAATGCGGCATGGGCTTCGGCGTCAATGGTAAAGGAGACACCGATCCAGTACAGACCAGCTATAAATTGACCCCACCCAAACCACCAACCTATAAAAAAGGCCTGCCATTTGGTTTTACTTTTTCCGGCCAGAATTAATAGGCCTGAAAAACAGACGGGGAGGAAAAATATCAGGTGTAGCGGTGCAAATGTTGTGGCCATAAGCAGGCCAAGGACAAATGAAATCGCGGACAGTTTCCAATAAGAAAGACTGTCAAAATCCACCTTAAGTGCCTTCATTCAGCGTCTGCCAAAAGTTCGGGTCGTCTGCATATGCGGACCCGTTTGACTTTACGGGGATCGGCATCAATTATTTCAAAATCAAGTCCGCTGGCATGGGGAATAATTTCACCGCGTACGGGAATATGGCCCGCAAGCTGAAAAACCAAGCCGCCAACAGTGTCCACTTCCTCATCTTCATCTTCTGGCAAAAGATCGATTTCCAAAAGTTGTTCAAGCTCTGTGATGGATGCGCGGGCATCGGCTTCAATATTTCCGTTTCCAGCCACAACAATAAGCGGGCCTTCCTGCTCATCATGTTCATCTTCGATATCGCCGACGATTTCTTCGACCAAATCCTCAATGGTGACAAGCCCATCAATACCGCCATATTCATCCACGACAGTTGCCATATGGATATGGGTTGCTCGCATTTTTAATAGAAGATCCTGCAAGGACATGGATGGGGGAACAAAAAGCACTTCACGGCGGAAGTTTTGCCAGTTGGTTTTATCTTCGGTTCCCCAAAAGTTAATGAGATCCTTAATGTGGAACATGCCCAAAACGTTATCCAGCGTATCTTCATAAACCGGCAGTCTTGAATGGTTGGTTTCTGCAAAGCGGGCAACAACTTGATCAAGGGTGAGGCTAATATCAATAGCTTCGATATCCGCCCTTGGGATCATGACATCGCTAATATCAATGTCGCCAATGCCAAGAATATTGGTCAGCATCGCTTTTTCAGCAGGATTTATTTCTTGTTCCGGATCATCATGTTCCTCGATTAATTCTTCGAGGGTTGACCGAACACTACTATCTGGTTGTTGGGTTAAGCCCAATGCTCTGCCTAAGCGGTGGAACAAGCCCGTCTGTTCGGTAGTTGTACCGTTGTTCGGGGCATTATCAGATGAGTTGTTTGCGGGTATATGGTCGGTCATGATCTGTTTATATGATTATTCTTCTAACTATTGCCTAAAATATACGGATTGTCGATGTTCAACTTTGCAAGAATTTGAACTTCAAGCAATTCCATGTGCTCGGCCTCGGTGTCATCAATATGATCATATCCCAGCAAATGAAGCACGCCGTGAACGGTCAAATGGGCGAGATGATCATCGAAACTTTTGCCTTGTGTTTTAGCTTCGTTTGTAATGGTCTCCTCTGCAAAGGCAATATCGCCAAGACAAAGAGGTTCTTTAAACATGAGAGTATCTTGCAAATTTTCCAGCGTTAATTCGGTGTCTGGAAAAGATAGCACATTCGTCGGGGCGTCTTTCTCGCGGTAATCTGCGTTTAAGACTTGGATCTCGCGATCACCGGTAAACAAGAAGCTGACCTCCACATTTGTATTTGCGGGAACATCGCTCAAGTTAAATTCAGGCAGAATATGCTGCAGGGTGGCTACGAGAATATCTTGGGTTCTCCGTTGACCGGTATCTCCCAATTGCGACCAATAGCCATCTTCTACAGATATACTCGCCTCGCAGTGAAACGGGAGCGGATTTGTCTTTGATGAAATAGGGGTGTCGCGTGTCAAATTTTTAATCCTGAAAAGAAAGGGGTAGATGCAATCAAGGGCTGGTACTGGCCCTAATCATTCCCGTTCTTTTTCTTGGCTTGAATTTCGAGATTAAGTTTCTTTTCCCGGTCATGTTCGCCGTAAGCCCGGACGATCCGTGTAACCAGAGGATGCCGAACCACGTCCGCTTCGCCAAAGTCGATAATATCCACACCTTTGACGCCTTTTAGAATCCGTACAGCTTCTTTAAGGCCAGAGGGAACACCGAGGGGTAAGTCCACCTGCGATAAATCGCCAGTTACTGCCATAGAAGAATTCTCGCCCATTCGGGTGAGCAGCATCTTCATCTGTACAGGCGTGGTGTTTTGCGCTTCATCGAGAATAATGGCAGCATTAGACAATGTCCGTCCGCGCATAAAGGCGAGAGCTGCCACTTCAATTTCCCCATTTTCAAGGCGTGTCACCACTTCTTCTGCAGGGAGCATGTCATAAAGCGCATCATACAAAGGCCGCAGATACGGATCGATCTTGTCGCGCATGTCACCTGGAAGGAAACCCAGTTTTTCACCGGCTTCAACAGCAGGGCGGGCGAGAATGATCCGGTCCACTTTATTTTCGATCAGCATGGCAACGGCATTTGCCACCGCAAGATAGGTTTTCCCGGTTCCAGCAGGGCCTAGGCCAAAGACAAGCTCGTGTGTGTGAAGGGATTTGACATAGTAAGATTGATTGGTTGATCTGGGCGTAATCCGGCGCCGTTTGGTGACAATCATCGAGCCTGTTGCGGCGACAGAACTTCGTGTGCCATCTGCGGCTGGAGGATCCTTTGCCATGCGCATGGCGGCATCAACTTCGCCTTCGGTAACATCGAGCCCGGCTTTAAGTCGCTTATAGAGATCTTCCATAACTTGCATGGCAATTAGGCGCATTTCGGACGAGCCCTTGATCGCCATTTTGTTGCCGCGCGGGGTAATAAAGACGCCTAAACCTTGTTCAATTCGGGCGAGGTGTTTGTCATGCTCACCAACAAGCTGAGCCAGGAGATGATTGTCGTCAAACTCAATAAGAGTCACTTTTTCCTTGGATTCTTTTTTGATTTTTGGATCAGTTACCGGGTTGGACACAGTCTCTCCTTAAATTAAGCAGCGTTTTCGGTGCTACTAGATTTTAAAATTCCGCGCAATGAATTGGCGTTCCCTTCGTCAATGATGACTTCAGCAATGCGTCCGATACGATGCGGCGGTGATTGAACATAAACGGATTGCATGTAGGGACTGCGGCCAATCAACTGTCCTTCGCGTTTGCCCGCACGTTCCAGCAGAATTGGCAATGTTTTGCCTTCAAACGAGCGATTAAATTCAATCTGTTGTTCGTTGAGTAATGCCTGCAATCGTGCAAGGCGTTCCGTCTTCACATCTTCGGGGACCATTTGTCCCTCTAGCGCGGCGGCAGGTGTTCCCGGACGCGGGCTATATTTGAAGCTATAGGCTTGCGAATACTTAACGTCGCGGATCAGCTGCATTGTATCTTCAAAGTCTTGCTCAGTCTCGCCGGGGAAACCAACAATAAAGTCCCCAGACAGCGCAAGGTCTGGCCGATAGCTGCGTAATTTTTCAATGATACCGCGATACTGATCGCCCGTATGCCGGCGGTTCATTGCCTCAAGGATTTTATCAGACCCTGCTTGCACGGGAAGATGCAAATAGGGCATGAGAACATCAACGTCGCGGTGGGCCTGACATAGATCTTCTGTCATTTCAAGGGGATGCGAGGTCATGTAACGCAAGCGCTCCAGCCCCTCAATTTCCGACAGTTTATAGATGAGGTCGGTAAGGTTGCGGGATGTGCCGTCGGCGTCAAGTCCGTGATACGCGTTCACGTTTTGGCCGAGCAATGTAATCTCGCGGGTTCCGGCGTCAATCATCCGTTTGGCTTCATCGATGATTTCTGCGGTGGAGCGGGAAAATTCAGCGCCCCGTGTATAGGGAACAACACAAAAGGCGCAAAACTTATCGCAGCCTTCTTGAACTGTCAGGAAGGCACTGAGATTTTTATCAATGGCTTCGGCGGGTAAAAAGTCAAATTTTGGCTCAACTGGAAAATCAGTGTCCAGAACTTTACCAGATCCACGGCTGACTTCCGCCAGCATTTCTGGCAATTTATGATAGGACTGCGGACCAAATACCATACTGACATATGGCGCACGTTTCATGATCTCCGCGCCTTCAGCTTGGGCAACACATCCTGCCACGGCAATCAGCATATCACCGCCGCCAGCCGCTTCTTTTTTACGGCGGGTATTGCGCAGGCGTCCAAGTTCCGAAAATGTTTTTTCAGAAGCCTTTTCGCGAATATGGCATGTATTCAAGATTGCCATATCTGCTTGATCTGGAGTGGGTGTCAGAGAATATCCCAAAGGAGATAAAATGTCGGCCATACGGGCAGAATCATACACATTCATCTGGCAGCCATATGTAGAAATATACAGTTTCTTGGTCACTCGTCCTCACTGATCACAATTACGTGGAATTGTGAGTTGGCGAAAGAAATAACAATCGCTTATTAACCGCGTTTTCTAACAGCAATTTCTCAAAGAATGAAGAAATTGATGAAAAAAGTCAAAAATCAATCAATTATTTAGCTGCATTGGGCTCAGGACGGTTGGTCATTGCCCGTGATAACCCTTCTGCGATGACAAGTTGGCAGTCTGCAGCCATTTCTTTTCGAGAATCATAGGCATCAATTGTGACCGGTGCGTGAAAGCGAAGTTCTGCAGTCACAGACCCGGACTTTAAAAATTCCCACATGTGGCTCAAAAGACTTTCATTTCCCACCCACGCGATGGTTTTCATGATGTTTCGAGTTACATACATATTATCCATTTGGCTATATGCAAGTGTCACAGGTTGAACACAAAGCGCCTTATCCCCGGAATGTGTTTCCGCCAGAGAAAAATACGTACTTTTAAAGTCGTGAGTAACCAGACCATTAGACGGCGTTCCTTCGGGAAACAGGAACATATTGTCGCCGTTTTCCAAATGGGTCTGCAAATCATCTTGGTGGGTTTTAATGGACGGACGTGTTTGAGCGATAAAAATGGTTTCTTGTAGTTTTGCGAAGAGACCAATAACAGGATAAGTTTCCACCTCGTCTTTGGCAACGAAGCTTCCCTGAAGGGCCTTTCCGATGACTGGTATGTCGAGCCACGATATGTGATTGATCACAAATAATGTGGGACGTATTTCCGAGGGCTCACCATGGCAGACAACCTTCACCCGCAGTAATTTACACAAACCGCGATGGAAAATCTGAGGCATCAGATAGTGCGTTTTTGGAAGTACTAACCGGCTGATAAGGTGAATAGGGATCAGTAATCCTGCCCAGATAAAAACGAGAATTATGGCAATTATGGATCTGATGCGGGTCATTTGTTAAAAACTACGTAAAATAAAATGACTATCTGTCTTTCTTTTGAAGAGTTGTATGTTTGATATTCACCACAGACTCTTCAGGCTGCATGGTGGTTTCATTCACGCCAACAATTGGTTTTCCGTAAAGCTCTAGACGGTGATCAACAAGCTCAAAACCCAGCTCTTTTGCAATCAATGTTTGCAGAGCTTCGATTTTGTCACTTGTGAATTCGATGACCTGTCCAGTTTCAATATTTATGAGGTGATCATGGTGTTTGTCGGAAACTTCTTCATATCTTGCGCGGCCATCACCAAAGTCATGACGCTCAAGAATGGCGTTTTCTTCAAACATGCGGACGGTTCTATAAACAGTCGAAATACTGATTGTGTCATCAACGTCTGCCGCGCGTTTGTAGACGAGTTCCACATCAGGGTGGTCATGAGAATCTGATAAAACACGGGCAATCACACGACGTTGTTCCGTCATGCGTAGTCCTTTATCGATACAAAGTTGTTCCACTCTCGATGACATTTAGGCCTCAATACTAATTTATGACGCGAACACTTGAAGCCACTTTATACAAAACCGGTTTTCGGGGCTAGGGTTAAAGACGTTATTTATCCACGGCTTTTTTACGGCGCGTACCCAAGCCAATTTTCTTGGCAAGGTTCCGGCGCTGATTGGCATAATTGGGTGCGACCATTGGATAATCTGTTGGTAATCCCCAACGCTGGCGATACTCATCTGGCGTCATGTTATATGCGGTTTTCAAATGACGCTTGAGCATTTTCAATTTCTTGCCATCTTCCAAGCAAACAATAAAGTCTGGCTGAATAGATTTGCGGATAGATATGGCAGGCTGTGGTCGATCGTTCACCGGCTCGGAAGTGCCGACACTCGCCAAAGTCGAGTAAACTTCGCGAATTAAACTGGATATTTCACCGGCTTCTACCGCATTGCGAGACAGATGCGATGTCACGATGTCTGTTGTTAGAGCAAGTAGCTCCATTTTTTCTACTTTATCAGACACTTTTACCAGTCCTCCATATAAAAATTTTCTGCTTTATAATGTATGCAGTTTATATGTGCAATACTAGGGCAAGAAAAAAGGGGGTGCGTGAAAAAAAACTATTATTCCTGTTCGTCAGGTAACTGTATTAGTACTTAACATGATTTAGTTTAACTGTCTGATTTGATCATACAAGTTGCTCATCATCGGAAATTATAGAAATTTTTCGAACATTAGGGCATCAACCTGCCCGCTTTCTTCGCGGTAATATGCTTTCCTGCGACCAATTTCAGAAAAACCGCATTTCTGGTACACCTTTATTGCCGGAGAATTTGTTGCTGAGACTTCCAAAAGCAGGCGTTTGACATCGCGGTCAGCGAGATATGTAAATCCGCGAGCAAGAAGCGCCGATCCTGCTGACAACCCACGCGCGCTTGGAATTATGCCAACGGTCAAAATCTCAGCTTCGTCAAAACTAATCTGGTAGAGGCAAAACCCTATGGGAATTTCACCGTCCATTATGATCTCTGCGGTGGTGCTTGGAAGGGCAAGTAAGTCTGTGAACGCTTTTTCAGTCCATGCCTTATCAAAACATTGTTCGTGGAGGGCCGCTAAAAGGGGGGCCGCAGTAACAGTGTCCAAAAGCTGAAATGTGAGTTTCATTAAACCAAATTCGGTGGGGTTATACCACCGGGCAATTTGGCGTCTGGACCTCGTAAATAAAGAGGCGCAGGGGGCAAAGAGCCAGCATCTGGCCGTCCGCGAGCATGAGCAAGGGCCGCAATGATCCGGGCATCGGGGTTCTGGTCAAGGCTGGAGATTTCAAACGGTTTTCCGTTAAGGAAGCCAGCTTCTTTCAAGAGTGTGCCGCCGCTGCCAATAATCATTAGGGGTTTCTCTCCCAAATAAGTTTGGGCGTCACTGATCAAAAGTGATTGCGCATCATTACATGGCTTGGGGAGGGGCGTACCGTCTTCATAGGCATATGTTTGAATGTATATTTCCTTTCGCCGGGCATCGATGGCCGGAACAATTAATCGGCCTTTTGCAAGATCTTCTGGGACAGAGGCCGCCAATGCTTGCAAGGTTGTGATCCCAACGCAGGGCTTTCCAGATGCGATGGCAATGCCGCGTGCGGCCGCAAGCCCAATTCGAAGGCCGGTGAAGGTTCCGGGGCCGATAGAGACCGCAATCATATCCAGATCTTGAAAACCGGCACTTGCTTGACCCATGAGGGACTTAATAATAGGGAGTAGGGTTTCCGCATGACCACGCGCCCGTTCTTCATGATGGAACGCCAATGTATCTGGACCGTGCACAAGCGCAACCGAGCACGCATTTAGTGCGGTATCAAGTGCGAGTATCTTCATTGCCTTCTGCGTCATGTCCTAGTAGGCTCCCTTTCTCAGCGAGGCTACGCCTTAGCATATAGTTTTTTTCTTGTCTGGTGTAAAAGTATGGCAGACTTCAGTTTCGCATGGATGTTGAGTGGCAAATGAAACTCGTAGAGATTACCAAAACAGCGTTTGATGTGGAGCTGGATATTCGCTACGCCAGTAACAATAATTTTACGAGCGCACCGATTTATAGCCGGCCGGGCTGTTTTCTGAATGAAGAAGCCGCAGAAAATTTGCAGGTTGCCATAATTTTGGCCAAGCAAATGGGGTATCGCTTTAAACTGTTCGATGGGTTTCGTCCGACCGAAGCCGTTCAGGCACTTTGGGATCATACGCCCAATCCGGACTATTTGGCGCCGCCCACAAGCGGATCGCCCCATGCACGCGGGGCTGCCATTGATCTTACGCTCCTTGATGGAAATGGGGACGAGGTCGAGATGGGAACAGGGTTTGATGCCATGACGGTTAAATCTCATCATGGGGCCTTGGATATCTCAGGTCAGGCGCAACAGAACAGAGCGACATTGCTTGGAATTATGACGTCAGCGGGTTGGGATTTTTACCGAAATGAATGGTGGCATTATCAACTGTTCAAACCCCGCCGGTACCCGACGTTATCTGACGTCGCCGCGAATACAAAAATGATGGTAAGTGAGTAGAGTCATGCAAAAAATTGGAACAGATCAACGGAGTATCATGGGTTTGAAAAAACTTCAGCGCGCTGCCTTGGCTTTGGTTGTGACGGTAGCTGCCACTGCTCCTGCATTTGCGGCTGATTGGGCAAGTGTGATTATGTATCACCGGTTTGGCGATAGCAGATATCCAACAACGAATATCTCACTTGAACAGTTTCAAGCGCATGTGACTGAATTGAAGACAGGCGGATATACAGTTCTACCCTTGGGTAAGATTGTCGATAGTTTAAAATCTGGGGAAGCGTTGCCAGATCGCACTGTGGCGCTGACAATTGATGATGCTTATCTGTCAGTTTACCAAAATGCATGGCCTATTTTAAAAGAAGCGGGCCTGCCCTTTACTGTTTTTGCCTCGACGGGGCATTTGGGAAATCGGCCATCCGATTATATGAGCTGGGCTCAATTAAAAGAAATGCGAGATGCGGGCGTCTATATTGGGCATCACTCCGCTAGCCATTCACATTTGCCAAAATTATCCCTTGAAAAGGTTCAGTCTGAAATTGCGTTAGCCAACGCAGCCTTTCAGAAAAACTTGGGATTTGTCCCAGCCCTTTTTGCGTATCCATACGGTGAGTATGGCTCGGACATTAAGAAAATTATCGCGGAATCTGGTTTCAAAGCGGCCTTTGGTCAGCAATCAGGTGTGGCATATGCCGGTCACGATCGGTTTTCATTCCCTCGTTTTGCCATGAGTGAAAACTACGGCAGTATCGGACGGTTGCGTCTTGCGGCAAATGCCTTGCCCCTTCGCGTACGAAACGTGACGCCAACCGACAATATCTTGAAGAAAAACCCGCCTGCATTCGGATTTTCTCTGGATGAGAAATATGAAAACTTGAAGCAACTAACCTGTTATTCCTCTAACCAATCTGGGGGCAGTGTTCCAATTCAGCGCCTAGGTGATGATCGTGTCGAGATTAGGTTAAATCGCGCCTATCAGCCGGGACGAGGCCGAATTAATTGCACTTTGCCGGGGCCAGAGGGACGGTTTCGCTGGTTTGGCAATCTTTTCTATATTCCGCGAAAGTAAAAATAAATGATGAAACAAATGGGACGGCTTAAAAACAAACTAAAAGCAGGGCAAAAAACTGCTGCGGCCTGGATGTTCACAGGGTCGTCTGACATGGCCGAAATTATGGGCAGTGCCGGTTTTGACGCCATTATGATTGACCATGAACATGGCAGCGGTGATCTGAGATCAGCCATTGATCAACATCGGGCTATTCGATCTGTTGGGGACACAAGTATTTTTATGCGCATTCCGGTCAATGATCCTATTCAGGTGAAACGGGCGCTGGATGTTGGTATGGAAGGCATTATGTTTCCATCTGTAAATACTGCAGCTGAAGCTCAAATGGCTGTTGATGCTTGCCGGTACCCTCCACGTGGATCTCGCGGTGCTGGTTTTGGCTGTGCCAGATCAACGGCTTACGGAAAATACGCTGAAGAATATCTGGAAAACTTTGAAGACAATGTGATGATTATTTGTCAGATTGAAACAGCTGAAGCGGTGGCAAATATCAAAGAAATTGCAGCGGTTGATGGTGTGGATATGTTGTTCATCGGCCCCTATGATCTGTCAGGCAGTATAAACAAATTAGGTCAGTTTGAAGACCCGGAAGTCAAGGCTCAGTTCGAACTTGCGCGGGATAAAATCAAAGCAAGTGGGAAGTGGCTTGGCTGTATTTCTAGTGGCGCTAGCCAGTCGAATGAAATGTATGAGCAGGGGTTTGATTTTCTGCTGTGCGCCGCTGAAACGGCTTTATTGTCAGCAGCTGCGGATCAGTTGTTGGATGATTTGAAAATTTGAGCTAGGCGTTCGGGAGCGAGTGCCGTCTCTTCGAACTGACCCAAATTATTGACCCGGATTAGGGCTTGCAGGGCGTCGATATAATCGGCACCTCGTTCAGAGTATAGAACGAGAGATCCTGCAAGTTCATATCCGTTTATCACACCAAATTCACTGCGCTGGCGGGCCCGCGCGACCCGAAAATCATCATAGGCGCCAAAGCTGTTCAGGTTGGTTGCATACGTTTCGATGGACTGAAACAACCCGTCGAACGCCTTGACTTCATACTGTTCGCCTTCAGCGCGCTCTAGGGGAACAATCCCCTCGCCAGCGGACCAGACACGCTGGCCAAAAAGAGCGTTTCCTTCACGGGCAAATCTTGACGTGCCCCAACCAGATTCTTCGATGCTTTGTGCGAGTGCCAGCGAAACCGGGATCGTATCAACCCGCTTGAGCAATCCTGTAAAGTCATTGGCGTTTCCGCCGTAGCGTTTAGCAAGTTTGTTAAGCCAAGTGGCCTGCTTAATGGAGAGTGAGGTTCCCTCAGCTGTGATTGTTTGTAATTTTTGAAGTTTGGCGCGATGCTTCAAAATGTCTTCATTTA
The DNA here is from genome assembly GCA_036960775.1 of Pseudomonas marincola. Lineage (GTDB taxonomy): Bacteria > Pseudomonadota > Alphaproteobacteria > Sneathiellales > Sneathiellaceae > Sneathiella. Next base: position 43,944 of record JBALWO010000011.1, on the reverse strand, counting down.
CTTTGAGGATCAAGGGTAGCGCCACAGATAAAAACAGATTTTTTCGGGCAGCTACATTTTCAATATCTAGGATATCGGTTGGCATATTTTGAACAAAATGCCTCGGTACTTCTTGGCCCTGCCTGATTTGCTCAAGATCAAAAGCCATATTAGTAAGGCTATTGGTCAGGGATACCACGGTGATTTGGTAGGGCTGCTCAACCACAGGCAGGTCACTTGGGCGCAGTTGAGGCGTTGGAATATTGAGAAGAGCCGTCTTATACATGTCAGCGGCACCGGGTATAGTGGTCGGGCCAGGTTTACCCGATAAGCTCGCATGTGCCATTTGGGACGGATGGTCCCCAAACTCCGTTGCGGCATAAACCACAACAAGCGACAACGCGAGCAAAGTAGCTACCTTGCTGGATTTAAGAGCAGTTGTTATCTGACGCATCTCTGTTTATCGCCGCACCATTGTTAACCTGCAAATACAGGACTATTATACCACTATATTCGGTGTGTGCAACATCACCGACCTACTAAATACTGTGTTTAAATTTCAAATCTTCAAAATGAAACCCGAACGGAAGCGGAATATGTATTAAGAAAGGGTTAATTGCAAGCTTTGAGTCTTGCTAATGGAATTACCAGAAGACTCAAGGAGTTAAGTTGGGCTGAAAATATTACCTATTCCCCAGATTCACTCAAACCGACGAATCGAAATTTGAAAAATTACGTAACAGCGTCTAATTGACTACTGCTCATATTTCCTGGAACAACCGTAATGGGGATGGCAAATGTGCCGGACATTTCACCAACAAGGCTCTTGATCAGTGGACCCGGCCCACCAGTATCTGGTGAGGCGGCTAGCACGAGAATTCGGATGTCTGGATCTTCTTCAATAAGTGCCAACAGCTCATCTTTGATGTAACCATCACGGATAACAAATTCAGGTATCAGATTTGTATCGCTTTGAATTTCAGTGGCGAGATCTTGTAACAATTCCTCAGCCGCCGCGCGAGCTTCTTCACGCATCATTTGTTCCACACCCATCCAATGTTGGAAATCGGGTGGTTCAATGACTTTAAGCAAAATAACACCGCCGCCCACGTGCCACGCTCGGCGGCAGGCAAACCTGATAGCAGACTTACATTCCGGAGTGTCGTCAACGACAACAAGAAATTTATTCCGGCGTTTTGATGTTTGGGCGTCACCGCTCATGAAGTTTCCGTCTGTTGTTTCAAATCGCTGTTATCCTGCCATCAGAACAGGCCCTATTTCAAGAGAATGTTGCTGATTTCTTTCAGTTGCGTGCGCGCACGCAAAATATAGAAGCCCTGTACGGCAAGATGATTGGGGAATAACTGTCCATCTGTCTTGGCGTTTGAAATGACATAGGGGTCCAGCTCAACGATGGATCGGAAGCTGGATAATAACTGTGCCCAGGCGTTTCCAAGTTCCCGTTCGCGGATCAGATTTTCAAAATCCACGGACATGGCTGTGAGAAGCATATAATAGGCGTAGGATTGCCCTTTAAAGCCATAAAACAGATCATCCGCTAGGAAATCGATATAGGCGCCGGAGTTCTCAGCTATATGTTTATCGATCACCGCAGTGGAGGATCCAAGGTCGAGCGCTATCCGGTCCAATGTGGCTTGCAGATTATCACCGCGCTTTTCAAAAACAGCACGGCCTTCAGACAGGCGTTTATTGTAGTTGATCAGCGATTTTCGAGCTTTCTTATATTGGGTCTCCGAAGAGGCGGTCGGCAGCAGTGAGACGGTTGGATCCCATTCAAAAACATCTGCAGGATACTGCAAAAGACCAGCAGTGATTTGCAAGTCTGGGTCTGTTTGGCTTGACCCACGGGTGCGTCCGATCTGATCTGTCAGCTCAAAACTAAAGCGCGCTAATGCAGAGATAATGCCCTGTTGGTAATTGGGCATATTATCCAAGAGCGTTCCCGGCATAAAAAAGGGATCATTTGTCGTCCAAACGTTTTGAATGACTTCCCGATCGATCAAACCAGCCATCATTTCAACGGTTCGGCTACCGCCAGTGACTTCATTTTCGGTCCCTGGGGTGAATTTCACGTCATCATCAATAGTGTGGACCCACATCATTCCGCCTACGTAATAGACGAAGACGAGCGCAAGAACTGTGAGTGAAATATTACGAGTGTGCCCTCTCAAATTAAGGCTCCGTCCTCGCGGGGTATCTCCGCCAGTGCCGATTTCACTCATGTCTTCATATCCTCTATTGTATAGGCAATCATAAACCTAAATGTAGGAGGGAGAGCCTGTGTTACAAGGCTTCTCCCCCGTTTGAGGGTTAGCTTACCAAAAAGCCAACTGTTTCTTTGACTTCACGAATGACCGGTTCTGCGAGAATCCGCGCACGCTCGGCACCGTCTTTCAAAACCGCATCCACATGGGCGGGATCTGCCATCAAACGTTTCATCTCGGCGCCAATGGGGCCAAATTTTTCAACGGCAAGTTCAGTGAGGATTGGCTTAAAGCTCGAGAACTGAGATCCGGCGTGTTCAGCCAGAACTTCAGCTTTTGTGCAATCTGCCAATGCCGCATATATTCCCACAAGATTTGCAGCTTCTGGACGTTCTGAGAGATCTTCCATCTTTTCAGGAAGGGGCTCTGCATCGGTACGGGCTTTTTTCAACTTCTTGGCAATCTCATCAGGGCCATCCGTTAAGGCAATCCTTGAGTAATCGCTTGGATCGGATTTTGACATTTTCTTGGTTCCGTCCCGCAATGACATTACGCGGGTCGCTTCCCCAAAAATCAGTGGCTCTACCAGCGGGAAGGTTTCAGTTCCATAATCGTTGTTGAACTTTTGCGCGATATCACGGGTGAGTTCCAAATGTTGTTTTTGATCTTCACCAACGGGCACATGAGTGGCTTTATAGACCAAAATATCTGCAGCCATTAGAGACGGGTATGCGTAGAGACCGAGCGAAGCGTTCTCGCGATTTTTACCCGCTTTTTCTTTAAACTGGGTCATCCGGTTCAACCAGCCAAGGCGCGCAACACAGTTGAAAATCCACGCAAGTTCAGCGTGAGCGGCTACATTGCTTTGGGCAAATATTATGGATTTTTCAGGATCAACACCTGAGGCAAGGTATGCAGCGGCAACTTCGCGGACATTGTTTTTTAGCTGCTGCGGGTCTTGCCATACAGTGATGGCATGCATATCAACGGCGCAATAGATGCATTCATAGTCGTCTTGAAGACGCACGAAATTACGAATTGCACCTAGATAGTTACCAAGATGAAGATTACCGGTTGGCTGTACGCCAGAAAAAATACGAGACATTAAAACGCTCCTCACGCTTTGGACACGAGCCCGGCTTATCAACCCCTTTGGGTTGTCCGGGCGGGAGAAAAGGGAGTAGCGGTTATTGCAGGGCCAGCCATGGGCGTCAACAGCTTATGCGGACTTTCGCCGCCTGAGCAGGGATTTCAATTCAGCAGGGTTTGCCGCGCCAAAGATAACCGCACCGACCCCGTATAAAGCACCGCCGCCCATAACTAACAGGGCGAGGCCTGAAATTTTGACGGCCAAATCATCAGAATAAATCAGGCTATGGACATAGGGTAGCGCGGCCCAAAGTCCCGCCGTCATCACCGCAGTGGCGGCGATGCTACCAACAAGTCGTCTGCCCAGACGTTTATCCATTGTATAATGTCCTTTGAGCAGAAGCAGAGCCAATAAAACAAGTGCATTTACCCATGCCGCCAATGACGTGGCCACAGCGATCCCCACATGGGCCAAACTATTAATTAACAATAGGCTCAGGACAATGTTGACGACCATGGCGAGGATACCAATGATCACAGGGGTTTTGGTATCTTCGCGGGCGAAAAATCCGGGCGCATACACTTTTGTGAGCACATAAGCCGGTAGCCCGCTGGAAAAGGCGATCAAGGCGTGGGCTGTTGTCAGGCTTGCCTCAGCGCCAAACTGACCATGCTCAAACAGGACTGAGATGATGGGCAGTGCAATGACCATAAGAGCGGCGGCGGCGGGCAAAGTGAGCAGCATGGAAACTTCAACGGCACGGTTCATGGTCTCGTTTGCAGGGCCATCTTCATTTGTGCGCAGTTGGCGAGACAGCATCGGCAGCAAGGCTGTTCCAATGGCAATCCCAATAACACTCAAGGGAAGTTGGTAGACCCGATCCGCGTAATACAAATATGAGATTGATCCAGTAGCAAGTAGGGATGCGATGATGGTTCCCACCAAGATATTTATTTGCAGAACACCTGCGCCGATTAAACCCGGTAGCATAAGCCGAAATAGACGTTTGATTTTGGGAGTAAGTCTCGGCACATGAAATCCCGGCCAGACCCCTTCACGTTTACAGGCGATGATTAAGAAAATCGCCTGAGCGGCACCCGCGGCAGCGACCCCCCACGCGAGAAGTAATCCTGCAGAAAAAGTGTCGTTGAACAGCTGGAAAATCAAGCAGCCGATTAAAATTATATTTAACAAAATGGGGGCCGCTGCCATGGCCGCAAACTTGTAAAAGGTATTTAAAACGCCCCCAAGTAACGCCACGATTGCCATGGCGGTAAGATAGGGAAATGTGATGCGTGAGAAGGTTACGGCAAGATCATACTGGGGGCTGCCTACTTCAAATCCTGGTGCTAAAAATTGCATAAGGAAGGGCATGAATATCATAAGCAGGGTGCTAAAAATAAACAGAAATCCTGTCAAAAACCCAAGCGCGTGAGACGCAAACTCTAAGGCTGTCTCTTTGCCGTTTTCTTCCAAGTCACGGGAAAATAGCGGAATAAAGGCAGCTGAAAAAGCCCCTTCAGCAACTAACCTTCTGAACATGTTGGGAATGCGAAAGGCAACAAAGAAGGCATCGGAAATGGGGCCAGCACCCAGAACGGTGGCGATCAAAATATCACGGATAAATCCCAAGACCCGGCTGATCATTGTAAAGCCACCGACGGTTACAAGAGATCTAAACAGGCTCAAATTTGCCTCCCCATGGTATTTGAGGATGATTTATGTGCCACTTCCAAAGATCCCATTCGCCTTATGATCCGATACCTGTTTTTTTAAGTGCCGTTTTGGTCGATTTTTTCCGCTTTTTCTCAGGGCCGGAAAGGACTTCCAACAATTTAGTCTCAATACTTTTTAGCTTTGTCTTGTTGTTTATTTTAAGGCCAAACATGTCTTTGACGTAAAAAACGTCCACTGCTCGTTCGCCAAATGTGGAAATATGTGCAGATGAAATTGTTAGGGAAAGTTCAAAAAGGGCGCGTGTGAGCTCTGCAAGCAGTCCCGATCTGTCGCGGCCTCGCAGTTCGATCACTGTATTGATGTTGGAGGCGACATTATTAATCAAAACCGACGAAGTGGCTTTAAACACGCGGGTTCTGCTGGGGAGTGACGATTTTCGCCGTTCAATAAGTTCTTGATGGGCTTTACGCTCCCCCTTCAAGGTTTCTTCGATAATAGTGCGGAGTTTGTTCATCCGCCCGCCCTGGTCGTAGACGTCATCTTCAGCATTTTGAATAAAAAATGTATCTAGGGCCATGCCATTGGTTGTCGTTTGAATTTTGGCATCCACAATATTGGCACCAGAAATGGACATTGCCGCCGCAATTCGGGCAAACAGGCCCGGATGATCCGCGGTGTATACGGTGACTTCTGTAATGGCTTGGAACTCGTCACTATTGGCATGAATAGTCAGCGGCACATCGCCGCGAGAGGCTTCTCGAATAAGTTCGGCGTGATTTTGTTGTGTTTCCACATTGGTAGCTATCCAATAGGACTCGTAGAAGCGATCCAGATGTTCTTCGATATCAGCTTCAGACCAATCAGATAGAGCCGACCGCAGTCTTTCTTTTTGCATTTTAGCGCGCTGGGCACGCCCCTCGCTCACATGACCACCGGTTAAGGCTGTCTCGCTTGCGTAATAAAGCTCCCGCAGCAATTGCCCTTTCCAGCCATTCCAGACATTGGGGCCAACAGCACGAATATCCACAACTGTCAGAATAAGAAGTAACTTCATGCGCTCCGAGCTTTGGACCAGTTTCACAAAGTCTTCAATGGTTTTGGGATCTGAAATATCGCGCTTGAATGCTACATTACTAAGCAATAGATGATGGCGCACAAGCCATGCAATAGTTTCAGTGTCCGATGCGGACATTCCAAGGCGAGGGCATAGTTTCTCTGCGACTTCAGCGCCAAGGACTGAATGATCACCGCCGCGCCCCTTCGCAATGTCGTGCAAAAGAACAGCCATATATAAAACAGGCCGAGACAAAATTTTTGGCATTATTTTATGGCTAAGGGGGTGCTCTTCGGCCAGCAGGCCATCTTCGATTTGGGCCAGAATACCAATGGCTCGGATGGTATGCTCGTCCACAGTATAGACGTGATACATATCATGCTGCATTTGGGCAACGACGCGGCCAAAATCTGGAATAAACCGGCCAAGAACGCCAGCTTCGTTTAACCGGCGCAGGGTGGTTTCAGGGTTCTTCCGGCTTGTCAGCATCTCCAGAAATAGCGTGTTGGCTTCTGCATTAGTGCGCAGTTTTCGGTTAACGAGTTTTAGATTTTGCCGGATGAGACGCAGCGCATTTGGGTGGACATCAAGCCCTTTTTGTTGGGCCAGATGAAACAAGCCCAGCATTTTTATGGGTTCTTGTTTGAAATCGTCATCAGACTGCACATTCAAACGTCCGCCTTCCACAAGAAAGCCGCCCAATTTACGGCGAAGCAATCCAAAGGTGGGAATAGGGAGACGGCTTTTCTTTTGTTGTTCAGCCTCCAAATTGGCACAGAAAATACGCGTCAAATCGCCAACGTTTTTGGCAATTAGAAAATAATGCTTCATGAACCGTTCAACACCGAGAGTTCCGGTGTGATCTTTATATCCAAGCCGCTTTGCAAGTTCAGATTGCACGTCAAATGTCAGGCGTTCTTCTGGTCTGTTGGTCAAGTAATGCAAGTGGCAACGAACGGTTCGAAGGAAATTAGACGATTTCGCAAACCGGCGACGCTCGGCTTCTGTAAAGACGCCAAGGGTTTGCAATTCAGAGACATCTGTTGTGCTATAGACAAATTTTGCAATCCAAAACAATGTCTGTAAATCCCGCAGACCGCCCTTACCCTCTTTCATGTTGGGTTCAACCACATAACGAGAATTGCCGTACCTTGCGTGGCGATCACTCCGCTCTTGTAGTTTGGCTTCGATAAAGGCTTTGCTGTTTCCAGAAACGATATCTTTCAGGAACTTGGTTCGCATTTCAGTGAAAAGATCCTGATCACCCCAAAGGAAACGGGCTTCTAAAAGGGCCGTTTGGATGGTGATGTCAGTTTTAGCGAGGCGAATGCATTCATCAGGGTTTCGAGTAGCGTGGCCAACTTTTAAACCCAAGTCCCAAAGCATATAAAGACAGAATTCAATAACCTGTTCTGCCCATGGGGTTTGTTTATAGGGAAACAGGAACAGCAGATCCACGTCCGAGTGCGGCGCGAGTTCACCTCGCCCATAACCGCCAACAGCGACAAGAGATAGCTTTTCTCCCGGTGTCGGATTGTTAAGAGGGTACACATATTGAACGGCGATATCGTAGATGGAGCGAATAATCTGGTCTATGAGAAATGCAGAGGCATACATAGACGGACGGCCTTTGTTGCTGAGCATAAATCGTTTCTGCACAACATCACTGCCCTCTTTCATGACTTCTTTTAGAAGCGACAAAATGGCATTTCGAAATTCAAGGCCGCTTGGAGAATGTATCTCGCTCAGATCAGTAATTTTCGCGATCAGCTTTTTGCGGTCAATTATTTCTCGCCGGTTAGGTATTTTTTCCATGAACTGCTTGTCCGGTTTTTACTTCTTGCACTGAAATTAAATGCCTCGTAATGTTTTTATATCATCGCGTTGTTAATTAACAGCAACGAGTTCCTCCCACGTTGAGACTTCACACAAAATGATTATGACAGCTTTTATAAACGGCGCCCTGTTGGGCGGCGCTCTTATCATTGCGATCGGCGCGCAAAACCTGTTTGTGCTGCGCCAGGGAATGGCGAAAGATCAAGTGCTGATTGTCGCGCTTTTAAGCTCGGTTATTGACGCGGGCCTGATCATCACGGGCGCGCTTGGCCTTGGAAGCCTCATCTCAGCTTTTCCAATTGCGATCACGCTGGCCAGTATCAGTGGCGCACTCTTTCTGATTATTTTTGGAAGCCTGTCCCTATACAAAGCTTTCGTTCCACCGCTCACCGCGCAGGATCCGGGGGACGCAGTTACGTCTAGTTTTAAAAAAGCGGTAATGATGACGCTGGCATTTGGGCTTTTAAATCCGCATGTCTATTTAGACACGGTTATTCTGCTTGGGGGGATTGCTGCACAGTATGAGTTGGAGACACGGAAGTTTTTCGTGCTTGGTGCCGTGCTTGCGTCATTTGGCTGGTTTTTTGCGTTAGGCTACGGTGCCCGAACCATAAGCCCATTAATGCGTCACCCCTTGGGGGCGAGGGGCCTTGATTTCGCGGTAGCGATGATGATGTATTTTGTGGCGTCGGGCTTGATTAGAGATTTGGTCGCAGCGCACTAATTCGGCGCGCAGCAATCATCGCCTTCTTGAATAGGCGGGCAAGGATTTGTTCCAAAACTGCAATAGACACAGCAATCGCCAGGGTTTGGCTTCAAAAGCGTCTTGCAAGATTTACATTCATAAAACCATTGGCACGCATCTGTTGGCATGGTTTCTTCTGTCTGGTGCGCGCATTTTGGACAAGTGAGCACGGATTGTAATTCGGTCATCCGATGGCCTTTTTGCGGAATGAAAACAGGGTCAGAACGATAAATAAAACGAGGGCTGGCAATAGAACAAAATCAGTTAGACCGATTAATGATGAAATACCAAGGGTAGAGAATATCACCACCAAAAGAGGTGTGAAGCAGCATATTGCTGTAATAATCGTTCCTACGATGCCGATTTTGAAGAGTTTTTTATTGTCCATAAGGCAATTAGGCGCATTGTTTCAGCAGGCCCGCAAATCACGTTTGGTTGATGTCTTAAAAGAACGAGGCCCAGCGAAGCCGGACCTCGATCATTAGGTGTTACGCGATGGTTTGTCCGCCATCAATTGTAAGCGTTTGTCCTGTGAGGAACGTTCCTGCTTTTGATGCCATAAAGACGGCGGCACCAGCGATTTCATCAGGCATGCCAATGCGCTGCAACGGGGCTTGTGAAGTTGCCCGTTTTAGGATGGCTGGATTTTCCCACAAAGCCCGCGCGAAATCAGTTTTAATCAGGCCGGGTGCAATAGCGTTTACCCGAACGTTATCGGCGCCATGTTCCACTGCCAAATTCCGAACCAGTTGCATATCAGCTGCTTTTGAGATGCTGTAAGCACCCAGAACAGCTGAGCCACGAAGGCCGCCAATGGATGAGACAACAATGATAGCGCCGTCTTTACGGGCTTTCATTTCTGGCAAGACCATGTTGCAAAGCCAATGGTTGGATTTGATGTTGGCAGACATGATTTTATCGAACGCATCATCTGGAATATCGGCAGACGGGCCAAAATATGGGTTTAGAGCCGCGTTACAGACAAGGGCATCAATTTGACCGAGTTTCTCGTGAGTTTGATCCACGAGGTTTTGCAGGCTTTCTTTGGAATTGATGTTGCACGGGATAACAACTGCGCCGCCAGTAGAGCCTTCAGGCAAGCTGTCATTAATTTCTTTTGCAACTTCGTTACAAACATCTTCTTTCCGGCTAGAGATCGTTACTTTAGCACCGGCGAGTGCCATTTGTTGGGCAATGGCTTTACCGATCCCTTTACTAGAGCCAGTAATAAGAACGTTTTTTCCCGATAGATCGAACATTTGTCGTCTTCCTTTGTTTTTAGTTTTTATTTGAACTTTATTCTTGTCTTTTTAATTGAGGATTAGAGTATCGGGCTTGGTTTGCCTTGTCACTTGTTTCTGAAGCTATGGGTTGCCCAGGAGATCTTTCAGCTCATAAAGCAACGACTGAGCCTCTCTGGGTGACAAGTCATCCAGATTACTTTCCTGCAAGCGGCCTTCAACAACTGACGGGGCTGCATCCGGGTCCGGTGCCTCTATTTGTTCCGCAAATGTTGCAAAAAGAGGCAGATCATCGATGATTTTTGCCGACGAGCTCTTCTGATCTTTTTCTTCCAGATAGGAGAGGACCTTTTCCGCCCGTTTAATGACAGCTTTTGGCAGACCGGCTAATTTCGCCACCTGAATACCGTATGATCTGTCAGCCGATCCACTCCCCACCTCATGCAAGAAAATCACATCTCCCTTCCATTCACGCACTTTCATGCTGTGATTGGAAATGGCGGTAAGTTTCTCAGATAACGCTGTCAGTTCATGGTAATGGGTGGCAAATAGGCCGCGGCAGTTATTTATATCGTGTAAATGCTCAACCGTTGCCCATGCGATGGAAAGGCCATCAAATGTAGCTGTTCCCCGGCCGATTTCATCCAAGATGACAAGGGCGCGTGCACCTGCTTGATTAAGGATAGAGGCCGTCTCGACCATCTCCACCATAAACGTGGACCGTCCGCGTGCCAAATCATCGGCAGCACCAACCCGGCTGAACAAGCGATCAACCACGCCGATATGAGCTTTGCTCGCTGGGACATAAGCGCCGATTTGAGCCAGAACAGTAATTAAGGCATTTTGGCGCAAAAATGTACTTTTACCCGCCATATTTGGTCCGGTGAGCAGCCAAAGGCGATTTTCATCACTTAAGCTACAATTATTGGCAATAAAACCACCGGCATCACTGTTCAAAAGCGCATTTTCCACTACCGGATGACGACCGCCTTCAATATCAAAGCTGAGGCTGTCATCTACTTCAGGACGCGTATAATTCTTGTCTTCTGCAAGATCAGCATGACTTGCTGCAACATCAAGAAGGGCCATGGCACCGGCGGCTTCCAGAATTTTACTGCCCCAATCGGTTATCTGTTTGAGCAATTGTTCAAACAATTCTAGCTCAAGTGCGGTGGCTCGATCAGCCGCCCGCGATATTTTATCTTCAAGTTCACCAAGTTCAACTGTTGTATAGCGAACGGCATTTGCCATTGTTTGGCGGTGGATAAATCCTTCCCCCATGCTGTCAGCAAATCGCGGTGTAATTTCGATAAAATAGCCAAGCACATTGTTATGTTTGATCTTCAAGCTCGGCACTTTTACCTGTTCGGAATAGTTCGCTTGCAACATGGCAATGTGGCGGCGGCTTTCATCTCGCAGGGTTTTTAACTCATCCAAATCTGGCCGATACCCAAGGGAAATAAATCCACCATCACGAGCCAGCAACGGCAAGTCTGCGGCTAGTGCGCGGGTCAGTTCATCCACAAGTTCCGCATGGAAGCCAAGAAGATCTGACGCGGCGCTAATACCGGCCACTTGATTACCAAGCGGATCAGGAGTGAGCACAGATCGTAAGTTGGCGGTTTCTGAAAGGCCGTCGCGGACAGCCATCATATCGCGAGGGCCTCCGCGTCCCAGCGTTAGCCGTGTCAGCGCCCGTTCCATATCAGGGCATCGCCGCAAGATATCGCGCAATGCCTCCCGGCGGTTGCGGTCGGCAGTGAAGTAATCGGCCATATCCAGACGGTAGTGAATGTCCGCAACACTGGTTAGGGGGCTTGAGATATCAGCCGCTAGTTTACGCGCACCTGCGCCTGTGATGGTCCGGTCGATTGTGGCCAGCAGACTGCCGTGGCGGTCCCCTGACATTGTGCGGGTCAGCTCCAAATTGCGTCTTGTGGCCCCGTCAATTGCCATGACATCACTGCTGGATTGCTGAAGCGGTGGTTTTATGAGCGGAAATTTACCCTTTTGGGTTAAAGCGACATAATCAACAAGGGCACCGCAGGCTGCAAGTTCGGCTCGCTTAAATTGGCCGAACGCATCAAGGGCGGACACATTGAATAACTCTTTTAAGCGGCGTTCCCCATTTTGGCTGTCAAAACGAACAGTGGGCAGGGGTGTTAAGGCCGCATTCCAATCTTCAAACAGCGGAGAGGTAATGTCATCATCCAACCATCTGTCCGGCAGCAGGATTTCACCGGGGTGAAGCCTTGATAAATGAGTGGGTAATTCATCAAGCGTGGCGGCGCAGCAATGGAACTCACCCGTGGACATATCCAACCAGGCGAGGGCGTAGTCTCGCCCTGATTTGGCTGCTGCGGCCAAGAAATTGTGTGACCGAGCATCTAGCAGGCTGTCTTCGGTTATTGTTCCAGGAGTAACCAGTCGAACCACATCGCGCGCGACAACGGATTTATTACCGCGTTTTTTGGCTTCTGCCGGGCTTTCTGTTTGTTCGGCAACAGCAACGCGGTGTCCTTTGCGGATGAGGCGTTGAAGATAGCCATCGGCTGAATGAACGGGGACACCGCACATGGGAATATCATTCCCCTCGTGCTTTCCGCGCTTGGTGAGAGCTATATCGAGCGAACGAGACGCGATTTCCGCATCTTGAAAAAAAAGCTCGTAGAAATCACCCATACGATAAAAGAGAAGACTGTCTGTATGATTGGCCTTGATGGACAGGTATTGTGCCATCATGGGAGTTACAGGCTTATTCTGTTGCGAGTTTGTTTTTACTACTGTAGGCATGAAGGAAAACTAACATAGAAGATGTTTTTGCCAACACTTTTGTTAAACTATTTTACCGTGATGTGCGCACGGCGATTTTTCAAAGAATATGTCTATTATTAGATGTTTAATATCAAGGGACGATTAAGATGAGTGACACAGGGGATTCCAGCCAGTATGAGGAAGCATTGCGTTATCACGCGCAAGGCAAACCCGGAAAAATGGAGATTGTGGCAACAAAGTCTGTGGCCACGCAACAAGATCTTTCTTTGGCATATTCGCCAGGTGTTGCTGCTCCTTGTCTCGCAATCGCTGCAGATCCGGACAAAGTTTATGATTACACCACAAAGGGAAACCGGGTCGCTGTAATCTCCAACGGCACAGCCGTTTTGGGTTTGGGCAATTTGGGCGCTCTGGCATCAAAGCCAGTTATGGAAGGGAAGGCTGTTCTGTTTAAACGCTTTGCCGATCTGGACTGTTTTGATTTAGAACTCGATACAGAAGATGTCGATGAATTCGTCAATTCAGTTCGCCTGATGGGTCCAAGTTTTGGCGGTATCAATCTTGAAGATATTAAAGCACCAGAATGCTTTATTATTGAGCAACGTCTTCGGGAATTGATGGATATTCCGGTTTTCCATGATGATCAACATGGCACTGCAATTATTTGTGCGGCGGGGGTCATCAACGCCCTTGATCTAACCAATCGGAACATCAAAGATATCAAAGTTGTGGTGAACGGTGCAGGTGCTGCGGCGATCGCCTGTCTTGAACTGATCAAGGCAATGGGCTTGCCCCACAATAATGCCATCCTCTGTGACACGAAAGGTGTGATTTACCAAGGCCGCGAAGAAGGCATGAACCAGTGGAAATCAGCTCACGCAGTTGAAACTGAACACCGCACTCTTGAACAAGCTATGGTGGGCGCTGATATTTTCCTTGGCCTGTCTGTTAAAGGTGCAGTTACAAAATCCATGGTTAAAGAAATGGCAGCTAAACCGATTATTTTCGCCATGGCAAACCCAGATCCTGAAATTCGCCCCGAAGACATTGAAGACGTGCGCGGCGACGCTATTATTGCCACAGGTCGGTCGGATTACGCCAATCAGGTTAATAATGTTTTAGGCTTCCCATACATTTTCCGTGGCGCGCTGGATGTGCGAGCAACAACCATCAATGAGGAAATGAAAATCGCCGCGGCTAAAGCCATAGCAGAATTGGCGCGCGAAGATGTTCCCGATGAAGTAGCCGCTGCCTATAAAGGTAAGCGCCCGGTTTATGGTCCGGGGTATATCATTCCGGTTCCGTTTGATCCGCGCCTGATCAGTCATGTTCCAATGGCCGTTGCGAAAGCTGCCATGGAAAGTGGTGTTGCTCGGAAACCGATCATCGACGAGGCAGCCTACCGCAATGAATTGCGCGCACGGCTTGACCCAACTGCAGGCTCCCTTCAATTGATCATGGACGAAGTTTGTGCCAATCCCCGACGAGTGGTCTTTGCCGAAGGTGAAGAAGAGCCGGTTATTCGCGCGGCCATCGAATTTAAAAAAGCAGGTTACGGTGTTCCTGTTTTGGTCGGCAGAGAAGATGTCATCCGGGACACGATGAAAAGCGTTGGCATCGAGCTTGGTGACGGTATTGAAATATTCAATGCGCTTGAGATGGAGGACCGGGAAAGATATTATGAGTTCCTCTACGACCGCTTGCAACGGAAGGGTTATCTCTACCGGGATTGTGTGCGTTTAGTAAATCGCGATCGGAATATCTTCGCGGCCTGTATGGTAGCGAACGGCGATGCCGATGCCATGGTTACCGGTGTAACGCGGCGCTTCTCGGTCTCGTTTAAAGAAATTGGTAAAGTTATTTCGCCGAAAGAAAATCAGAAAGTCATTGGTGTCTCCATTGCTGTGGGCCGTGACCGAACTGTGTTCATTGCAGACACTGCGGTTACGACATTGCCGTCAGCTGAAGAGCTGGTTGCCATCACCAAAGAAGCCGCAGAAGTTGCCCGGCGTATGGGGCATGAGCCAAGAGTAGCGCTCCTGTCTTATTCCAACTTTGGTAATCCGGTTCATGAAACATCTGAGGCCATGCGTGCCGCTATTCGCCTTCTCGATCAAGAAGAACTTGATTTCGAATATGACGGTGAAATGTCGGCGGATGTTGCGCTAAATCCTGATATTATGGCGCTATATCCTTTCTGCCGTCTGTCTGGGCCTGCCAATGTTTTGGTTATGCCGGGACTGCATTCTGCACATATCACATCAAAATTGATGCCGGTATTGGGCGACACAGAAGTGATTGGGCCGCTGCTTGTTGGTCTTAGCAAACCTGTACAGATCGTGCCAATTGG
>JBALWO010000011.1:0-28872 GCA_036960775.1 Pseudomonas marincola | reverse complement strand
GCTTTGGTATACCATGGTTCCAAAGCCAGAGGACATGCGGGCTGAAATAGACCGCCGATTGGAATTGCAGGCAGCGGGCAACATGATTGCCTTTGCCATCATTGATAAGGCGTCTAGCAAAGCTGTTGGCATGACAACTTATATGAATATTGATGCGGCAAGCCGACGGTTGGAAATAGGATCCACATGGAACCGAAAATCGGCTCAAGGCAGCGGGCTTAATCGGCGCTGTAAATTGTTACTGCTCCGCCATGCTTTTGAGGAGCTCGATTGCATTGCCGTTGAATTTTGCACGCATTTCTTTAACCGTCAGAGCCGCACAGCCATCGAAGGGTTGGGCGCAAAATTGGACGGAGTCTTGCGGAACCACAAGCTGCTTGCTGATGGATCGCTCCGAGATACGTGCGTCTACAGCATCATTCGTTCTGAATGGCCCACTGTGAAAAACCATCTGATTTATCAAGTGAGCCGATACAAAAAACCTTAAGCTTCTAGCTGTTTTCGAAGTTCTGTTTTAAGAACTTTGCCATAGTTATTTTTTGGCAAGGCTTTGGGATAGAAGTATTCCTTAGGACGTTTAAAGCGCGCCATATGTTCGATACAGAAACTATCCAATGTTTTTGTATCGAGAGAATGTCCTTCTTTTGCGACAACGAAAGCGACAACCTCTTCGCCCCAATCTGCATGAAGGCGGCCAACGATAGAAACCTCATCGACATCGGGATGTTTTAATAAAACTTCTTCAATTTCTCGGGGGTAAATATTCGTGCCCCCTGAAATGATCATGTCTTTCGAGCGGTCTTTCAAGGTCAGGAAACCGTCTTCATCCATGCACCCCATATCACCGGTGTAAAGCCAACCATCCCGAATAGCCTCATTTGTGGCTTCCTCGTTTTGCCAATAGCCGAGCATCACCACATCACCGCGCACGGTGATTTCACCAATGTCACCAGTTTCGCAAGTTTCGCCATTTTCAGCCACAATGCGCAGCTCAACATCCGTTCGCTCCACCCCTACAGATGCGAGGCGGGCGGATCGGTTAGGATGATCGGCATTATGGGCCAGTTCCCACTGCGAGAGACCTGTAATGGTCATAGGGGCCTCGCCCAAGCCATAAATTTGCGAGAATTTTGGACCGAGAACCTCAAGTGCTTTTTGAATACCTGCTTCATACATCGGACCGCCGCCATAGACGATCAATTTCAAATTGCTGGTATCGGCGCTGGAGAGGGCGTCTGATCCCACTAATCTATGCACCATAGTCGGCGCAAAGAAGAAACAGGAATTTTTATAGTGTTCGATTAGCTCAAAAGTCTCTGCGGGATCAAAGCCGCCACTAACGGGGGTGACTTGAATACCGGCTTTTGCAATGAACGGGATACCATATAAGCCAGAACCATGAGTTTGCGGGGCGGCGTGAATGACGGCGTCGCCCGGCTCAAGTGTGGCGACATCTGTAAAATAATTCATGATGCAGGACACAATGTTCCGGTGGCTGAGCATGGCCCCTTTTGGCTTGCCCGTCGTGCCCGACGTATAAAATAGCCACGCCAGATCATTAGGATCCACATCAGCCATTTGGCCGGGGGCAAAAGATTTTAGATCGTCATATTCAGTACTGGCGATATCGATAACGGGTAAATCGCCTGTTAAATTTTTGAGTTCGTCACTTATTTGGGATGTCGCAAAACATAGTTTGCTCCCGGAATTTTCCAAAATATACTGAAATTCACTGATGTGGAGCTTGGCATTGGCTGGAACAGCCACTAGGCCCGCTCGCCATACAGCGAAAAGGGCGACCCAATATTCAGGATGGTTTTTCATGATCAGGGCAACTCGGTCGCCCTTTTCCAGTCCGTATTTTTCAGTAAGCGCAGTGGCCATAGCCGCGGATTGGCTATGAAATTGCTCATAGGTCGCTGTAATTTCGGTCCCATAGGCAAGCGCCGCACGGTCTGGAAATGTGCGGGCTGTCCGCTCTAAAAAATTTGCAATGTTCATGTTGTCTCCGGGCCCTTTTGGGTCTCTTGGTTACACGCTATTGGGTTTTGTATCTTTGGTCCGGGTTATGCTTCCCGGTTTCGTCAGCCACCATAGTAACATCAGTCCGGGAACGGCGGCTACAGTGGTTAAGAGAAAAAACTCGATCCAGCCGATGTTCTCCGCCAGCCACCCGCCGGGGGAGGAAAACCAGATGCGTGCGGTTGCCATGAAAGATGACAAAAGGGCGTACTGGGTGGCGGTGTAGGAGACATTACACAAGCTGGAAAGATAGGCAACGAAAGCGGCTGTTCCCATGCCCCCTGCCAGATTTTCAATGCCAACAGTTGCCGCGAGGACCGAAACGTCGTTTCCAGCCACTGCTTGGAGAGCAAACATCAAGTTTGATCCCAGTTGTAAAAATCCGCAAACCCAAAGGGTTTTGTAAAGTCCCGTTGCCGCCATCAACCAGCCACCGAGGGCAAGACCTATAAATGTGGCTGCGGTGCCATATATCTTGCTAACATTGGCAATTTCAATTTTCGTAAAACCCAGATCGTAAAAGAAAGGAGTGCTCATGACACCTGCCAGGCTATCGCCAAACTTGTAGAACATAACAAACAATAAAATCGGTACCCAGCCGGGGCGTTTAATAAACTCATGTAAGGGGTCAATGACTGCTTCTTTTATCCATTGAACATAGGCTTCGCTGCGAGATTTATTGGCGGCGAAAGTTTCTTCATTGCGAAGAGAGTAATTCTCGGGTTCTTTCGCCATTAAAGTCGTCAGGACACCGACTAAAACCATCGCTCCCATTACCAAATAAGTGACGTTCCAGCTGTAACTTGTCGCCAGATACAGGGCTCCTGCGCCAGAGACGAGCATGCCAATGCGATAGCCAAAGACAATGGCAGCAGCACCAGCCGCCAGGCTTTTCTCATCGCAAATTTCGACGCGGTAGGCGTCAATAACGATGTCTTGACTGGCCGATGAAAAAGCCACAAGAAATGCGAATAAGGCCGTCAGTTCAATATTGGTGCGGGGATCTGTTGTGCTTAACCCAAATATGGACAACATCAGGCAAGCTTGGGTAAGGATCATCCACCCCTTGCGCCGGCCAAATAGACGGCTCAAAATTGGGATGGGCATCTTGTCCACAAGTGGAGCCCACAGGAATTTTAATGCATAAGGGGTTGCAACATTTGCGAACAGTCCGATGGATGTGAGCGTAAGCCCTTCTTCACGTAACCAAAGGGAAAGGGTTGTTCCGGTTAGCGCGAGCGGCAATCCAGAAGAGAAGCCTAGAAATAGAATAATAAGAACGCGCGGATCACGGTAAATGGCAGCGGAATTTATCCAGCGATGAAGATATGACGTCATGGATTGGCTTCAAACTACAAATTACGGAAACTGGGATTTAGGTGCCGACAGGGCAAATAAATGTGCGAATTACGAACGGTCTCTAATTGCCGCCTTCTGCTTTTTGGAGGCTTTCTTTAGCTTTTTGCAGCTCTTCGGTTGTCCGAACCAGTCTTTCAGCGAGAACCCGCATCATTTCAATCGACATCTCTGGAAATTCAGAAATCATGCGCAGGAATAGATCTTTAGTGATGCGCAGAGTTGTGAGCTCTGACGAGGCTTTGATGGTGGCCGTTCTGGGTATGTTGATCAAAATGGCAATCTCACCAACCACGTCATTTTTCTTGAAAGTGGCCACATGAATAGGACCATTCGGTGTGTCGATCAAAACGTCGGCTTGTCCGTTTATGATGACATATGCGGCGTCCCCCATTTCACCTTGCTTACACAACAGTTCACCAGGTTGAAACGTGACCCGTTCTGATGTGAAGGCTAGCAATTTTATTTTCGACGGGTCGACCTTGGCAAATAATGGAATTTGCCGGAGGGTTTCGACCTCTTCTCTGAGACTCACTTTATACTCTCCTTATCTGAGGCAAATCATGATGTTAGCATCCGAAATTGCTCACTACTTTTTTGCAACTGATCAAAATCACCGGTGTCTGCAACAACACCGGCGTTAATAAGAACAACTTGATCAAATAAATATGCCATCTCTGGTTTTTCAAGAGACCAGACGACGCTACGGCCGTCAAATTCAGACAATATATTTTCAAGAAGTCTCTGTTGTGTCCGATGGTCAAAAGACGCAATAGCCTGATTTATAACAAGCAAACTTGGTTTTTTGATGATGGATCTTGCAATGCAGAGCTTTTGACGTTGTGTTTCATTCAATCGGGCGCCGCCTGCGCCGGCACTAAAGTTCAAACCAACTTTAATAATTGCGCGTTTAAGTTCCATTTCCTCAACAACAGTTGCCAGAAGCGCACCGATTTTTTCGTTGGCTTGCGCATACCCATAAGCGATTTTACCAAACAGGATGTTATCCTGAATATTGGCAGCTGCGTTATAGGCATCGGAATTGAAAAACGCGATGCTGCCTTTTAAATCTTCAGGCAACAGGTCAACGAAATTATGTCTGGCGGCGACAATTTTTTCCTGAATATCATCGGTGATCACCCCAAGACGATGCCGGGAGGGAATTACCTTGAACGGCAAAGACATAAAGCGGAGCCTGTCCTCTTCGCGCAACTGATCGATATCTTCCATTTTCAAGCGGCTGACAATGGCTTGGTATTCTGGAAGTTCTTCTGATGCAATGAAACCATACAGCTGGAAAAATTCGTGATCCGGCGGTAAGTCAGCAAATAATTCGATCATGAGTGTCGCGACCTGATATCCCATTTCCATGAATGTTTTGGTCAGGTCAGCGTCTTCAATAACTTTTTGGACGTAGCTGTTTTCAGCCAGTTTTTCCATATCAAACTTGGTGCCCACTGGGGTGCCAAATAGAAGGTTTTCTCCCAATGTTGCATTAGTGTTGTATTTGTCCTGCTCAAACGCTTCCACCAGATTTTCAAGGGCTGGATCAGCTTCCAGTTTCTCAAAGAAACGGCGTCTTGCTGACAAAATAAGAGCAGCTTCCTCTTGTTCTTCATCCGGATTTAGGGTGCTTCGCAGGCCAAACTGATAGACATCGTCTCCAAGTTCGACCATCTGCAACACATCAATTGCCCGAACATCTAGTGCGTGATGGTCGCTGACGCCGGCGCTTTCATAATCAATCCAGTCGGCCATAAAGCGGTGCGGACTGTTATCGGTCATTGCGATCTCGGGGAGATCATTCTCAATAAACTCACGCTCTTCAGCGTCAGGAATATCGATGTCTTGTAATGGACGATGCTTCAATCCGAAAAACAAGTTTTCGCCAATGGTTGTATTAAAGATATAACCTGAGGGGCCAATATAAGAAATCCGCCGCCCATTTATGGCTTCAGGACTTTGTAAGAGATCTATGTCGCCCACATTAACCCGGCCTTTATCTGGATCGATTAAACGCGCTAAAACCTGCGTTAAGGCTTCGCGCCCTGAACCGGGTGCACCAACAATGGCAACCTTTTTATCAACACCAAATCGGATACTTAATCCTTCAAGCTGCGCAGAACCCGTATCATCTGCAATGACAAGATTTGCTCCGACAATCTCGCCCGCAAATTCTGGCAAGGGCTCAGGGTTATCGTCTTGATAGGCTTCATCGCGAAGGCCGGCGGGTTCAAACTGTTCGACAACCTGTCCATATTTAATTCGAGCATCTTCACGGCGCTGATAATAAGACAGTAGTTCTTTCCACGGGGCAGCCATTTCTTTATGAGCAGAAATCGCGGCAACTAACGTTCCGATTTCAAGTGTTCCATCAATCACCATGGAGCCGCCGATGGCATAGAAGAAAAACGGCCCTAATTGCTGAATGAAGTTGTTTAGAAATTTGATGACAAATTTCAAGAGGTAAATACGGTAGCGAACGTTGTAGATACGGCCTAGTTGTTGGCTAAAGCTGGCCCGAAAAAGATTTGATGTATCGTGAACGTGGATTTCTTGAACGCCTGCAACAGTCTCGCCAATTTTCTCAGACAAGGCGCGAACGCGTTGCACCCGCTCTTTACCCAACATGTTTACTTTGCGCTGCATTTTGGGAATGAAATAGGCTTGCAAAGGGTAAAGCGCGATGGCGGCAAGCGCCATATAGACGTTTTGAACCAACAAGAAAGCCATGATAACAACCAAATAGCCGCCTTGAAAAACCGGTAAGGCAAACGCTTCTCCGATAAAACCGCCAAGAGGTTCAACCTCAGCCGTAATCATGGGGATCAGTTCACCAGAACTTTTCTTTCGAAACGTTGGCAGCGGGAATCTAAGAATATGGCTGTAGAGTTGATAGCGCAGGCGCCGAAGCATGCGCTCTCCGGTGATGCCTTGATACACATTAATGGCATATTTGAAGCCTTGGTTTATGACAACAAGGACCAAAAATGCACATACGGAGACATACAGGAAAGCTTGTTGGTCAATGGAGAAGCCCATAAACTCAACAGGGAATACAATGTCTTTTGCCTGGATGGCCTGATCGATGATTATTTTTGGAAGTTCCAAATAATAATACAAAAACGGAAAAGATGCGCAGGCAAACAGAGTTAGAAAAATCTGTTGTTTCTTGCTGTGGCGCAAAATATATTTGTAGATACTGTGTTCCATGCAGTATTGCCTGCCCCGCTTATTAGCGTCAGCGCGATTGATTTAGCGCCGACTAATTTTTCTACTTTTCCATAGGTGAGCCTGTACTAGCAAGTAGCAATTTTGTACTCTTTAGAACAAATGTTGGAAAATTGGTAAGTTCTGCGGCGGCCACCTTCGCATTGGAGGTTGAATTTAATGAGTGCAGCCCTTACTA
The DNA here is from genome assembly GCA_036960775.1 of Pseudomonas marincola. Classification (GTDB taxonomy): domain Bacteria; phylum Pseudomonadota; class Alphaproteobacteria; order Sneathiellales; family Sneathiellaceae; genus Sneathiella. The sequence continues at coordinate 22,085 of JBALWO010000011.1, read as the reverse complement.
GATTAACTTTGAATTTGACGAGTTTTAGTGTTCATGCCTCAAGATACGACCCCGCCCGAAGTCATTGTTGTTGTTCTAAAAGGCTATCCCCGGTTGTCGGAGACCTTTATTGCGCAGGAACTTTTGGCGTTGGAAAAACGTGGACATAGATTACATCTTGTCTCCCTTCGCCATCCCACAGATACCTCGCGGCACCCTATCCATGATGAAATCAAGGCTCCGGTAACTTATTTACCTGAATATCTTCATGATGAGCCGGGCCGTGTCATAACGGCATGGAAAAAGGTCCGAAAGCTAAAAGGCTATGCAAAAGCATTCGCAACATGGAAGCGGGATTTGGTACGGGATAAATCCAGAAACAGGGTTCGCCGCTTCGGACAAGCAATGGTCCTGGCGTCGGAGATGCCGGAAGGATGCAGGCATATTTATGCACATTTCTTGCACACACCGGCGTCCGTTGCCCGATATGCGGCCATGATGACAGGCCTGCCGTGGAGCTGTTCAGCCCATGCAAAAGATATCTACACGTCCCCTGACTGGGAGCTGTCTGAAAAACTGGAAGATTTGGAATGGCTGGTGACCTGCACGTCTTTCAATGTGTCTCATCTGAAAGGGTTGGAGACGCAATCGTCTAAGGTGGAGCTTCTCTATCATGGGTTGGATTTATCGCGATTTTCTGCCCCCGCCGAGAAGCAGCATGTGTTGGATGGATCGGATGGCAATGCGCCGGTTAATATTCTGTCCGTCGGGCGCGCGGTTCCGAAAAAGGGATATGATGATCTCTTAAATGCACTGTCCATTTTGCCCGATGATCTTTCGTGGAGGTTCACCCATATTGGCGGCGGACCATTGCTGAAAGACCTGAGACTTCAGGCGGAAGATCTCGGAATTTCAAACAAAATTGATTGGCAGGGCGCCAAACCCCAAGAAACCGTACTCGACGCCCTTCGCGGATCTGACATCTTTGTTCTGGCAAGCCGGATCGCCGATGATGGTGACAGGGATGGTCTGCCAAATGTGCTGATGGAGGCCCAAAGCCAGAAAGCAGCGGTTGTTTCTACTAATGTGTCCGCGATCCCAGAACTGATTGAAAGCGGTGAAACCGGGTTGCTGGTACCAGAACGCGATCCTGAAGCTTTGAGCGGGGCGCTAGAAACGCTAATTCGAGATCCACAAAAAAGAACGGATTTTGCAAATCGCGGGGATGCAAAATTGCGGGCGCAGTTTGACGCGCAAACCTGGATTGAGCGGCTGTCTGTCAAACTCCCCAAAGGGATTGCCAGATGAAGGTTGCCTTCTACGCGCCAATGAAATCACCGGATCATCCCACCCCGTCTGGGGATCGGCGGATGGCGAGGTTATTCATGGCGGCATTAGAAGGCGCAGGTTGCACGGTGACACTGGCGTCATCTTTTCGGGCTTATGACAAATCCGGAGAGGTGTCGTTTCAGGAGAAAATCAGAACTGAAGCCCTTGTGGAAGCTCAAAAATTAGTTGCTGGGTATGAAGCGCTGGAGATAAGTGAACGCCCGAAGGCGTGGTTTACATATCATGTGTACCATAAGGCCCCAGATTGGATTGGGCCCTATGTCTCTAAGGCGTTGGATATCCCCTATTTGATTGCAGAAGCCAGCCATGCACCGAAACAGAAGCAGGGTCGATGGGCAAGTGGCTATAAGGCCGCGGCAGAAGCCATTTCGGAAGCGAAACGGGTTTTTCATATGACAAAACTCGATGGGGAATGCCTGAGCTTGGCAGTGAGTTCGCCAGCCTCGCTTGTGTATCTTCCGCCGTTCATTGAAGGTGCTACGGTTAATACTTCAAGGGTGCAGAAAGCGTCAGGTTCGACCGATCTTCTGTGTGTTGCCATGATGCGGGACGGGGATAAGTTTCAATCTTTTCAGCAACTGGCAGAAGCGCTCCCTCATTTAACAGGTAATTGGCGGCTTCTTATAGCGGGAGACGGCGACAAGCGGTCGGCCATTGAAGATTTGTTCTCAGATTTTGATGATAAGATTGTGTACCTTGGACGTCTTGATGAGGATGAGCTGACAAAGATCTACGCTCATGCCCATATATATGTATGGCCAGCCCACGGCGAAGCGTTCGGGATGGCATTTTTAGAAGCCGCGAGAGCCGGATTGCCTGTGGTAGCTGGAAATTTGCGCGGGGTGCCGGATGTGGTTATCCATGGAGAAACGGGTTTGCTGGCACCGGCGGGTGATATGGTCGCTTTTGCAAACTGTATTCAAAAACTCATGGATGATCCAGATATGGCTGTGAAAATGGGTTCCGAGGGCCGCCGATTTGTCCGCGAAGAGCGCAGCTTAGAGGCAACAAGTGTTCTGCTTAAAGCTCATTTGGAAGAGGTTATATCTTGATCCCCTTATTGTTGATACGCCACGGAAAAACGGAGTGGAATGCCCTTAAAAAATTACAGGGGCGCAGAGATATTTCATTGAGCCAAGAGGGCCAGGCACTTCTTCAAGGATGTTCTCTTCCCAAAGAATTTTCAGACTTCGAGTGGCTTTCAAGTCCTCTAAAACGGGCGGTTCAGACTGCTGAAATTTTGGGTGCAAATGATTTGAAGATAGAGGATCGCTTGATCGAGATGGATTGGGGAAAATGGGAAGGGTTCACAATCAAAGAGCTTCGCCATCAATATGGTGACGCCATGACTGAGGATGAAAAAAAGGGATTGCACATGTGCCCGCCATCTGGGGAAAGCCCGGCTGATGTGCAAGCAAGGCTCCACTCCTTTCTAAAAGAATTGAAAAAACCGACCGTCGCGGTTACCCATAAGGGGGTCATTCGTGCCATAAAATCCCTTGCCTATAATTGGGATATGACGGACAAATCACCCGTAGAGTTTAATTGGAGCGCTGGCCATCTTTTCACCATTGATGAGGCCGGTCACCCGCATGCTACAGCCGTAAATATTAAATTGGACACTGCCTAATGGATCAAAAATCTGCTCCCAAAATTTTATTTTACGTGCAGCATTTGCTGGGAATTGGCCATTTGAGGCGGACAGCAACTTTGTCGCGAAATCTGGCTCGAAATGGTTTTGATGTAACCATTGTCTCTGGTGGACATAAAATTGAAATTGACTTTGGAGAGGCAAAAATTCGACAGCTTCCGGCAACACGGGCAACGGATTTGTTTTTCAAACAGTTGGTGGATGAAGATGGCAATGACATTGACGACACTTGGCGTCAAAACCGCAGTAATGAGCTCCTAAATATCTATCATGAAGTTCAGCCAGATATTTTAATTACTGAATTGTTTCCCTTCGGCCGCCGTCAAATGCGATTTGAATTGTTGCCGCTCTTGGATGCCGCGAAGGCATCTGAAAACCCACCTCTTATCATTTCTTCAGTTCGCGATATTCTCGTGGCGCAAACAAAACCCGGTCGCAATGATGAAATGCTGGCGCTGGTGGAGACGTATTTTGACCGTGTTATCGTCCACGGTGATCCGGAATTGATTTCGCTGGATAAAACCTTTCCTCACACCAAACGGATTTCAGACAAAATCATCTACACTGGGTATGTGGTCGACCGAACCGGCATTAAAGGCGGCGACAGCGCGCCCGGCAGTAACGAGGTAATTGTCTCAAGCGGCGGCGGAGCGGTTGGCACGGATCTCCTGAAAACGGCTATGCAGGCCCGCGCTTTATCCAAGGCGAAAGATTTGACGTGGCGCATGATGGTTGGCACAACGGTTGATGAAAGCATCTACACCGAACTATGCGATCTGGCACCTGAAGGGGTCATTGTCGAGCGAGCCCGCAAAGATTTCACAACCCTGTTGATGAATTGTGCCTTGTCCATCAGTCAAGGTGGATACAATACAGTCATGGAAATTCTGCACGCAAAATGCCGGGCAGTTATTGTGCCCTACGCCGGCGGCGTCGAAACTGAACAAACCTTGCGAGCTGAGTTGCTGGCGCGTAGAGGTGTTCTTCAAATCGCTGATGAGGACGGGCTTGATCCGATCAAATTGGCGGCAAAAGTGGATGTTGCGTTCGCGGGTGAGCCATCTTCTGCAAATATTGATGTGGACGGAGCCCAGAAAACGGTAACGCTGTTAAAGCAATGGTTGGCGGCAAAAAAATGACTTCATGGAGCGCATTGGAAGATGAACTTGATCACTGGCAGGAAGCTGGCAAGACAGCGACTTTTTGGTGGCGTGATGATGATTTGAACGAGCCAACGGCAGCCTTTGATATGTTGCTAAATATGCGAGATCAATTGGATATTCCGCTGACCCTTGCCGTCATCCCCGATAATGTGGATCCTCATATCGCTGATCAATTATCGGGATGCCATTTGGTGCAGCACGGGGTGACCCATACGTCGCACGCGACTGATGGGGAAAAGAAGTCAGAATTTCCAAACTCTCGAAACGCATCGGATGCCCTTGCAGATCTTGAGGCCGGTAAAGCCCGGATGGAAACCCTGTTTGAAGAAAATTTCTATGCCTTCCTAGTGCCTCCATGGAATAGAATATCTGATGATTTATTGCCCGAGATCGCAGACTTAGGATTTGTCGGTATTTCAAGGTTTAAAGCCCGTAAGAAAGCGGTGCCGGTCTCTGGGTTTGCAGAAGTAAACACTCATATTGATCCGGTTGACTGGCGAGGCAGCCGAAGCGCCCATTCAGACGCTCTTATTCTGGGTATGGCGGTGGATCATCTGTATGCCCGGCGCGTAGGCGATGTTGACGCGCATGAGCCGACCGGTTTTCTCTCTCATCATCTGATGTATGATGCGCACCTATGGGAGATTACTTATAAACTGCTTTCTTATTTAAATTCTCATGAAGCCGTCCGGTTTTTAACGCTTCCTGGGGCTTTATCTGTGATTGAAGAACTCTCACCAAGAGATTCAAATTAACTGACTGAATTCACTAATGCCAATAACGACATTTTCATATTCTGCTAAAGAAATCACCAAAGAATATTGGCGATCCGGTGCGGGAGTAACTTTATCACTTGTTCCCCTCTTGTTGTTAAGGCCATCATCTGTCATTGTTTATATATTGGGAAGTTTCTTGTGCTTGTTTGCATTTTACGGAGTGCGAACTTATTGCCGAAACAGGATGAAAGTGATCCTGGGGGATCAGGCAATTCAAGTCACGGGAATTTGGGAAAAGTTAATACAATGGGAAGAACTTGAGGAGCTGAAACTCGCGTATTTTACCACACGACGTGATGGTGAAAATGGATGGATGCAACTTAGGTTGAAAGGCAGGGGTGATCGATTGAGGGTGGAGTCTACCATCACTGATTTTTGGGAATTGGTGAGCATGTGTGCCCATAAAGCACGAGAAAATGGTGTGCTGCTAGATGCAGCAACGATCCGTAATATGCAGGCACTGGGTCTTGATACTGATTTTCCTAATCAACAATCAAAAAATTTATCGGGAAAAGAGTGACTGATGTCCAATGTACTGTTGGTCCGCGATCTTAAAATTGAATTCAGGGTCGCTGAGGGCGTTGTCAAAGCTGTAGATGGGGTCAGTTTTCGCGTGCCCGAAGGTAAAACAGTTGCACTGGTTGGCGAGTCTGGTTCTGGCAAATCCGTTATCAGTCAGGCAATTATGTCAATATTGCCAAAGGCCGCTCATATTACCAAAGGTGAGATTTTATTTTTCGACCCAGAAAAACCAGGTAATTTCTACGATATCGCTAAACTGAAGACTGACAGCCGCGAAATGCGCGACATTCGGGGTGGGCGCATTACGATCATTTTCCAAGAACCAATGACATCTTTATCGCCGCTTCATACCATTGGTAATCAGATTTCAGAGGCGCTGCATCTTCACCATAAAAAAAGCAAAAAAGAAGGGCTGGAGATCACTAAGGAAATGTTGCGGTTAGTTGGTTTTCCGGATCCAGATACCGCTGTTGATACATATCCGTTTGAACTCTCAGGAGGCTTGCGCCAACGGGCTATGATAGCCATGGCGATGATCTGCCATCCCGCCCTGTTGATCGCAGACGAGCCGACCACCGCATTGGACGTTACAATTCAGGCGCAAATCCTTGATTTGATGCAATCGCTGCAGAAAAAACTGAAAATGGCTATTTTGCTCATCACCCATGATCTTGGTGTTGTGGCGAGTATGGCAGATGAAGTTGTTGTCATGTACCACGGTAAGGTTATGGAACAGGGAACGCTGAAGGAGATATTTGAAGATCCTCGCCATCCCTATTTGAAAGCCTTGCTGAAAGCGGTTCCCAGATTTGATATGAAAGATGGGGAGCGTTTAACACCAATTCGAGAGATTAAACGGGATAACGATAGCCGCTTCCTTGCGCAAGCCAACCCAAGAGTAATCAACGAGATCGAAGACAAGCCCATTCTTGAGGTCAAAAACTTAACCAAAGAGTTCACGACACGAAAAACAACCATTATGGGTAGCAAACCCGGCGGTAAAGTGAAGGCTGTGGATCAGGTCAGCTTTTTCATTAAACCCGGCGAGTGTCTTGGTCTTGTTGGCGAGTCGGGTTGCGGAAAAACAACATTGTCGAAGATGATTTTGCGAGCTGTTTCTGCAAGCGACGGATCGGTAACCTATAATGATCGCGGAAGAGATTTAGATGTTTTGTCTCTTGGAAAATCGGATTTGTTCGATTACCGCAGTAAAGTTCAGTTTATCTTTCAAGACCCATTCTCGTCCTTAAATCCGAGAATGACTGTATATGATATTATCTCCGAGCCGCTGATCATCCATAAAATTGGAACGCAGAAGGAACGGGAAGAGACGGTTAAGGAGCTGATGAACCTTGTCGGGTTGGATGTTCGTTTCTTGCGCCGCTACCCTCATTCGTTTTCCGGTGGGCAGCGCCAACGTATTGGTATCGCGCGGGCCTTGGCCTTGAAACCCGATTTACTGATCTGCGACGAGCCAGTATCTGCGCTTGATGTATCAATCCAAGCTCAAATTCTTAACCTGCTCAAAGACCTACAAAAAGAACTGGGCCTTACCTATTTGTTTATTTCCCATAATCTGGCGGTTGTCGATTATATTGCGGATAGAATAGCGGTTATGTGTCAGGGCCGGTTGGTTGAAACGGCCCCAAAAGACGTCTTGTTTAAAGATCCAATTCATCCCTACACGAAGCGATTATTGGCGGCTGTTCCAGAACCAAACCCAGATCACAAACTGGATTTTAATCATCTGGTTTCTGAAAAAGCATCAGACCCGTCTGCATGGGCCGCCCCTTTTACAGTCAATGACAGTACAACCCCTGTGATGATGGATTTAGGGGAGGGACATTTTGTTCGAGTGCAAGAAGGCACAAAGCGTGAGGAGTTGAAGCGATGATCACAGTTTTGAAAAAGATCGCGCTTCTATGCTCAAGCGCTGTTTTTGCCGTTTTTGCCCTCAACCTTGCCCATGCCGACACCGTTGAAATTCCCATACTGAAACAGGCTGTGTTGGACGGAAAACTTCCGCCGATGGCAGCGCGACTACCAAAAACGCCCCTTCAGGTGTCGTTGATGGAAGAGCAGAGCCTTGGACAGTATGGGGGAACGCTCAACAGTTTGATCGGAAATGCATCCGATGTGAAATTGATGTTTGTCTATGGCTATGCCCGTTTGGTTGGCTATACACCAGATTTGAAGCTTGCTGCAGATATTGCAGAAAGTTATGAGGTGACGGACAATAAGATATTCACCTTTAAACTTAGAGAAGGCCATCGTTGGTCAAATGGCGACCCGTTTACATCTGAAGATTTTAGGTATTGGTGGGAAGATATTGCCAATAACAAAAAGCTGTCTCCAACAGGACCTCCGGCATCATTGCAGGTGGACGGCGAATATCCAATGGTCACATTTCCAGATGCTCTAACCGTTCGTTATGAATGGTCCATGCCGAACCCGGATTTTTTAGGGCTTTTGGCGTCAGCATCTCCGCTGTTGATTTATCGGCCAGCAGAAAACTTGAAACCGCATCATGAGCGTTATATCGACAAATCTAAGCTGAGCAAAATCCAGAAAATCAAATTGAAATCTTGGGCATCAAAACACAATCGTTTGGACAATCTCTATAAATTTGATAATCCGAGTTTGCCGACATTGCAGCCGTGGGTAAACACAACCTCCGCTCCGGCAAACCGTTTTGTTGGTGTGCGGAACGCTTATTTCCACCGAGTAGACAGTCAGGGCCGGCAACTTCCCTATATTGACCGGATGGTTTTGTCTGTCTCTGAGGCGAAACTCATTTCAGCCAAGGCGGCATCTGGCGATGTGGATTTGCAAGCCCGAGCCATCAAATTGCAGGACGCTACTTTCCTCAAAGCCAATGAAAAACGGTCCAAATATAAAACGCTTCTATGGCCAACGGTGCGCGGCTCGCATTTTACCCTGTACCCCAATTTAAATGCCAATGATCCGGTTTGGCGCAAATTAATGCGCGATGTTCGGTTCCGTAGGGCTCTGTCACTTGGTATTGACCGTGAAGAAGTTAATGATGTTCTCTTCTTTGGCCTTGCAAAAGAAGGCAACAACACGGTTCAAGAACAAAGCAGCCTTTATGTGGATAGTTTGCGGACAAGATGGGCGGTACTGGATATTGATAAAGCCAATGCCTTGCTTGATGAGGTTGGCTTAACCAATCGCGATAAGAAAGGATTGCGTCTGCTACCTGACGGGCGATCACTCTCCATTATTGTGGAAACCGCAGGAGAGAGTTCCGAGCGCGCTGATGTGTTGGAATTGATCCGGGACTCCTGGCGTGAACTTGGCATTGCGCTCTACACCAAACCGTCGCAGCGGACCGTTTACAGAAACCGAATTTTTGCGGGCGAAACTCTTATGTCGGTTTGGTGGGGGCTGGAAAATGGTGTGCCCTCTCCGTCTTCAAGTCCAGCGGCATTGGCGGCCACAAGTCAGACGAGTTATCAGTGGCCAAAATGGGGTCAGTATCATGAAACCAAAGGGCAATCTGGCAAGCCTGTAGATATGCCTGAAGTGGCTCAATTAAATGAGCTGTATCTGACATGGAAAAACGCGACGAGTGATACGGAGCGCACTAAAATCTGGGCGGAAATGTTAAATATTCACGCAGAACAGCAATATACAATTGGCGTTGTTAGCGGAATTTTACAGCCTGTTGTGGTCGCAAACATACTCAAGAATGTCCCCAAAAAGGCGATCTTTAATTGGAACCCCGGGGCTCATTTTGGCGTTTATCATCCTGATTTATTTTGGTTTGATAGCAAGCAAGTAGAGGAATAAAGACATGCTTAGCTATTTCGTACATAGATTGTTGGTGATGATACCCACGCTTGTGGTGGTCAGTATCTTGACCTTTATTATCATTCAATTACCGCCGGGTGATTATTTATCAAACCACCTTCAGGAACTCAAATCTCAAGGCGAGAGCGCATCTGCTTCTGCAAAAATAGCTTTTTATCGAGAGCAATATTCTCTGGATAAACCAATGGTTGAGCAATATGCTATTTGGATGGGATTTTGGCCCGGACCGAATGGTTTTTCTGGGATGCTGCAAGGTGATTGGGGGCATTCTTTTGCCTACGACCTTCCGGTGAAAGATGTGCTCGGGGACCGAATGTTCCTGACCTTTATTATCAATTTCACAACGGTTATTTTCATATATGTTGTTGCATTCCCCATTGGGGTTTACTCCGCCACACGTCAATACTCCATAGGGGATTATGGGTTTACACTTGTGGGATATCTTGGACTAGCCGTTCCCAACTTCTTGCTCGCCATGGTCTTGCTTTACTATGCAAACTTCTATTTCGGGTTATCTATTGGCGGGTTGATGGACGAGAAATATCTCGATCAGCCGTGGAGTTTTGATAAAGCAATGTCAATTCTCGACCATATGATTATTCCGGTGATTGTTATTGGAACAAGCGGGACCGCCGCGATGATCCGAAGGCTTCGCGCCAACCTTCTGGACGAGCTTCAAAAGCAATATGTGACGACCGCGCGTGCCAAAGGTGTGCCGCGCCTTAAAACACTTATCAAATACCCAATTCGCATGTCACTGAACCCCTTTATTGCTGATATTGGCAATTTGCTACCAGACGTGATTTCGGGATCTGTGATTGTGAGTACGGTATTGAGCTTGCCAACCGCAGGCCCAATGTTGCTTGAGGCCCTGCGAAGTCAGGACCAATATTTGGCGGGCTCATTCTTAATGTTTTTAGCTTTGCTCACGGTGATCGGGGTGTTTGTCTCCGACGTTCTACTAGCGGTACTTGATCCTAGAATTCGTTTGACCGGGGGGGCAACTAAATGAGTGATACCTTGGGCGGCGGCAAAGACACAAAACTTGAACATTGGCATTCAGAAGAGCCTTTTGATCCGCAATCAGTTGAAAAATTATCACCAGAGCAAGAGCAGTATTATCTGGCCTCTCAATGGAAAATGATGTGGTGGAAATTCTGTCGTCACCGCGTTGCTGTGGTCAGCGGTCTCATTCTGCTATTTTTCTATATAGCTATTATTTTCGCGGAATTTTTGGCGCCTTATGAGCTTCACAGCCGTAACACCAAATTTATATTTGCGCCGCCGCAATCCATTCATATCTTCCATGAAGGTGAGATACGGGCTCCCTTTATCTATGGGTATCGGCAACGTTTAAATCTTGAGACGTTACAAAGGGAATATCGGGTTGATACAAAGCGTGTTTATAGTCTGCGGTATTTCTGTCGCGGTGATAAATATAGTATGTGGAACCTATTTGATACCGATGTGCATCTGGTTTGTGCCGATGATCAAAGGCGGGCCAGTTTCTTTTGGCTGGGAACTGATCGATTGGGCCGCGATATCCTGTCGCGTATAATTTACGGCACGCGGATTTCACTCACCATTGGCCTAATTGGTATTATTATCAGTTTTACCCTCGGTATTATTCTCGGCGGTATTTCAGGATATTACGGGGGCTGGATTGATAATGTTATCCAGCGGACAATTGAGCTTTTGAAGTCGTTACCGCAACTCCCGCTTTGGCTGGCGTTATCTGCCGCACTGCCGGTGACATGGTCGCCCATATGGGTATTTTTCGGACTGACCATCATCTTGGGACTGTTGGATTGGCCCGGTTTAGCGCGAGCGGTCCGTTCTAAGTTCTTGTCATTGCGAGAGGAAGACTTCACGACGGCAGCCCAGCTTACGGGGGCAAGTCCTGCCCGAATAATTGGCCGTCATTTGATGCCATCGTTCGCGTCTCATTTGATCGCTAGTGCGAGCCTTGCGGTGCCAAGTATGATCTTGGGGGAAACGGCCTTGTCTTTCTTGGGACTTGGTCTGCGGCCGCCGATCACTTCATGGGGTGTTTTGCTCAACGAGACCACAAATATCAACGCGGTGGCCACAACGCCGTGGCTGATGTATCCGGTTGTCCCGGTTATAATTGTGGTGCTGGCGTTTAACTTCCTAGGAGATGGCCTCCGGGATGCGGCAGATCCCTATAAATAAAATAAAGGCTGCTTCGGCAGCCTTTATTTTTATTGGACGCTTTGCAACACCACTAGGTCAACAAGCCCGGTAACACCGCCTACATCTCTAGCTGCGCGTATTTCACTTTCTTTTGAAGGTTTGTAGCCTTGGGCCAAGGCTTCTTCAAAGCAATGGAGCGTCACAAGGGCTTGAGCTTTTTCTGTCTTGGCGTGTTTGTCTAGTTTTGCCGCCAAATTAACGGGCTCGCCAATGACCGTGTATTCAAGGCGGCTTTTATCACCGACTGCCCCAAATAGAATAGGGCCGGAAGCCGCTGTAAACCGAATAACTTGCGGTTCGAGACCAGCAGATTTTCGCTCCTCGGCCCAGACTTGGGTTTCGTCAATCATCTGTTCGAGGGCCATCAGGCATTCAGCGGAATACAGCTCCGTTTCAACGGCGGCACCGAAAGTTGCCAAGATACCGTCGCCCAGAAATTTATCAATTGTCCCGCCGTTTTTCTGGATGATTGGGACGAGGCGTGCTTGATATTCAGCCAAAAGCGAGATGACCTCGTTGGCAGGTTTTTCCATGGACAGCCGCGTGAAACCTTGCAAATCACAATGTAGGATGGCCGCATCCCGAGTTTGCCCCGTACCGGGTTCGATCCAGCCTTCAGATTGGGTAATACGATCGGCGATTTCTGGCGAAAAGAAGCGAGATAAATCTTCAGCGGCCGTTGCCTGTGCCACCGAATTGATTAGCAATCTTCGTGCTCTGAAAATAACTAAGGCAAGCAAGAACGTAACCACTAAAATACTGATAACCTTATCAAATTCAGCGCCCAGCAAAATTTTGTGCGACATGGTGTAGAGCACGTAGTCTCGCGTTATTGACGTCATACCGTCTCCGTAATGAACGGCGTAGGCCAGTAAAATTATCCAGCCCGTGGCGGCAGTTACACCGGCAAGCAGTATATATCGCATATCAAATCGCAAAGCCCGCAAGGCAATGAAAATAAACACATACAGAAGGGTGGGTGCTTTTAAATAAAAGGCGGGGCTTTGTTCATATTGAATATGAAAGCTCCAAATTAGGAACATGAGCAAAGACATGTCCGCAATAACTGAAAGCGATAAAAACCATCCGGGCAAGCGCCACTTAACAGCAAAGAAAAGCCGTGTGAGGGTAAAACCCAAATAGCCAGTCAACGCATAAGGCACAGGTGCAAACATTGCGTTTGCCGCAAATGTCTTTGGGGATAGGGCGTAGAGAACGGAAAATGTTAAGACCAGAAAAAGCTGTACGCAGGCAATCAGGATTTCCGACTGGTCCTGTTGCTTTTGAATTGCCGATTGGACCCTAATTGGGAGGGTCCCCTCCACCGGTTCTCCCAGTATTATTCTCAGAATTTTTTTAAGCATGTATGAAATATGATCTAGTTAGGGGAAATATGCAGTCACATAATTTCATTTTTTTGTTATTTGCTTTTTTTGAGCCACAAACTGGTCTCAAACGCACCGTCTGACAGGTGGGTTTTGCCAAGGTCCGTTGCGGTCACTTTATTTTGCATATGCCGGGCGGCAAATGCACTGGAAAAAAGTAAATCGTAGCCCCCGCTTAATAGCGGTGCGACCACTTGTTGTTCGTTATATCCGCGCCATTCCCAACTTTTGGGGTAATCGTGGGGCAGCATAATGTCATGAATATGGACAATGACGCCCTTGGGTAGCATTGGAAGCACGTTCAGAAATAGAAAATCAACGTCCGAGCCCGGCATGGCGATATGGCTGGAATCGATAAACAGGAAATCGCCGGCTTTCAAGTCTTCAAAAATTCCCAAATCGCAATTCTGAACGATATCCCTGTGCAAGGTAACGGGGAGTTTTGATATATCGGCCCGCGGGGCGGGATCAATGGCTGTAAATTTAGTAGGTAGGTTCCCGTCCGTAATGGCCTGAACCATGAACCGGGTTGAATGACCAGATCCCACTTCGACAATTTGTGCGGGCTTGCAATCTCTAACCATTTTATAGGCCGCTGCGCCATCAAGCCTTGGAAACCAGTCTTGTGTCCAACGGGGAGCCGGGGGTTGTTCTTTTCCAAATTCGCTAAATATGGGTGCGTAACTTTGCATCTCGTCCAAAAAAGTTGAAAATGCAGTTTCGTGATTTTTAAAGATTTGAAAGAGTGCCGGATAGGTTTCTCGTGATTTGCGATCAGGAAGGGTATCAGCATAACGGTAGGGTATAAAAAATCCTTGTTTTTTAATGTTTAACAAGGTGTTCAGCCCCATTCGCAAACGCCGCATGTTCATTGATCAAAGCCTTTTACTTAAGTTGTCGCTGTTTGGTAGAAACTGATACTCTTTTTGTCAAGCTGCCTGTAGCTATGCTACAAGTCAAATAAAACCAAAAGAACAGGTGTTTCATGGGATCTTTCTTTACTGTTAGCCAATCTGGCTCTGTACTTACCATCACTTTAAATAAACCGAAGCAACATAACGTCGTCAACCCTGATGAAATGAACGAACTTCGCAGTTTATTGGCGGAGAAAGCTCGGGATACGGATATACGGGTGGGTATTTTGACCGGAGAGGGTCGGAGTTTTTGTGCCGGTGCAAATCTCGGTGAGTTGAAAGAGTATGATTTTTCAAAAAATCCTCTAGAAATGCTCAGTGATCAAATTGAAGCCATGCCCTTTCCCGTTATTTGTAAATTAAATGGTGGTGTTTACGGCGGGGGCACGGATCTAGCGCTTGCTTGTGATTTCAGGGTGGGCACGCCCGAGATGAAATGTTTTATCCCGCCAGCGCGCATTGGGATCCATTATCATCCGAGCGGAATGATCCGCGCTGTTTCCCGTTTAGGGTTGGGGCCTGCGAAGCGATTATTCCTGGCCCTTGAAACTATGGACGGGTCAGAGTTAAAAGCGATCGGTTTTCTGGATTACTTGGTGGAGGCTGATGCCCTTGATGACAAAGTTCAAGGTTTGGCCGTTGCCATGTCCGATTTGGCTCCGTTAAGTCTTTCAGGGATGAAAGCGACATTTAATGCCATTGCCCGAGGGGCATTCGATGATGAGGCGGCGCAAGACGCGCAGCAGATTTGCCTAAATTCTGATGATTTTAAAGAAGGGCAGGCGGCATTAGCAGAAAAACGCCCGCCGATCTTTAAAGGATCTTGATTTTAAGTAATGTTAAAGCGCTGAAGCGTATCAGCAAGATCAGTCCCAAATTGAGGTCCGCGGCGAATAATGCCAACGTTCATGGGCAGGTTTTTCAAATCTGGATGATTTGGCTCTAAGCTAGTTAGAACGGCAACCGGAATTTGCCTGGTTGTGGGCATTGCCGCTAGTGCGCAGGCAAAATCAATACCTGAGAGGCGCGGCATAACAGCGGTTGTGATAACCATATCTGGTTTGGTTTCAAGCACAATCTGAAAGGCTTCAATGGGATCAAGAACAGTGGAAACACGGTATCCACAAGCGTTCAATTCCCGCTCCACGACCCGGGCAGCTGTTCTTTGGGGCATTACCAGCGTCACTTCAGTATCTGTGATGGTGACGTCATTGACCTCAAACGTGCTTTTGTGCGGGAGGTTACGGATCACTTCAGCGATATTTTCTTCAGGGATGATGTCTCCATCTAATATGGAGCTAATACGATCACTGAAGAGCTGAAGGTCGCTCAGGTTTTTTGTGGTGATTTGTTTCGCTTGCGATAAATATTCATCGAGGCGATGGCTTAAGGGCGTTAGCCCCGGTAAATTTACCGCTTTTGCTTTTAGGCGAAGATTAGAGGCGTCTTGAGCCAATTTTACTGCAGCTTCTTCTGCGGACAGCGTTCCTCCGCGGATTTGTTGCATGCGCAATTCAAGGCCTGCTACAACGTCTCTTGCTTCATCTAGAGCTTCTTCTTCGTATTGAGCTTCTAGTTCGGCTTCTGTAAGTATCTTCATAGACACGATAATATTCCCGTTTTTACTGTTGAACGGGAAAGATTAAGGTCAGGAGGTTAAGCAATTCTAAATTCACGTGAATGGATGCCTAAAGGCCCAAAATTACCACCTAAAGCTGGTGTAAATTGGCAAAACGAGTATTTGTGACCCGTTTTGCCAAGTTGATTACAGAATAAATTTCGACAAATCTGAATCGGCGGTCAATGCCCCCAAATGCTCTTTGACATAACTTGCATCAATCACAACCGTTGTGCCCGCGTTATCGGAGGCCTTGAAGCTGATATCTTCCAGAACTTTTTCAAGAATTGTATGCAGTCTGCGAGCGCCAATATTTTCAACGCTTGCATTAATATCGGCCGAGATGTTGGCGATTTCAATAATACCGTCTTCGGTGAAGTCGAGATCAACCTCTTCCGTTTTTAACAGCGCCACATACTGTTTGATCAAGCTGGCTTCAGGCTCGTTTAAGATCCGAATAAAATCTTCGTTGGTCAATGCGGTTAATTCGACACGGATCGGTAACCGGCCCTGCAATTCGGGTAAAAGGTCAGATGGTTTTGCTAAATGGAACGCGCCTGATGCGATGAACAAGACGTGATCTGTGCGAACAATGCCGTATTTTGTTGAAACATTTGTGCCTTCGATAAGAGGCAGAAGATCGCGTTGCACGCCTTCGCGGCTAACATCTCCGCCTTGGCGATCACCGCGGACGCAAATTTTGTCGATTTCGTCCAAAAATACGATCGCATCATTCTCAACAAGGTGGATGGCTTCCCGCGCGACGTTATCTTCGTCCAGCAATTTGTCGCTTTCTTCATCAATAAGAACTTTATAGCTCTCCTTGACCTTCATTTTGCGAGGCTTCGTTCGTGACGGTCCCATTTTACCCAGGATGTCATTGAGGTTGAGCATGCCCATTTGTGCGCCGGGCATTCCCGGGATTTCAAACGACGGCATACCACCTGCACCGGTGTCGAGCATGTTCAGCTCAATCTCTTTGTCATCAAGCTGGCCTTCGCGCAGCATTTTTCGAAACTTCTGGCGTGTATCTGCTGTTGCACCTTCACCCACAAGCGCATCGAGAACGCGTTCTTCAGCGGATAGTTCTGCCTTGGCTGTAACTTCTGTACGCTTCTTTTCGCGGATCATTCCAATGGCTATTTCCATTAGGTCGCGGACAATTTGTTCCACATCCCGGCCCACATAACCCACTTCAGTGAATTTAGTGGCTTCGACCTTTAGAAACGGTGCGTTGGCAAGTTTAGCAAGCCTTCTGGAGATTTCGGTTTTACCGACACCGGTTGGGCCAACCATCAGAATGTTTTTAGGCAGCACTTCTTCGCGCATCTCTTCTGATAACTGTTGGCGGCGCCACCGATTGCGAAGAGCGATTGATACAGCTCGTTTGGCGTCGCTTTGTCCAACAATATGGCGGTCTAGCTCATATACGGTTTCACGCGGGCTCAAATTCTTCATTATCTATATACTCTCAAGTGTGACGTTTTCGTTGGTATAAACGCAGATATCAGCGGCAATCTTCATGGCTTTGCGCGCGACAGCTTCTGCGTCCAAATCGTCAATATCAATCAACGCACGGGCGGCTGAAAGGGCATAGTTTCCACCGGATCCAATGGCGATAATGCCATCTTCAGGCTCAAGAACATCCCCATTACCCGTCAGAATAAGAGAGACATCTTTATCTGCAACAGCAATCATTGCTTCAAGACGGCGCAAATATTTATCGGTCCGCCAGTCTTTTGCAAGCTCAACACATGCACGGGTTAGGTTGCCTGGATGTTGATCCAATTTTCCTTCCAGACGTTCAAACAGCGTAAAAGCGTCGGCAGTCGCGCCGGCAAAGCCGACAATTACGTGCCCGCCATCGCCAATCCTGCGAACTTTACGCGCGTTTCCTTTGATCACGGTTTGTCCCAAAGAGACCTGACCATCACCTGCTATGACAACTTTACCATTTTTTCTGATGGACAGGATTGTTGTCCCGCGCCAGCTTTTGTGTTGTTCAGACATGTGTATCAATATCCAGCCTTGTTTATTTTCAATCTGAAAGACGATGTAACCATTTTGTGTCAAGGGTCAAGGGCTTGACACGTCATCACATCAAATTCAGGAGGGAAAACCCTATTTTGGAGCGGAATTTTCACAAATGCGAAAATTAGGCGTCTTTTGCCTGATGACTACCTTTTCCGCATGTTGGAGATACCTATGAATTATTCCGCTGGCGCGCCGGTGCAAACTGAAGAAAAAACCCATAATTTGAGAGCGATATTTGAAATTCTTGCCTACCTTCAAGTGGATGCGAAGCGCGATGGTTTCGGGGAATTAGCAGATCGGCTGGAATTTGCGATGAATCACGCGGAGCAACAGTTGAGCCATTTGAAAAATCCAGCCACAGTGGCACCTGTAAACACGGCTCAAAGATAAGCTACAAGTCACCCATCGCAGCCAATTGTGTCCCTTCAATACAGTATCAGTAATCGTTCCGTCACAGATCGTGCGTCTTTTCTTGGATTTGCAGGCAACTCCTGCTATATGCTCGCGTAGATATTATGCTTAAAATCTGCGCTCGGAAGGAATTTTCATGCGTGAAGGTCGTACACAACGGACAACAAAAGAAACCGAAATCGAGGTATGGCTCGATTTGGACGGTACTGGCAATTATGATGTAGAGACAGGTATTGGCTTTCTTGATCATATGCTGGAGCAGTTGTCACGACATAGTCTGATGGATCTAAGAGTTCGGGCCAAAGGCGATTTGCATATTGATTTTCATCACACGACAGAGGATTGCGGCATTGCCATTGGCAAGGCTTTTTCTCAGGCTCTTGGTGATATGAAAGGCATAAGACGATATGCCTCCGCCCATATTCCAATGGATGAAACATTGACACGGGTGTCTTTGGATATCTCCAACCGTCCTTATTTGATCTGGAAGGTGAATTTCACCCGCGACAAACTGGGTGATATGGATACTGAATTGTTCAAAGAGTGGTTTCAGGCTTTTGCTCAAGGTGCCGGGATTACCCTGCATGTTGAAAATTTATATGGCGAGAATAATCATCATATTGTTGAAAGCAGCTTTAAGGCCCTTGCGCGGGCTCTTCGGGACGCCGTGGAAATTGATCCACGTAAAGCCGATGCTGTTCCGTCGACCAAAGGGGTTATTTAACCCATCTGAGGTCTGTCGGAGGCGTCATGCCAGTTTATTCAGCTTATTTCCATGAAGAGCGGTCTTTAGACGGCAATGGCTTGGTTCTTGTAGAAGATCAATTTAGCTGGTTCGCTTTTCTTTTGCCCGCCGTATGGGCCGTTCGGCATCAATTGTGGGTGGCGCTGGGTATTTATGCAGCAGGTTCAGTGATTATTCAATTCGGACTTGAATTTGTTGGTTCGAGCTCAAATCTTCAGTTCATCAGTGGCGTTGCCTTTACGTTTCTCTATGCAAGTTTTGCGGAAGAGTTCCGGCATATGAAGCTGATATCGCAAGGATACACTGAAATTGGCCCTGCAACTGGCAAGGGGCTTAACGGCGCTGAAAAGACGGCTTTGCAGATTTTAGAAAATCAACGAGCTGATGAAATGATTAAAAGTATGCCTGAAATAGTTCAGGCAAATGGATCAGAAAAATGATTGCAATAATTGACTATGGGTCCGGAAATTTACGCTCCGCTGCTAAGGCGTTTGAGCGGTGTATTCGTGAAGCTGGGCTTAATGATACCGTTCATGTGACCAGTGATCCAGATGTGGCTGCCAAAGCCGACCGGATTGTGTTGCCGGGCGTTGGCGCATTTCGTGATTGCCGTGAAGGTCTGGCTGCGCTGGATGGTATGGATGAGGCGCTACAAGAAGCGGTTATTGACCGTGCTGTTCCTTTCTTTGGCATTTGTGTTGGCATGCAGCTTATGGCCAGCCGTGGCTTGGAATATGGCGTAACGGAAGGCCTAGACTGGATTAAGGGCGAAGTTACTGCGCTGGAAATCGATGATCCAAGCTTGAAAATTCCACATATGGGGTGGAACGAATTTAAAGTCGAAAATGAGCACGTCTTGCTGGATGGCATAAAAGACGGTGATCATATCTATTTTGTCCATAGTTATCACGTGGTCACTGAAAACGCGGGTGAGACTTTGGGGTCTGTAGATTATTCCGGCCCCGTAACGGCTATGATTGGCCGGGACAACATGATCGGAACGCAATTTCATCCAGAAAAAAGTCAAGAAACAGGGCTACGGCTGATTTCCAATTTCTTAAAGTGGAAACCGTAAGGAAATAAGCATGTCTGATAATAATCGAAACATTTTGCAACCTGTTATCGAATTGATGACTGAAATCTCTGCGGCTGACATGGAAGACCTGTGCGTGGCCGCTAACGAGGCAATCGTTGATGGGAACGGCTTTGGCTGGCTGACGCCACCTGAACGGTCTGTCCAAGAAAGCTTCTGGCGCGGCGTTGTTGCAATGCCCGTAAGAGAGCTTTATTGCGCGCGGTTAGAGGGACGTATTGTCGGTACGGGCCAATTGGTAAGGCCGTTTTCAAATAACGAAGCCAGCGGCCATATTGCCAATATATCAACCTTCTTCATTGCGCCATATGCGCGCGGACATGGGTTGGCTATTGGTTTGGTTGAAGTGATAGTCCAATCGGCAAAAAATCAAGGTTTCAAAAGCCTTGAAGTGGATGTGAGGGAAACCCAAACAGCTGCAGTATCGCTTATCGAGAATTGCGGCTTCATCCATTGGGCGACCAAAAAGAAATATGCTTGGAACGGCGAAAAATACGTGGATGGCTATTATTATGTTAAAGACTTGGAAGAGGTCGTAAAATTATGAATTTGTATCCAGCGATTGACTTGAAAGATGGAAATTGTGTGCGCCTGCTCCGCGGTGAGATGGATGCAGCGACAGTGTTTAACAATAATCCCGGTAATCAAGCGGCAGCGTTTAAAGACGCTGGGTTCAAACGTATTCATTTGGTGGATTTGAACGGCGCATTTGAAGGTAAACCTGTTAATGCCTCTGCGGTTGAAGCGATTTTGGCGGCGACGGATGTTCCAGCTCAACTGGGCGGCGGTATCCGGGATTTGAAAACCATTGAAATGTGGCTCGAAAAAGGAATAAGCCGCGTTATCCTTGGCACCATTGCGCTCCGTGATCCTGAGATTGTGAAATCTGCCTGTAAAGCTTTCCCAGGGCATGTTGCTGTGGGAATTGATGCGCGCGATGGCATGGTTGCTGTTGAAGGCTGGGCGGAGACGAGTGAGACGTCGGCGCTTGATCTTGCCAGAAAATTTGAAGACGTTGGCGTAGAAGCGATCATCTACACCGATATCGATCGTGACGGCGCGTTGCAGGGCGTTAATGTGGAAGCCACTCGCGACCTTGCTGCCCAAATCTCAATTCCGGTTATTGCCTCTGGGGGTGTTGCCTCCATCCGTGATGTGGAAGAATTGTTGAAGGTGCAGGATAGCGGCATTGAAGGTGTAATTATTGGACGTGCGCTGTATGACGGTCGCATCGATCCCGCGGCGGCCCTTAAAATGGTGGAACAGGCAAATGCTTAAAGCACGAGTGATCCCTTGTTTGGATGTGAAAGACGGACGGGTCGTCAAAGGGGTCAATTTTGTTGACCTGATTGATGCAGGCGATCCTGTGGAACAAGCCCGTATTTACGATGAACAGGGTGCGGATGAGCTGTGTTTTCTGGATATCACGGCAAGTTCAGATAACCGGGAAACTATGTATGACGTGATCCGTAGAACGGCAGAGCAGTGCTTTATGCCGTTGACGGTTGGCGGCGGTGTGCGAACTGTTGAAGATGTGCGAAAGCTATTGTTGGCAGGTGCAGATAAAGTCTCCATTAATACCGCAGCCGTTGATAATCCTGAATTCGTTCGGGAAGCCGCTCAAAAATTTGGTAATCAGTGCATTGTTGTCGCTGTAGATGCCAAGAAAACGGCTCCCGGAAAATTTGAAATATTCACCCATGGCGGCCGTAAAGAGACCGGCATCGACGCCATTGAGTGGGCCAAAAAAATGGCTGACTATGGCGCAGGCGAAATCTTGTTGACGTCTATGGACCGCGACGGAACCCGAGAAGGTTTTAATCTTCCGCTAACGCGCGCCATTGCTGATGCAGTGACAATCCCGGTCATCGCCTCTGGCGGTGTGGGAACGCTGGATCATTTGTCAGAAGGTGTTCTGGAAGGCCATGCAACGGCTGTTCTTGCCGCGTCTATTTTCCATTTCGGCGAACACACAATTCGCGAAGCCAAGGAAACCATGAGGGATGCTGGCATCCCTGTTAGATTATAGGGGGCTATATGACTGCCAATTCTGAAATTCTTGATCGTCTATTCGAGACTATTTCTGCCCGCAAAACAGCGGATGCAAACAGCTCCTATACAGCCAAGTTATTCGCTAAGGGAACCCAAAAAATTGCGCAGAAAGTTGGCGAAGAAGGCGTAGAGCTCGCCCTTGCCGCGGCGCTTAAGAACAACGATGAGATCATTTCAGAAAGTGCTGACCTTCTCTATCACATGTTCGTTCTTTGGGCAGATGCAGGGGTAGAGCCGTCTGAGATTTATAATAAGTTGGCAGAACGCGAGGGCCTATCGGGCCTTGTTGAAAAAGCCTCCAGATCAGAGGATTGAAGACCGATTATGGATTACGATAACGATAATAT
>JBALWO010000079.1:0-10128 GCA_036960775.1 Pseudomonas marincola | reverse complement strand
TTCGGCTGTGTTGACAATCAACAGATCAAGTTTGGGCATAATTACTGCGAAGCAACATAAGTAAAACTAGTTAGGATAAACGGGCGTTGTAGCTATTCAAATTTGTCTGCCCATACCAGTATGCCGGCTCTATCGCTCTAACAATGAGCGGATGTGCGTGGGAACGGCGCGCGCGTCGACTACGGCTTCTCGAACCAGCCAGTCAAAATGGGTGGTCAGCGATTTAACGCGTTCGATTTCGCGAAATGCGAGGTAGCAGTGACCAACATATACGACCGCAAGGTTTGGCCCAAAAATTGTGACGGGTGAGCTAAACACGGTGTGCGCATCGAATAGGAACAGACGTAACCTTGGAAACATTTCGTCGCAAAGGTCTGCAACAAAATTCAATTGCTCATATCGGACGTCTTTGTCTAAACCGGCATAATAAGCTGTTCCGGCAGCGCAGGCCTCTATCTCGTGCATAGGTAAAGCAATTTCATAATCTGATACGCCTGATTTCAGCCATTCAAGTTGCTTTTGCATGGCACTGAATGCTTCAGGTAAGCGTTTGTCGCGAAACGACGAATACTCCCAATCCAACATGGCTTCTGTTTTCAAAATATCAGGCAGGGTTGCGGGTACATGGCGGACCTTGTATCCCGCTGCCTCGTGATGCCAGCCGAGAAGCTGTTCATCTGCAGAAATACGTTCTGCAGGGCTTAATGACATAGCTGCCGCGACAATGTCACCGGGTGTCTCTGGCCGATTTGTGAGGCCCAGCAGCCAGTCTGTGCTCACGCCCAAGGCTTGAGCAGCGTCCGCTGCCAATTGCGCGTTTGGAAGGCGCGGCAGGTCATCTTTTAAAAGTTGGCCAATTGTTGATCTATCCACCTGTATGTCTCTCGCCAGCGCGCTTCTTGATACGTTTTTGAGGGCCATAGCTTCCAAAAGGCGTTTTCTGAAAATCGTCGCCCGTTCGCGCTTGTCCATTCATCACACCTTTGTAGATTTAAATCACCAAACTAGAGATTGCGCAGCAAATTTACAGAATGTCCATTCTTAAGTTTTCGGAATAATGATGAGGCTAACCTATCACGCAGAGAATTTCTCATGGACACAACACCAAGATTGATCACCAAATCTGTAACCTGGCAAATTGGAGGTCTCTTATCGATGACTTTAATTGGCTTTTTGTTTACGGGTTCGTTCGCCGCTAGTAGCGGTATCGCTATTGCCGGATCTATAGCAGGTTTTATCTCATACTTTTTGCACGAGCTAGTTTGGTCAAGGGTTAAATGGGGACGCGGCGGCTTATCATAAAGACAAAGGTAGGGGATAAAAAAATACACACTATCAATACCCGTGCAGCCATGTATAAATTTATTAAGTAAAAATAATATGCAGGAAATGTCGGTAAACACCTGCTTTCTGTCCGGTGTGGTGTCTTAATCAGTTTCAGTATTATCTGGGTTTAAGGGCTGTTCAACTGATTTGAGGGCAAAAATGAGAATGAGTAAAAACCTGAGACAGATTGTTTTGCTGGTATTCTGTGTTTTATCTTATCCGCCATCTTCATTTGCCGAGAACAAGCCGCCACTTTTATGGTTTATCTGGGATCTGCCCCCTGAATTCATAGTGTCCGGGCCGTTGAAAGGTCAGGGGTACGCCGATAAATTCCTTGATTTTTTTGTTAATAATCTACCGGAATATGATCATAGCATCCAGCATGTCAACATCCCTCGCTGGAGCCGAGAAGTTCTGGGAAGCAATCGCTGTACCGCTCATGTGTGGGGAGGTTTTTTCCCCGAACAACTGGTGCTATCAAAGCCCTATAGTTTTACGCCACCTCAAATGGCTATCTTCCCAAAACGTCTCCAGAAACGCATTGGCCCCAAGGGAACGGTGGTGTCGATAGAGGAGTTGTTGAAGCCGCAAGATCTTAAGCTGATGATCGTAGGTCTGAATTTCAGCGACAAAGCCAAGCAAAGCCGCTATCCGGTTTTGCATAAATACATCGCTCCTTATATCGGAGAGACAAACCTGATTGAACAAATCAGCCATTCAAACATAATTAATCTGCGATTACTCGAACTGGACCGGGCCGATTTCACACTTGGATATCCGACCACGGTTACAACGCAGAAACGCGTGAATAATTTGAAAGGTGAGTATATTGCTTATGGTCTCAAGGAGCATAACGTCTACAAAAACGTGTATGTTGCCTGTCGAAACAATGTTTTCGGCCGAGATGTCATAGAAAAAATCAATAAGCTTCTGACGCCTGAAACATTGATGAAGTTCCTGTCCTATCATGAAGAGTGGAATAATCGTGATGAGAAATTCAGGGACACAACAATTGAATATTTAATCAATGGTAAAAAGCTGAAAAACGTAATCGAATGATGTTCAATTTTCCCGCGTGTGCGGGCCGGAAATGAAGGCCGCAGTGACTGACTATTTTTGATCAAATTAAGGTGTCTACTATTCGTCTATATTTGAATGCCTCTATTTTATCGTTTTCTGTTAAGGTTATCGTCATAGTGGTGTCGATACAGTATTCTGCGTTTATTATTAGTAATTCAGAGAATTTCGGAAATAAAAACAGTGCCAAGGATCGAAATTATATGTTGAACGGAATAACGAGTTTGTTTTTTACGTTTTTCTTTTTGCTGATCCAACCTGTTGCTGCAGCAGATACAAAATCATTGTTAATCGTCACTGAGAACTATGCTCCTTATGAAATGGCGCAACCGGTCGACGGTCTGCAGGGGTTCGATTACGAGCTGATAACTGAAATATTTAAGCAGTTAAATTACGAAATTGAGATTAAATTCCTACCTTGGAAGCGCGTATTGAACACTGCTAGAAAAGGCAAAACCATCGGAATAATGACATGTGCCTATCGTCCTGAACGTGAAGAATTTATCATATTTTCTGACCCCATAAGCGAATTTACCAACGGATTTTATATGCGCAAAGGCCATGAAGGCCCAATGCCAAAAATTCTCGAGGGTGTTCGAAACCAATCTGTTGCCTCAATAGAGGCCTATGAAAGTTTGAAAGAGCTTCAGGCCCATGATCTTCAACCAATGGTAGCTCCCACGACCGACGCCGCAATTAAGATGCTTGTTGCCAAGCGTTTTGACTATCTGTACGTGAACAAGCAATCGACTGATTATGCCATCAAGAAAATGGGACTAGAAGGTCGGTTTGAATTCCATCCTATTTCTCGGAAAGAGTTTTATTTCTGTTTTTCCAAACAGAATGACGGCGTAAAAAGAATTGTTGAAGAGTTTAACAAGACCCTTTTCAACATCAGGGAAATCGGAACTTACAATAAGATCCATGATAAATACCGATAATCCGGTCATTAGTATCTCATAATGTCCGCATTTGATACAACTCTGCAGCTCCCTAGTAAAACAATAAAATCCGTAGGGTAAAGCTTATTTTTCTTCAATCT
This sequence comes from Pseudomonas marincola, assembly GCA_036960775.1. Classification (GTDB taxonomy): domain Bacteria; phylum Pseudomonadota; class Alphaproteobacteria; order Sneathiellales; family Sneathiellaceae; genus Sneathiella. Next base: position 6,683 of record JBALWO010000079.1, on the reverse strand, counting down.
TGTAGTGGTGGTCACATCCACAACCAGTCAGAAACGCCCTCGCTTGTAAGGCGTGTCACATTCCTTGTCATAAGCAACCTTTACTGCTTGCTCATAGCGCGGGCAACCGGCATGTTGGCCGCCGATTTACAAATTGGTATCTGAATTTGAAGGACGCCCCCTGATCATGTCATCATCGTCAAAATTAAAAGCTGTTGTTTCTGTAACTGCAATCGTTGCGACCCTTGCCGCTGCTGGATATACTCTTTCTAACAGCCGTTTCGCAGATGCCGAACCCGCTCCAACGGTTGCAGAGGCCCAAGCCTTTCCCGTCGGTGTCATTCAGGTAAAAACCGAGTCCATTCGTCTATGGAGTAATTTTTCTGGCAGGTTAAAGGCGATCAACGAAATCGATTTGCGCCCTCAAGTGAGCGGTACAATTGTTGAAACCCGGTTTGAGGACGGACAATTGGTGACTAAGGGTGATATCCTGTTTGTTATTGATCCCAGAACCTATAAAACGGCAGTTAAGCAAGCTCAGGCTCAATTGAAATCCGCACGTGAGACCTTCACTTTAGCAAAAAAAGAGAAATTGCGGGCAGAAGAACTTGTGGATAAAGGTCACGTTTCTCGCGGTGTATTTGATGAACGGGTGAGCGCCTATAACGTGGCATCTAGTCAGGTGCTGAGTGCCATAGCAACTCTCGAACAGGCGCAAATTTCATTAGATCACGCCTATGTCAAAACGCCCATTAGTGGCCGCGTCAGCCAAGTGGAAATAACCGCAGGCAATTTTGTTTCCAGTGGATCAAATGCACCGATCCTCACATCAATTGTCTCCACAGACAGTATTTACGCTGACTTCGAGATTGATGAACAGACCTACTTGTCCCAAATGCATCAGACAAACAAATCCGAGGCGTCGAAACAATCTGTACCGGTCCAGCTGACCGTTGGTACGGGCGCATCAATAACCGGAAAGATCCATAGTTTCGATAACCATATTAATCCAAATACCGGAACGATCAGAACTCGTGCGATCTTTGAAAATACAAACGGCGCCCTACTCCCTGGCATGTTTGCAAAGTTAAACCTTGGCAACCCACAAACCGAAGATCTTATTTTACTGCCGCCGAGCGCTATCAATACGGATCAGGATCGCAAATTTGTGTATACGATTTCACCCGAAAGTACGGTTGAGTATCGGCTGGTAACACTGGGTGCCTATCAGGATGGTCGGCGCGTGGTCACCTCCGGTTTGGTCCCAAATGATCAGGTCATCGTTGAAGGCATCATGAAAGTGCGTCCCGGCATGCCCGTTGCGCCGCAAGTGTTGCAAGCCAACCTTTCCTGATCTACGCCTTTTCCGCGTCCTTCTTATTTTTAGCCGTTTTTCAGGCTCCTCTTCGTTAGGTAATCGAGATGTATAAATTCTCTCGCTTCTTTATTGATCGCCCAATCTTTGCCGGTGTCGTATCCATATTGATTTTCGTTTCTGGTCTTATCGCCATGGTACAACTTCCCATTTCGGAATATCCGGAAGTTGTGCCGCCGTCCATTGTTGTCCAAGCACAGTTTCCAGGAGCCAACCCTGCTGAAATTGCGGAAACTGTTGCAACTCCGCTTGAAGAGCAAATCAACGGCGTTGAGGGGATGTTGTATGTCAATTCTTTGGCAACGACCGATGGCAATCTATCGCTGACTGTTACTTTTGAAATCGGTACAGATCCAGATCTTGCGCAGCAAAAAATTCAAAACCGGGTGTCTCAGGCCTTACCAAGATTACCCGATGTGGTGCGCCAACTAGGTGTCTCCGTTGTTAAAAGCTCTCCCGATCTGACCATGGTTGTCCATTTGCGGTCGCCCAACGATCGCTATGACATGTTGTATTTGCGGAACTATGCCACACTGAATGTCAAAGATCGTTTGGCCCGCCTTCCCGGTATCGGTCAGGTTCGCCTTTTCGGTTCCGGCGATTACGCCATGCGCATTTGGTTAAATCCTGAAAAAGTTGCAGAGCGCGGCTTGACTGGGTTTGACGTGGTTTCAGCAATTCGCAGCCAAAACATTCAGGTCGCCGCAGGTACGATTGGCGGTGCCCCCTACGATGATGGTATCCAAGTTCAACTCCCAATCAATGTACAGGGCCGGTTAAACACACCAGAGGAATTTGCAGACGTTATCATCAAACGGAGTACTGAAGGCACTGTTACTCGCCTTGGGGATGTGGCGCGGATTGAGTTGGATGCACAACAGTATTCTCTGCGATCCCTGCTCGATAACAAATCAGCCGTCGCTATCCCTATTTTTGCTAGTCCCGGATCAAACGCCCTCGATATCTCCCGCGATGTTCGGGCAACTATGGCGGATCTAAAGAAGAATTTCCCCGAAGGCGTTGATTATAGCATTGTGTATGACCCAACTGTTTTTGTGGCAGACTCGATCAAATCTGTTGTGATAACTTTGCTGGAAGCCGTTGCGTTGGTTGTTCTGGTTGTTGTGGTGTTTTTGCAGTCATGGCGTGTTTCCCTGATCCCATTGCTTGCTGTCCCCGTCTCCATTATCGGCACTTTTTCGTTAATGTATCTTCTTGGATTTTCCATCAATGTTTTGTCGTTGTTTGGTCTTATCCTTGCGATCGGTATCGTGGTCGATGATGCCATTGTTGTGGTGGAGAATGTCGAACGGAACATTGCCAGCGGTCTGAACCCACGGGATGCGACGGTTGCCGCCATGAAAGAAGTCACCGGACCGATTATTGCAACCTCCCTTGTGATCACTGGCGTTTTCGTTCCCATTGCGTTTATTAGCGGCCTGACAGGACAATTCTACAAACAATTTGCCCTGACTATCGCCATTGCAACCATCATATCCACCATTAACTCGTTGACGTTAAGCCCAGCATTGTCTGCATTATTGCTGAAAAGCCATGACGCCCCTAAGGATTTTCTTACGCGGTTTATGGATAAAACGTTGGGCTGGTTTTTCCGCGGTTTCAACCGTTTTTTCAATAGAAGTACGGATGCCTATACCGTTGCTGTCAAAGGACTTGTCGGCCGCAAAGGCATTATGATGGCGCTCTACGTGATTTTGTTAGGGTTCACCTATCAGAGTTTCCAAATGGTTCCCTCTGGCTTTATTCCTATTCAGGATAAGCAATATCTTGTCGGATTTGCTCAACTCCCTCAAGGGGCAACGCTGGAGAGGACTGAAGAAGTCATCCGACAGATGTCAGATGTTGCATTGAAGGAGCCGGGTGTGAAGAGCGCCGTTGCCTTCCCTGGATTGTCGATCAACGGATTTGTCAACAGCTCCAGTGCGGGTGTTGTTTTTGTAACCCTCGATGATTTTGCAGACCGCGAAGATCCAAGCCTCTACGGTTTGGTTATAGCGCAGAAATTGCAACAAAAATTTGCTGCAATCGATAGTGCTTTCATTGCTATTTTTCCAGCACCACCAGTGCAGGGACTTGGAACAGTCGGCGGATTTAAGCTGCAAGTCGAAGACCGAAACGATCAAGGATATGAAGCCCTCGACAATGTTATGAAACAGGTTCTTCAAAAGGCTTGGTCATCACCGGAATTGGCAGGCGTATTTTCAAGTTACAACATCAACGTGCCGCAGTTACAGGCCAATCTTGATCGGGTGAAAGCCTTGCAACTGGGTATTCCTGTAGACGAAGTATTTCGGACCATGCAAGTATATCTTGGATCTATGTATGTCAATGATTTCAACCAGTTCGGTCGTACATATCAAGTGATTGCTCAGGCTGATAAAGCTTACCGATCTTCCCCAGAAGACATTCTGAGACTCCAAACTGTTAATTCGGAGGGGAACCTTGTTCCGCTTGGGAGCGTCCTGACCATTTCCGAAACCTTCGGACCCGATACAGCCATGCGATATAATGCTTTCAGATCTGCCGATCTCAATGGCAATGCCGCACCGGGGTATTCAAGCGGAGAAGCACAAGCTGCGATCACAAAGATCCTCGAAGAAACACTTCCTCCTGGGATGGAATTTGAGTGGACGGAATTGACCTACCAACAGATTTTGGCAGGAAACACGGCTATCTTTATCTTCCCGCTTTGTATCCTTCTGGTATTCCTAGTTCTGGCGGCTCAATATGAAAGCCTAACCCTGCCGCTTGCCGTCATTTTGATTGTTCCTATGAGCATTTTGTCGGCCATGGTTGGTGTGCTTTACGTGGGGGGAGATAACAATATTTTCACCCAGATCAGCTTGTTTGTGTTGGCGGGGCTTGCCTCCAAAAATGCGATTTTGATTGTGGAATTTGCACGCGAGCTAGAACGAGAGGGTCATTCCATTGTCGAGGCGGCGATTAAAGCCAGTCGCATGCGGCTGCGGCCAATCCTGATGACGTCATTTGCATTCATTATGGGAGTGCTGCCGTTAGCCGTCTCTACAGGTGCAGGCGCGGAGATGCGTCAAGCTATTGGCGTTGCGGTATTCTCTGGGATGTTGGGGGTTACTTTCTTTGGCCTAGTCCTGACACCGGTCTTCTATGTTCTCGCACGTGGGTTGGGCTCCAAAGCCCCTACTCCGCAAGAATAACTTCCCCGATCTGTTAAATCCGGTTGCTTGAACACAGAACCGGATTTAACAGATCATGACTATTCTGGCAGCTGTTGGGTGCCAGCGGATTTATTTTAGGATGACGATTTCTGCTTTGCTTTCCAAGTGCCAGATTTTGGATACGATTTTCCATCCGTCTTGCCCTTTGACAAAAGAAAGATGATCAACAAATACGCTGTCATGAGCCTGTAAACGTAGTTTAACGACGGCACTGAGACTGCTAAGCCAATCGATCGCAATGATCTCGTCCTGCCTTTCCTGATTAATACTTGCGGGCGCAGGGCGTTTAGCAACATCCGCCCGAAAACTGCTTATTGGGTCAACAAAAATCACTCCATTGTCGGCATCAAACAGGCTTGATTTTTCATGAAATATTTCATCCAATTTGTCCACGTCACAAAAATGGATGGCGTCTAGGTAGACGGAAATTGCGGCTGACAATTCGGTTAGCTGGTTCATAGTTATTTCCATTGTGATTTGCAAAAATTCGACTAACGTCTATATAATGCCAATCCTTGCACTTCCCTACATGAGGATATGCCAAATAAGATGGAAAACATGCCAAAGGCACCTTTCGATACAGGCGTAGCCAGCCACAAGAAGGTTGTCGCCCTCGTTTACAGCGGATTATGCTCTTTCGAGTTTGGTATCGTGGCTGAAATTTTTGGATTAGACCGCCCTGAGATCGAGGGCCCGTGGTACACATTCCAATCGGTCGCATTAGAGAAAGGCCCCCTTCTTGCTGCTGGCGGATTAGAATTTTCAGCGACCGGTTCTGAAAAAGACCTTGAGGATGCAGAGATCATTGTCGTTCCAGGGTGGCGAGGGAAAGATGAAACCGTTCCATCGTCCATGTGCCAAGCCCTAAGGGCTGCGCATGAAAGAGGAACACGCATCGTGTCGATCTGTTCAGGCATTTATGTTTTGGCAGCAGCTGGATTGCTTGTTGGGCGCAAGGTGACGACGCATTGGAAGTATGTGTCCGATTTCAGCGACAAGTATCCTGAGGCCATTCTAGCATCAGACAGTCTCTATGTAGATGGTGATGACATTATGACGTCGGCTGGAAGTTCTGCCGGAATAGATTTATGCTTGCATATTGTCCGGAAAGACTATGGCGCCCAAATTGCAAATTCAGTGGCCCGTCGCTTGGTCATGCACGCGCATAGACAGGGCGGGCAAACACAATATATTGAACAACCTGTTCCGCATGAAAAAGAAGCGCATCGCTTATCGTCTGTCCTTGATCATATTCGATCAAACCTTACCATGGCCCACAGTGTTTCTTCACTGGCCAGCTTGTCTGGAATGAGCGCGCGTTCATTTCAAAGGAAATTCACGACACTCACCGGAATGCCTGTGGGGCGATGGATTATTCAAGAAAGACTTATGCAAGCGCGAACGCTGTTAGAGACATCAGAAGCCTCCATCAATGACATCGCCCAAGCTGTTGGCGTGCCGAGCGTCGAGGGTCTACGGTATCACTTTCGAACTCATTTTGGAGTTAGTCCAGGCCAATATAGAAAACGGTTTTCCCAGTAGTAATGTCAAACGTCAACAGCCTGCGTGTGTATTCTCTCAAACTTGCTTATGTGGTAAATGGAGCCATCTTGTGATTGATACCTCAGATATGGAAACTCAATGAAGAGTGATCTTCCCGCTTATTCTTTTAGAGTAGATGACGCTGTTCCCAATTTTATTGATACGGCGCCCTTTACCGTGATGGACGCACAGTGTTCGCTTTGCGCTCGCGGTGCAAAATGGATCGCACACAATGATCACCAAAACGTATTTCGCATTATTCCCCTTCAGTCCGATCTTGGAAAAGCATTAATGCGACACTATGGGATGGATCCCACGGATCCAATGTCGTGGCTTTTTATTGAAAATGGACGTGGGTACACATCAATGGATGCGGTGATCAGGGTTGGAGATCGATTGGGAGGTGTGTGGAAGGTGCTAAATATTTTGCGTGTAATCCCAAAACACGGACAAGATTACTTTTACGGTTTGATCGCGAGAAATCGATATCGGTTTTTTGGTAAAACTGATTTATGCAACGTATCTGACGTTGAAATCAAGAAGCGGTTAATAACCTAATATACATATTT
>JBALWO010000078.1:0-10238 GCA_036960775.1 Pseudomonas marincola | reverse complement strand
TTGTTTTTTTGCTATGGAGTGCGGACAATTATTCGACAATTGACCCGCCTAGAGGTCAGTGAAAAAGGAATAATTATGATCGGTCCGATGAACCGGGCCATCAAATGGGAGGAGTTGGGAGACTTTAAGCTTAGCTATTACTCGACACGGCGTGATCGGGAAGCGGGTTGGATGCATCTCAAGTTGAAAGGTAAGGGTTTGGGATTGGGTATTGATTCAACAATTTCGGAATTTGATCAATTGGTGCGGTTAGCCTATTCGGCGGCCTCTTCAAATGGGATCGTTTTTGATGCGTCGACGATCCGCAATTTGCGGGCGCTTCGAATAACGAGCTCTGCGGAATATCCATCCTATGCGAAGGGAACTTTTAGCTAATGGCAAATGTTCTCCTTGTTAGAGATTTAAAAGTCGAGTTCCGTGTTGCCGAGGGTATTATTAAAGCCGTTGAAGGCGTGAGTTTTCGAGTGCCGGAAGGTAAAACGGTCGCACTCGTTGGGGAATCTGGATCCGGTAAGTCAGTAATTAGTCAGGCTATCATGTCCATTTTACCGAAACCTGCCCGTATTACAGGTGGTGAAATTCTCTTTTTCGATCCGGAAAAACCGGGTGTTTTTTATGATATTGCGAAACTCAAGCCCGATAGCAAGGAAATGCGAAGTATCCGGGGTGGACGTATTTCCATCATTTTCCAGGAACCCATGACCTCGCTGTCACCATTGCATACGATTGGTGACCAGATATCTGAAGCCTTGCATCTTCACCACGAAAAATCCAAGGAGGAAGGCCAGCAAATAACGGTCGATATGTTGCGGCTGGTTGGATTTCCTGAACCTGAAGCGGCGCTGCATACTTATCCCTTTGAGCTTTCCGGCGGGTTGCGGCAACGGGCAATGATTGCCATGGCCATGATCTGTAAGCCGGCACTCTTGATCGCCGATGAACCAACAACAGCTTTGGACGTTACAATTCAGGCACAGATATTGGATTTGATGCAGGGTCTTCAGAAACAACTTGGTATGGCCATTTTGATGATTACCCATGACCTTGGCGTTGTTGCCAGCATGGCCGATGAAATTGTCGTCATGTATCATGGCAAAATCATGGAACAAGGTACCCTTGACGACATTTTTGCGGCACCAGAGCATCCGTATCTCAAAGCTCTTATGCGCGCCATTCCCAGATTTAATATGAAACCGGGTGAGCGCCTGACGCCTATTCGTGAAATCAAGCGCGACAAAAACAGCCGATTTCTCGAGCAAGCTAATCCCCGCGAGATTATCAGCGGAGACGAAAGCCCGATTTTGGATGTTCGGAATTTGTCCAAGACGTTTACGACACGAAAATCGACATTATTTGGATCCAAACCGGGCGGTGAAGTCCTGGCAGTGGATAATGTTAGCTTTTTCATTCGTCCCGGCGAATGTTTGGGTCTTGTTGGGGAGTCCGGTTGCGGTAAAACGACATTGTCCAAACTGATCTTGCGGGCTTTGTCTGCAAGCGACGGATCGGTGACATACAACGACCGTGGACGGGATGTTGATGTTCTGGCGATGAAAGGTGAAGAACTGTTTGATTACAGAAATAAGGTTCAGTTTATCTTTCAGGATCCGTTCTCGTCTTTAAATCCGCGCATGACGGTATTTGATATTATTTCGGAACCGCTCGTCATTCATAACGTTGGTACTGTTAGAGAACGTGAGGAAACAGTTAAAGAATTGATGACCCTCGTGGGATTAGACATTCGCTTTCTACGGCGCTATCCGCATTCTTTTTCGGGTGGGCAGCGGCAGCGTATCGGTATCGCCCGGGCTTTGGCGTTAAAGCCCGATTTGCTCATATGTGATGAACCTGTGTCAGCACTGGATGTCTCCATTCAGGCGCAAATTCTGAATTTGCTGAAAGACCTCCAAGAAGAGCTGGGACTGACCTATTTATTCATCTCTCATAACCTTGCTGTGGTCGATTACATCGCGGATCGTATTGCTGTGATGTGCAAAGGCCGGCTTGTTGAGACAGCGCCAAAGGACGTTTTGTTTAAAAATCCGGTGCATCCGTATACCAAACGGCTGCTGGCGGCTGTCCCGGAACCGGATCCGAACAGAAGACTGGATTTTTCCCATTTGGTGGAAGAGAAAGCATCGAACCCGGAAATGTGGCCGCATCCTTTTACGGTGAATACGAGTAGTAGCCCGATTATGATGGATATTGGAGACGGACATTATGTCCGCGTAAGTGAAGATACCGACGCGAAGGAGTTAAGGCTTTGATGTCAAGATTTGTAAAGCAAGGGATGAATTTAGTAGCAGGTGCTCTTGTGCTGTTGATCTGGAGCCAAGCGCAGGCGACTGAAGTTCCTTTTTTAGAACCCGCCGTGGCGAAGGGTAACCTTCCGCCCGTTACCGAACGATTACCCAAGACACCGCGTGTTGTTGAACTTGGTGAGGACCAGGAATTGGGAAAATATGGTGGACGCCTGCACACGCTGATTGGCAATCCATCTGACGTCAAATTGATGTTTGTTTACGGGTATTCACGTCTCGTTGGATATTCACCGGATTTGCAGCTCGAAGCCGATATACTGGAATCCTTTGACGTCATGGAAGGCCGGAAATTTACCCTGAAACTTCGTGAAGGGCATAAATGGTCGGATGGCGCGCCTTTCACATCAGAAGATTTTAGATATTGGTGGGAGGATGTAGCCGGAAACATCAAGCTGTTCCCTGCGGGACCGCCAGCGGAGCTGTTGGTTGACGGAAAATTTCCGATAGTCGAGTTTCCGGATCCGGAAACGGTTATTTATACATGGGATGCACCAAACCCGAATTTTCTGCCACTTCTGGCGGGCGCTTCGCCTTTGTTGATTTATAGCCCGGCCCATTATTTGAAAAAATTTCATGGGAAATATATTGATGTTTCGAAATTGAACAAAATTCAAAAAATCAAGATGAAGTCCTGGGCATCGGAACATAATCGTAAAGACAATCTGTACAAGTTTGATAATCCCAATCTGCCGACTTTGCAGCCGTGGCGCAATATGACCTCGCCGCCGGCGACGCGGTTTGTTGGTGAAAGAAACCCTTATTTCCATAGGGTTGATACGGAAGGGCGTCAATTGCCCTACATTGACGAGCTCATTTTTAATGTATCTGAAGGTAAGCTAATCTCTGCCAAAGCCGCGTCAGGGGATACAGATTTACAGGCCCGCGGTATTCAGCTTCAAGATGCGACATTTCTGAAAGAGAACGAAGAACGGTCAAATTACAAGACGTTGCTTTGGCCGACAGTTCGTGGCTCCCATTTTGCACTTTTTCCAAATCTTAATGCGGAAGATGAAATGTGGCGCGGCTATATGCGCGATGTACGGTTTCGGCGAGCCTTATCTCTGGCCATCGACCGCGAGGAAATCAATGATACCCTGTTTTTCGGTCTCGCAATTGAGGGGAATAATTCTGTTCAAGAGCAGAGTGATTTCTATTCGGAAGAATTGCGCACAAAATGGGCGGAATATGATCCGGATACTGCAAATGAATTGCTTGACGAGATGGGGTTGACGGATCGCGATGAAGACGGTCACCGACTTCTTCCCGATGGGGAAAAGTTTGTCATTGTAATCGAGACCGCTGGCGAGACAACAGAACAGTCGGATATTCTTGAACTGATAAATGAAGCCTGGCAAGAAGTGGGTATTTCGGTATTTACCAAACCGTCGCAACGCGCAGTGTTTCGTAATCGCATTTTCTCTGGTGAAACTGTCATGTCGGTTTGGGCCGGGTTTGAAAATGGAATTCCCAGTGCAGAGTCGAGCCCAGCGACACGGGCGCCGACCAATCAGATCAGTTATCAATGGCCAAAATGGGGTCAGTATCACGAAACAAAAGGGAAATCCGGAGAGCCCGCGGATATACCCGAAGCCATACTTTTGTATGATCTCTATGACAAATGGCTAAAATCAACAGATACGGAAGAGAAAGCGGCGATTTGGCGCGAAATGCTCGATATTCATGCGGAACAACAATTTACAATTGGTATCGTCGGGGGCATTTTGCAGCCGATTATCGTCAAGAACACGCTCAAAAATGTTCCGGAAGAAGCAATTTTTAACTGGAACCCAGGTGCGCAGTTCGGCGTCTATCATCCGGATCTGTTTTGGTTTGATAAATAATTTAAATGTAAGCGAGTTTGAAAAGCGGCAATTTTGATAAGAAACTAAATAACTTTACGCCGATTGCAGACGATTTGTTGACGATGGCGTCGTTTTAAGTGAAAAATGCAGATGGGGAGCGGGGTTAAACCGACATAAAGTCGAGACCTCATAGAGCGGGGCTGAATGTTTACTTACTTTGTACACAGAGTACTGGTTATGATACCGACCTTGGTGGTTATCAGTATTCTGACATTTATCATCATTCAGTTGCCGCCCGGCGACTATTTGTCCAATCAGCTCGAAGAACTGAAATCACAAGGCGAATCCGCCTCAGCCATAGCGAAAATAGCTTTTTATCGAGAAGAATATTCACTCGATAAACCCCTGATCGAACAATATGCTATCTGGATGGGGTTTTGGCCTGGTCCGGATGGGTTTTCGGGCATGATACAAGGTGATTGGGGGCAATCCTTCGCCTATGACTTGCCTGTGCGAGAGGTTATTGGAGACCGGCTTGGGCTATCTTTTCTGATAAATTTCGCGACAATTGTTTTCATTTACGTTGTCGCCTTTCCTATCGGCGTCTATTCAGCAACACGGCAATACTCAATAGGGGATTATGGGTTTACGCTTGTTGGCTATTTGGGACTTGCAACGCCTAATTTTTTGCTGGCCATGGTGCTCCTGTATTACGCAAATGTGTATTTCGGCATTTCAATCGGTGGGCTTATGGACGATAAATTCGTCGACCAACCCTGGTCCGTTGATAAAGCCCTGTCGATCATGGATCATATGTTGATTCCAGTTGTCGTTATAGGAACAAGTGGAACGGCGTCCATGATCCGACGCCTGCGAGCGAATTTATTGGATGAATTGCAGAAACAATATGTGACAACCGCAAGAGCCAAAGGGGTGCCACGACTAAAAGCGCTGATCAAATACCCGATCCGCATGTCTCTCAATCCCTTTATCGCTGATATTGGCAATCTTTTACCGGACGTTATTTCCGGGTCTGTGATCGTCAGTATGGTACTGAGTCTGCCGACCGTCGGTCCGTTGCTGCTTGAAGCTTTACGGAATCAGGATCAATACATGGCCGGATCGCTATTGATGTTTCTGGCGCTATTAACGGTTATTGGCATGTTTGTCTCCGACGTGCTCCTTGCGGTTCTCGATCCGCGTATTCGGCTGTCAGGGGGAGCAACGAAATGACGGATACCTCGGGTCCAAACAAAGAACAACCGTTAGAGCATTGGCATTCTGACGAACCCTTCGATCCGTATTCGGTCGAAGCACTTTCACCGGAACAGGAACGCTTTTACATGGCGTCCCAATGGCAGATGATGTGGTGGAAGTTCCGCCGGCATCGTATTGCGGTCATTGCCGGTATTGTCTTGTTGTTATTTTATTTTTCAATTTTGATTTCTGAATTTCTGGCACCGTATGACTTGCACGGCAGAAATACGAAATTCATTTTTGCGCCACCGCAAGCCATTCATCTGTTCCATGAAGGAGAACTTGTTGGACCGTTCGTATATGGGTATAAGCAAAAACTTAACAGAGAGACCCTGAAGCGTGAGTATCAGATCAATTACAAGCAAGTGTATCCCTTGCGCTTTTTCTGTGCCGGCGATGAGTACGAGTTCTGGGGATTGTTTAAGGCATCTTCACATTTAGTTTGTGCGGCGGAAAAAAAGCGAGCGACTTTCTTCTGGTTGGGGACGGATCGACTTGGCAGAGATATTTTGTCGCGAATTATTTACGGTACGCGCATTTCCCTGACCATTGGCTTAATTGGGATAATTATAAGCTTTACGCTCGGTATTATCCTTGGCGGTATATCTGGATATTACGGCGGGTGGATTGATAATGTCATTCAGCGAACCATCGAACTATTGAAATCCATTCCACAGTTGCCCCTGTGGCTTGCGCTATCGGCAGCTTTGCCAGTCACCTGGTCACCCATTCTGGTGTTCTTTGGGCTAACGGTTATTCTTGGCTTACTGGACTGGCCAGGTTTGGCGCGTGCTGTCCGATCGAAGTTCCTGTCACTTCGTGAAGAGGATTTCTGTACGGCAGCGCAGCTTATGGGTGCTCCGCCGCAGCGAATTATTGGCCGCCACTTGCTGCCCTCTTTCGCCAGCCATTTGATTGCCAGCGCCAGCCTTGCAGTGCCGAGTATGATCCTGGGAGAAACAGCGCTGTCCTTCCTTGGGTTAGGTTTGCGGCCGCCAATTACCTCTTGGGGCGTGTTGTTGAATGAAACGACCAATATCAACGCGGTGGCGACGACACCGTGGCTTATTTACCCCGTTGTTCCGGTGATTTTGGTTGTCTTGGCATTCAACTTCCTAGGCGATGGATTACGTGATGCTGCGGATCCCTACAAGTAAAGTTGCCGCAAAATTCAAGCGGATAAAATGACAAGATCGACAGTTCCGCTAACGCCATCAACGGTCCGGTTCTTGCGCGTTTCCAAATTGGCGCGTGGCGAATAACCTTGTAGTTGAGCAGTATCGACGGCACCACGTGTAGTAACCGCATTCGCCTTTTCGTCCTTGGCGTGTTTGTCCAGCTTGGCTGCAAGATTTACCGGCTCACCAATGACTGTATATTCCAATCTGCTATCATCGCCTACGGCTCCGAAAACAATGGGGCCAACGGCAGACGTAAAGCGAATTGTCATAGCAATTTTGCCATCTGCTTCTCGATCGCGAGACCAAAGTTGAGCTTCATCTACAAGGTCCTCCATCGCCCGGAGGCAATCTGCGGCATAGTGATCGGTGGAAACCGCTGCACCAAAAGTCGCTAGAATGCCATCTCCCAGGAACTTATCAATCGTTCCCCCATGCCGTTGAATTACCGGTACCATTCGGGACTGGTACTCGGCCAACAATGAAATTACTTCGTTGGCCGGCCTTTCCATGGATAGTTTTGTGAAGCCTTGTAAATCACAATGTAGAATTGCCGCGGTGCGGGATTCTCCTGTTCCTGGTTCGATCCAGCTTTCTGAATGAGTTATCTGGTCGGCAATTTCGGGCGAGAAAAACCGAGATAAATCTTCCGCTGCCGTGGCCTGTGCGACCGAATTTATCAAAAGTTTTCGGGCTCTGACAATGACAAGGGCGAGGATTAACGTGACAACGACAATACTGATGACTTTGTCGAACTCTGCTCCGAGCAGAATTTTGTGAGACATCGTATATACAACATAATCCCGGGTGATATCAGACATGCCATCATCAAAGAAAACCGCGTATCCAAGCAGGGTCATCCAACCAATTGCTGCCGAAGCGCCTGCTAACAACACATAGCCTGCCTCAAAACGTAATGCTCGAAGCGCAATGAAAATGAAAACGTATAAAAGGGTTGGTGATTTCAGATAGAAAGAAGCTGGTTGTTCATATTGGACATGAAAGCTCCAGATGAGAAACATCAACAGGACCATATCGGCGATGACAGATAACGATAGAAAAACAGGCCCTACCTTACCCGAATAAGCAAGCCCAAGCCGGAATAACGTGAATATTCCATAGGCCGCAAGCGCATAGGGGACAGGCGCGAACATTGCATCTGCAGAAAACGTTTTCGGTGATAGGCTGTAGAGCGTCGAAAAGGTGACGACGATGAATACTTGTACCCACGCAATTAATATTTCCGATTGGGTTTGTTGACGTTCAATCGCGTCTTTCACTCGTCCTGGGAGTTGCCCCTGGATTTCATCCCCTAGGATTGTTTTTTTTACTTGTTGCCACATGTTCGGTATATGCGCCTAATTTGTTTAATTTGAACACACAAGAAGTCATTTATCCGTGATCTAGTTTTTCCGGAGCCATAAACTTGTTTCAACGGCCCCAGCCTCTATCGGTAGTGCCGCAATTGATGATGCGTTGAATGCAGTCTTCATACGACTTGTAACATAGGCGCTTGAGAAAACGATGTCATAGCCGCCTCCCAGAAAAAACGGCGCAATTGCCTGTTGTTCGTTATAGCCGCGCCAGTCCCAGTGTTCGGGATAATCGTCGGGCAGAAAAATATCATGAATATGGACAAGAACACCTGACGGCAAGCCCGGCAGAATTTCAAGAAAAAGGAGATCAACATCTGTGCCGGGCATTGAAATATGGCTGGAGTCGATAAAAAGAATATCTCCCTCACCCAATTCCGAGAACAAAGTAACGGGGGCTTGCTGAACTGTATTTCGAACAACATCGATTGGGAGCGTTTCAATCGTTGCACGCGGTGCCGGGTCGATGGACACAAATTTGGTTGAGAGAGAACCATCATGAATAGCTTGCATCATAAAACGGGTCGAATGTCCGGACCCAACCTCGATGATGCGTGAGGGCTGAAGACTGCGAACCAATCCATAAGCAACAGCTGCATCTAGTCTTGGAAACCAGTCTTGTTCCCAGCGCGGGGCAGGCGGAGGTTGCTGGCCGAAGGAAGAAAATATTGAGTTATATTGATCAAGGGAATCTAGAATTTTCAGGAATTCTGGTTCTACGTGCTTCATAAATGCGTCAATTTGACGGTACGGGCCGCGACTGCCGGCGCTTGGTAATGTATCTGCATATCGATACGGAATAAAAAACCCCTGCTTGTGATACCCCAAGATAGTGTTTAATCCCATTCGAAGGCGACGCATACTCATAACTGTTCAAACCTTAATCGACCCGATTTTCGTTTCTCGTGGTACAATCTATATCAACCTTATATGGTCAAGAAAACGCCCTAATAAAAAGAAAGTAGGACCGTAGACCATGAGCACATCTTTTCATATCAACGTTGAAAATACCACTCTAACAGTGCGACTGGATAATCCTGAACAGCATAACATTTTGTCGCCGACGACGATGAAAGATTTGCGCGAGGCGTTAGAAAAGCAAAAAGAAAACTCGGACCTCAGGGTTGCCATCCTCACAGGGACGGGGAAAAGCTTTTGTGCAGGTGCGGATTTGGGGGAGCTGGGGCGCTATAACTTTGACGAAAATCCTTTGGAGATGTTGACGGATATGGTGGAAAAGCTTCCTTTTCCGACAATTTGTGCATTGAATGGTGGGGTTTATGGTGGCGGTGCGGATTTGGCCATGTCCTGTGATTTTAGAATTGGTGTGACTGGAATGAGCTGTTTCATTCCACCTGCTCGAATTGGCATCCATTACCCGCCGACAGGCCTGACTCGCGCCGTTGCGCGGCTTGGTCTTGGCCCGGCCAAGAGGTTTTTTCTGGCTTGCGAGAAGATGTCGGCGGAGGAATTGAAGGCCATCGGATTTTTGGACTATTTGGTTGATCTATCTGACTTGGATGAGCGTACGAGCCAGCTGGTAGAGTCAATATCGGCACTGGCACCATTGAGTTTAAGGGGAATGAAAGAGACATTGAATGACATAGCCCGCGGGGAACTTGACATGGGGAAAGCCCGAGCAGCCCAAAAAACGTGTTTGCAATCCAATGACTTTATAGAAGGCCGACAGGCTTTGGCGGAAAAGCGGACCGCAAATTTCACGGGCACATAAATTTTCCGGCGCTTGTTGGTAAAATTACCTTCAGAAGCACCGGTAAATTTGCCGGATGGAAGCAATGCCCATCCGGCGTTTACCAAGTATAGTGCTTAGAGAATAAACTTGGAAAGATCCATGTTGGTTGCCAATTCTCCTAAATGCTCACGCACGTAAGCCGCATCGATATCTACAGTAACCCCGCCTTTATCAGAAGCCGTGAAACTGATTTCTTCTAAGACCCGCTCAAGCACCGTATGTAATCTCCGGGCACCAATATTTTCCACTGCCGCATTTACATCAGCGGAAATCGTCGCAATTTCCTCGATGGCGTCGTCCGTGAAGTTGAGAACAACTTCTTCAGTTCCTAAAAGAGCGACATACTGTTTGATCAGACTGGCTTCCGGCTCTGTTAAAATACGTTTGAAATCATCTTTGGTCAGGGCGCGCAACTCAACGCGGATCGGAAGTCTGCCTTGTAGCTCGGGCAGGAGGTCGGAGGGCTTTGCAATATGGAAAGCGCCGGAGGCAACAAACAGAATGTGGTCTGTGCGAATTGTTCCGTATTTCGTACTGACAATTGTTCCTTCAAT
>JBALWO010000077.1:1469-10285 GCA_036960775.1 Pseudomonas marincola | reverse complement strand
TAATGGAATTCAATTTCCATGCCCGGCTCAGACGCCTTGAAAGTTCCATTCAAAGTCATTCTGCAATAGCCGTTTGGAAGCGATACCTCCTGCATGGAAAGCCATGAACCCAGCACAACAGGTTCAGCAGGAGCAAGCTCCGGTGCCGCGTCGACCTGTGGTCCTGCCGATTTTCCGCAAGTCACATTGATTTTCGCTAGTTCATTCCAGTTTTCCGGCGGAAAATCAGCCTGGGTCAGTCCATTCCCGTAAATCGAATATTGACTGTGCATGTCAAAACCGATTTGAATGACCCTGTTTATATTGAAAATTGCCGAATTATTGACACCCGATTGCCTCAGTTGTTCCGCCATAGCGTTACATTTATTTTTTGCATACGTCGCAAATGTTAGACCTGAAATACTAAGAGGGACCGACAAGTTCACCGATGCTATATTTTCCAGCCAAGTATATTGTTTTGATACTTCAGATTCCGGATAATCTACCCACAAACTCTCTTCCGTTCGCATCGACAAAGAGACGTCCCAATTTTTTATCCTGTCAGATTCATCTGGAAAATGTACGAGGGAATCTACATTGAGTGTTCCAAATCCAATGACAACATATTGGCTGCCATTGCTTTTAATGACACTGGAATTTGGATGAATAGTCGTAACATGTGTGTGATGGGCCTGCGCCGACTGCGAGGACAATAACACGATACTCAGCAGACAAGCTGCGCTTGTAATAATGTTGGTATTCATGTCGATCTCCTTGTTTTGCTATCGATCGAAATTGATGTTTCAATAGATATAAGTCGGGCGAACGGGGATATGAGTTCAAAAAACTCCGTGCAGCACAAAATTCAAGGGCTTGAGGCGACTATTACGCGACGAAAAGTCTAAAGGGACTAAGCGATGTCCGATTTATCAGAATAATGGAATATACTCGTTTCCAACATATCATCAATGTCTAATTGGAAACAGAATTGTCGGCTGATAATGGCATGAGCGACAAATGAAGGTTTGTTACGAGATCACGCGACCCCGCTTGGCAAGCTCTGTCACTTTAACCCGGCTAAAAGCCCAAAAAATCCAATTACCTTGACAATTTTTCCAGCATCATTGACCTCAGTTACGTCGAAACCTGACATCACTAACGCCCCATTTAGATGGACAGCCCAGTGATAACGACAGTGATTATTCTGCTTATCTATGTCGCTCGCTCGTGAGTAGACAGCACCGGGTATTTTCTTCTTCACCGCATGAACCATTTCCATAAAGGCTTCGCGTCCCATAATGTTATGATTGGGATCAACAAAGTGAACATTATGCTCTAGCGCGGCCTCTGTAAGCGTTCGGACTTCGCTTTCCTCTGGCGTATTCCAGGTTTCCAGCATTTTATTTAGGTTCTCAAGATAGGGTTCCATATTTGCCTCATGTCGCATTTGGTTAGTTTGATACTAGCTGGCGATCCATACCAAATGACGTTGGTGGGTTTATCCAGATTGATTATGGGGTATTTCCCAAGATTTGAATTTTTCTTGAAACACTATATCATGAATTTCTAACTTTCAAGCGGAGCCCAAAATGATCTGGACCTACCGAATTGATAAAACCCATAATCTTATAATAATAAAAATGATCGGCGACGTAGATTCAACTGAGATGAAAAAAGCATATGACGCAATCTATAATGATAGCGAATTCTCTACTGATTTTGTTGTTTTAATGGACAAGACCGATCTTCGGCAATACGTTGTTAATTACGAAATTATTCAACGAGAAAAAAAATTCGCAATTGCAAGTTTGGCTCCTTTTATTGGCACCAGAATAGCTGTGCTTCACGGCAATTATAATGATTACGGAATTGGACGGCAGTGGCAGGTGGCGCTCGACGATCTAGGTTTTGAATTTAGGAATTTCGTTGACGAGACAGAAGCCAAGGCGTGGCTAAGCCTTCCAGAAGACTATGTGATAACAATTGACACTGAAGCAGAAACTAGACAGGTCTAACTCGCTTTTTTTCTGTACTTTTACTTTATCACTGAAGCGGTCGTTAATCGAGTTTTATAGACCCGGCGAAAATCGTCTGGTACTCGCAGAACATTGACGTCATCATGATCGATAACCTGGCAATTGCAATTTAAACTATTTTGTAGTTTTTTGCTCTCACATCCTTTTAATGCGCCAAATTCGGCATATCCCCAATCCGGGCTCGGTTGTGTGTAAGAATACATGTGTGAGACTTGTTTTGTTCCTAAATCCCAGGCTAGGCAGGCTGACAAAGCTTTGTGGGCCGTACCCAAATTTTCTCTATACGGATGCTTCATGCCAGGACGAAAATGTGAACCATTAGCGGTATCGCTTAGTTTTTGCCCAAGTATAGCATCCATCAGGCCGTTATAAATTTCATCTGCTAGAGGATCAATCTTCGTACCTCGAGCAGAGTTATCGTTGCCGCCTCGCTCCACACAGCTGGAAATCAATAAAACCACCAAAACCAAAAAATATTTCATCTAATCACTCTCAGAATTTTCCGTTATCGTTTTTCCACTCGCTTCGAGCGGCAATCTTTTCAGTTGTGTCCCAATGCTCAACCACGTATCCCGCCTCAATTCGAAAGAGATCGTAGAATGCGGAATGAATGCCGTTTGAGTATCCCTCGCACACGCTCAGGACAAAATTCCCTTCAGCGAGAACGCGATGGACATGGCGATAATCTATACGCCTGTGCGGCCCATCCTCGTCATCTAGATAAGATTGAAGTTCAGACACATCATCCCCCAATTTTGGATTGTGCTCACGATAGGCTTCCACGTCAATGAATTGTGTCAGTTGATCGAACTGTTTGCCAATCAGCACACTCTCAATGAAGGATCGCACCAAAGATCGATTGTTTTCAGTGAGCTCAAAGTCAACAGCCTCGGTGGAACCATCAACCATACTGCGGGCTGATGGGTTGGGTCCCAGTCTTTCTTGAATATTATCCCAATGCTCCACTGCTTGACCGTCCTCAAACCTGAAAACCTCAAAACCAATTTTCCGGCTCGCAAAATCATACTCAGTATGCCCAAAGACGAATTCACCATCCTCAAAAGCGCGAACGATATTCACGCGAGGTTTGGTCTTGGATAGGCGCTTAAAGAGCGACGCCAAACCTTCGCTACCCTCAACGGTTTGCGGGTTATGCTGGATGTAGCGGGCCTCATTAACCACAGCGATCGGTCCGGGCTCTCCCGTCTCGATACTTTTTAACAACGCCCTAATTTGGTCTTTCTTAGTCATCGATTTGATCCTTGCCTGCGGGTCCAGTTTGTGACTGACCGCCCAATACGAAAGGTTAGCCCTGTCGCCTCTTTGCTATTTCTCTATACAATGCTTCTGGGCTTACCCCTATTTGATCTGCAATGCCCTTCCACGCTCCCTTTGATGGGAGTTCGGCGCCCTTCCACGCGAGCCATCCATCCAGCCGCTCAGACACTGTTTTACGGGACAGTATTTCGATTTGACTGCGGGCTGTCTGAACTTCTCTCGCAAGGCGTGCAGCCCAAGAGTTAGACAAATCTTTGTCTTGCTGGAGAAGCGTCAGAAAGGTCACCTTTGGCAGCATGAAAACTCTCGATGGCAGTTTAGCGATAGCGTCACAATGGTAGAGTTCTGAGTATATGGATGCCTCCGCCAGTATGGACTGGCTAGCTGCCCTCTGCAGAGTGATTGATGTGCCATCTTGTTGATAGCGAACCAACTCTATCATGCCATCAAGGACAATATAGATTGCGTCCACGCGATCACCTTCGTGAAACAAGTAGCTTCCCGGATCAATCAATTGGGATTTGTTAGATTTAGCAACAAGTCGGTCTATAAAATTTTCATACATGATTTCTATCATGTCACTTTATGAAGAGTGGTGGCAAGGTGCAATGAGTAACCTCATATTGATAGGATCCGAAATGAAGTTTGTTGTCTGCCTGTTGCCAATTTTGTTGCTCGCTGTCACTGCTCAAGCGAGCCAAATCTATCACTCCCAAGTCTCCAAATACTCAGGGCAGGAAAAACGCAGCATCAAAAGCCTCTCCCCCGATGATATTTCAGAATTGAGGAAAGGCGGCGGATGGGGATTGGCAAAAGCTGCCGAACTTAATGGCATGCCAGGTCCCGTCCACTTACTGGAGCTAAAAGACAAAATTCCCTTGAGCGTTGAACAGGTCTTGGCATTGGACAAGATCTACAAAGCGATGAAAATAAAAGCGATTAAACAGGGAGAACGCTTAATTACGCTTGAACAGGAGCTTGAACTTCTTTTTCGGAGCGGATCAGTTACCCCGGACACACTTCGGTCTACGTTGAGCGAAATTTCCAAAACAAGGATGGCGCTTCGATTTACTCATTTAGCGGCCCATCTTAAATCGCCTGAGATCTTGTCGAAAGAGCAGATTGCGACTTACAACGAAATACGTGGCTATTCCAATGCAGATCCATGCCGTACTATTCCAGAAGGCCATGACAAAGCAAAGTGGCTCAAACACAATGGATGCAGCTGATCCTAATCTGGTGCTTTTAAACCCAAATCAGGATCTGCCACAGGGCTTGTAAACTTATCCCAGCGCCCGTCTTCTATTTTCCAACGTAGACGGGTTTTCTTTTTTCCATAAATGCGCGGGGACCTTCCCGTGCATCTTGAGTTTTAAAAACAGGGTTTGAGAATTTAATTTCCATGCGAAGCGCTTCTTTTTCTTCAACACCGACGCAGGCTCGCGCCGAGGCTCGGATAGCTTTCACAGCAATGGGGCCGTTGGCTGCAATTTTTTCCGCGATCTCCATGGCTTTTGACAACACTTGATCTGCGGGGACAACGTGGTTCAAGAACCCGAGGCCCAGCGCCTCTTCAGATTTGATAAGATCTCCTGTGAGCAGTAATTCCATGGCTTTTGCATAAGGTATTTGGTTCGGGAGTCTTACAGTGGATCCTCCCCCCGGAAATATTGCCCATTTCACTTCTTGAACGCCAAACTTTAGATCTGGTCCCGCCACCCGAATATCCGTGCCTTGAAGAATTTCCAGCCCGCCTGCAATGGCATGCCCCTGCACTGCTGCGATAACAGGCTTTTCAGTGTCAAAATCTCGAAGCAGCGATTTGAACACTAGACTGCGATCTTCAAAAACCTTCTGATCCCACTCATCCTTTGGCTCTTTCGCCCCTGAAATTATGGGGATCAATGTTCCAAGATCAGCACCAGCGCAAAAAGTTGTCCCCGTCCCAGTTAAAACAATAACCCGCACGTCTTCATCATCGCGCGCATTTTTAAAGGCATCAGCAAGACGCACCACCATTTCAGGATTAAGCGCATTACGCGCCTCTGGCCGGTTAAGCGTCACTAATGCAATATGATTTTTAACTTCATAGTTTAAAATAGCCATTTATTCTCTCCCTCAATCCGGAATGAACCGGTTTATTGTTTCATCTTTTGTGACATAACCTGCGGCGCCAATATAGTCTTCGGTCATCATCTTATTAGCCAAATTCAAATCGGTGGGTGTGTTTGCGATAAACCTGGGTGCCATTGGATCACTGCCGTCCCCAAGCCGCCCAATGACGATACCAAGATTTGCCACACCATCGCGCCCAGATGCCACCGTATAGGTTTCTATTATGGCGGGGCCCTCCGGATCTTCAATAAATTCAGGTGCTTGTAGGGCATCTATAATTTTCTGATCTATGGCGGGGTTAGTTCTGATCCAAGGCACATCATCCGTCGCTTGCGTCGGGGCATCTGTTGAGTATATGCCCATTGAGTGTTCACTCAAATATCCACCATTAGCGGTTATAAGCCCATACTCACCCGGATCGGAGCGTAGTCTCTGCGCCATTTCAACAATGGCATTCATCACGTAGCTTCCTGCGCCCCCAAAATAGGGAAGCCCGCCGGTAACCGTCAGATCTCGATCATCATTGCGAGAAATTCCAAGTTCATCACGGGCAATTTCCACGGCTACAGGGAAACAAGAGTAGATATCTATATGTTTCATGTCGTCCACAGATTTTCCAGCCATGGAAAATGCTCTCTGCCCTACTCGCTCAATTGCTGGAGACGAATGATAGTTTACGCGCTCATGAACGTGCCATTTTTCATTCGCGTCTGCGCATCCATGCAGGAACACCCATTTATCTTCTGGAACGCCCATCTCCCTTGCAGCCCCTACCGAGGTTAGCAGGAGAGCAGCCGACTGATTAACTTGGTTCATTGCATTCATGTATTTCGTGTAAGGCCAACCGACTAATCGGTTTTTGTCGCTTACGTGAGCAATTTCCTCTGGGCTTCGTTTAATGGGAAACCACGCAAAGTCATTTTCTGAAGCCACGTCACTAAACCGCGAAAACAGGGTGCCAATTTCCAACTGATGTTTATCGATTGAATTCCCGTAGCTGGCCCGCAGGGCATTTTCAAATAAAGGATACACATTACGGGCAGGCCATATGCCATGCGCCTTTTCATGCTCCGTTGCCATGGGGATATCATCGACGATCTGGTTTGCTTTTGCGGGAGCCGGTTCATTCCAGTCTGGCTTTACGCCAGATTTAAGTAACCGTCGTCCTGTATCCATCGCTTCTGCGCCTGCGAATAGAGCAAATTTGATCTTCCCAATGGCAATTTCCTCACAATATTTATTCATTAGAAACTGAGGCATATTGCCGCCGATCGGCGTCTCATATAGGAAGGCCTTTGCAACGCCTAACCGCTGTTCCAAACTATAGGCTGGATTTTTGGTGAAAGGGATAAGGCTTTTGACAACGGCAATGACATCCAGATTTTCCAGCGCGCTATTGCTAATTCCAGCGTCTAGTGTGGCCGCATGAACCGCACGCTCCATTAGATCGAGGGGCGACGCCGCACTTTTTAAATCAACGCCACGCTCAGTTGACTGACCGACGCCGATCAACACCGGCATTCTATCATGTACCATTGCCAGCTCCCTCTACTGTTTGCTCGGCAATCGACTTGGCCCACCGGTAGTCTGCTTTCCCGTTTTCACCGCGCATGACTTCTTCCACAAAAACAAAAGCTTTTGGTAATTTGTAACGCGCAATATGTTCACTAGCACAAGATTTTAGTTCATCTGTTAGGTCAGTATTTCCGCGAGTTGTTTGAACGATGGCGACAACTTCATTTCCAAAACGCTCACTTGGACGAGAGCTTACAATGACATCCACCACATCGGCATGATGCTTAAGGGCTTGTTCGACTTCCTCGGCAAAGATTTTTTCCCCGCCAGAATTAATCGTCATTGAATCTCGACCTAAAAATTCTATGTTGCCACATTCGTGAATTTTTACGCGATCTCCGGGAACAGAATACCGCTCACCGTCTATTACAGGGAACGTTTCTTGAGTTTTTTCAGGAGCGTTAAGATATCCCAGAGGAATACGGCCCCTTACAGCAAACCAGCCGTTATCTGTGTCGTCGGGCTTCGCTAAAGCCGTTTTTTCAGCATTTAACGCTACGCCCCCATCAGTTAGTTTAAACTTAGTATCTATTTCCTTATCAGTGCCTTTTGAAAGATTATGCCCCTGTGGCCCTGTTTCCGAAGACCCTAATGCATCAACAATTGTAATCTGTGGGTATTTGGCGAGGATTTTGTCTTTCACGGGCCTGGAGAATATGGCGCCGCTACTGACAATAAGCCTCAATGACGAAAGATCATATTCATGGGCATACATCTCCTTCATGATCGGTAAGGCGAATGCATCTCCCACTACAGCCAATGTCCTTACCTGCTCTCTTTCAGCAACGCGCAACAACTCCGCAGCATCCAAGTGTTTTACATTGTCCTGTATCACCACGGTATTACCGTTATGCCACGCAACGAAGGAGATTAACTGTCCCGTACCGTGCATGTAAGGCGGTGCAGACAATGCCGAGGATCCACGAGATCGGGTAACTTGCGCCAGGATTAAGTCCATATCCGAAATCGGAACATCGTTCTTATCTTTCATTCCCAACATGGAAACCAAAAAATCACCTTGCCGCCAAAGAACACCCTTAGGCATTCCTGTCGTACCGCCGGTGTAGATCATATATAGATCATCAGGCGATAGAGTTACGGTTGGTTTGGATGATGATGCGCTCGCAAGCGCACGTTCATATTCTATTGCGCCCGGTAATAACGGAACGTTCGAGCCGTCCTCAACTTGAATAAGTAAACTGAGGTTATTTAACTGGTTCGAAATTGCCGCAACTTTATCTGCAAAACATCCGTGGTAAATGATGACCTTTACGTCAGCATCTTTCATGACATGCAGAAGTTCTTCCTCCACATACCGGTAATTGATGTTTACGGGGACAGATCGAGACTTAAGTGTTCCCAGCAGGCATTCCGGGTATTCGTTCCCGTTATACATATACAGGGCCACATGATCTTGACCAGATTCCCAGTTTTCAAGCTCAGCCCGTTCTTTGTGAAGCGTTACGCCATGGGACAACAGAAAATTAGCGAGACGCCGTGAACGTTCATTCAACTCTGCATATGAGAAACGCCTATCACGGAATACAATGGCTTCTCGGTCTGGAATGATCGCGGCGATAGCTTCATTTAACTCAGCTATATTGATACTCATGATTTTAGGACCTTTGCCCCAACCAGCTTGTAGTTATCCAGATTAACGTCTGAAGTCATGGTCCAGTAATCCACCAATCGCCAAGGTGAGTTTGAAACCACGCGCCCTTTACTATTGCGATACCAGTTGGAGACGCCGGGATGTGTCCAAATCATGCTGTTATGTTCAGCGTCAACTTTCTCGTTGTATGCGTCATGAACATCATCTCGTATTTCTAATTC
>JBALWO010000077.1:0-1369 GCA_036960775.1 Pseudomonas marincola | reverse complement strand
GCATAAATAATGACGTCGGCTTCGTGGAAATCTCCGTTGCTATCCATCACGCCATCGGTCTTAATTTCCTCTACCGCAGCAGTGGCAAGATCCACATTTGGACGCTTCAACATGTCACACCATTTATTATCAATCAGCATGCGTTTTGCAAACGGCGGATAGTCAGGAATAACCTTTTTCATGAGATTTTCATCCCCGTCTAACGCGTCGGTTAAATTCTGAACATAGGTTCTTCTGTGATGCGCATTTTCAGCGTTTAGGGAATGTTCTTTATCGGGCCAGTTTTCGTCATAATGCAAGGAATCCCAAATACCGTCCCCGTAGCTCCAAAACAGTCGGAAACGATACCAGTTTTTATAAAACGGGAGATGTTTTAGCAGCCACATTTTCCCTGGACTAACCGTCTTGTGATAATCAGGCAAAATGCGGATCCAGTGAGGCGTTCTTTGAAGAACAGTCAAATTTTTTGCGTCTTTTGCGACTTCAGGGCAAAGCTGCATGGCCGATGCACCGGTCCCAATCACAACAACGTTTTTATTCTTGAGATCTACATCGTGACGCCAGTTTGCTGAATGGAAATTGGGTCCATTAAAATTTTCTTTGCCTTTGAATGCTGGCACCACAGCCCGATTAAGCTGTCCAACTGCACTGATAAAGAAACGACTGGTGAGCGCCTCTTTTTGCGCCTCCGCATTAGTAATTTTCAAATCCCATTGGCGGGAGGTTTCATCATACGTTGCATCATCAAGACTACAATTGAAGCGAATATGCTCCATGATCCCATATTTTTCAGCCACATTTTTTATGTATGCAAAAATCTCGTCTCGCTTGGAATAGTACGACGTCCAATCTGAATTGGGCTCGAACGAGAAAGAATAGAAGTGATTTGGCGTATCGACACCGCAAGCAGGATACGTGTTTTCATACCAAGTCCCCCCAACAGTGCTGTTTTTCTCCAGGATGGTAAAAGGTATCCCTGCTTTCTTAAGGTGAACACCGGCACTGATCCCTGAAATGCCGCTACCGACAATGATCACATGATTTTCATCCAGCTTACTGCTATTGGGCGATTGCTTCCATTGGATGTGGTTCTCTAGGGAGTTTGAAAAGCCCATGTCCTCTAAAAACATGGGGTCATATTCCACGCCCACGCTATCGTTTACATAAACCGATAACATTCTTTGAAGTGTTTCTGTGTCTGGCATTCCCGTGACAACTGTCTTGCCATCTCGCATATCACTAAATAATTGGAATGCCGCTTCTTTCAGAACCCGTTGGCGATCTACAGAAATATTCCGAACCCCCTCCAAGCTGGTGGATGGGAGTTCGTTTCCTGTGATATATGCAGGATCACCTGTGATCTGGGCCA
>JBALWO010000076.1:0-10527 GCA_036960775.1 Pseudomonas marincola | reverse complement strand
TTTTCCCCTTCATGATTACGTCGATGATTGATCTTATGGAGCAGATTACACAGCGCATCGCTGCGTTATAGGGCCCGAATAGATGCTAGAGGAATTTCTCAACGTTAATATCTTCGCATTCCTTTTGGTCTTCGCGCGTATTGGTACTATTTTTATGGCGGCCCCCGGGTTTGGCGAAGGTTTTGTAACTCCCCGTCTCAGACTTTCCATTGCCCTATCTGTTACGTTCCTTATTACGCAATTTGTGATCGATAAACTGCCTTTGCAGCCTGATAGCGTTATCGAATTGCTTCTATTGCTTACAGGCGAAATTGTTATTGGTTTGATCTTTGGCGGCGCCCTTAGAATTGCCCTTAGTGCCCTTCATATTGGCGGCACAATCATTGCCCAGCAATCAGGCCTTGCCGCCGCACAATTTTTTGATCCCGCTCAAATGACACAAGGTGCTGTGACAAGTAGTTTTCTGACATTAATGGGAATGACGATGATTTTCGTAACCGATATTCATCATCTTTTCATACAAGGAACTTACGCTAGTTACACATTGTTTGAAGTGGGTAAATTACCGCCCTTTGGTGATTTGGCGAGTTTAGTGTCTGGATTTGTTGCCGGTAGTTTCAAGTTGGGCTTCCAAATATCCGCACCGTTTTTGGTCTATGGCTTAACATTTTATATTGGCGTTGGTTTGATCAATAGACTTATGCCGCAGGTTCAGATTTTTTTCGTTGCGATGCCGCTTCAAATTATGTTGGCATTCTCGATTTTTGCAATCACCTCTGGGGCTAGTATCATGTGGTTCCTAGCCTACTACGAACAAATTATTATGCAATTCCTTGGGGAGATTTAGTGGCAGACGATCAAGACGACTCCCAGAAGACCGAGGAGCCGACCTCCAAGAAACTTGAGGACGCCCATAAAAAAGGGCAGGTCCCAAAATCTCAGGAAGTCGGCCATTGGTTCATGACAATGGGGATCACACTTGTGATTCTGATTTTTATGGCGGGACTTGGTCGTGGATTGTCATTTGATTTGTTCAAGTTTATTGAACAGCCTCACAATATTTCACTAGAACCTTTTCACTTGCGTGATGTTTTTCAAAATTTGGGTTATGCAATAATTGCAGTTTTGGCACCTGTTCTGGGTATCCTCATGCTTTCTGGGCTGTCAGGTCAAATAATCCAGCATCGCCCGGTATTTTCTGCTGAACGAATTATACCCAAACTAAGTAAGATCTCTCTATTTGCGGGTGTGAAACGCCTATTTTCAATAAAATCTTTCACAGAATTTGCAAAAGGGATTTTGAAGATCGTTTTGGTGGGCACCATCGCCTTTCTGTTTGTTGCCCCCAAAATGAATGAGCTCCAGATCGTTATGACATACGAAATGATTGGTGTGCTTGAGTTATTACAGTCTCAAATTCTCAGCTTGCTCACGGGTGTCGCGGCGGTCATGGGGGCAATTGCTGGCCTCGACTTTATGTATCAGCGCTATAACCATGCTAAAGAGTTGCGAATGACAAAGCAGGAAATCAAGGACGAGAACAAGCAGTCTGAGGGTGACCCGATGATTAAGTCTCGGTTGCGGGCTCTTCGGATGCAACGATCACGGCAACGGATGATGCAAGCCGTACCGTCAGCCAACGTGGTTATTACCAATCCGACCCATTATGCTGTCGCCCTCAGATACGATCCAGACGTTGATCCAGCTCCTATTGTTTTGGCGATTGGTATGGATAACATTGCTTTGAAAATTCGGGAAATTGCTAACGAAAATGAAATACCGATCGTGGAAAATCCACCTCTCGCACGGGCTTTACATGCGTCCTGCGAGTTGGAGCAGCAAATACCGCTAGAACATTACCGTGCGGTGGCGGAAATTATAGGGTATGTAATGCGCCTAAAGAAGAAAAGATAAAGGGAATATGTAGCGAATGGGACCCAATAAACGTCCAACAAGAAGTAAAGATAGGCGCTTCTTTCTAGGTGTTGACGCACGGCAATTAGCCGCGGCGTATTTCCTGGTTGCAACTTTAATTGTAATTGCAGCTATTCTTGGGCGCGAATTCAGCTTTTTTAATCTCTTTATACTGAGTGGCATGGTTCTCGCTGCCATGGGTATTGGCCTTTGGTATTTGATTTTTTACGGTTTGAGGCGCGCCGCTTCGGGCGAAATGGATTTAATCGCAGAATTTATCTCTTCCAGCCCTGAAGGCCGTCTTATCACCAATAAAAGCGGTGATTTTCTACTCGCAAACAATGCCTATTACGATGTTCTCCGCATTGAAAAGCGCGATGGAAATAAGACTCTTT
Source organism: Pseudomonas marincola (assembly GCA_036960775.1). Classification (GTDB taxonomy): domain Bacteria; phylum Pseudomonadota; class Alphaproteobacteria; order Sneathiellales; family Sneathiellaceae; genus Sneathiella. The sequence continues at coordinate 8,218 of JBALWO010000076.1, read as the reverse complement.
TGGAAGTTATGAACGACAACATTTCTGCACGGGAGCAAATTCGTGCATTGAATAATGCGGCTGTGCGCGATGAAGTTCATGATATGCGCGTTGAAATGAAAACCGAGGAAGGACGATGGCTCGCTGTTCTCGCTCATCCTATTAAATCATTGCCCGATTGTATCATTTGGTACGTGGCCGAGACAACTACTCAGCATAAAATCGAAGAAGTTGAACGGAGCGAACGCGAGAAGCTAACCGAATATTTCAATAATGCCCCGGTTGGGTTCTACTCTTTGGATAAAAGAGGTCATGTCCAATTTGTAAACCGGATCTTTGCGGAATGGTTGGGATATCATCAACGGGAACTCTCCGACAGCCATATAGCCTTCTCCGACATCGTTATAACAGGGGATGACCGTCAATTAAGCTTGATGGATGGCATGAATGAAGATGGTCATCGGTATGAAGGTGAAATTCAGCTTTGCCGCCGTGATGGCACTGTATTGCCCGTACATGTAACGCAAACGGTGGCCCATGATGAAAATGGGAATGTCATTGGATCACGAAGCGTTGTTCGTGAATTGCTTCAAGAACAGTTATGGCGTGAACGTGTTGAAAGTGCTGAGCAGCATTTCCGTCGTTTCTTTGAAGCGGCCCCTATTGGTATTGTTTTGCTGGATTCTGAAGGCATTGTGGTCGAAGGAAATCCCGCGTTTCGGGTCATGACTGAAACCGTTGTTGATAGTGCCATTGGCTGTCATGTTAGCGAATTGGTTATGGAGCCTGATAGGGAGGTTTTGACGCAAAAACTTGCGCAAGCCTCCGCTAGTGATCTGGCCCCTAAACCGTTGGAGATGAAATTACTCGACGGAGAAAGAGTAGCCAACTTCTATATCAGTGCCGTTGAAGGGGCTGATAGCACTGCCGGTAGCATGCTTATTCATATCATTGATACATCTGCCCAACGTCAACTCGAAGTTCAGTTCGCCCAAAGCCAAAAAATGCAAGCCGTTGGCCAGTTAGCCGGCGGTATCGCCCATGACTTTAATAATCTGCTGACGGCGATGATTGGCTTCTGTGATCTACTGCTTCTACGGCATCAAGTGGGTGACCAATCCTATTCAGATATTAGTCAGGTGAAGCAAAATGCCAATCGAGCGGCTGGCCTTGTTCGTCAATTGCTCGCATTTTCGCGTCAACAAACCTTGCGTCCAAAAGTAACAGACCTGACAGAAGTTTTGGCAGAGCTATCGAACCTTCTTCGTCGCTTGATCGGGGAGGCCATCGAGCTTGAGATTAAGCATGAACGCGATCTATGGATGGTCAAAGTTGACCAAAGCCAATTTGAACAAGTTGTCATTAACCTTGCGGTGAACGCCCGTGATGCCATGTCAGGCGAGGGTAAATTATCCTTTAAGACTGAGAATTTTTCAGTTCGGGTGCGCGGACAAGACGCGCATGAGTTAGTGCCCGTCGGCGATTACATCAAAATCAAAGTGACCGATACGGGAACAGGTATTTCTGAAGGCGTTATTGAGAAAATTTTTGATCCTTTCTTCACCACTAAAAAGGTTGGGGAGGGAACAGGATTGGGCCTGAGTACGGTTTACGGAATTATTAAGCAAACGGGCGGTTTTATTTTTGTTAAAAATAATGATGATGTCGGCACTATGTTTGAAATCTACCTTCCCAAATATTCAGAAGTTCTACAAGTCGCTGATGTGAGCGTTATTGAGCCACGGAAAAAGCACAAAGACCTGTCGGGTGTTGGCACCATTCTTTTGGTGGAAGATGAAGATCCAGTTCGCTTGTTTGCAGCCCGCGCCTTGCAAAATAAAGGCTACGAGGTGCTTCAAGCAGATTGCGGCGAAACGGCACTTGATCTCGCGTTGGAATATGACGGGGAAATTGATCTGCTGATTACCGACGTGGTGATGCCGAATATGGACGGTCCAACGCTGGTGAAAAATATCACTCAGAAAAAACCTGATTTGCGAGTGATATTCATATCAGGGTATGCTGAAGATGCTTTCAGGAAAGAGCTGGATTTCGATATTGATAACATTGAGTTCCTCCCCAAACCTTTCTCGCTGAAAGAAATTGCGGAAAAGGTAAAGGATGTCCTTGGTAACTCATAAGTCCGGGTGAGGGGGATTTCCCCTCAGTTACTCTTTCAAACTTTTAACAAAATCTGAATATTGAGCCCGGTGAAAGCCTTCATATGGGGGCAATTTTTTGTGATCTGGGATGTCATAATTGATGTTCGTGTTGGGAACGCCGCCATCTACTCGCAGGGTTTCGCCGGTCACGAATGAAGACGCTGGACACAGCAAAAATACGACCGCAGCCGAAATTTCAGATTCTGTTCCGAGGCGCTTTGTCGGCATTTTTTTACTCCGCGTTTTAATGATTTCTTTGCGCTCATCACTATACGTGTCCAATCCAGACGAGGCGATTAAGCCCGGTGCGACAGCGTTGACCCGGATACCGTGATGTGCCCATTCCATAGACGCTGTTTGTGTGAAATTGACCATGCCAGCACGGGCAGCACCTGAATGCCCCATATTCGGCATAGAGTTCCAAAAATCTGCAACGATGTTCACTATATTACCACCGCCATCACGCATGCTTTGCAACATGACTTCGCGGCTAACGAGAAACCCCCCAGTGAGGTTATTCTTCACGACAGCTTCCCAGCCTTTTAAGCTGATGTCTTCAAGTTTCGCTGGGAATTGTCCGCCGGCATTATTGACAAGATGGTTGATGGGTCCGCAACTTTTAACAACATCTGCAATGGCTGACTTAACAGCCTCTTCATCGCGGATATCAAAGGAAAATGCCGTTGCTTTTCCGCCGTCTTCGGTTATCTCTGCGACAACCTTGTCAAGTTTCTCTTGCGAGCGACCAGTGATGATAACGGAGGCACCGAGTGCGGATACTTCATGCGCTATGCATCGACCAATCCCGCTACCGCCGCCGGTGATAAGGACATTTTGACCTTCAAAAAGATCGTTTTTAAACACGGAAGAATAAGACATTGTTGAACCTGCTTTTGTTTTTTGTTTTCTTTCATGATTTCAAGTTCAGCAGTTTTTTTCAATGCTTTTGTTTTTTTATTGTAATTATGGTGCGTAAGTCAGGCGGGTTTGCGTGCTGAGAGAGCAAATTCATTGAGGAAATTCTGTATTGCGAGAACTTCATTTTGATCGTTCAAAATGGATTTGATTTCCTCAGCTGTTTTGGACATTAGGGGAACTCTCAAAAATAGATCTTCGTTAAAACCATTGGTAACAGTTTGCAGGACCAGTCGCAGCGATTGCAGCATGTCGTCGCCGCGATGAGAGGCGTGGGCAAGCACCACCGGCTTCGCGATGATCGCATCACTAGATACAAGCCAATCGATGGCATTCTTGAGACCGCCCGGTATGGCATGGACATATTCTGGGCTAGAAATAAGAAGACCGTCAGCTAGGCGCACTTGCTCAGTAAAATCCTGGATGATTTTCGGGGTCTTTATCCCCTCTAAGTCCGCGGAGAAGATAGGAAAGTCGCCTAACGCCCTATAAATGCTTATATTTATATTTTTTGGAGCTGCGATCTTTATGGCTTCAATGAACGCCGTATTTGTTGAGGTCTGCCGGGTGCTGCCGGAAATTGCGAGTATATTCATGGGTTGTTTGTAGCAAGGTTCGATCCAAAGACAAAGAGATATGCCCGCCGAACAGACACGGCGGGCATTTAACTAAGCTGGAGACGTTAAAATGTATGACTAGTTTGTAGTGGGTTTTTGACGTTTTGGGTCGCTTTCGTTCTCTGTTCCGCCATTATTACGTTTTCGAGTGCTTGAAGATGGTGCCATTGATGTGTCACTTTCATCATCACTTTCATTATCACTTTCATCATCACTCTCATCGACATCTAATTGCACCGGAGAGGGAAACGGTGCAGGTAGGACTGAAGCTGCAACATAATTAATACAATTTGTGAACGTTGCCGTATTTACATTCTCACAGCTTGAGAGATTTGCATTTGTCATAAGGCAGTTGATAAATTGTGCGCTTTGTAGTTCGGCGCCTGAAAGGTCCGCATTTGTGAAGTCGCAATTTCTAAACACAACATTTTCCAGTCCGGCACGTCCCAAATTTACATTTATTAAATTTGCATTTCTAAAAGTTGCATCGCGAAAATCACAGCCATCCATTAGTGAATTTTCTAAGTTTGTTTTGAAAAACTCTGAACCATTAAAAATTGTTCCGGACAAGACAGCGTCATTCATCGTTGCACAATTGAAAAAGCTGTCTAGAAATTGGGCATTCTTAATAGAAATTTTGGGTAATTTTGCACATTGGAGATAGACGAATGAGAGGTTAGCACCATCTAGAGGAGTATCAATTAAAGTCGCATTTTCAAGATAAAGAGTATTTCCTTGCGCTCCAGACAAATTACAATTTCTAAAAATTGATGACGGTAAATTTGTTTGATTCAGCTGTGCTCCGGCCATATTAAGACCAACGAATTCAATACCTGGCATTTCAGCGTTATCAAACACGATACCGTTTAGATTAGAATTGTCAGTGTAGTTTGCAATGAGGTCTAACAGAACTGTAGGAAGTTCAGGTCCATCAAAACCCGCTTGGACTAAATCATCGAGTATTTTATTTTTAATGGGAACCGGGAATTTTGTATCAAGTAAATTACAGTTACTGAAATTAGTTCCTTTTATATATGCCGTAGACATATCTGTGTGCTGCAAATTTGAACCCATAAGATTTGTGTTTTCTAGATTTGCACCTGATAGAATGGCACCTTTGAAAATTGCAGATATACACGTTGCACCTGTAAGGTTAGCCCCCTCCAAATTTGCAAAATTCAATTTTGCATGAGAGATATCTGCCCCCGTCAGATTTACATCCCTCAAATCCCAATCAATAAGATAGGCATATTGAAGGTTACTGCCCGCGATAAGAGCTGCTTCTAAGCAATCCTTTTGACTATTTGTAGCCAATGAAAAAATAGTAGTGTCATCTGTGTAGTTTATTATTTCCATTCCATGTACCTCAGATTCAATAGAGTGAGTAATCTCCAATAAATTGAGATTTTTTAAATTAATTCAACTTATACGTATTAAGTTGGGTAATTCTGAATACCACACTCATTTACGACCTGGTTAATTTTCATCCCATTACCGCTGGAATTAGCTAGGATCTAATTTGCCGCGGTTTCCCTCATCGTAATCTTCGTAGTCAAAACCGAGGTTTTCCTGCTGTGGTGCTGGTGCTGGCTGTGGGTAGGGCTCGGGATTTTCAAAAATAGTGCCCGTTATAATGCAATTTTTGAATGAAACACTATCATCCAGCTGGTCTAGTGAGAAAACTGCATTGGTTAAATCGCAATCCGTGAATTTCGCTTCAGTAAGGTCAGCATTTGAAAAATCAGCGGCTGTGAGATTACATTTTTTGAATATGGCGCCACATAGGGTTGCATCAGTTAAAGTGACGTTTTCAAAACTGGCATCTCTGGCTGATATATGGGTTAAATTACAGCCCACCAGCGCGGCATTTTCCAAGTTTGTTCTGTAAAATTCTGAGTTTGAGAAATCTGTACCGGTGAGATCGGAGCTATTCATACTGGCATAATTAAAAACGCAGTTTTTGAAGGATGCGTTTTTCATGGATATTTTTTGTAAGTTTGCACACTGAAAGTAGGACTGTATAAAATCGGCAGAATCTAACGCTGTGTCTGTTAGAGTTGCATAGTCGAAGTAAGTGTTATTTCCTTCGGAGCTAGAGAGATCGCAGTTTTCAAGGGTTGAGGCAGCCAAATCAGTATTTACAAAATGGGCTCCTCTCATATCCAAACCCTTTAGTTTGATATTGGACATTTCGGCCCCGTCAAACATGACGTTGGATAAAACGCCATAATTGGCATATTGCTTAAGAAGCTCAATGATGACGATGGGGAGTATCTGTCCGCCAGACATTTTGGTGAATAGTTCTTCTACAAGATCCACATCAATAGGTGTTGGGAATATAGTATTCATCAAACAGCAATTTTCAAAAATTGTGTTACTAAGCGTTGCCGATGATAAATCAGTATGTGGCAATCGAGAGTTGCTGAGGTTGGCGTTTGACAGGTTCGTGTCTGTAAAATTCACGCCTTTAAAACCGACAGAAATACAGGAAGAATTTTCTAGGTTGGCACCAGAAAGATTAGCGAAATCGAGATACACACCATCCAATTTTGCTCCCTCTAGGTTTGCGCCCCTCAGATCCCACTCAAAAAGATACGCGTGCTGCAAATCTCTGTCATCTTGAATTGCTGATTCCAAACATTCCCGTTGGCTGTTTGTTTCCATTTGAAAAATAACGGATTGATCTAAATTACTAATGATTTGCATGTGAAATCTTTCAATTTGAATAGAAGATACAGTTCTCCATCAAATTGAGAATTGTTGGGGTTATTCAAGAATAAGCCGTTGTTTTAGACAACTTTGAATACAGCACTCATCTAACGACCCAAATTTCATTAAAAACGCAAAAAAAATGCCCACCTAATTTTGAGGCGGGCATAAGATTTGGGATTAGATGTTTGAGTCTGGAAAACTCTCTTTTCGCTGTTTCATGAAATCCAGCAAGGCTTGGTCAATGGCAGGATCAAGGGGGGGAACTTCATAAGCATTGAGCATTTTTTTCCAAAGCACGTTGGCTCGGGTGGCCATGTCAAATGATCCGTCGGCCTCCCATTGTTCAACCGAATTGTTATCTGCAAGTTTGGAGCGATAGAAGGCGCTTTCAAAATTCCGTTGGGTATGGGCGCAGCCAAGGTAATGCCCGCCGGGTCCAACTTCGCGGATGGCATCCATAGCTTGGCCTTCTTCGCTGATATCAATTCCTTTTGCGAGGACTTCCATCATGGAACATTGATCCATATCCATGACGAATTTTTCGTAAGACGAACATAATCCGCCTTCAAGCCAACCCGCAGCATGCAGGGCAAAATTCACCCCTGAATTTATGGTCATTTGAAGCGTTTGTGCACTTTCGGAGGCCGCTTGTGCATCTGGAAGTTTAGAGGCCGTAAAGGATCCACCGGATCTAAACGGGATATTTAGGCGCCGCGCCAATTGTGCAGCACCGTTCAAGACCAGCAAACTTTCTGGAGTGCCAAACGTTGGTGCGCCCGATTGCATTGAAATGGAGCTGACAAAGGTTCCAAAGATCACAGGTGTTCCGGGCTTTATCAGCTGGGTCAACGCCATTCCTGCCATTGCTTCGGCCAGAAGCTGAGATAGCGTGCCTGCAGGGCTTACAGGGCTCATGGCACCCGATAGAATAAAGGGAGAGACTATTGCTGCCTGATTATTGGCAGCATAGACTTTAAGCGCACCCAACATAGTCGCATCAAACGTCATGGGTGAGTTCGCGTTGATCAGGTTGATCATCACGCAGTTATTTTGAACAAACTCCTCCCCAAAAACGATAGACGCCATATCAACACTGTCTTGCGCCCGCTCTGGTGCGGTTACCGATCCCATAAAGGGTTTGTCGGAGTATTTAATGTGGCTGTACACCATATCAAAATGACGTTTGTTTACGGGCAGATCTACAGGCTCGCACACTGTTCCGCCAGAATGGTGCATGGATGGCGCCATATAAGCCAGTTTTACAAAATTCTGGAAATCTTCAATGGTGCCATAGCGCCGCCCTTTATCTAGGCAGGTCACAAAGGGAGGGCCGTAGACTGGGGCAAGCACAGTATTATTGCCGCCTATTTGGACGCTCCTCTCTGGATTTCTCGCATGTTGTGTAAATTCTGCTGGGGCTGTCTTTAGAAGCTCTCGGCACAGCCCCTTTGGAAAGCGAACGCGGTCCCCTTGAACGTCAGCACCTGCATCTCTCCAGATTTGAAGACATTCTGGATCATCAATAAAACTAATGCCGATTTCTTCGAGTATGGTTTCAGCATTGGCCTCGATGATTTCCAAGGTCTCAACACTCGTGAGTTCAAGGACTGGCGTATTACGGGTAATATAAGGAATGGAGATGTCAGCCTTCGCTTGACGTGCTTCTTTCCTTGCACTGCGACCCCGACGGCCACTCCGGCGTCCCCCTGCTTCAGTTTGCTCTTCGCTCATCTGGGCCTCCACCTGAAATACATATGACAAAAATTTTGTCTCTAAACCCATTTAAGCAAATCAAAAGAATGCGACTAGCACACAAACGTCTTTTCTAGGCCC
>JBALWO010000075.1:9003-10925 GCA_036960775.1 Pseudomonas marincola | reverse complement strand
GCAATGCCTGCACTAAAGCCAGCGATTGTCCAAAGGCCGATAGTGGCAAATATATACTGAGTGGTTGCCATAACGGCAGAAATGATGAGAAGGGAGCCCCAGCACTTTCGAACTGAATGCCATCCCCCATAAACCATCAGAACGGCCCAGCCACAAAGCAGACAGGACACTCCAAGCATAAGGCCGGCGTCACTTGCAATGACGCTCCCATCAATTCCCGTGACGGCAAGCAATGCTTCAAACGACGTTGCCATATTGCCAAACGTCACAGACCAGGAATGCCCTATGGCAGGGGCGGCAACAGCAACTAGCGGAGAAAACCCCATCCCGACTAGAAGCGGGGCGACTACCGCAATGGGAACGCCAAAACCGGCGACGCCTTGTAAAAAGCTACTAAATACGAAACCAACGATGAGCAATTGGAGCTCTTTTTCATTGGTTAGTCGCTGAATGTTTTGTCCGATAACATCGATGGCGCCGGTTTCTGCGCATATGAAATAAAGGATCAATGCAGCCCACACGATGTACAGAACATAAAGGGTGAGCAGGGCACCTTTTGTCTGGGCGTAGAGTAACATTTCTATATCCGCGCCAAAGGCGAACAAGGCAATGGCAACCGCCGCGATCCAGCCGGCAGCGCCCGCGCGGCTGCCACCCAATCGTAATTTTATCATAAGAAACAGAACTGTGGCGATGGGAATGGCCGCTAAAAACCAAGGTAAAATGTCAGCCATTAAATATACTCATCGAAACAACAGGATAGGGGATTTATATATTGGTCCTACCAATAATTGGTTGAACCAATTTAAATCGTGATTTAAGGTGAAAGTCAATTAATTTATTCAATTTGCGTAGATGTTCATATCGGAGTTTATCATGTCCCAATTCACTACTCGCCCGGAAATTCTTGGTAACTTTGGCGTGGTCACCAGCACGCATTGGTTAGCAACTGCTGCCGGCATGGCAATTTTAGAAAAAGATGGAAACGCATTTGATGCCGCTGTGGCGACAGGGTTTGCATTGCAGGTTGTCGAGCCTCACCTTAATGGTCCTGGCGGCGAGGTTCCAATCATTGTTGCCCCAGCAGGCAAAGATCCCAAGGTTATCTGTGGGCAGGGTGTGGCTCCGGTCACGGCAACGGTTGAGGCCTATAAAGAGTTGGGCCTGAATATCGTTCCTGGCAGCGGATTACTTTCTGCGGTTGTTCCGGGTGCGTTTGATGCTTGGATGTTAATGCTGCTTAATTATGGGACAATGGGTTTGCGGGATGTATTTGCGCATGCCATCGGGTTTGCCAGAAACGGTTATCCCCTTGTCCCTAACATTTGTAACACCATCGAAGCGGTAAAAGAATTATTCCAAGATGAGTGGACAAGTTCTGCCGACATTTATCTTAAAGATGGAGAGGCTCCAGAAGCTGGAACTATTTTTAAGAACCCTGCAATTGCTGATTTGTATGAGCGCATAATTTTGGAAGCGGAGGCTGCCGCTGATGACCGCGCGGGGCAAATTGAAGCTGCCCGTAAAATTTGGAGCGAAGGCTTTGTTGCAAAGGAAATTGATGCATTCTGCCAAACTGAAGAGGTCATGGATACCAGTGAAGAACGTCATAAAGGTTTGCTTCGGTATGAAGATATGGCCAGCTGGCGGGCAACCGAAGAAGAGCCTGTCACTTTTGACTATAAGGGATATACCGTTTGCAAAACAAATGCATGGGGGCAAGGTCCTGTTTTCTTGCAACAATTGGCTTTACTGCAAGGATTTGATTTAGATAGTTTGGATGAAAAATCCCCTGAGTTCGTTCATTTGGTGGTTGAAGCGACGAAATTAGCTTTCGCCGATCGGGAGGCCTTTTATGGCGATCCTAACTTTGTTGAAGTGCCGCTCGATACTTTGCTGTCGGATAAATATAACGATGAGCG
>JBALWO010000075.1:0-8903 GCA_036960775.1 Pseudomonas marincola | reverse complement strand
ATGGTTGCTGCAACACCAAGTGGCGGTTGGCTTCAAAGTTCTCCTGTAATTCCTGCACTTGGATTTGCGTTAAGCAATCGGGCGCAAATGTTTTGGCTAGATCCTGAGTCTCCTGCTTGTATTGCGCCAAAGAAAAGACCTCGCACAACGCTCACGCCGTCGCTGGCATTAAAAGACGGTGTCCCTTACATGGTGTTTGGAACTCCCGGCGGAGATCAGCAAGATCAATGGTCATTACATTTATTCCTGCGTCATGTGCATTTTGGATTGAACCTGCAAGAAGCTATTGACGCACCGGGGTTCAATACTGCCCACTTCCCAAATTCCTTCTTTCCAAGAGAAACCGATATTGGCCATCTTGCCATTGAAGGCAGATTTCCAGAAGAGACAGCTGATGCCTTGCGTGCAAAAGGCCATAATTTGACAGTTGATGAAGATTGGTGTCTTGGGCGAATGACTGCAGCATCAAAAGACGGTGAAATCCTAAAAGCGGCGGCGAATCCGCGCTTTATGCAAGGGTACGCCATCGGGCGCTAGATTATCAATCTTTGACTGGAGTGCTTGATCGGTATAGTAAAAGCACTTCAGTTTTTTGGAGAATATTTTTCCCAGATGGCACTATAGGTTCCGTTTTGTTTGATAATCCGCAAACCTCGATTAAATTCTTGGACAAGTGCGTTAGAGTTGGGGATCTTCTTGGAAAAACAGCTGTAGAAGGGTTGGCTACTTAGTTCGAAGTAAGACAGCTTTGTTCCGAGAGATTGTTTTTTAAGTTCGAAACGAATGACGTCACGATAGGTATAAATTGCGTCCACTCTTTGTTTTAACAGGATCTTTAAAAGTTGGCTGTTATCCACAACTCCAATGCTGGTAATACCGTTTTTCTCTAATTCTTTTTCGATTGCATATCCTCGAACAGTGGCAACTCGTGACGCCTTCAATTTGTTAAGGTTTCCTGTCGCTTCGCCCTCGAACTCATTTGTAAAAAATAAGCCTTGGCTATGCACGCCAAGCGTGTCGGAAAAGTGGAAATTGTCCTCTCGGTCCGCGGAATAACTACATCCGCACAATGCGTCGGCATTGCCTGTTTCTGTGAGTTTGAAGGCTCTCTTCCAAGGGAAGTTTTGAAAATTAGAAGTCCTTCCCACAGATGTCAGGGCAGCCTCTAGTATTTCCGGTGTAATTCCGGGGTCAGTTTGATCACCAGTTATAAAGGGAGGAAAGATGCTACACGCAAAATTCACATCTCGCTGTTCTTCTGAAAACGAGATATGAGGAAATATAAACAGTATAAATACAGATATAAAAAAGAGAAAAATTTTCATTATTCATAGATGTAATTTGAGTAAATATCCTTCTACGATAAAGATACAGTGTTAATAATTCAAAAACACTGAAATTTGTTTTTTCAAAAATTGGGTTTTAGTGCATCCGGTGGAGATTCAAATTTTACTCCACCATTTGTGCCCCAGCTTTTCCGTGATAGAATCCATTTGAAAACGGTGCGAAAGTGACTAACTCGGAGAGGCTAGATAACGCCTCGCGGCAGTCAATTTTCCTGTCTAAGAGGTCTCGATAAAGCTGTGTGACTGTCACCATGTCAATGTCATGAGGCCACAATCTGAAATGGGACACTCCTGCAGATTGCAGGTTTTCCAGCTCCTCCACTAAATTATGGACTGTATAGGACATGGTATGGGTGCCGTTTACCGCAAGAAACGGTGTGCCATCCAATGTATCCACATCCATGCCATCGGGATCAGTTTCACACACATATTGACAGCCATCTTTACTCAAATTATGGGAGCGGGCGTGATAGCAGCGGGCAGACATAGCCAGTGGCAGACGGCCAAAAATCTGGACTTCAAGTTCACGTCCGGATGCAACGCGGCCCATTGCCTCTATGGACTGGACTGGAAGCTCGCACGGTAGAACAATCCGGCTCGCACCGTTCTTGTAAAAGAATTCAAGCGTACCTTCGTTGTAGACATTGATGAAGGGGCCGATGATGTGCGGTTTTCCTGATAACTGTCCAATAGCCGATATATCATTCGCTTCAATAAGATAGGGGGCATGCTCAGAGAGCTCTTGAACCTCTCGTCTCTCTCTCTTGCTCATAACAAGGGCGAGCGTATCAAGCACAACCTCTTTACCTGCCTTTTCCAATCGATCACAAATTTCAGGAATATAGGGCGCAAAAAACGGGGTTCGCTTAGAGCATGTCACCTCACCAATATAGACAACATCTACGGGGGCTTCGTCAGCTATTCTAAAATAGAAGTCTCTCCACTTTTCAGCAGGCCAATTGTATAGAACAGGTCCAAGTGTCAATTTCGTGGAAGCGGGCATTTTCATCTCCAGTTTTTTGTGTATGCGCCGGTGCTGCTGCGCGTACCTTCGGTGATATTTCCAAGATCAAATTGAGGGACGTCTTCACCACGTAAAACGGCATCTATGGCCTGTCTGTAGGTTGAAACAATTTGAGAGACATATGCTTTACCTCTCTGCCGACCTTCGATTTTCAAGGCCTTCACACCTGCTTTCATCAAGTCTGGGAGCAATGGTAAAACATTCAATGATGTGGGTTCTTCAAACAAATAGGATGCTTCACCGCCTGAGGTTACAAACCGTCCTTTGCAGAGGGTTGGGTAACCTGCCGCCTCTCCATCAGGGAACGAATTTATTGTGTACTCACCAAGTTTAGAGATCAATTTTCCACGCTGTTCTTCATAATTTACATGACTTGCGGGAGAACAAACCCCGTTCATGTTAGGGGACTTTCCCGTTGCATAGGATGAAAGGGAACATCGTCCTTCTGCCATAACGCACATTCCGCCAAACGCAAAAACTTCAGTTTCAACGTCAATTTCGGATATCAAATCGCTGATCTCCTGTACAGTCAGCACGCGCGGAAGAACGACCCTTTGAACATCAAATGTGTCGCGATAGAAATTGACGGCTTCAACGTTAGATGCTGATGCTTGAACGGACAAATGCCGCCTCAATTGTGGGTGCGTCCGCTTTGCATAATCAAGAAGCCCAATATCCGCCAGAATTACCGCATCAACGCCTATGTCTGCGGCAGTATCTATTGCATTATGCCAAGGTGAAAGGTTACCAGCCTCGGGGTAGGTATTAATGGCCACATAAATTTCTTGATTGGTGGAATGGGCGAGGGCAACAGCCTCTTTTAACTCTTCTGGTGAAAAGTTAAGGCCGGGGAAATTACGGGCGTTAGTTTCATCTCTAAACCCCACATAAACAACATCTGCACCAGCCTCAAGTGCAGCACGTAGTGCTGAGGGTGTTCCCGCAGGACATACAAGTTCCATGATTAATCTTTCTCTGTTCCGCGGCTTTTCCGTTTGACCTGGGCTTTAAGTTGCCGGAGCTCTTTTTCCATTTTTTTCAGCCGTTCCTCATGTCGATCTAAGTCGGCATCTTGTAAGGATAATCGATGATTAAGAGGGCTGATAAGTGATCGGCGAATAGCGTCCATATCTGATTGGCTGCGTTTGAATAGTGTAATTATTTTCGGAAGTAGCAAATTAAGAAATGGTACTAATTGTTTGAATTTATGAGATAAAATATTTTCAAAATTAATGTCCACGCTATCAACCGCGTTTCTGAGGGTCAAGATTGCTTCCGTATCTCCCGAAACGGTCAACTCTCTTGAGAAGAACAGAGCATCACCGTCTATCCGACCCTCCAATAGCGCTAAAAGAGAAAGGAGTGGGCCGGAAATAGAAGCATCTATTACGGAGGGCCTCGTATGGGGCTTTAGGATTTCCACGTCCGCATCGCCGTTGTTTAACGTGACCAGAAATTGATGACTAAAATCCGTAGGCGTAATTAAAAATAGGCAAAAACCTAATGGTTTTAAGCGATCAAAAATCGAGGGATAAAGTTCCTTAATATTGGCGAGGATATGGGACGCAATGGGCGTAAAAAACCTCACCGGTATCGGGCTTGCTAGGAACCCTGCAAATAAAACCGGGGAAAAGGGAGGATTGGGGAGCGTTTGTTCATTCTGCATAGTCATAACCTTGGTTTTGCATGAAACGGTATTTGCAGCACTGCCATGTCTGCAGAATTTGAGATCATTTATTTTTGGGACGGAACACGGAACAGATATCTGCATCCACTTCCAAATAAGGACCCTCAATCAAATCGATACAATAGGGGACAGCGGGAAAGACAGCTTCAAGGCAATCCTTAATAGCAGAGGGTTTTCCCGGTAAGTTGATGATTAGACTTTTTCCGCGAATACACGCAGTTTGCCGGGATAAAATAGCAGTCGGTACGTATTTCAAACTAACCTGACGCATCAATTCACCAAACCCCGGCAGGAGTTTTTCACTAATAGCTTCTGTGGCTTCAGGAGTAACATCTCGTTTTGCCGGGCCCGTTCCACCTGTGGTGATGATCAAACAACAGCCCTCCACATCCGCAAGTTTTTTGAGGGCTTGTTCGATTTGTATCTGTTCATCCGGAATTATCAGCGCGATGGATTCCCATTCGGACGTGAGCAATTTTGAAAGCTCTTCATGTATGGCAGGCCCGCCTAGGTCCTCATACTCACCACGGCTAGCACGATCGGAAACAGTTACAACGCCGATGCGCGCAATTTTCTCAACCATTTTTAACTCCTGACGCAAATTTTCAGTGAGTTTAATCAGAAGAATAGTGTGTGTATTTGATGTGGATCAAAGCGGAGATATGCCTTTGCGCTTATGGGAGCGCTCTGAAATGATATTGTTCGTAACATGGAACAAACTGTCTTATGATTTGCCCTATTCACGGAGCGCCTTTTGTGGAACAATCCAGAATATACTATTTAAAATATTTGAGTGATAATCAGGGTTTAGCGTGATATCTTAATCGACAGCTTCAATATTCTAGTGACCCTGACCGTAATCATTTTGAAGGATGTTTCTATGAGTGAAAACACAACCCAATTTGTCATCGAACCGCCTGTGGTTGTTGCTGCTCCAATTAAAGGCAGCGACAAATTTTTTCCGGTTCGCAGGGTTTACTGTATCGGCCGAAACTATGCGGCTCATGCAGTGGAAATGGGACATGATCCTGACCGCGAGCCGCCGTTTTTCTTCCAAAAAAATCCCGATAATCTTGATTTCTCAGGTGTGTTTCCCTACCCAGAGAAAACCAGGGATGTTCATCACGAGATAGAAATGGTTGTGGCCTTGAAAAAGGGCGGAACAAACATTTCCAAAGAGACTGCCCTTGATCATGTTTATGGATATGCCGTTGGCCTAGATATGACGCGGCGTGATTTACAGGGTGAAATGAAGAAAATGGGTCGCCCTTGGGAAATTGGTAAAGCGTTTGAGCGATCAGCGCCCATGGGACCAATTGTTCCTGCTACTGAAAGTGGGCATCCATCCGCTGGTGAAGTGAAACTGACAGTTAATGGCGATGTCCGCCAGACCGGTGATCTTAACCAACTGATCTGGAACATTCCGGAGATGATTTCTTATCTTTCTGATTATTTTGAGCTGGCTGCAGGAGATCTTATTTTCACAGGCACACCGTCTGGCGTTGCTGCTATCGACAAAGGTGATGAGATGGTTTGCCATGTTGACGGGTTTGATGATTTTGTTGTGACCGTTGAGTAGTTTTTGAAACATCCAAATTTAGAGATACTCTGACAGTATCTGACTTAAGTTTGATCGAGGGGATCATTAGGTATGGAAAAAATACTGTTAGGTCGAACAAACCTTTCTGTTAGCAGAGCGGGTTTGGGAGGCGGGGGCCATAGTCGCTTGGGGAAAGGCTATGGCTCTAGTTTTCAAAGCTCAGTTGATGTTGTGAGAGCTGGCTTGGATGCGGGTCTCAATTTTCTGGATACAGCCACAGTATACGGAACTGAAGAGATCGTTGGTGAAGCCATCAAGGATCGCCGGGATCAGGTTGTTTTATCAACCAAGGGACCTGTTGTTCGTAGTGGTAGTTCGGCCCTTGGTGATGATTTTCAGCCAGAAAAAGACTTCATCGCAAATGTCGAAAACAGTTTGCGTAACCTTAAAACTGATCATATTGATGTCTACCATTTACATGGGGTCATGCCTGATCAATATGACGCTTGTGTCGATCGATATTTGCCGATCTTGAAAAACCTTCAAACAGCTGGGAAGATCCGGTATATCGGCATCACTGAACGGTTCATCTTCGATCCTTCCCATGAGATGTTGACCCAGGCTCTTGCTGATGACATTTGGGATGTTGTGATGGTTGGCTTTAACCTCATAAATCCATCCGCGAGGCAGACTATTCTGCCGCTTACATCAAAGAATAACGTTGGTGTTTTGAACATGTTTGCTGTTCGAAACGTCCTTGGGAACCCCGATCATTTGACGTCGTTCGTTGAAAAATTGATAGCTGAAGGGCAAACCAAAATAGACCGTTCTGATCTAGATGATTTAGTGCAAGACTTATTGGCAGCGACGTCAAGTGGGATGCTAACTGAAGCGGCGTATCGTTTCTGCGCTCATGAGCCGGATAATCAAGTGATCTTAACGGGAACCGGTAAAATTGCCCATCTGCATGAAAATATTGCAGCTATAGGGGAGGCAGAACTTCCCAGCGATCTTCGTCAGCGGTTGGAAGCGGCATTTGGACACATCAACTCTGTGTCCGGAGATTAGAATTTGAGAATTATATATGGCGGCTGAATATTAGCCGCCATATATTTTTGGAATACCGTTACGCTGTTGGGATATCTTGCGTGAATTTTGGAACGTGATACCCTTTTTGAACTGCAGGGCGCGCCGCAATTTCTGAATACCAACGTTTTACATTTGGAAATTCATTCAGGTCAACTGTCTGCCATTCAAAGCGAGAAATCCAAGGCCAAATCGCCATGTCCGCAATGGTATATTCATCGCCCGCAACGTATTTCTGATCAGCCAATTGTTTATCAAGGACGCCATACAAACGCTGCGCTTCTGCAAGGAAACGGTCTTGTGCATACGGAGCTTTACCTGGATTAAATTTGGTGAAGTGATGAACCTGGCCAAGCATTGGACCCAAACCGCCCATTTGCCACATCAGCCATTCAGTGACTTTCCATTTATCTTCGGTCTTTGACGGCATAAATTTGCCAGTCTTTTCCGCAAGATAAAGCATGATAGCACCGGATTCCATCAAAGTAATGCCGGTTTCCTGATCAACGATCGCAGGGATCTTGTTGTTTGGGCTGATTTTCAAAAAGTCTTCGGCTTTTTGTTCGCCTTCGGTGATGTTGATAGAATGCGTATTATACTCTAAGCCAAGCTCTTCCAGCAGAATAGAAACTTTCCTGCCGTTTGGCGTTGTCCATGTATAGAGATCAATCATTTTAATTTCCTTGAACAAATGATCAAGAGCTAAACACGCTCCCGATCATAGTTATAGTCTTTTGTTTCAGTCGGTTATGTTGCTTTTATGTATTGGACTAAATGGTGCAGGTAACAGTATCTTGTTCTCCTGCTTCTCCAATAAAGGACGCATTTCTTTTACATAAGCCATCCATTCTGGGTCGGAACCCAAAATAGCCCGGCGCTTCGTCCGTTCTTCAAAATTATCATATGCCCAAAGATGTACGATTTGGTTTAGCGGTCCGATTTCAGTATGAAAATACCCAACCATATGGCCCAAAATACGTGTTTGAACGGCAAACCCTTTGTTTTCGTATAGCTCAAGATATTCTTTGAGTTTCCCGATTTTGAGAGTGTAAATACGTTCGTCGACAATCATAATATTTTCCTTTGTATCGGCGATTAGACTTAACTGCTGATATAGGTTGTTTTAACTGTTGTGTAGAATTCTTGTGCATAGCGTCCTTGTTCACGTGCACCATAGCTGGAACCTTTACGGCCGCCAAATGGTACGTGATAATCAACACCTGCTGTTGGCACATTAATCATTACCATTCCAGCTTCTGACCGTCTTTTGAAATCTGATGCATTCTTCAACGAAGCTGTGCAGATACCCGCAGATAATCCAAATATTGTATCGTTGGCGACCTGCAGGGCTTCATCATAATCAGCAACTTTAATCACAGTCGCAACCGGACCAAAGATTTCTTCAACATTGATGCGCATGCTGTTGTTTGTTTCAGTAAATAAAGCAGGTTGCATATAGAAACCGTCTTTATCGCCATTTTTCAAACGTTCGCCGCCAAAGGCAAGTGTTGCGCCTTCGGCTTTACCAATCTCAATATACTCAAGGTTTTGTTGAAGCTGTGGATGGCTGACAACGGGCCCAATGTGAGTTGAGGGATCAACCGCATCGCCTATATTCAATGTCTTCATTTTGGCGATCATGGCTTCAACGAATTGATCGTGAATGCCTTCTTCAACGATCAGCCGGCTAGAAGCCGTACATCTTTGACCGGTGGAGAAAAACGCACCGTTGATTGCACAATCAACAGCTTTACCAAGATCGGCATCATTCAATACGACAAGCGGGTTTTTACCGCCCATTTCTGTTTGAACTTTTGCCATGCGGCCAACCGCAGTTGCAGCTACGTGTTTTCCGATGTCCACAGAACCTGTGAAGCTGATAGCCGTAACGTCTTTGTTTTGGAGAATTTCTTCGCCTACAACGCTACCGCGGCCCATCACAAGGTTAAAGACGCCAGCCGGAATACCGGCGCGGACAAGAATATCCGCAATTTCCCAAGCACAGCCCGGAACAAGGTCAGCTGGTTTGAAAACAACACAGTTACCGTAGGCAAGGGCAGGGGCGATCTTCCATGCTGGAATAGCGATTGGAAAATTCCAAGGGCTGATGATACCCACCACACCAAGGGGTTCCCGATCGATATTAACTTGAAGGCCCGGACGGGTTGAAGGAAGAGACTCTCCTCCCATGCGGAGGGCTTCGCCTGCAAAGAATTTAAA
>JBALWO010000074.1:0-11067 GCA_036960775.1 Pseudomonas marincola | reverse complement strand
GCAACAAACTGAATATTCATTGCATGGCTTAGAATTATTATGGCGGGTGATTTGCACGGTATTTCATCTGCCATCTCCAACCTTCCACTCATTTATGAGGTCAATAATACATCCTTGCTGACTCACCCATGAGCCATCATCTGAAGGAAACCCCACATCTCTCTCAGATGTATACCTGAAACCAAACACCTTGAATTTACCTTCCGCTTCCCTACTAAGCGTCTTAGCACGCAAATAAACTTTCGCATCCATTCGTGCAACAGTGAATTTCTCAATCGAAAGCACTTCGTATTCGAGAAACTCGACTAGTTCAACATCATTTCTTATTTGTCCGGCCATATGGCTGAGAGGCGGTTGAGTGGGATTTACAGCATACTAATCTAGTACCGTAACCAAAAGAGTGAGCATGCAAGATCCCATGCCTAAGTGGTAACGGAAACACCTTGAGTTGACAGCTGTTCCGCAATCTTCACCATTCAATCGAACCGCCGACTACATCCTCAACCTGGGACCAAAATTCGCTCTGTATTTAGGCTGATCAAACTTCACCTTTGAACGGGAAGCATACATTGAGACATGATGTTTAATGTCAACTCCGAGCTTATAGTGACTATATTCTGCCATGCTGCTAAGGTCTGTTTTTACTAATTATGAGGAATGACGATTGAGTAAAACTAGAACTTCGGCTGACGCTTTTCGCAACAACACGTTGAGGAAGGTGGACAACGTTCTCATCATTCGTCATGCAACTGAAACTGATTTTGATCAATGGCGGGCGTTGTGGGACCAATACAACGTATTTTATGGCAGAGTAGGCCCTGCCGCTTTGCCTGAAGAAATCGTTCTGTCGACTTGGAAGCGGTTCTTTCAACCAACCGAACCAGTACATTGTTTGGTGGGCGAATACGCGGGCAAGCTCGTGGGTCTTGCCCACTACATCTTTCACCGAAACACGATCACGGTTGAAAACACATGCTATCTTCAAGACCTCTTCTCGGATGTATCTCTTCGCGGAAAGGGCATTGGTCGGGCACTCATTATTGAGTTTGAAAAGAAGGCTAGTCAGGGAGGAGCAGTCAGTGTTTATTGGCATACGCACACATCGAATGAACCGGCGATGATGCTTTATGACCGCGTAGCAACTAACACCGAGTTTACTGTTTACCGAAAAACTCTATCGAAAAATCCAACCTAAAAACGACCCTTCTGCGACCAGCTATGAACGGCAATTTCGTCGGCATTGCGGAACTTTGAACCACTCAAAAAAATGTCCGCATCCAATCGATTTGGCCTTATGTCGGGTTCAGTGACTGGTCCGTTCACCCGTCGATGACAGACATTCTTTATGCTCTAAACTGCCTACAGAATTGACTTTTTCCTAATCGGTGAAGTCTCAGATCGTACGTGAGTTATTACATCTCAACAAACGAATTTCTTTCAGCATTAATATACTCAAATAGAGCTGTGGTAGACCCGTTTGGTCCAGCTTGCATGGAGTGCCGGATAAAGGTTGAGCCAGCAAACCTAAGGACAACTATCAATTTGTTGAATCGGACATCGCAAGCAACATTGGATTAGAAGCAGCAGATCAATTT
This sequence comes from Pseudomonas marincola, assembly GCA_036960775.1. GTDB lineage: Bacteria > Pseudomonadota > Alphaproteobacteria > Sneathiellales > Sneathiellaceae > Sneathiella. Next base: position 9,472 of record JBALWO010000074.1, on the reverse strand, counting down.
AGCTACATTACGTTGCTATACATGCTGTGCGCGAAATCAATAATCATTGATTTTATTGAATTTTCAGAAAATGGCTGGGGTGGCAGGATTCGAACCAAATTTCTTATTTATATAAATATATCAACAACTTAAAAACTGGCTGCGAACCATAAAAACCTGATTTTGGACCGCTAAAGTGGACCAAGTCAATATGAATTTAGGCATTACCAATATCTTTAATGAACGGAAGGGTTGAAACCGTTACCTCAAGAGACGAAACACCATTTACCTTCGCTATAGTTTGATTTCCAAAGCGTGAACTGTTTCTAAGCTTCGACACGACTAGCCAACCCTCTTCGCTGATTAATTGTCATGGTAACGTTCCAGCAGGCTCAGCTCGATAGAAATTTCACCATCGAAATGTAAAGTGGGAATACAGAGAATTTCATATCGCGCGGACATATAGCATCTGGCGCAGAGAAACTAGTGGTATTCAGTATGCCATACTTAATTTGGCGGGCTCAGCTCAATTTAACTTCATTATAGAATAGTTCATGAAATTTTATCGACCTATCTTCTACCAATCCTTCTGAAAATTGCACAGGGAACTCATAAGACTCTGCAATTTGAAGATCGCTGATCTCATTACCTGCTTGCTTCAGCTTCGCGATATGCTTTCTGCCTTCCAAGGGACAGAGGATTTCTAAGGCTGCCACAATTGCTAGATTTTCGTTTGCAAACGGCGGAAATGAAATTAGCTGTGATCTGGCCTCAGCCAAGGAAGTCAACGGCTCTTACTAACTTATTGATATCCTCGTTAGTTTCCACGTGCATCCCTGCAGATGATTTGTCAGCTTGACCTTTGCTTAAGCATTTCTTCGAGAATTTTTTTCATCTCGGGCCGAATGAGTTTTCCGAGATCGTTTCTGGGGATCGCGTCAACGACAAACACAAGCTTTGCCGACTTAGCACCCAGTTTGGTGTGCCCGAATTCCAGAAGCTCTTGCTCGCTGGCGGGATGATCTGGATGCAACTGGATTGCACAAATCGGCACGTCCTGGTGAATTTTGTGCTTCAGCGGCAGGGCGGCTACGTCGTTTACCGCCGGGTGGCCTGCCATGACGGTTTCGATTTCTGCCGGGTAGATATTGATTCCGTTGAAAATCATCATGTAATCGGTTCTACCAAGCAGGATAAGGTGCCCGTCGTCGTTCAGCAACCCCGTGTCGCCCGGATAAAACCATCCGTCTCGTAGGCGTTTGCTCGTTACATCCGGCTCGCCGATGTATTCGCTGAACATTCCAATCGAGCGCATGCGAATGATGCCAGGTTGGTTAGTCGGAAGAACATGTCCGTTCTGATCGACGATTTCCACTGCAGCCTGCGAATAGACTGTCCCAACCGACCCTCTGGGACGGTTTTCATCCGCTGTCCGGGTGCTGCATACTGGCCAGCATTCATTCGTGGCATATTCGATGGCTGTTTGATTGGTAACACCCTCCCTGAGGCGCTCAACCAGGTCCTCGGTAATGACCGAAGAAGAAAGATTCAACTTTTTGAGTTTTCCCAACCGTCGCCCGTGTTTTCGAGCCAGACGGCAGAGGAGTTCAGCATCAGGTACAGTGGCATCAATTAGAGTGACCCCAGTGCGCTCCAGAAATAGAAAGAAATCCGCATCGGAGTAGTTTGGGATCACGATGGAAGCGCCGGAGACGAAAATCATTAAACAGTAAAGCACCGGTGAGCCATACTGCAAATTGACAAATGAGAAGTATCTGTCGCCCTCACCAACCTCAATATCCCAGGTAATGGTTTCAACCAAGGTCATCGAAGCACCAAATTCATAGGCGATCAGTTTGGGTTTACCTGTCGAACCTGAGCCCACGATGATGTGTTCCCATCGATTGCGGGTCAATTCGATATTGTTCAGATTGCCAAGCGGGCTGTTTTCGATGTCATCAAGCGTGATCCAAACAGTCTCTACGCCAGCGCAGGAATAAGGCTGGTCAGACACAATGACTTTAATAGAACAGTCCTTCAGCAGTTTGTCCGTATCCTTCGTTGGCTCGCCTCTAGGCAAACAGACAATGCCAACCCTCAGCCGGTTCAAGCCGAGCCATGTGACCAGAAGGGTAAATTGGTCCTTGAAGGCCAGGGCACATATTTCTTGTCTTGCTAACCCCATACCGTGAAGCCGGAGAGCGCACTGCCCCACCAGTCTATCCAGTTGAGTATATGTCAGCGTCCGGTCACCTAAATGAACGGCAGCGCTCTGTGGGTTTTCCTTAGCTTGCCGGGAGAGGACGCGCGATACTTCGATCCCTCTGCGCTCCAACGATTTAGCATCTGGGAACGTCATATTTCTCTGATCCTAAGGCCGGACAAAAACCAATTTGAAAGGGAAGGTGCCAGCGGCTGTATTAGCCAGCTTATCGGTCCCGCTAGCATCCAGTTTCGTTCGGTCATCCTGCTGGTTTTCCCATAGTGAAATTGATAGAGATTGGTATCTGGCCTTGTTTGAACATTAACAATAAATTGTGAGGTCTTCAAGGTCACAGTCCGCCCCCCCCGATCGGTTATTGAGCCCATGAAGAAGACCGCTTAGGCCTCGGTGTTGCCGTTCATTGCATTCGCCAGCGGATGCGATAGATAATCGGCGCCTGCGAGTGTTTTTACAACATAGCCTTCATCCACAACATCACAGCGATTTATTAGTTTTTTTAAATAATCCCTGCGTCATTTTTTTTCTTGAGCTTAAGTCATTCGCCGTTCTTCAATAGCAAAATTGCTGAACTCGACCAACCCAACAAAATCTTTGTATCCCCATGTGTCGCCGCTGAGGCTGCCCCATCTGTATTCTGAAGTGCAACTAATATCGGTTGATCAGTCTCTTTCAGGCGTACATAGATATTAGCGCTATTCCCAAAGTAAGCGGCATTGCTCACTTCCCCCTCAACAGAGCCCACAATATTGCCTTCTCCATCTGGTTTGATGATTTTAATATTTTCCGGCCGTATGGCGACAGTCATTTTTTCACCAATTGAAAATTCCATGCCATTTACTTTCGCACGTATTAACCCCAATGCTTTTGTTTTAATCAGATAACGCCCATCTTCCACAGATTGCACTTCACCATCGAAGAAATTCATGGACCCGATAAAGTTCGCTACAAATTTTGTTTTTGGACGTTCATAAAGCTCATCCGGTGTACCCACTTCTTGAATTTTTCCAGCTGACATGATTGCAATTCGATCTGACATAGTCAGAGCTTCTTCCTGATCATGAGTCACGAATACAAAAGTAATTCCCACTTTTTTTTGGAGCAGGCGTAATTCTAGCTGCATTTGTTCACGAAGTTTCTTATCAAGGGCACCTAGTGGTTCATCCAGTAAAAGAACCTTTGGTTTTTTCACCAGGGCGCGGGCCAATGCGACCCGTTGGCGTTGCCCGCCGGACAATTCATTCGGTTGGCGATCGCCGTAACCTTCCATCTTGATCAAGGCCAAAGCATCGTACACTCGTTTTGCCAGTTCTTCCTTGGAAAGCTTGTCTTTTCGAAGACCAAAGGCGATATTTTGAAAAACATTCAGATGAGGGAAAATAGCATAATTCTGGAACACCATATTCACAGGACGCAGATAATGAGGAACTAAAGATGTTTCGTCTGAATCAATATAAATCTTTCCATTGGTGGGCGTCTCAAACCCCGCCAGCATGCGAAGTAGAGTGGTTTTACCACAGCCCGATGGGCCAAGCAGTGCGAAAAATTCACCTTCTGCTACATCCAGGCTGATGTTATCAACGGCACGGACCTTACCGAAGTGTTTTTCGACATTTTGAATAGATATAAAAGATTGGCTAGGCATGAATTATGCACCTTTTTCGGCAGTAGCAGATCCCAGGCGGCCAAGTTTTTCCGCCAACGTTACAATGATAAATGTGGCAATTAAAATGGCGGATCCAAGTGCTAGGACCGCGGGAAGCTTGGCTGGGAAGCGCAACTGGCTCCAGATATATATCGGCAAAGTTGACTGATCCCCAGTTAGGAAGAATGCCAGCAAAAACTCGTCAAAAGAAATGGTGAAAGTCAGCAACAAACTAGCGACAATCCCAGGCATGGCGACCGGAAAAGTCACCCGCCAGAACACCATCCATGGTGTTTCGCCAAGATCAAGGGCGGCTTCTTCGATGCTACGATCAAAACTTTCCATCCGAGACAGCAACACGAACAAAGAAAAAGGCACGCATATCAAAACATGCCCAATCCCAACAGTGAATAGCGATAGATTTATGCCATAGGTGTTAAAGGCAATAAGCAGGGCAATACCCAAAATCATAAATGGTATGACCAATGGTAGGGTGAATAGCCCTGTCAGAGCACGAGCACCATAGAGATTATAGGTTGTAAGAGCCTTTGCCCCCATCATTCCAAAGGCCGTACTGATAATGCATACTGGGACTGCGACGACGAAGCTGTTTAATAAGGCGCGCAACATACTGGTTTGATTGATCAACTCTATCCACCATTGGAAGGTGAAACCCTTCATAGGGAATGCGACATAGATGGCATCATTAAAAGAGAATATCGGCAACAAAAAAACGGGCAGATAAATGAAAATCAAGTAAATGATCGTATAGCTACGTAACCATCGCGATGTATTTTTGGAACTATTCATACCAATTTCCTTTTGGCTCGACCCACACCATAAAGGAAAAGGCAAACAATACCGGTAACTGTGATCATTGAAACGATAGAAATAGCGGCACCCAGTGGCCAATTATCCAAACGCCCAAAAGCAACTTGTATCAAATTACCGATCATGAGGCCTTTGGGTCCTCCGACCAACTTTGGTGTCACATAATCCCCAACGGTGGGGATGAAAACCAACAACATCGCTGCCACGACACCGGGAAGCGATAAAGGTAACGTCACCCGAATGAAAGTGTACAATTTGTTCTCACCTAGATCATGGGCAGCTTCGATCAAATGTTTGTCGATTTTTTGAAGCGACACAAAAATTGGCAATATAGCAAAGGCAGCCCACGCATGAGCCAAAGTCAACACAATTGCATTGGTGTTATAAAGAATGAAGTCCAGTGGCTGGTCAATAAGACCCGCCCAAATTAATCCAGAATTTACCACTCCATTATAACCAAGGATAAGTTTCCAGGAAAATACCCTAAGCAAATAACTGGTCCAAAACGGCACAGTGATCAGGATCAACCATCGCATTTTATTTTCTTGCACATGAAAGGCAATAAAATAGGCCGCTGGATAAGCAAGTAATACAGTTACTATTGCGACCGCTGAAGAAATCGCAACCGAGCGAAATAAGGTATAAACGTAATATTTCTTTTCAAAGAAGAGGATATAGTTGGAAAGACTTAACTCCCAATCTGCTCCGCCATTTAACTCTACGGTAAAACTAAGGCCAAACAACAATAGGAATGGCGAGATTAAAGCCACCACCATTAATACAATCACTGGCGATAAAAGCATGTAGCCGCGCAAATGTGGTATTTTTTTCAAGATCATCATGCCTTATTAGACTCTTTAGATATGCGGTTTCGCATGGTTTCTTTCATAAGATGTTATCTCATTTTTCCTGCCCCATAAACGCGTATATGGACGCCACATTTCGAGTTCTGTATTGTTATATAATTGTCATACAAATATATAATTGTTAAGTTCCTCTCTGTGAATTTTCCTCGCTCAGACTATAATACAATAAATATAAGGGCCCCATTTGACATGCCGAACGCGAATTCTACAAATCTTAGTAGCAAAAAACGCGTTCAAGTGTCCAAGGCTCCTTCTCTTCGGGTGCAACGAAAATCGTCGACTTTACGTGAAAAGGCTACAGACATTCTGCGGCAAGCGATTGTTGACCACCGTTTTCCACCGGGCTCACATCTGATTGAACGAGAGCTCTGTGAAATGTTGGATGTCAGCAGAACTTCAGTGCGCGAAGCCCTGCGTCATTTAGAATCTGAACACCTTATAAAAATGGTCCCTCATAAAGGGCCGATAGTGGCTTCACTGACCATACATGACGCAGAGGATCTTTATCAGGTTCGTGCATCTCTTGATGGGTTGGCGGGTGAGCTTTTTGTTCTCCGGGCCAGTGATGCGCAACTTAAAAACCTCCGGGATGCCGCCACAAATATTGCAAGACTCTCAAATAGAGAGCCGCAATTTATATTGGATGCAGTTGCTGAATTTTATCAAATTATTTTTGATGGGGCGCAAAACCCCGTTTGTGCCCAATTCATAAAATCGCTTAATACCCGAATTGCTTTTTTGCGTCGCATATCTTTGGCATCCATTGGTCGTTGGGAAGCAATGTTGCAAGAGTTGGAATGTATCGTGCCCGCCGCAGAGACACGAAATGCGGAAGCTATGAGACAAGCTTCGGTTGCCCATATCGAAGTCGCTTACCAGGCAGTACTACCACAATTACGCAAGCAAGAAGAAAATCAACGTCTCTAAAGATCAAATTTATAATCAAAATAGTTACCAGATAACGGAGAAACTTATGAGTAAATTAAATATGAGCAGGCGTAATATCCTGAAATCACTTGCGGCCCTTGGAGTCACTTATTCCGTCATGCCTGTGCTTGCGAAGACTGCGCGTGCGGCAGGGGAAGTCCATTATCACACATGGTCTGGATATGATGCCCCTGAATTGATGGCGGATTATATAAAAAAATATGGTGGTATGCCAAAAGTGAGTCATATTGCCAGTGAAGAAGAATCCTTCACCAAGATGAAGACCGGCTGGGCACCTGACCTTATTCATCCGGGTAACTATAATGTTCGTCGTTTCAAAGATGCTGGACTGATCAAACCGATCGACACATCGCGCTTGAAAAACTTTAAGAATATTATCCCAAGCGTTCGCAATGACGATTCATGTGTAATGGACGGCGCTCAATACATGATACCAACCGAATTTGGTAATAGCTCTATTATTTATCGCAAAGATTTGGTCGATAAAGTAGATCAGGAAAACCAGTCCTGGGAAATTTTATATAACGAAAAATATTCCGGCCGCATCGCCCAATATGAAACAGCTAATGCAGTTATTCAATGTGCGGCCCTCGTTCTTGGCTATGGCAATATTTATGATCTAAATGACGAGCAGCTGGGTAAAGTGAAAGAGTTAGCTTCCAAGCAACGTGATATGCTGCGCATGTACTGGTCAGACGCGACACAACTAGAGCAAGCGATAGCTACCGGTGAAGTTGTTGCCGCCTATTCATGGAACGCTTCTTTAGTGAACCTGAAAAAACAAGGTATCGATGTTGGTTTCATGGTACCAAAAGAACGCATGTTTACATGGATTGCCGGTTTCACGATGCATAAGAACGTCAAAAATGAAGAAGCAGCTTACGACCTTATCGACGCGTGGAGCTCTGCTGAGTCCGGTGCTTGGTTGATGGAAAACTATGGTTATGGCTCCACCAATGAAAAAGCATATGAAGTCGCAGATGCAACTGTGATTGAGAACCTTGGCATTTCTGATCCCAAGGCTGTCCTGGACGGCAGTTTATTCTTCAAGTCCTTGGAGCCAGAAGTTGAAAAGCGCTATCAAAACTTGTTCACTGATGTTCAGGCTGGCGGATAACTTACTAACAATCGTTAAAGGGCTAGCAAATTTGCTAGCCCTTTTTCTATTTTCAAGATGGGACAAAGGTAATTCATATGAGTGATCTGGATCTTTGTTATATGCCTGGTTATCTGGCACAGGAACTGTTTAAAAAAGGGAAGCTCTCTCCTGTTGAATTATTAAAAGCGCAGATTGTGCGGACTGAAGCAGTTAACCCGAAGATCAATGCCTATACAGATCAATATTTTGATGATGCAATGGTTCAAGCAAAAAAAGCAGAAGCCATCTTTGCTAAAAAGGATGAGAAACTCATCCGCACTCTGGAAGGTCTCACTCTCGTCATTAAAGACAATCAAGATGTAGCTGGAAAAAGAACCACCCACGGATCATTGATATACAAAAACAATGTTGCCATGTCGACCAGCCCGGTGTGTCAACGTTTGCTGGATGCGGGTGCAATTTTAGTCGCAAAAACCACAACACCGGAGTTTTGTAGTGCGGGTGTGACTTATTCCAAATTATTTGGCAAAACAGGCACCCCCTGGAACCCAAAGTTTACGGCTGGCGGATCTTCTGGTGGGTCTGCTGCAAGCCTTGGTGCCGGCATGGCAACACTTGGCACGGGCTCTGATATTGCGGGATCCATTCGTATTCCTGCTGCCTGTTGCGGGGTCGTTGGATATAAACCTCCCTATGGACGTGTGCCCGGAAAGCCACCTTTTAATCTCGATTTCTATGGTCAAACAGGCCCACTCGCTCAATCGGTTGGTGATTGTACGATGATGACAAATGTAATGTCTGGTGCGCATCCCTCGGATATTGTGTCTTTAAGAGAAGAGATAAATTTACCGTTGCAATATGATGGTATTCGAAATTGGAAAGTCGCTTATTCGCTTGATCTGGGGCATTTCAATGTTGCCCCGGAAATAAAAGAAAATTTCCTGGCAACTATTTCACTTTTACGGGACTATGGCGTGCAGGTTACAGAGGTGGATCTTGGATGGGGTCAAGAGGTCACAGACGCAGCCATCACCTATTTAGATCATCTATTTGGACGTAGTTTGGCACGTAGCCATGAAGAGCATGGCGAACTGCTTTGTGATTACAACATCCATTATGCCAAACGAGCAAAAAACTCCGACGCCGAAGCTTTTTTAGCCACCTACGAGGTTGCTGCAAACATGTACGAAACATTAGGGCCCATACTTGAAGAAAATCAAGTTTTTCTGTGCCCTACTGCCGCCAGTCATGAAGTTCCTGCTGACGCGAAACCTTGGGAGCATATTATGGTCAACGGTAAAAAGATGATTACAGATTTCGATTGGCCGATGGCTCATCCATTCAACATGCTCAGTCGTCTGCCTGTCCTTGCCATTCCCAATGGTATTTTATCAAACGGCTTGCCAGGTAGCCTTCAAATTATTGGCCGTAGTTATGATGACCAGCGTGTGTTCCAGTTTGCCAGTGCTATGGAAAAACTGTCTCCTTGGCTCGATTGCAAAGCGCGTCGCCCACAATCTTGACTTCTTTAAAATAAACTAATCAAAGAATTACTGGACAGTGGGCCTCGACAGCTCATTCTCATTGTTGTTTAGTGCTTTCTTAGTCAGTTCCAACAACTGAAGAATATAGTCACCGTGTTTATCAGGATGCTTTTGATTTGCGGGAACCTTTCGACGGAAGTGATAGATTCCTTTTCTGAGTCGGAGATAGTCGCCCATATACGCCCTCTTTTTCAACAAAAGTGGACCAGCGCGGCGGACCAATAACAGATCACACGGCTGGGGGCTCGCAAAAATCTAAGTATTTGAATTATTTAAGAGAAAATTGGCTGGGGTGGCAGGATTCGAACCTGCGAATGACGAGATCAAAACCCGTTGCCT
>JBALWO010000073.1:0-11670 GCA_036960775.1 Pseudomonas marincola | reverse complement strand
GCGGCGTTTTGTCGTTAACGGGGTTAGGCACGTCGCTCGATAATGCGGAGGCAAATTATCGTGTTTTTGCAAGTTTATCACTGTAAAACTGTGGCAAAGGCTGTATCGTTACGCCAATTTCCACTTTGTACAGAATACAGAAGAAAAATTCATGATAACTGAACTGATAATTCACCGCCCGGACGATATGCATCTTCATCTACGTGATGGGGAGATGTTGAAAGCTGTTACGCCACATACAAGTTCAGATTTTGGCCGCGCGGTTATTATGCCCAATCTAGTGCCGCCTATCACGACGACAGAGCAGGCTCGAGACTATCGTGATCGTATTATGTCAAATGTACCAAATGGGCATTCATTTGACCCTTTAATGACACTTTATTTGACAGAAAGCATTGATCTCCAAGATCTTGTCGCGGGGGCAAATGAAGGTATTGTTAAAGCTGTAAAGCTATATCCTGCCGGTGCAACGACCAACTCTGCGTCTGGTGTTCAGGATTTAGGAACTGTAATGCCGGTGTTGGAAAAGATGGCCGAGATCGGATTGCCGCTTTTGGTCCATGGGGAAGTGACTACTGCTGAGGTCGATATCTTTGACAGAGAAAAGGTTTTTATTGAGAAAATTCTCAATCCGCTTTGCAAGGATTTGCCAGATCTGAAATTGGTGTTGGAGCATATCACTACTAAAGATGGTATTGAATTTGTGAAGGCTGGAAACAATAATGTTGCTGGAACGATTACGACACACCATTTGATGATCAATCGCAATCATCTTTTAGTTGGTGGTATCAAACCGCATTACTACTGCTTACCTATTGCCAAGCGAGAAGAGCACCGATTGTCTCTTTTGGAAGCTGCAATTTCAGGCGATGCTAAGTTCTTTCTTGGAACAGATTCTGCCCCACACAGCACAGCTGACAAAGAAAGTTCTTGCGGGTGTGCGGGGATATTTTCCTCTATTAACACAATGAGCTGTTTGGCCCATGTGTTCGAAGGCGCAAACTCACTGGATACATTGGAAGCGTTTGCGTCCCTAAATGGAGCCGCATTCTACGGTTTGGAACCCAATCTACGAAGAACACGTCTCGTAAAGCAGTCTGCTCCCGTGGCCTACCCAGAATCTATTCAAGTGGCAGAAAAGACAGTGACTGTTTTCGATCCTGGCCATCCAATTCACTGGCGGGTAGAAAACATCGGGATATAATTTGATCAAACGAAGGCGTCGTGGCATCAAAGCTATTCATATTTGGGCCGGTGATTGTTCGAATTCATATAATGACGGGCAAATGTTATGCTGTTACGCAGATCGCTGGAGAATTATCCGAAAGGCTGTTACCCTTCCCAAAATAAGGAAGCGATGCTGATGAAAAGAAGTTTGACTATTTTGGTTTTAATATTCGCGGTTACGATGAATAGTTCTGTTGGTTTTGCCAAAAATGACAAGGCCAAAGGGAACGCCAAAAACAACAACAACAAGCAGACGGAATCTGTTGCTAAAGATATTGCAAATCTGATTAATCCTGACGTCACAAGTCGGGAAATGCGCAGATATCTTGATGGATATAACGTTTCAACGGCGAAGGCATTGCCGCCGGGTATCGCCAAAAATCTGGCGCGTGGAAAACCACTGCCACCCGGCATTGCTAAAAAATCTTTCCCGCGAAGTGAATATAACGACCTACCTCACTATGATGGGTATGAATGGGTTCGGGCCGGAACATCCATGATTTTGGTCGAAGTCGCTTCCAGGGTTATAGCCAAAGTGCTGGAAAGAGTATTCGATTAACTCTGATTTCTTGGATTTTACTCTCGGTATTTTGGTGGATTTTTCGTGACAGTATGCAGCTGATCAGGGGCTCTTCACCTTCTAACGGAATCAATGCAGTGTCGGATTGATAATACGTCTCTAATGCCGCGCGAACATCAGCGTTATATATAGGGCCGTCAACATAAACGATGAGCTTGAGATTACTGGTAGCTGATCCGGCTAGGCCTCTGTCCGCGATCGGCTTTTTCAGACCTTTTCAGATTGACGAATTTATGTCCGCAACTTCGTAGAAAACGGAATCTATGTCCGAAAAATCTGAAAATTCAAAATCGATGTCCGTTATTAGTGGGTATAGCAGACTCCATTTTAGTGTCGGAAAAGGACATTCACCTACCAATAGCGATCAGCGTGCATATTCTCAGAAGCAGACGTTCGCACAAAAACCAACAGTTTGATAAGTTGATAGGCGGCCGTGTGGGCAACGCGGACAAACGTAAATATCGCCCAATTGCCGAACTGGGCGGGAAGTGAACCCTTGCTGCAAGAGCGCGAGATCTAAACCGATCATCTTAAACCAGGTATCCAAAACCAGCACTACGATAGTTGTCTCTGGGTTGGGCGATGAAAACTGATATCAGTCAGGGATTATTACTTTCGTCGCGTGCTTACCAAAACCTTAAACAACGACATCCAAGCCGAGCAGTCTTATCGAAAGACCATCGGGTGTAATCCTGAATCTGCTGCCCGTGACCATTTCACTCTGGGCACTCTGCTCACTAAGGCTTCAGAGTGCGGCATCAAAGGCGGCAGCTGATAAAAATTGAGGAAATCTGAATAACTATCAAGTCTAGATTTTTGTCCTTTTTAAGCAGCCCTCGAACAAAGCATGCGGTATTTAAACAATGGCAAACGTTGCCGCCTGAACAAATTAGCCTTGAATATCTGTGTCTACAGAAATTCAAGGCTACATTGCCAGCCAAGCAATAAGGCGGTTCATAAACCCATGCATTGCTCTGTTCTGCCACCCAATTCGACGTTGATATCTTTTGTACCGCTAGGTGCAGTGAAGGTTATGCCGCCCGAATATTTTCCAAAAATTTCTCGACAAGATTGTTCAGTTCCTCTGATTGGGCGATAACCGATTTGGAGATTTTCAGCGTTTGCGCCGACGCCTGGGCTGTTTCCCCGGCAGCCTCGCTGACATCAACAATATGTTTTGCCACCTCTTGATTGCCCACGGTAGCCTCCTGAATGTTGCGGCTGATTTCCTGGGTAGCTGAACTCTGTTCCTCAACAGCCGCCGAAATTGATACGGTAATTTCGTTGATTCTGTCGATGGTTTTGGTAATTCCGCCAACGGCGTCAACGGCCTCTGTCGTATTGTTCTGCATTGCCGAAATTTGACCGGCAATGTCTTGGGTTGCTTTTGCCGTCTGGGTGGCCAGATTCTTAACCTCAGAAGCAACGACGGCGAAACCTTTACCGGCATCTCCGGCTCGCGCGGCCTCGATAGTCGCGTTCAATGCCAGCAGATTGGTTTGCTCTGCGATGTCACTGATCAGACTGACGACTTCATTAACTTTCTGTGCCGTCCTATTGAGTTCGGAAATCTTCTCATTGGTTTTACTAGCTTCAGTAACCGCAGCGTTGGCAATACTTTCAGAGTCGTTGACCCGCTGGCTAATCTCATTAACCGAAGTGGTTAATTCTTCTGTTGCGGCGGCGACGGTCTGCACATTATTCGCCGCCTGTTCGGACGCAGCAGCAACGGTGCCGGCTTGACGTGAAGATTTGTCAGCGCTCTCCGACAGTTCTCCGGCGGTACCTTCAAGGCTTTGCAGCGCAGTAAGAACCGATTTCATGATCGCGCCAACCTCAGTATCGAAGCCTTTGGTAAGGCTGTCGACGTTGGCAGCACGGCGTTCTCGCTCAGCAATCTGGACAGCTTCAGCATCCGTACGTTCTTGTTGCCGAACCCGCTTGGCTTCCTCAGCCTCTTCCATTTCGGCCGCCATTCTCCTCTGGTCCTCGGCCAGTTCATCGGCTTTGATCTTGTTGTCCTTGAATATCTGGACTGCTTTGGCCATGTCGCCAATTTCATCAACTCTGTCCAATGCAGGCACGTCAATACTAACATCGCCTTCGGCAAGCTTGCCCATCGCAGCGGACATGCTGTTGATCGGCGTGACAATGCTACGCGATGTCAGAGTAACAACAACAGCTGAGGATACCAGAGCGATACCCAGGATGACAAATTCGATAATCTCAAGGATGGTAATTTCATCCAGAAGACCTTCAGCATCGTTTTCAAGCAGCATTTTTTGGTTGTAGACCATCCCCCCCACACGGGAACCTTTTGAATTACGCTCACCTTCAAGAATGTTGAGCAGTTTGGCGGCACGCGGCGCGGCTTCACTAACCAAGGTAAAGTTGGCCATGTTGGCTTGTTTTGATTTTGCAATTTCAAACATTTTCGGCGGTAGGTCTTTAAAACCAGTCCGTGCCTTGCTCATTTTGTCGTAGCTGGCTTTCTGGCTCGCGGTCATGTCTGCGATCAAGCCAGATAGATCCTTAAAGCGCTTGCTGTTCGTTGTCCAAAGCTGTTTGAATTTATCTGCGAACTTCTCATCTCCCGTCAACAGAAAGGCACGAATATTGGCAAGAGCCAGGCCCATGGTTCCGCGAACATCGGCCATTGTTCCCAGAAGGTTTTTCCGGGCTGTCGTGGCATCAAGAGTTTGTTCCTCATTGATCATGTTAGTGATTTCAGTGACGATGATCGCGGCTTTCGGTGCCGCGTCTTCAACCAGTATGACCGTCGCCGGATATTGCTTATTGGAATGAGCAATGGCTTCAACGGATTGCTGCGCGGTCTTAAATTCAGCCAATGTTACTTTGAATTCGTTCCATTTAGCGACGTTGTCAGGATTCGTCCAATGTTGGGACAACTCATCAATACTGGCGGATGTTTCGACAATATTGTCCCAGACTCCAGCACGCTGGTCCTTGAAGGCGGCGTTCCCAGTAAGCATCCAGCCTCTGAGTGCAGCCAGAGAGGCGTTGATGCTATTGACCAGTGATGCACTGGCATTGGCGGTCGGCACACGAAGTTCAACAATACGCGTCATGCCACCGGCTATTCGATCGACCTCAAATGTGGTGGCCCCAACGGCTATGACCAGAAGCATAACAATTGACGAAAATCCAAGTATCAAGCGTTGGCGAATTTTTAAACTCTTTAGAAGAGTCAGGTTTTTAAACATTTATAGAATTCCCGCATTGAATATTCAATATACTGTGCAACTTTAAATTAATTGTACTAAATCTTTACTAATTTTGCTTTAATACATACACTTTTGTCTACGGAATTAAATTTGTGAAATCATATATTACTATAGGTATATTACTATAGTAATAAGGCTTTCAAGGTAAGTTCTTTAAAATACTAATATTCGCAAATAATATTTATATGTATATTTGCGAATACTAGTATTTTAATTTTGCGGGAAAGACGCTGCGCCGCCGCGCACAAACGATCCTTACAGGTGTACAGCGATGACTTTTAGGACTGGAAAATTGGTGAAGAATGTCTGAGCATCAACCTCAGCTTTTGCCGATTAATATTGCGCTTGTTATGCTCTCGGCCGCCGTGTCGGCCGTAATATTTTTATCCGACATGCTGTTACCGCTGGGCGTCGCTGCTGGTATACCTTACGTGTTGACGGTGCTTCTCGGAGCTTGGTTGCCTTGGCGGCACAGCATCGTTGTTCTCGCTACAATCTGTACCATTCTCACCATTCTAGGTTACTTCTTTTCTCCAACCGGGGGCATTCCTTGGGTCGTTCTCGCGAACCGCGCCCTCGCACTACTCGCTATCTGGACAACTGCCATTTTGTTATTTCAGCGCGAGAAGGTCGCAAAGGAACTCAAACAATCACATATAGGTCTTGAAAATCGAATAGTGGACCGCACCGCTGAAATGCGAAAACACGAAGCCTTCCTCCATGGAATCATGGATAATGTTACGGATGGACTGATCACCATCGATGAGCACGGTATCATCGACAGTTTCAATCATACTGCTGAACTCATATTCGGCTATACGGCTGAAAATGCCTGCGGTCAAAATATCTCGGCTCTGATGCCAGAACCCGACCAAAGTCAGCACGACGCCTATATTGCAAACTATCTCAGAACGGGTAAAGGCAAAATCATCGGAATTGGACACCGGGAGGTCCAGGGATTACATAAAGACGGAGCGGTCTTCCCGATTGAACTTAACGTAAGTGTGATGCTGGTCGGCGGCAAGCGGAGATTTATTGGGAATGTACGCGACATCACGCAACGAAAAGAAACTGAGGCACAGCTTCAACAAGCCCAGAAAATGGAAGCAATCGGCCATCTAACCGGCGGCATAGCGCATGATTTCAACAATATGCTCACAGTTATTATCGGCAATATTGAACTTCTTCAAGAGTTCGCCAATGAGAACCCGGAAATTCAAAAACACACGGATCTCGCTTTAAGAGCCAGTTTTCGAGCTACGGATCTTACGCAACGTCTGCTAGCCTTCTCGCGCAAACAAGCTCTGCAGCCGGAGGTCACGGACGTGAATAGACTCGTTCCAGACATGGCCGAGCTAATGCGGCGGGCCCTTGGTGAACACATTGAGATTGAAACCGTCCTGTCGGGTGGCCTTTGGCTGGCGATAGTTGACAGAAGTCAACTGGAAAATGCTCTACTCAACCTCGCTATCAACGCACGCGACGTTATGCCAGAGGGTGGCAAGCTCACTATTGAAACCGCTAACACTCGGCTTGATCAGGAGTATGCCGGAAGACATGACGAAGTCTCGCCTGGTCAGTATATTATGATCGCCGTGACCGATAACGGCACTGGAATGCCGCCGGAAGTAATCGATCATGTATTTGAGCCATTCTTCACTACCAAAGAGGTCGGCAAGGGCAGTGGCTTGGGGCTGAGCATGGTTTATGGTTTTCTCAAGCAATCCGGCGGTCATATCAAGGTTTACAGTGAGGTTGGACAGGGTACGACGATTAAGCTCTACCTCCCCAAGACTATGAACACGGGTCAAACTTCGCGATCGACTATCGTTTCCAAGCGCCCCTTGCCCCGAGGTGATGAAACCATCCTTGTCGTTGAGGATGACGATGATGTCCGGGCCTACCTCACCACCATTTTGAAAATTTTAGGATACAACATCATGGAGGCCGAAGATGGTCCTGCGGCCCTCGTCTTGCTGGAGGACCGTCCGCAGATCGATCTTTTGCTCACCGATGTCGTGATGCCTAAGGGAATGAACGGTCGGCAAGTCGCCGACGAAGTACGAAAATGGTACCCTGAGGTTAAGGTTCTATATACATCGGGTTATACGGAAAATGCGATCGTACACCAAGGGAGGCTTGACGAAGACGCCAAACTCTTGGGGAAGCCGTACACTAGGGAGACATTGGCAGAGAGAGTCCGAGAGATATTAGATGCGGAGAAAGATTAGTCTCTGTCCGCGATCGGCTTTTTTCAGACCTTTTCAGATTGACGAGTTTATGTCCGCAACTGCGTAGAAAGCGGAATCTATGTCTGAAAAATCTAAAATTCAAAATCGATGTCCGTTATTAGTGGGTATAGCAGACTCCATTCTAGTGTCGGAAAAGGACGGTTCATGACCCAAAGCGGTCCTCACCGCTAAGATAGCGGAACGACAACTATGCGGACAAAGTGAGCTTTCGCTGCATCCCCATCCATAATTGTTTTTGTGATCTGATATTTAAATCAAATACGAAACCGGTTTCTAAGGCCAAGACCTATCAGAAATAGGAAAATAACTGCAAGTCCACTTTGTGTTAAACGCTGACATGGTTGCTTCTACTGTCAAAAGGCAGTTGCGGGCGGGAAGCTGACCTTCGCTGCAATGCGAGAGTACGAACACATCGGGATCAAAAGCAGACGTTCAACCCACGAAAATTAAAATCCTCAAAAAAATTCACTTTTAGCGAACTTTATCCTTGAAGTTTGTGTCAGTCGTCCCCATATGAAATTTGTGTGAAAGACGGAAGAAGTTCTCTACCGTTTCTTCCGCAGAGACCGTGAGGAGCCCCGACGACGGGGCGAGGCGCGGGCCGCGGGCGAAGCAGATGCGATAGACGAGATTTCTATCGCATCTAGGTAAAGGGTGTAGCCACCGGGTCCGTTTCCACTGTTTGGCGAGATGCCTTGGCCAGCTCAGTTCGCTGTGAACTTGGCACCAAGGACAAACAGGGGAGGAAAAGCCATGGCTTTTTCAGACTACACATGCCGGTGGCGGCGGTGGCGCAATTTACGGGGGCAACTCCAAAAGATGCGTCGTTGGTTCTGGAGGAAACTTCTGAACCGCCAAACCTGGGTTTCCATCGTTATGATGGGAATGTTCATCTTCCGGGTCGTCCGGTGGATCAAGGGAGTTCTTGAGCTCTTCGAGTAGACCGCCAGCCTAATATCTAAAACACATCCTTAAACGGGTCCAAAAATGATAAATGAAGCTCTCAGATTGATACGCGTTTTCCATGACCTCAAGCAGTTCGAAGCTGCTGAGCGGTTGGGCATTTCCAAATCACACATCTCTGAAATCGAGAAGGGCAACAAAACACCCTCGTTGGACTTGATCGAGCGTTACTCAAAAGAGTTTCGGATACCTGTATCAGCCATTATGTTTTTCGCAGAAGAGTTGCCCAACGCTAAGCGTGGGAATGCTACAAAAACGAAAATTGCCTCTAAGGTCGTTGATCTGTTAAAATTTATTGAAAGAAAATCGGATGTCGAAGCCGAGTAAACTAAAGAGGCATTCTCTGCGTGACAGCCCTTTTTTTCGCATGAGAAGTCGACAGAAACTGGCAGCGCTTCTTTATGTGTCTGAAGACATCGTCGCAGAACTGACCGCAAACAACAATCTCTACCAACGGCTTTGGAAGCATAAAAAAATGGCCGCAGGTCCAGAAGCTTGGCGTCGCGAGCCTCCCCGCCCCGAGCTGGCAGAGATGTATCGCCCGATCGACATTCCCGATCCTCGGCTAAAAAGCATCCAATCTAGGGTCTGTGATCTGCTCGGACGCATCACCCCACCCGATTGGCTTTTCAGTCCTGTCAAAGGTCGTTCCTATGTTGATAATGCAGCAAGGCATACTGGTGCGAAAGCATTTTGGCTTTTGGACATTGCCGACTATTTTGGAAGCTGCACAGCGAACAATGTTGCTCATTTTTTTCACAAGAAAATGGAATGCTCGCCGGATGTCACAGCCATTTTGGTAAATTTGGTTTGCCACAACGGTTCACTGCTCCAAGGCTCTCCATGCAGCCCTATTCTCGCATATTTTTCTAACCTGAACATGTGGCTCGAAATTGAAGCAAGGATCGAGAAAACAGACATTCTACATAGTGTCTATGCAGATGACCTAACATTCTCAGGGCTCAAAATCCCAAAGGCTTTTATTTGGGGCATAAAGGAATCCGTGCACAAGCACGGTCTTATGCTTAAAGCAGAGAAAGAGGTTAGCATTATCGACGGTCCGGCTGACATCACCGGCGTGATAGTTCAAAACGACAAAACCAAGCTACCGAACCGTCAGATGAAGAAGCTGTTCGAGCTCCGAGAACAAAGACAAAAAGCCAAAAGTGCGAAGCTTAAACGCTTGCTTGACAATCAGATTTCTGGCCGTTTGGCTCAAAAGAAGCAAGTTGAGCAGGCCTTGTAGACGAACGGAACCACCAACAGGGCGCACATTAATCAGTGTCCCTGCTCGTACTTCTTCTATGCGCTGCGGAAAACAATTTATCCACAAGATGAGTCTATGGGAAGAGTAAAGAATTGGATGATTGAGCAGGAAATGTTTGTGAATAGTGGCGTAAAAATCGGATATTGTTGCCCTAGTCCAGAGTGTTCAAGTTGGATCGAGTACTACTGTGAGATCCCAGTCCTGATTTAATGGCCGAAAATCAAAGTGACATAACTCAAAGGGACGATATCGAAGTTTCCTGTGATAACTGTGGTGCGACCTTCCAAGGGAGTATTACAAACGACTCTGCATTTGTATCGGTGGATTTCGAGGGCTATCCTGACTTAGACGTAAACGTAGATATGCCAGATCCGTTTGAAGACTATACACCTTCAGACGATCCCTTTTCCCTCGCTAGGGAGAGCTTTGGCCACCTTTCATCAATGTTAGGCTCACAAAACCCTATAAGTCAATAATTTGGAGGGTTTTCTCGTTAACGGGAAGGCTGCAGGAAGAAATGGCCAGAATTAACGAGCCATGAACTGAACGCGTGGTAGGGCTTATGATGCGCCGCTTGGAGGTTATCTTCTCTTTTTCTTAGCCGGCTTGTTTTTCCGTTTTTGATCCCGCGAGGAAGGTGTCGTTTCGCGGCCTCTTTTTTGCAATTGCATGCCGTTTTGATGTAGTTTTTGCCAACGGTTGAACCGCTGAATATCAATCGTATCGTCTGATATTGCCGCTTGAATTGCGCACCCAGGTTCGTTTTCATGAGAACAATCTCGAAAATGGCATTGATTTGCAAGTTCGGCAACGTCGTTAAACAGACTGTCAATCCCTCGTATCCCATCGAACAATCTTAATCCACGGATGCCGGGCGTGTCTATTATCCATCCCCCGGCCTTTACCCGATGTAACGAACGTGTGGTTGTCGTATGGCGGCCTTGGACGACTTTACTGCTAAGTTCTCCCGTTGCTTGCGAAAGCCCGGCAAGTTCGTTCAGTAATGTGGATTTACCAACACCGGACGAGCCCACCATAGCAACGGTTTTTCCGTGCTGACACCATTCTTCCAGTTGCGTGAGTTGTAAAGCATCAGCGGTATCTAGCCCTATGACTTCTAGCGAAGGGGAGAGTGCCTTTGCACGGCTGATCCAGTCATCCGGATTATTGACAGTATCCGTTTTCGTCAAAACAATAACAGGATACACTTCAGCATCATGCGCTAACGCAAGAAAAAGGTCGAGCCATTCAACTTTGAAATCATCATTACAGGAAGTGACGATAAAGAGAGTATCAATATTTGCTGCGATCAACTGGCTGCGATTGTCTGATCCAGAAGCATATCGCTTTAGGACTGACTTTCTCTCTAAAACACGGTGAACCTGCCCAGTTTTACGATCGGCAAGAACCCAGTCTCCGACAGCAAAATCCCCCGTACTCTGATGGACTTGTGGGAGCAGCGTGTGAGCCCCATCCTCTGCAAGTGCAATCATATTAACACGGTGAACGGTGGAAATACGCATAGGAACGATCTGATCGGTCTCATCGGAGACGAGCTGCTGCGCATAAAAATCTGACCATCCCAGGTCCATCAATGTTTGAATGTTTACTGTCACAATTTTTCAGTTCTTTCCTAAAGTCGGTGAATTAGACTAGACACCGACAATGTCATACATAGCGGGTATTGTAGCATTGTCTCGAGGCTTGCGTGGATATTTCAGATCAACGCCGACTATTAGCAAGAGTTGGCTGTCTTCTCATTAACGACCGACATCAATAGCTATGCAAACTAGAAAATGGGAATTCTTACAGAGAATAATTCCTAATAGGTGGCACTCCAGTTCAGATCAATAGTTTATGGTGAGTGAAGCCCATACTTCGTATTTTGCTATAAAGATTACTTATCGTTACCCCAATTTCATCTACTGTTTGGCCCCTTCGGATCTTGCGCCTAATGCTGCGCTAGCTGTTCCAGTGCTAGAGTTCGGTTGTCCGGATCAAGGGGGCTCGTTCTATAGGCGGTTAGGGACGTCATTGTTCTGAGTGATTCAACGGGAATTGGTGTTTACTTTGTGAGGCAGATTTGGATAGTTACTTTTACCGGGATAGCATGGTCTGCAACAGGTGGGATTGATG
>JBALWO010000010.1:85169-87774 GCA_036960775.1 Pseudomonas marincola | reverse complement strand
GGAGCGCTCAACTTTTCTCCTGCAGACCTTCAAGCCATGATTTCTGATTACCATGCAAAAAGGTATCAAATTGCGGCACATGTTCAGGGCGAGCGGGCAGCTCGAAGCGTTATTGATGCCATTTCGAAGGCTCAAAAAGACAACCCGAACCCAAGTTTGCGCCACAGATTGGAGCATAATGCCCTGATCACGGATGAATTACTCACCCGCGCAAAAGATCTGAATATTTCCGTTGGTTTCTTTGTGGATCATTTGACTTATTACGGAGATACGTTGCCTAAAATTTTTGGTGATGACCGAATGGCGCGTTATATGCCCGTCAAATCTGCTTTTGATAAAGGTCTAATCGTCACACTTCATGGAGATCATCCATCCACGCCCATCGACCCGTTTCTCACACTTCAAACAGCGACCACGAGGTTGTCCCGATCAGGGCAGACGATCTCAGGTGAAAATGAGAAAATATCGATCTATCAAGCCCTGCAGGCAATGACGATCAACGCGGCAACTCAACTGGGTCAGGATGCCGAAATTGGATCCATCGAAGTTGGAAAACGCGCCGATTTTACGTTTTTGTCTTCGAACCCTCTAACAATGGCCCCCGGCACTCTTCATACGATCGAAGCGATGGAGACATGGAAAGATGGGCAACCTGTTGATACCGGTCTGGTTAAATGGCAAAATATAAAGCTTGGCTTTAACACATTGGTTGAAATTCTGTCTCGATAAGGAATAGCTTGAACAAGAGAAACCCTATTGGGTTAACCACCAGCTTGTATCCGAAAATTCAATATTGGGCGGAAGCGTTGGGTTTTTCAGAATAAACATTTTTCGGTTCTGTAGATTGCTCTTCTCTATGGAGTCTTGGTGAAATTTTAGAAATAACTTTTTAAAATCACCGTTTTCCAGAGCCATGTTGAGTCCACGTTCAATTCTGTCAGCCAGTTTTTGATTGTTTTTATTCACATAGAAATAAACGACGTAGGGGTAATAAAGTGCAATCTTGTTTTCGACTGATAAATCAGGATGGCTTTCCTTTCGTTCCGTCACTTCATTCCAAATTTCACTAATTCCTCTTGGAAAATATTGGAACCGGCCTTTTGAAAGCATGGCAAAAAGGTTTTTGTAAACCGCCGCTCCCACAACCGGTATCCGATTAAACTTTAGGATTTCCATGTCGGCCCAATGGGCCCCAAAACCTGCCGTAAACTCAGTACGAAGCTGATCTAACGTTTCAATATTCTCGAACGATCTTTGGTCACTCTTTCGAATAATTGCAATTCGATAACCCAGCAATCCTTTTAAAGTTGGAAGCTTTATAGATAAAAAATTGGCCTCGCGCTCACGATTTGCTACTAAAAATGCAATATTAACGCTTTCGCCTTTTGCCAAAAAGGCTAACCCCCTTTTTTGGCTGACATCTGCGTGACTATCTTTCAGTAAATAGGAGCCGTCGGTTGCTGCGGTATTAGTCAATGCCAGTTCCAAAAGCGCCAGATGATAATTCCACCGGCTGTCGCTTTGAAAATGCTGTACGACCAGACTTTGGGCGCCCGTACCAAAACTGTAAGTCAAAAACAAAATTAAAGCAAAACTGAACCTAAACATCGGGTACTGGCCTACTACTTTTCAAAGGCAACATCACAAGAATATTGCGAAAGCATAAGGGCATTTAATTAAGGTTTTGCTAAAAAATTAAAGCTGATACTTTTCAGCTACCGCCCCCGATCAACCCAATGCCAACAGCCATTGAAACCCAAACTTTGATACGAAAGAGAACAGCTTTTACAATGCCAAGAGCACTAATCACATGCCCTGTAAATCCGGGAAGATCGTTGGTATAGGCCTGAACAATGCACCCACTTCCGTTTAACAACAACGGCTCATGCTGTTTATGGGCCAGCTCAATAGTTACCAAAACTGATCCCCGTTTTGCCCTATCCCTTGGCTCAATAAGTGCGCCGCTTGCAACAAACTGACCCGCAGCAATAGCATCTTGTTTAAAGGCAATCCGAGCTGGCAGAACCACGTTACTCATCAGCATATTAGTATTGGTCTCGCAGGCCACCTCAACTGGCATTCCTGCTTTCAGAACGGCATTCGCCGTTTGAGCAAAACCAGCCACCATTCTAAAAGGAACACCGTCTTTTTGATCTGGAATAATCAGCAGCGATGGACTGCGAACAATCCGTGAAGCACTCGCCCCTTCTGTGAGGGCGATCTGCGTGATCGTTCCGACGGTAAATGCCTTCACTTGTGTTTTAGAAAGTTCATTTTGTGCCTTCATCAACGCAGCCTTAGCGCTTTCCATCTGGGCTGGCAGCATTTGAGCTAGATTGACCTTCATTGCGTCAAATTCAGCCCTAGCAGAGTTCAACGTTCCCTGCCGTGTCGCTAAGGTATTTTGAAGCCTTTCGATTTCGCGCCGACTGTCTGTATTGGGATTTTTTTTCCGCGCTTTTTGCTTAGTTCCAAGTTCGTCAGCAATTTGTTTGTACGACGCTTTTGCACTGGCAACTTTTCCAGCCACTATATTTAATTGTTTGTCTGTTACGGCAAACGAAGCCTTCACTTCAGCGAGTTTTGCGATCGCCGTAGCTACATC
>JBALWO010000010.1:82981-85069 GCA_036960775.1 Pseudomonas marincola | reverse complement strand
TCCCCTTTTAAAGGATTTTTTAGAGAGAAATTTCATCACATCCCGAGTGACGGCCAACAATGCTGCTGAAATGGGAAGTAAGACACTGAAATGATCCAACGGGAAAAGTTCATATAGGAGAGCAATGGTCAATAATGTGGGGATAGTTGTCGCAAAAAGTGTGGCTTTTGATTTTTCCTCAGCCCACGTGTCGAAACGGGCATACAGATGAACAACACCGAACCCAAGCGCTATGACAAATAAGATGGCTATCCATGCCAGGCAATTGTTCTTCCTCGCCTATCAAATTCACGTGAACAGTTTGTCGCTTATAAATTTCGATCTTTTCTCACACGTCAGATCTCTTCAAAATGTTTAAAACGTATTTCCACATATTAGAAAACAACCATCCTTGGATGATCAATTCTTGTGTGCTAGCTGGAATACGTGTTTAAGAGGGGCTCCCAACTTATTTCACTTAGTCTAGGGTCTAATGTTTGATTTGATTTTGCTTTCTAGCGCTGCATTTCTCGCGGGCGCATTGAATTCCATTGCTGGCGGAGGAAGCTTTCTCACGTTTCCGGCTCTCGTCTTTGTGGGTCTTCCGCCGATTACAGCTAATGCCACAAGTGCAGTTGCTGTTTTTCCCGGATACCTCAGCGGCGCATTGGGCTTTTTAAGCGAATTAAGATCCTACGGGCTCCGTCAGCTCACAAAATACATATTTCTGGCAATTATTGGCGGTGTCGCTGGTGCGTTATTATTACTGGTTACACCCGGTGAAACTTTTAAGATCATCATTCCCTACCTGCTTCTATTCGCCACAGCTTTATTTGCCTTTGGTGACAAAATTACAGTGTATTTGACCGCTAAAGGGAAATCCCAAGGCTCTAAAAACTGGCTGCTCACGCTCATAGTATCTACTTATGGTGGGTATTTTAACGGCGGTTTGGGGATCGTGCTTCTTGCCCTATTTTCTGTACTTGGGTATCGAGATCTAAATTTAATGAACGGACTAAAAAATGTCCTTTCCTTTGTTCTAACAGCAGCGTCAATTGTTACCTTCGCTTTTGCAGATATTGTTGATTGGAAATTAGCATCAATTATGATGATTTCCGCAACAATTGGTGGCTACTTTGGCGCTCGTATCGCTCGTAAACTACCAAAACAGCAAGTCAAAATATTTATAATCCTAATTGGTTTGGGAATGTCTGCGGCTTTCTTTTAAAACCGCAATGTAAAATTTACGCTTCCGAATTAAAGTAGATACATAATTTAGTAATTTATGAGTAACTTGTTTGGTAGTATTTCAAGATCTTATATTAAGCGTAAAGTGAATATGACCCAACAATACGATCAAGAATTTTCCAATGCGTTCCTGCAATATGAAGTCAACTTAACGAACGGCGCATCAGACCTTGATGCTGCGACTAAGGCCCTGTCGGCTGGCCTAAATGCTAGTGAAACAGCCATTGTTCAATTCATCCCTGGCGATCAAAGCGTTGAACTCCTCACACGATTTGCGCAAGACCATTCCCCTGTAAACGCCGAGCGTTTTACGACAGGTTTCCTAAACACCGTCAACAAAGGTGAGAGCCTTCACAGCCGTTTTCTGCAACTTTCCAACAAAAATTTGGCCGTAGACAACTCAACCACGACAATTTTTCTAATCAATTCGGATCACACTGACGCTCATTTTTATCTCGTTAGCAGGCACAACCGTAGATTTGAGTGCACTTTGTCTTGCGCTAATTTCTTCACCTCGGTCGGATTACTCGTAAAAAATTCAAACCTCTTGTCTGCACACCAAAAACCGATAGATGCATCCGCGAGAAAACTAATGGCCGATTTGCTTGAAATGAGCCCCAACGCAATCATTGTCCAAGCTGAAGGTTATGTCGTTTACGCGAACCATGCTGCGTCGCATTTATTCAGTGGAAACAAATTTGAAGATCTTATCGGCCTCAAATCTCTAAATCTAATTGTACCTGAGCAACGGAAAATTGCTCTGGAAAAACGGATGAAGGTTATTGCTGAGCATTCAGAAAGTTTCACCTTCGAGACCCAGCATTTACGCTTAGACGGCTCCTCATTTCATAGTGAGATCAG
>JBALWO010000010.1:55338-82881 GCA_036960775.1 Pseudomonas marincola | reverse complement strand
TTTGAATACACAATTCAGCGTAGTGATGGCCAAATTCGCATTCTACAAGGCTACGCAAAACCGGAATTTGGTCCTAACGGAGAATTAACTTCGCTTTTCGGTGTCTCCCAAGACATTACGGAACAAAAAGAACTGGAAATAGCCCGAGACGGGAGTAATGAGCGCTTCCGAGATCTTGCTGAATTGGGAGCTGACTGGTTTTGGGAAATGGACAGCGACTTACGATTTTCCTACTTTTCAGATGCAGTCCATCGAGTGACCGGCGTAGAAACCAAAAACTTCATAGGAAAAAACCGTGAAGAATTAAACCCGGATACGCGGGGTGACGATGGCTGGAAGGAACATTTTGATGACCTTGAAAATCACCGGCCCTTTAAAAATTTCACCTACCAACATCGCGCTGAAAATGGAAATGTGTATTATTGGATAACTTCAGGAAAACCAATTTTTGATAGCGATGGAAATTTTGCAGGCTACCGCGGAACTGGATGTGACCGAACGAGCGAAATGGTCCTTGAGGAAAAACTTAAACAGTCACAAAAAATGGAAGCCATTGGCCAACTAACAGGCGGGGTAGCTCACGATTTCAATAATATCTTGGCCGTCATTCAAGGTAATTTGGAGCTATTATCAGAGACCAAAGTTGAACTCCCAAAAGCAAACCTCGATCATATCAATACTGCCCTTAGAATGACGACCCGTGGCGCAGAACTTACGCAAAGCATGCTCGCATTCTCAAGAAAACAAGAACTTCATCCAAAGACTATAAAACTGAACGAACAAATAAAGGGCATGACCAAGATTTTACAAAGCACGCTTGGTGAAACTATTTCCATAAAAGTTCAATCTGATGATGAGTTATGGTCCTGTATTGCCGATCCAGGGCAAGTTGAAAACACCCTACTTAATTTGGCAATCAATGCACGGGATGCTATGCCAAATGGTGGGTCACTCACTATAGAAACACGCAATGCCCTTTTGGATGACGAATACGCGGGCGCCCAAACTGACCTAAAGCCCGGGAATTACTTGATGCTTGCAGTAAGTGACACGGGGACCGGTATTCCTGAGGACGCCCTGCCCCATGTGTTCGAGCCATTTTTTACTCTTAAAGAGGTTGGAGAAGGAACCGGACTGGGATTGAGTATGGTTTATGGGTTTGCTAAACAATCAGGGGGGCACGCCAGTATTTATTCAGAAACGGGCCATGGGACGACTGTCAAAATCTACCTCCCTAAATCTGAAGTCATAGAAACTGTAGTGCTTGAAGAAAAAACGAAGGATCTAAAAGCTCAAAACATCACTGTTTTAGTTGTTGAAGATGACCCTGACATGCGAACCTTAGTTGTTGCACTTGTCAGCAATTTGGGATTTTCCATTCGAGAAGCCAAAGACGGCCCTTCAGCTTTATTGAACATTGCAAATGAAGGAAGAGTTGACCTCCTCCTGACAGATGTTGTCTTGCCAGGTGGCATGAATGGGGCAGAGTTATCGGATAAAATAGATGAAATTTATCCGGACACAAAAACCATGTTTATGTCCGGATATACTGAAGATGCGTTTGCCGAAAATAAGTTACTAAAAGAGAATTCCGTTCTCTTAAGCAAACCTTTCAGAAAAGCTGACTTAGCTGCAAAAATTCAGCAAGCGTTGGATGCACAAACGTAATATGCACATCCAACAGCTGAGATTTTACACCCCTTCACGATAGGCTTGTCGCAGCCCCATAAATAGGCTGACACACATTACCAGCAATACAATTGTGAACGGAAAACCAGTTGATACGGCCATTGCCTGCAGCGCGTTCAAGGCGCCGGAACCACCGACGAGAAGCAACGTTGCCGCAACAATTCCTTCAAAACTACACCAGAAAACACGCTGTGAAACCGGCGCATCAATTTTCCCACCAGCCGTAATTGTATCAATAACAAGAGAGCCGGAGTCTGATGACGTAACAAAGAAGACCAACACCAAAATTATACCCAAAAAGGATGTAATGGTTGCCAACGGCAAGGGTTTCAGCATGACAAACAGTTTGAGTTCTAGTGCTGCGCCGCTCACAGGTGCTGCGGCATCCGCAATTACCTGCGATATGGCTGTACCACCGAATGCACCCATCCAAAGAATGCTGACAAGCGTTGGAATAACGATCACACAGAAAATAAACTCACGGACTGTGCGCCCTTTTGACACGCGGGCAATAAACATACCCACAAAAGGTGACCAAGAGATCCACCACGCCCAATAGAAGGATGTCCAACCTTGCGAGAAGTTAGTATCTTCACGGCCAAAAGGCATTGAGAGCGGGATAATTTCCTTAATATATGCCGCGCCGCCGGAGAAAATTGTATCGAAAATCGTAGCCGTAGGTCCGACGAATATTATGAAAGCGAGCAACAGTCCCGCTAAAACAATATTGATTTCTGAGAGAATTTTGACACCGCCATCCAAACCGCGGATAACAGAAATTAAGGCGAGGCTAGTAATAAATGCGATCAACAAGACCTTCGCAACATTGCCCGTTCCCCAGCCAAATAAATAATTAAGCCCGGCAAGCGCTTGCTCTGTCCCAAATCCAAGGGACGTTGCCAAACCAAACAAAGTGGCAAACACAGCTAAAGTATCAATGACATGTCCCGGCCATCCCCATACTCTCTCACCCAGCAATGGATAAAAGGCTGAACGCAGCGTTAGTGGTAGGCCGCGATTGAAGGAAAAGAAAGCTAGCGATAAGGCTACAACAGCGTAAATCGCCCAAGGATGAAGCGCCCAATGGAAGATGGTTGCCGCCATGGCTAATTCAACAGCAGCTTTTGGATCACCCGCTGCCGCACCAAGCGGAGCCCAGTCAGTCCGAACACCATTTTCTACCGATATTCCGCCCATGGCAGATCCGAAGTGGGACATAGGTTCTGACACGCCAAAGAACATCAGGCCAATACCCATGCCCGCAGCAAATAACATGGAGAACCAACCAAGATACCCGTATTCCGGAAGGGCATCTGCGCCGCCCAGGCGAATTTTGCCCAAAGGGCTCACCAACAACGCTAAACAAAAGACAACAAAAATATTAGCCGCCCCGAGGAAAAACCAGTCAAAAGTTGACGTTAGAAATGGGCGCAACCATCCAAAAAAATCAGTTGCCCCTTGTTGAAACATCAATGTGATGAGAACAAAAACGATAATTGAAATGCCAGAGACTAGAAAAACCGGATTATGGATATCAAGCCCGAAAGGCGTTATATTATTTTGTCCGATTTCATGATCTGAATCATTTTGTATCTGTCCGTTTGAACTCTTTTCATTAAGGTCTTCTGCCATTGTAATCTCCCCCAGTTACGACAGTTTCAGTGACTTAATTAAGTTTATTCAAATTAATTAAATTACTATTTTTAAATATATGTAAAGCGTTTTCTATGAGAACCTATGCTCACGAGCAGCTGTCGTTCCTCTCGATTTCAGTCCTAAGAATTGGAGAGATGCTTGCGGAGTTTCTGATACTTCCGAGCTAAGGTATCCCGTTTCGTCCGGGAGAGATGATCGAGAAACGTTCGTCCTTGCAGGTAATCCATCTCATGCTGGATCACAGTCGCGAGGAACCCACTGGCCTCCAAGATCTGCTGATCACCGTTTTCATCCAGATACTCTACTGATATTTTACTGGGCCGTGTGATATCAGCGGCGATACCTGGAAAACTTAAAGAAGCCTCATTGAACGTCTGAACTTCTATCGACGCGTTCAGGATTACAGGATTGATCATTGCAATGGGTGCCCGAACACCGCCTTCGGCCAGATCGATAACAATGATCTGCTTCAGGATGCCAACCATGTTAGCCCCAAGCCCAAGGCCTTTTTCGGCGTAAAGTGTCGCGAACATATCAGAGATGATCTGCCGGACACTTTCATCCACCACTAAAACCTTATCAGCTTTCTGTTTAAAAACTGGGCTCGGTGCAATCACTAAAGGAAGAGACACTAAATCACCATCAAACTAAAAAACTGAGCTTTATACCATCAATGATATATTGAATAGCCAGCGCCCCAAGAATAACACCAAGGACACGGGAGACGATTTGTGTGAACGTTGTTCCCATGATTTTTTCTAAGCGCGGGGCCAAGAAGAAAAGAATAAGGACAATGACCAAGACCAACGCCAGAACGATTAGAACTGTTGCTTGGTGAACAAGATTGTCTCGGTTAGCACTCATCAGCAGCATAATCGATGCAATTGCACCGGGACCTGAAATGAGTGGAATTGACAGTGGGAACACAGAAATATCGTCGAAGGCACTCTCCCCTTCCACTTCATCTTTCATATCCTCAGCGCGACTTTCCCGCCGCTGGCTGCGTTTATCAAACACCATTTCCAATGCCATCAAAAACAACATAGCACCGCCTGCAATTCGAAAAGACGGCAAACCAACGCCGAGCAATCCAAGGAACCTATCGCCGAGCAGTGCAAAGAATAGCAGCATAGCCCCGCCAATAAGAACTCCCTTTATGGCCATGCGGCGTTGATGGGGAACACTACTGCCTTTGGTCAAGCTGATGAAAATGGGGAGCAACCCAAGAGGATCAACAATAACAAACAATGTAACGAAGGCTGTAAGAGCCACATCCAGTATTGCAGGTGTTAGCATAAACTCTTCCCTTAACTGTCAAACCCACTAATGTCGTACGATAACATCGCTATATCATAGCCAAGATTAATAAAGATATAGCATCCAAAGATATGCAGGTAACAACAATAATAAATGGACCCGGATATGAACGTCTCATCGCAAGCAGAAGCGGCCGCCTTAAAACAAATCGAAGAATTTGCAGAGATCTATATTGCCCCAAACAGAGCTACTCTGATAACTGCGCCGCATTTCCCAACAGACTTGTGGGCAGCGTTCGGTAAATCTGGACTTTCTGTCCTTGCTATCCCAACTGTTTACGGCGGCCTAGGGGCTAGTTATGTAACCCTATCGAAGGCGGCATATCTTTTGAATAAAGTTGGCGGCGTTCCGGGTGTCACCATGGTGTTCATGTCTCATTGGTTGCTTGCAAAACTGCATATTGCTGACAGAGCATCTGACAATATGAAACAAGAGCTCCTTCCAGCCATTGCGCGCGGAGACAAAACACTGGCTGTTGCAATATCTGAACCCGGTGCCGGCGCACATCCCAAGCTTTTGAAAACCAGAGCCGACCGCGACGGAGAGAATTTCATCTTGACCGGTGAGAAAACATTCCTCACGAATGCACCCTTGGCAAATTACTTCATCGTTCTTGCGATCACTCAGGAAGCGGAAGGTCGAAAGGAATTCAGCGCCATTTTGGTTCCGGAAGAAAATGCTGGGTTGGAGCGAACCGCCGGCGTTGAATTGGATTTCCTACACCCGTGCCCGCACGGCGGCATACTGTTAAAGGATTGCGCAGTTCCTGCTGATAACTTAATCGGAGTTGAGGGGCAGGCATTTGAGCAAACCTCCCTTCGCATGCGCGCGGTTGAAGACGCCATTGGAGCATCGGCACATGTTGGCTGCCTGGACCGGCTACTGAAAGATTTAACAGAAGAGATTGACGCCGAGGCATCTAAAAAGATCGGAGAAATAATCACCCAATTACAGGCCTTAAATGTAGTTGCGCTACATTTAGCAACCACGGCAGATGCAGCAGATACAAACTTTCAGGACTTGATCGCACTTCAGCTGGGTTTCCGCCAACAAAGCATCCAATGCTACAAAGCTTTGGAAGACCTTTCTGAACTCAGTGACCGCCAACAACGACCGGAAACCAAGATGCTGATCCGCGACGTCTCAAAACTTCATACCATCGCCAAAACCGCACAAGAAGCACGTCTTTCCAAAATAGGGAACGCCTACCTAACCAACTAACTCTGTTTGCTGATAATACTAACTTCCGAATGAAGTGTCCGGTGGACAGGGCATTTGTCAGCTATATCGATAATTTGTTGCCGCGTCGCCTCGTCCAGATCCCCCTGCACGTCAATTTCAACGGTGATCTGATCGATGCGGCCGCCTTCGGTCTCGCAAGCTTCACAATCGGTTGCATGTATCTTGTCATGTTTTAGGGTCACGACAGCACGATCAAGCGCGAAGCCTTTACGGTCGGCATACATGCGCATCGTCATTGCCTTGCACGCGCCCAGACCCGCCAGCAGGTAATCATATGGCGTTGGTCCCGTATCCGTGCCACCCACCGATGGCGGCTCATCTGCGATCAACTGGTGCTTCCCCCCAACCGATATGGCATTGGTGAATTTGCCTTGACCTGTTTCTGCAACAACAACAGTTCCGGGCGCCGCTTTTGGTAACGGCAGTTCGCCGCTGGACAGGTTAATATAGCGAGCCGCCCAAGCTCCTATAACATTAGCAACATAGGCAGCATCTTCTTTATTGCTTAAAAGATGATCAGCTGTATCAAGCGAGACAAAGCTTTTTGGATGTTTCGCAGCCTGAAAGATTGTTCCGGCATTTTCAACGCCAACTATATTATCAATGGGAGAGTGGAAGACCAGCAACGCCTTTTTTAAGTTTGCAATATCCCGCTCCAATTTTTGACCTTCAATGTCTTCCAAAAACTGTTTTTTAATTCGAAACGGTCTTCCAGACAGAAGCACTTCAGCTTCTCCATGCTCATCGATCTCTGCGCGCGAGCTTTGAAAATTATGCGCAACATGCGCGGGGTCTGCTGGCGCGCCAATTGTACAAACGGCTTCTGCCTCCGGAACCTTTGATGCGGCAGCAAGTACCGCGGCGCCTCCCAGCGAATGGCCGATTAACATCTTGGGAGCCTGATAGTTTTCTCTTAGGAAATTGGACGCTGCAACAAGGTCATCTACGTTGGATGAAAAATTTGTATTAGCAAAATCACCCTCACTCGCCCCAAGGCCTGTAAAATCAAACCGAAGCACAGCGATCCCTTGCGCTGTCAATCCATTGGCAACGCGAGAGGCTGCGAAGATATCTTTCGTGCAACTAAAACAATGTGCCCAGAGCGCATATGCCTTCGGCGTCCCATCGGGCAGATCTAATCGGCCTGCAAGCTGTTCACCGGTGGCACTGGTAAACATGATTTTTTTACTGGCTGAAGGCATAATCTTCTCCCATTGCTTCGATTTAAAGGTATTCCTTTAGAATAATCCAACAAACGATTTCAGCCAATAGAAGCCTTGCCGTGTTAAATTGATCCTACTAACCAGTTGGGTTTTATGCCGCTTTTATCAATATACACGTTCGGATCAAGGCCTTTGAATAAACCGTGATCAGTGACAAGTGCCGTTTTCCAACCCCGCGCGGCCCCGCCAAGCACATCAGTATGAAGCGTATCGCCCACCATACAAACGCGGCTCGGATCCATATTTTCACGGCCTAGTCTATTCTCAACAATTTCAAAGACCGATGGAAAAGGTTTGCCGTGGAACTGCACGTCACTGTCTAAAAGACGCATAAGGCGGTGTCCAAAATAGCCAGGCTCAGTGGAAAAAACATCTCCTCGCGGAGCAACAATGTCCGGGTTTGCAACGATTACCGGTCTCTTGTGACCCGTAAGTGACTTCTCTAACATGGTTTGGCGAGAGGCATTCCAATCTTGGACAGATAAAAACAGAAACGCGTCTGCAGCGTCATAATCTTGCACGTTATCTGTCAGTTTAATGGACTTTTGAGGAAGCTCCGAAGCGTTAAACTTGCTCGTAGCGGCAACGCCCCAAAGAGTATCGGCACCGAAGGATTCCAGAGCGATTTCCGCGGCATTCCGGCTGGACACAATTTCATTTTCAGAAAAGTCAAAGCCAAGCCCTTCGAATTTATTGAAGGCATCTACCTTATTGTAACTGGCAGCATTGGTCAGAACAAAAACATTCTTTTTCAGTGCACGCAGGTCCGCTATCCGTTGGATGGCGCCATCGATCGTTGTCTCGCCCACATTCAACACGCCAAAGGCATCAAACACAAATGTGTCCACCTCATCGGCAACCTCTAAAAGCGATTTTTTTCTGAAAGAGGCGGCAGGAAAATTGCCTTGAGGAAGTTTATCTTTTACATCCTCATAAAGCTCGAAAGCCTGTTCCCCGTTTAAACGGGGGAACAGGTCTTCAAAATATTTAGATAATTGCACCGCGCACCTTTGCTGATACCCATTCGCCCAAAACGACAGCCACAAGGATCACAAGAAGGATCAATGTAACTTGTGGCCATGCCAGTACGTTTAGAGATGAACTCAGTTGAAGTCCAATTCCGCCAGCACCCACAAGCCCAAGAACCGTAGACTCGCGAATATTAATATCCCACCGGAAAACAGTAATACCTGCAAATGACGGTAATATCTGCGGAACGATCCCATACACCATTACCTGCCAACGAGACGCGCCCGTAGCCGTAATGGCTTCGACTTGTTTAACGTCGATCTCCTCAATGGCTTCATACAGTAGTTTTGCACAAAACCCGATGGAGCGAATAGCAATGGCCACAAGTCCCGCAGCAACACCTGGTCCGATAATTGAGACCAATAACAACGCCCAGATCAGGGAATTAATAGACCGTGTAGAGACAATAATGAACAACGCAACAGGTCGCACAAAAGTCTTACTCGGTGTTGTATTACTCGCCGCGAGAAAGGCAACTGGAACAGCCATAATTAAGGCAAGTAACGTTCCCAGTGTCGCAATGTTTAATGTGTCCCAAATAGGAACCCATAGCTCACCCATATAGTCCCAGCGTGGCGGCATCGCCCGCGAGCCAATATCTGCGGCAATTCGAGGAGCGTCCCACACGAAATACCAAGTTGTTACGTCTGAAATTTGCTTCCAGCACCACATGAAGGCTGCGACTGCTAACAAATACCCAAACCAGCGTTTCAAGGTTTGGTTTCGGTCCCGTATTTGCCAGACTTTTAAACCTGTAGAATTTTCTGAAACTGGCATTACTGTACCTTCTTCCGAATGACGCCTGATAAATATTCAAGAACCATGACAGTTCCGATAATCATCAGCAAAATGGCTGCCGCCGTATCAAATTCATATCGATCAAACGCTGTGTTTAGAGTTGCACCGATACCACCAGCGCCCACAAGACCCAAAACGGCAGATTCACGGAAATTAATATCCAGCCGGTAAATTGAAAGTCCCACAAGACGCGGCATAACTTGCGGCTGTACGCCATAGTTAATCCACTGCATCCAAGATGCCCCTGTGGCTTTCACAGCTTCAGCCTGAACCTTGTTCATGTCTTCAATTTCTTCAGCAAGCAATTTGGCAAGGAAGCCAATGGTTGCAAAACTCAACGTGATGAAGCCAGCGAGAGGGCCAAAGCCAAAAATCGCCACCATTAAAATAGCAACAATGATTTCGTTAAGCGCTCGTGACAGAGCAACGATACCCCGGCAAACTATATAGATGGGCAGCGGCGCGATATTCCGGGCGGCACCAAGTCCGATGGGTATTGAAATTGCAATACCAACAACCGTAGAAGTCACGGTCATAATTACACTTTCAATTAAACCCTCCCGGATATCCGTTCCGCGAGAAAAGAAATCAGGGTTGGCAAACGCCACAACAAATTTCCAGCCCCGTATGAGACCTTCGCTAACCCGCGACCAGTTTACGTCGATAGAGTTATAAGCCAGAATAAGGTACACAATGGCGCCGATGAAAAGGGTCCAGCGCAAAATTGGGTTCTTGATAAAGTTTGGTTTTTTCCACGCAGTCCCCAATCGTTGATCGAGAGTTACGTCGGTAAGTACTGCCGTACTCATGCGTCTTCCTCGTCAACTTTTTCGATTGTCGCTTCCCAATCTTCTTCACCATAAATGGACGTCAGAACATCAGGTGTTAATTGATCAGGAGATCCGTCGAACTCTAGCTCTCCGAGTTTCAAGCCAACAACGCGCTGCACAAACATTTGTGCCAAAGCCACGTCGTGAATATTAATGATTGCGGCCAACCCGCGTTCTTTGCACAATTCGCAAATGAGACGCATAATTTGGCGAGACGTTTTTGGATCAAGCGATGCGGTCGGCTCGTCCACCAACAACAAATCGGGATCTTGAATAAGCGCCCGAGCAATACCAACACGTTGCCGTTGACCACCAGAAAGCTCATCCGCACGCTTATCAGCCATATGCAATAGGCCTACGCGGTCTAAAAGCCGAAAGGCTTCATCGATATCTGATTGCGGGTATTTACGTAAAAAACTGCGCCAGAATCCGACATATCCCAATCGGCCAGACAATACGTTTTCCATAACGGTTAGTCGTTCAACCAACGCGTATTCTTGGAAAATCATTCCCATTTTACGACGGGCAGCGCGCAAGCCGCGCGATCCAAGCGTTGTGATATTTTCCCCTTTAAGGGTGACCGAGCCGCTTGTTGGTTCAACAAGTCTGTTGATGCACCGAATAAGCGTACTTTTACCAGCGCCGGACGGGCCGATGAGGGCGAGTACTTGCCCTTCAGGGATTTCCAAATCGACCGCGGTTAAAGCGAGATCACCAGTTGGATATTTTTTTGTCAGTTTTTTAATTTGAAGCATTATAACCCACACACACGCCAAGAAAAAACCGTGAGCGAAAACCGCTCACGGTTAGATTGATCACTTATTTACAAGTGTATTTAACATTATTTGCAGCGTCAATTTTACGAATAACATCCCAGAATTTTTTGTATGTCATTTCCAAGAATTGAGCTTCGTTTGATTTAGAGAACTCTTTCTCAAGAGAAGATCCAGCCCATTCGAAAGTGAAGAATGCTTCTTGGATTTTCGCTTTAAGCTCTGGCTTCAAGTTGTAGACAACACCAAAACCGGTAGTTGGGAATGTTTGTGATTTATAGATAGATTTAATCTGTTCTGCCTTAATCACATCACGCTTGAGCATCCGGTGCATCACTGAGTTTGCGATAGAGGCTGCAGGGTAATCTTTATTCGCAACGCCAAGAATTGAATTGTCGTGCTTGCCAGAGAATGCTGGTTCAAAGTCGCGCTTTGCTTCCATGTTGAAATCAGCTTTCAAAATGGCAGAAGGTGCTTTAAAGCCAGAATTTGATGTTGGAGATGTGAAAGCAAGCTGTTTGCCTTTAATATCTTCAACTTTATTAATGCCACTGCCTGGGTATGTAATGATTTCCATTTCATATCCGAAATTTCCATCAGCAGATGCCATAATTGTAAACGGATTAAAACCAGCGCAGTTTACAGCAAGCGGGTTTGAACCTGTGTTAAAGCCGGCAATATGCAAACGACCAGAACGCATAGCTTCGATTTGTGCTGCATTGCTTTGAACTGGGAAAAATTGAACCTTTTTACCAGTTACTTTTTCCATATGAGTTAGGAAATCGCTCCATGCTTCTTTGTAAACAGCCGGATCTTCAACAGGAGTGTACGCAAATACAAGTGTTGATGGATCAAGTAGTTTAGACGCATCAGTAGGTGTATCAGCAAGCAAATCACCGTCTACATCACAGTAACGAGTATCCAATGTTCCGCGTGCACATTCTGCAGCATATGAGCTGGTGGAAGCCATCACGGATGCGAGCAATGTAGCCGCTGCACCAAGTGCCAAATTCTTCAATTTCATATTATCCCCCTAATTTTCGAAATGTTTCAGTTTGATTTCATTTTCATGGGAAAACACTTGCACATCGCATGTGAACTAACAAGAAATTTTAGCCTCGTCTTTGTACTGGCACGAATAATTATTTTTTATTTCCCCAAAAGGTAGAAAACACGGCACGGAGCCCCATTATTTTCGTGATTTTCCAAATTTTTCGCTTCTTTTTACGGTGTTTTTTTACCTAACCTCAAAGTAGGCCGATTTACTGGAGATGGGAAAATCCTAAATAAAACGACTCACCTTGCTTCGACTGAAGGAAAATCGCCTAACTTTTGTGCGCTGCACAAAAAATGAGCATCCAGCTCAGCATTTGAAAAATAATAGCAACCATATTTTCCGTTTAACATGTTGTTATATAATTAAAAATAATCACTTCTTCAAAATTGGCATGCCCCATGCAATGAACCTGGCATCAAGCGATCCTGGCATTTTCCCGATGTCGAGTTCGGTTTATTTGTCAGTAGTTGTTGCTGCTGATCATTGTCTTACGGAGTGATTTAATGAAGTCTTTCGATGACCTGCGCCGCAAACTAATTATAGCAACCGCAGTGATAGCCGCATCCTCTCTCAACCTCCTCGGTTCAGCGTCTGCTGAAATGCTGGATGTTGAGAAAGATGAGTTGAAGCTCGGCTTCATAAAACTGACGGATATGGCTCCCCTCGCAATCGCCTATGAAAAAGGGTATTTCGAAGATGAAGGCCTATACGTCACATTAGAGCCTCAGGCCAACTGGAAGGTTCTGCTTGATCGCGTAATCACGGGTGAGCTCGACGGCGCACATATGCTCGCAGGTCAGCCCCTTGCTGCCACAATTGGATATGGTACCAAAGCCCATATCGTCACTCCCTTTTCAATGGACTTAAACGGTAATGCCATAACAGTTTCAAATGAAGTCTGGGCGATGATGAAAGAACATCTGCCCCATGATGCTGACGGTAAGCCTATCCACCCCATTAAAGCTGATGCGCTTAAGAAAGTCGTGGATCAGTTTCATGATCAAGGCAAGCCTTTCAACATGGGCATGGTGTTTCCGGTTTCCACTCATAATTATGAACTTCGGTATTGGCTAGCTTCGGGCAATATTCACCCCGGCTTTTACGGGCCCAACGACACGAGCGGACAAATACAAGCAGACGCCCTTTTGTCTGTGACGCCCCCACCGCAAATGCCCACAACCATGGAAGCGGGAACTTTAAACGGTTACTGCGTAGGCGAGCCCTGGAACCAACAAGCCGTCTTTAAGAATATTGGTGTTCCCGTTATCACCGACTACGAAATTTGGAAAAACAATCCGGAGAAAGTCTTTGGGTTAACAAAAGGCTTTACCGAGAAAAACCCAAATACCACATTGGCCCTCACTAAAGCGCTCATTCGTGCCGCGAAATGGCTGGATGAAAATAAAGGAGCCAACCGGTTAGAAGCCGTAGAGATCCTTTCTCGCTCTGAATATGTCGGGGCAGATAAAGAGGTTATTGCAAATTCAATGACCGGTACATTCGAGTATGAAAAAGGCGACAGGCGCGACCTTCCGGACTTCAACGTTTTCTATCGCTATTATGCCACTTATCCTTACTACTCGGATGCTATTTGGTACCTCACCCAGATGCGCCGCTGGGGGCAAATTCCCGAAGCCAAATCAGATCAATGGTATGCGGATGTTTCTAAATCTGTCTATTTGCCCAACATATACCTGAAGGCCGCTCAACTGCTGGTGACAGAGGGTCATGTGGATGAAGCCGACTTTCCGTGGAAAACCGATGGATATCGCGCGCCCACGTCCGCCTTTATCGATGGCATTGAATATGACGGCAAAACCCCTAACGCCTATATCAATACACAAACCATCGGCTTGAAATCAAACGAGACCATCAAAGCTGGCGCGATTATCCGGGACTAATACCGATACGGAGATGCGATCTGTTGCATCTCCGGCATTACCAAATAACAAGGAAAATAACATGTCCTCCTCCACAGTATCACCAGTTAAAAACATAGAAGCTGCTGACAAGAAAAAGGCCCGTCAGGAGAAGATTTTTTCTAAAATCAATGCGGCCTCCGGATGGCTGGATGCGTTAGGTTTTTCATGGATAACGCCTCTGTTGAAAATAGCGGCGGGTGACGACGCCAAGGAACAACTTGTGGAGCTGCGCCGCGTGCTCATTATTCCGCTGACCGGGATCATTTTGTTTCTCGTGGCATGGGGCGTTTTAGCGCCAAAAGTGACCACTTCACTTGGAACCATTCCTGGCCCTATGGCCGTATGGGAGCAAACGCTTAACTTATGGGATGATCATGTTCGTGAACGGGGAAAAGCAGATGTTTTCTTTGAACGGCAAGCAAAACGGAACGCGAAGCTAATTGCCGCGGGCAAGGCCGACAAAGTCAAGCAGCGCAAATACACTGGGAAGCCCACCTATATTGACCAGATATTCACATCTTTGTTTACTGTTGGGTTGGGTTTTATAATTGCGACAGCCATAGCAATTCCCCTTGGTATCGCCTCCGGTTTATCAAAAACTGTAAACGGAGCCATAAACCCGCTCATTCAGATTTTCAAACCTGTGTCGCCACTGGCATGGTTGCCCATCGTGACTATGATTGTGTCGGCAGCCTATGCAAATCCAACATCCTTCTTTCCAAAATCATTGGTCGTGTCTGCTGTAACGGTAACGCTGTGTTCTTTATGGCCGACCCTGATTAATACGGCATTGGGCGTTGCGTCCGTTGATAAAGACTTGATGAATGTGGGCCGCGTTTTACAGCTACCGACATATAAAACCGTCACTAAGTTAGTCCTCCCATCGTCGCTTCCGCTGATCTTCACAGGGCTGCGCCTATCATTGGGCGTTGGATGGATGGTTTTAATCGCAGCTGAAATGCTCGCCCAAAACCCGGGACTTGGTAAATTCGTATGGGACGAGTTCCAAAATGGATCTTCCCAATCCCTCGCCAAAATAATTGTGGCTGTCCTGACCATTGGCATCATCGGCTTCCTGTTGGACCGGGTTATGTACACCCTTCAACAAGCCTTTACCTTCTCGTCAAACCGTTAGGAATTGCCATGCCGATTTTAGAAATATCAGGTCTGTCAAAACATTTTGACCATGGCGGAACCCGAACAGAAGT
The DNA here is from genome assembly GCA_036960775.1 of Pseudomonas marincola. Taxonomy (GTDB): domain Bacteria; phylum Pseudomonadota; class Alphaproteobacteria; order Sneathiellales; family Sneathiellaceae; genus Sneathiella. The sequence continues at coordinate 68,137 of JBALWO010000010.1, read as the reverse complement.
GCTCTCAGACATTAATTTGAAAGTCGAACAAGGCGAGTTTATTGCCATCGTCGGGTTTTCAGGATCTGGAAAAACCACTCTGATTTCTGCCCTTGCAGGTCTTATTAAACCTGATCAGGGCGGCGTTATTTTCCAAGGCAAGCAAGTCACCGAACCTAGCACCCATATGGGCGTTGTTTTCCAGTCCTACTCGCTCATGCCGTGGATGACGGTTCAGGCCAATATTGAACTGGCTGTCGATGCTGTCCTCAAGAAGAAACCTAAGAAGGAACGACGCGCCCTTTGTGATAAATACATCGAAATGGTTGGCCTGAAACATGCGAGGCACCGTAAACCAAACGAGTTATCAGGCGGCATGCGGCAACGTGTTTCGGTGGCCCGTGCCCTTGCCACTCAGCCTGAAGTTCTTCTGCTGGACGAGCCTTTATCTGCTTTGGATGCGCTAACCCGATCCAAATTGCAGGACGAGTTCGCAGATATCTCCCAGAAGGAAAAAAAGACAATCATCCTCATCACCAATGATGTGGATGAAGCCATTTTACTAGCCGATCGCGTTATTCCTTTAAAACCCGGACCAAATGCGACATTGGGAAAAGAGTTTAAAATCTCACTGCCCCGCCCTAGAGACCGTGCTTCCATGAATGACGATGCTGAATTCATCAAAATTCGGGGCGAGATTACCGAATACCTAATGGCGTTGGGCGCAGAACGGGCGGGCGGAAAAGTCACTGAAAAGTATCTGCCCAATATCGTCCCCATCACACGGAACGAGAAGATACCGGCGGCGTATAGTGAAGCGGCTATATCCACCCGATCTGATCGCTATGTTGAGTTTAGTCAGACAACCAAAATCTACCCAACGACCAACGGCCCGCTTACGGTTGTGGATGGGTTTGATCTCAAAATTAAAAAGGGCGAATTTATTTCTGTCATCGGTCATTCCGGATGCGGGAAGTCTACTGTTTTATCGATGGTGTCGGGCCTCAACAAAATATCAGAAGGTGCTATAATTCTGGACGGCACGCACGTGACGAAAGCTGGTCCAGATCGTGCTGTTGTATTCCAAGCACCGTCTTTGCTGCCTTGGATGACCGCCTACGACAATGTGTCTCTGGGGGTGGAGCGGGTCTATCCAAAAGCCACAAAAACAGAGCGGGCTGAAGTTGTTGAATACTATCTCTCTCGTGTTGGCCTCGGGGATTCCATGCATAAGATGGCTGCGGGCCTTTCAAACGGAATGCGCCAACGTGTCGGCATTGCCCGTGCATTTGCCCTGTCTCCAAAACTTTTATTACTGGATGAGCCGTTTGGGATGCTGGACAGCCTGACCAGGTGGGAATTGCAAGACGTTCTAATGGACGTCTGGAAGCGCACCAAAGTCACAGCAATTTGTGTCACTCATGATGTTGATGAAGCCATTCTGTTAGCTGACCGTGTGGTGATGATGTCTAACGGGCCAAATGCGAAAATCGGCAACATAATGGAAGTTGACCTTCCGCGTCCGCGATCTCGCAAAGCATTACTCGAACATCCTGATTACTACGCCTACCGAGAAGAACTTTTGAGTTTCTTGGAAGTCTACGAAGGCGGTGCAAACCCAAGCGAAGATCAACTTCAATCTATCCGCGAGAAACGGGAAACCCGGATTTCCAGACAAAACTCAGGCAAATCTGAACCTGCATCCTTTGCCATTTAAAGGAAGAGAGAAAAATGACACAAAAACTTGTAATTATCGGAAATGGCATGGCACCCGGCAGGATGCTGGAACATTTATTCGAAGAAGACGCAACCGCCTATGACGTTACTATTTTCAACGCCGAACCTCGGGTCAACTATAACAGATTGATGCTATCTCCGGTTCTTTCTGGCGAGAAAACATACGAAGATATCATCACCCATGATGATGCTTGGTATGAGGCAAATAATGTAACTTTGCTCAAAGGCGCCAAAATTACTGAAATTGACCGTGAATTAAAGACGGTTACATCAGAGGCGGGCGTTGTTGCCTCTTATGACAAATTAGTCATCGCCACAGGCTCTAATCCGTTCATTATACCACTTCCCGGCCATGATCTAGACGGCGTTTTAGTATACCGCGACTTGGATGATGTGGACGCCATGCTAACGGCTGCAAAATCCAAAGGCCGAGCAGTTGTCATCGGCGGTGGCCTCCTTGGATTAGAAGCCGCAGCAGGTCTTAAAGCGCGTGGAATGGATGTAACTGTCCTTCACTTGATGCCGACCTTAATGGAACGGCAATTGGACCCTGCAGCGGGGTACTTGCTTGAGAAGGCCATCAAAGCCAAGGGGATTGAGGTCCTAACTGAAGTCAATTCCAAGGCAATTTTGGGTAAAGATGGGCGCGTTTCAGGCATTACCTTAGACGACGGCACTGTGATTGACGCAAGCATCGTCATTATGGCGGTTGGCATTCGTCCATCATTCAGTCTTGCAAAAAACGCTAACATCGATTGCAATCGCGGCATACTTGTGGACGATAAAATGCAAACATCTGATCCAGATGTATATGCCCTTGGTGAATGCGCAGAACATCGCGGTGACTGCTACGGTCTTGTGGCACCGTTATATGAGATGGCGAAGGTTCTTGCCAAAAACCTGACCGGCGGCAACGCTGAGTTTACCGGATCTGTCACAGCGACAAAACTGAAAGTCACCGGCGTGGATCTTTATTCTGCTGGTGATTTTGCGGAGGCCGACGACAGAGAAGAAATCGTTCTAAGAGATGCGGCGCAAGGTATCTACAAGCGTTTAGTTCTAAAAGAAAACCGGATCATTGGTGCGGTTCAATACGGAGAGACAACTGACGGTCCTTGGTTCTTTGATTTGCTTAAAAAAGGAACTGATATTTCCAAAATGCGCGAAAGCCTGATTTTCGGACAAGCCTATCAAGGCGGCGCATTGCTGGACCCGATGCAAGCCGTTGCAGCCCTGCCCGATGATGCAGAAATTTGTGGCTGTAACGGCATTTGTAAATCCGCAATCGTAACTGCCATCACCGACAAAAAGCTAACCACTCTTAATGAAGTTCGATCCCACACCAAAGCCTCAGCCTCCTGCGGAACGTGTACTGGGTTAGTGGAACAATTGATGAGTGTGACTTTGGGGGATACGTTTGATCCGTCAAAAGTTGCTGCCGTTTGTCCCTGCACTGACCTTGGGCATGATGATGTTCGCCGGTTAATTCAGGTCAAAGGTCTGAAATCTATTCCAGCTGTCATGCAGGAGCTTGAATGGAAGACATCATGTGGCTGCGCAAAGTGCCGACCTGCTCTCAATTACTACCTGGTAAGCGACTGGCCCGGCGAATATGAGGACGATTACCAGTCTCGCTATATCAACGAGCGCGTTCACGCAAACATTCAAAAAGATGGCACTTATTCTGTGGTTCCTCGCATGTGGGGCGGCATGACATCCTCTGACGAGCTGCGCGCAATCGCCGATGTTGTTGATAAATTTGATATCCCCGCGGTGAAAGTTACTGGTGGTCAGCGCATTGATATGCTGGGCGTTAAAAAGGAAGATTTACTGGGTGTTTGGTCTGATCTTGGTGATGCAGGTTTTGTCTCCGGACAAGCATATGCCAAAGGCTTGCGCACTGTTAAGACCTGCGTGGGATCCGACTGGTGCCGCTTTGGGACCCAAGATTCAACAGGTTTCGGCATTCGGATTGAAAAATTCATGTGGGGGTCTTGGACGCCTGCAAAATTGAAATTGGCAGTCTCCGGTTGCCCTCGAAATTGTTCAGAAGCCACCTGTAAAGACATTGGTGTGATTTGCGTGAATTCTGGATATGACATTCACTTCGCGGGCGCTGCGGGCTTGGATATCAAAGGTACCGAGCTTCTTGGTCATGCTTCAAGCGAAGATGAAGCCCTCGAATATATTGTCGCGCTAACTCAGTTGTACCGCGAGCAAGGTCATTATCTGGAGCGTATTTACAAATGGGCAAAACGTGTCGGAGTAGATGCAATTCGAAGCCAAATCCTTGACGATGATATAGGGCGTAAAAACCTGTACCAACGCTTTGTCTACTCTCAAAAATTTGCCCAGCATGATCCATGGTCAGAACGGGTTTCAGGTAAAGACAAACATGAGTTTAATCCCATCGCGATTTTCGGACAGGAAGCAGCAGAATGAATGCATTTCAGAAAAACTGGATTAGAATCTGCAAACTGTCAGACATTCCAAAACGCGGTTCCAGATGCGTTAAAAACGGTGATATGACCATCGCTCTGTTCAGAAGCGCCGACGATAAAGTCTTTGCTCTCGAAGACAAATGCCCACACAAAAACGGTCCCTTAAGCCAAGGGATTGTCCATGACGGCTGTGTCACTTGCCCGCTTCATAACTGGGTGATCTCGCTCGAGACCGGGGAAGTTCAAGGGCCGGACGAAGGGTCAACATTAAGTTTCCCCATCAAACAGGACGGCGATGACATCCTGCTTGGACTGCAGGCATCAAGCAGCGGCGCCCAATAATGCAAAAAGATGTCCATGTTGGTGAAACGGTCAAAACCACTTGTGCCTATTGCGGTGTCGGGTGCGGTGTTCTGGCAACGAAAACCAGCGCAGGAACAATTGATATAAAAGGCGATCCAGATCATCCAGCTAACTTTGGCAGGCTTTGTTCAAAAGGATCCGCCTTGGGTGAAACCTTGGATTTATCGGGACGGCTGCTGCACCCTGAAATCCTTGGCACCCAAACCACTTGGGACACAGCCCTTGACCATGTGGCCGATAAATTCAAGGAAACCATAAGGGCTCATGGCCCTGACTCAGTTGCCTTTTATGTCTCTGGTCAGTTGCTAACCGAAGACTATTACGTCGCCAACAAGCTGATGAAAGGGTATATCGGTTCTGGTAATATCGATACAAATTCCCGCCTGTGCATGTCCTCAAGTGTGGCGGGGCACAAGCAGACTTTTGGCTCTGATACAGTGCCCGGCACATACGAAGATCTGGAACTTGCCGATGTTATTGTCCTTGTCGGGTCGAACTTGGCGTGGTGCCATCCTGTTATTTACCAGCGTATTGTCGCCGCGAAAGCTGCCCGGCCTGAAATGAAGGTTGTTCTTGTAGATCCAAGGCGGACTATGACCGCTGATATGGCGGATCTTCATCTTCCGATTAAGGCCGATGGGGATGTTGCTCTATTTCAAGGTCTGTTATCTTATTTGGCGAAGAATTCACTCCTCAACACTCAGTATATTGATCAACATACAACGGGTTTTGAAAATGCATTGGATGCTGCGACCTCTCATACAGAGGCCGAATTCGTTCGTCAGACCGGACTAACATTGCCCGCAATTCAGCAATTCTACGAATTATTTGGAAAAACTGAAAAAACAGTCACTGTCTATAGCCAAGGCGTAAACCAATCTGTTTCTGGGACAGATAAAGTCAATGCCATCCTTAATTGTCATTTGGCAACAGGACGCATTGGACGCCCTGGAATGGGGCCATTTTCCATTACGGGCCAGCCCAATGCCATGGGCGGCCGTGAAGTTGGCGGCCTTGCCAATATGCTTGCCTGTCACATGGACATCGAAAACCAAGGCCACCGGACAATCGTGCAATCCTTCTGGAATTCACCCACCATCCCCCAAAAACCCGGCCTCAAAGCAGTGGATATGTTCAAGGCGGTGATGAGCGGCCAAATTAAAGCTATCTGGATCATGGCAACGAACCCAGTGGACAGCCTTCCAGATGCAAATTTTGTAAAGTCGGCTCTGCAGGCATGCCCTTTTGTCGTTGTCTCAGACATTCAATCTCAGACGGACACGACAGCACTGGCCCATGTCAAACTTCCAAGCCTCGGGTGGGGAGAAAAAGAGGGGTTGGTTACAAATTCCGAACGCCGAATGTCACGGCAACGGGCCTTTTTAACAGCCCCTGGGGATGCAAAAGCAGACTGGTGGCAGTTCACTGAAATTGCAAAACGCATGGGATTTGAAAGCGACTTTGCCTATACTAAAAGCGCTGACATTGCGCGGGAATTCGCAGCACTATCTGCATCTGAGAATAACGGAACGCGCGACTTCGATATTGGCGTTATGGCAGATTATTCTGATGTTGAATATGCAGAAATGCCGCCGTTACAATGGCCCCTTACGCGCAAATGTGACCCTGCTGATAGCCGATTTTTTGCAGATGGTAATTTCTTCACCCCCAATGGAAAAGCGCGTTTTCAAACTCAAGCAAGCGCACAAGAACCTAAGACATGTGACAAGTACCCCTACACCCTAAATACCGGACGGGTTCGCGATCATTGGCACACCATGACACGCACGGGTAAAAGCGCCAGATTGTCCCAACATCTAACCGAACCCTTTGCAGAAATTCATCCAATAGATGCGCGTAGATTGAAGATAAATGACGCAGATTTAGTTGAAGTTTCAAGTGACCTTTCTTCAATTATCGTGCGGGCTTGCATCACAGACAAAGTGCAAAGCGGCAGTATTTTCGTGCCTATCCACTGGACAGATGAGTTTGCATCTAATGGGCGCGTAGACACACTCATCCCAGCAATTGTTGATCCCTATTCGGGTCAGCCAGCGTCAAAGAACACCCCTTGCACCATTCGACCTTATAAGGTTGCACTTCATGGGTTTATGATCGTTCAGGAAAAACCCTCAGCCTTGCCTGCCGATTACTGGTCAGCTGCTAAATGTACCGGCGGATGGCGGATAGAGTTAGCCCTTAAAAACCAGATATTTAATCCGCTAGAGTATGCAACTCGCCTGCTAAATACAGATGACCTCATTACCTATACAGACCGATGCACCGGCGCGAGCCGATATGCTGCATTTAACGGTGACCAGCTCACAGGCGCGCTTTATCTATCGGCCAATGCCATAGATATTTCCAGATCATGGATCGCTGATCAGCTTGGTCAATCGTTTGAAAATGTGTTTCTTCGCCACCGTGTGGTCGCAGGACGTCCACCGGCTGATACGCCCGATATCGGTGCAATTGTCTGCTCTTGTTTTTCAGTTGGGCAAAATCAAATCCGATCGGCCATTACCGAAAGCGGTTGCAGGACAACCACAGCCATTGGCGAGTGTTTGAAAGCCGGTACGAATTGCGGATCCTGCCGCTCTGAAATCCAAGAACTCATCAATCTGGAGATGCCCGCCGCCGCCGAATAGAAAAGGCCTGCCAAAAGCCGCTATTGTGATCCCCTGAAAACTCAGCAATGATACTCTCAAAAAAGGGGGAGGATACTGATGCAAAAGCAGTTCTTGCAAAACAACGGCAAAGTCCCATTTGGGAAATTCGAAAGTCCTGTTGGAAATATCAACTATCAAGATTACCCGTTGCGCACGCCCTTTAGAACAATGCTCCCCCCTTCTGAGCGGGAAAGACGCTTTGTCCATTTTCACTTTTTAGGGTTTACGTCGGAGCGGTTCATCGCCGGCTGCTCCCTAACATTTGCCAATCAGCAGAAAACCGTTTTCTTTTACGTTTTTGATCGGAAAACTGGAAAAACCTTGAAAAAAGGTTGCCGCATTGGAGAGGGTGATACGGGGAAAATTAATCTTGATCCAGATGACGGCACATCCATTCTCGCGGGCAAAGGGCTTCACGTTTCATTTGAAAGTCGGCTTGAAGGGCGAGAAAAACATCTGCAGGTAAGGATCGACGAAGCCCCTGTGCTAAATCTCTCATTCAGTGAGGAAGCATCGGCATTCGACACTTTACGCCTTTGCACACCAACCGCCGCCAATGGGTGGACATACTGCCAAAAAGTCGCTGGCATCAAAGCCATTGGAGAGCTTTTTCTGGATGGTGAAAAATTCGACCTCAATTCAATGAATGCTACTGCCCACCATGATTTTACTGCCGGATTTCTGCGCAGAGATACCTTCTGGAATTGGGCGTGCATTACGGGACAGACTGAGACTGGTCAGCTCATTGGCATGAACCTATCCAACGGCGTGAATGAAACGGGTGTCTCTGAAAATATCCTTTGGATTGACGGAAAAATGATACCATTAGGTCTCGTTATATTTGACTATAATCAAGATGATCTTAGCCAAGATTGGCGGATACACTCAGATGACGGAAAAACTGAACTTATGTTCAAATCCGAAGGCCTCTATTCTGCTTTTAATGACAAAATTGAATGTGGGTTTGATTTTCATCAACTCTTCGGAAAATTCAACGGCTCCGTTCAGCTTGAGAATGGCAGTCAGATTGTCATTAGCCAATTACCGGGATTTTGTGAAAGACAATACGCCGAGTGGTGGCCTGCCGGATCTTAAATACGTGTCGCAAATCTCAGAATAAATTCATTAGCATGCTAAGTAACTAGACACCCCTCCTTTTTTCCTAGAACATAAGACTAATAAAAATAATAAAGGATGCTGCGTGCCTCTCATTTCAACTATTCGAGGAAACCTCGTTCTCCAAGGCGTTTGCTGGATGGTACTTGCAACACTTCTATTTGTTGCGATGACCAGCGTCATTAGATACTTGGGCTCAAACATACCAAATCTTGAAGCCGCCTTTATCCGGTATTTGTTCGGAACCATAATGACGCTTCCTTTGCTGATCCGTCATTGGCCCAAAAGCATGTCACCGCTTACTGTTAAGTTATATACTGCCCGTAGCGTCGTTCATGCCATCGGTGTTGGCTTATGGTTCTACGCCATGGCCCGTATCCCCGTCGCAGAGGTTACTGCCATTGGTTATGCATCCCCTATTTTCACAGCCATTGGGGCTGCATTATTTCTTGGCGAGAAATTGCGGGCGCGGCGAATTTTAGGAATTGTGCTCGGTTTTATTGGTACCATGATTATCCTGAGACCTGGCTTCCAAGAAATGAATTTGGGACAGATTGCCCAACTTTGTGCCACGCCATTGTTCGCGGCCTCATTCCTGATCGCGAAAAAACTAACCGACACGGAAAGCTCCATTATGATTGTCGGAATGGTGTCTGTTGGCTGTACCATCGCCATGATCCCCGGCGCGATCCTCCAATGGCAAACACCAACAATTGAAGAACTCATGTGGCTATTTTTAACTGCATTCTTCGCGACGGCCGGTCATTACGCCATCACTCGAGCCTTAAAAGCAGCGCCAATTACAGTGACACAGCCAATTGGCTTTCTTCAGTTAATCTGGGCGATCATCATTGGATATTTCTTGTTTGATGAAGGGTTAGACCAATTTGTCCTACTCGGCGGGGCTATCGTTGTTGGCGCGACTACCTATATTTCGCATCGGGAACTACAAGCCAGTAGACGCGCGCAAGAATAAAGACACATCTCATTTTAGGAGAGAAATCATGACTAAATACAAAAAAATAACCGTCGCTCCTATAACCGGAACAATCGGTGCTGAAATTTCTGGTATCGACCTTCGGAAGCTAGATGCTGAAACGGTTAGTGAAATCCGGCAGGCTTTCCTTGATCACACCGTTGTCTTCTTTCGGGATCAAGAAATGACAACCGAAGAGTATGTGGCATTTGCGGCCAATTTTGGCCCGTTCGGCGTGGAACCTTACGTCAAAACAATGGATGACCACCCCGAAGTGATTGCGGTTTTAAAGGAAGCCCGCGAAACCAAAACAATCAATTTTGGTGGACAATGGCATTCTGATTGGTCTTTTCAAGAAAGCCCACCACTTGCAACAATTTTACACGGGATCGACATGCCCCCATATGGCGGAGACACGTTGTTTGCCAATATGACCCTTGCCTATGAAACTTTATCCGAGGGCATGAAACAAATCATCGAGCCCCTAATTGCCGTACATTCTGCAAAGCGCCCTTATGGAATGGGCAAAAGCTTGTTAGGTGATACAGACAAAAAAGCCATGACCATCATCCGAAGCGAAAAAGCTCATGAGGAAATGGAACATCCGTTGGTGCGCACACATCCAGAAACCGGCGAGAAATCACTCTTCGTAAATCCAGTTTATACGATCCGCCTTAAAGGGATGAGTGAAAGCGATAGTCGCGAAATTTTACAAAAACTTTTCAAACATTGCCTCCAAGAGGAATTTAAATGCCGCTTCCGTTGGCAAAAAAACTCTGTCGCCATGTGGGATAATCGCTGCGCCATGCATTTTGCAATGAACGATTACGATGGTTTTCGCAGGGAGTTACACAGGATCACTATTGCAGGTGACATTCCCTTTGGCCCAGCTATGCCAAAGGACACAAGAGAACACCTTCAGCTCGCGTGAACTGAAGGGGCAGATGCCGCAGCCTCTGCAGGCTCCGCCTTCTGATTTTTCTTATTGTTCGCTGCAGCTCTCATCTTCAGCTTGTGTCCGACCTCTGCGATGCTTTCAATCACAGGCATTAGCTCATGCCCAAGGTCCGTCAAACTATACTCAACAGACGGCGGGGATGTTGGCAGAACCGTACGATCCACAATATATTTTTTCTCCATATCGCGAAGACGCGTCGTCAACATTTTTGCAGAAATACCCGGAATGTCATAGCGGAGTTCACTAAACCGCCGAGGACCACCGCGCAAGTACCAGACAATATTTGTGGTCCATGCCCCGCCAATAGCTGACAGGCATGCATCTAACGGACAATCGTTCGGGATTTCAGGGCTTTTATTTTTTCTGACTTTCAGTGCCATGGGGTTACTCCAGGTTACCTAATGGTTACTAGATAATGTAATATCATAAAGTTACATGGTTTACAATTGTAACTCACAAACATATCTCTGACACATGCGAATATGCATGTAATTACACTGATAGGAGATTTCCATGAAACTTTACTACATGCCAGGTGCTTGTTCACTTGCGACCCACATTGTTCTAAATGAAGTTGGTGCCAGCTATGAACTTGAAAAAGTTGATGGCGCGACAAAGCAAACGGAACATGGAAATGACTTTCGGGAAATCAACCCGCATGGATATGTGCCGGCTCTGACACTTGATACTGGCGATACCCTGTTAGAAGGCGCCTCCATTTTGCAGTATCTTGCAGACCAGCAACCAGATACGACTTTGGCACCTGCATCTGGCACAATTGAGCGCGCGCGCCTGCAACAGCATTTGAACTTTGTTGCAACTGAGCTCCACAAAGCGTTTGGTCCTTTTTTCTCAGGTCGCGACCTGTCAGAAGACGAACGCGCTGCTGCGGTTGCAAACGTCAGCAAAAAACTAACAAATTTTGAGAATATTTTTGCTGATGGCAGAGACTACCTCCTCGGCTCAGATTTCTCTGTAGCTGATGCTTATTTATTTGTTGTAACAAACTGGACAAATTTCACTGGCATTGATTTGAGCCCATGGCCAAAAATGCAAGCCTTCCAACAACGCACGGCGGCACGTCCCGCTGTCCTTGCTTCCTTGAAAGCTGAAGGCTTGATGGATTAATGAAGTTGGGGCCGCTTGTCGGCCCCTTCTCACATTTGCGTTGATCGCCCGGCAATAGCTTCGTAAAATGTTTTTCAAAAATAAACTGCCGGGACAGACAGCATGCAACTTGCGAAAAACCATTTTGATATTGGATTATTTACAAACAACAAAGATGAAATGCTTCATTTTTGGCAAGACGAAATCGGGCTCACCTATGATCATCTTGGCAAACTTGGCGGCGGCGTCCACCAACATCGCCACTTTTTAGGAGACGGCCCAACTGGCCCCATCCTCAAAATAAACCATGCAAGAGATCCGTTAATCGACGCCGGCCCTTCAGGTTATCAATGCCTAATCCTCGCCCGCGTTGGCATTTCAAAACCCGTCGAAAAAATGGACCCTGACGGCAACAAAGTCATGTTGGTACCCACTGGCTATCAGGGTGTGACCAGCGTTGGCGTTCAAGTCGCCACCTCAAGCCTTGCCGATTTCACTCAGTTTTATAGTGCGGCTATGGCGTTTCCAAAAACCGAAAGCTCAGGCGCGGTTCGTATTAACTGCGGCGAGACTGTCTTAATTGCCGAACAAAGCCCGGATCTTCCCAAAGACATCCCCTATTTAGCTAAAGGCTACCGGTATCTCACCGCGCAAATTTTTGACGCCGATAACACACATGCCCAAATCATTCAGTCTGGCGGTATAGAAGGTGCCCCACCAAGAACACTTGGGACGACAGTTCGGTTTAGTTTTGTTCGCGACAAAGACGGAAACTGGATTGAGTTATCTGAGCGGGCTACGCTCACTGGAAAAGCTGTCTAGGCTAATCCAATGCTTTGATGAAGTCTTCGATCAGCTTGATACCTTCTTTATGGATAAGCGAACGACCTAGCTCTGGCATCATTATACCAAGGTCTGTACTTTGCATTCGAAACAGCAAGATTGATTGGTCGGGATGGCCCGGTTTTATGTCAACCAGATGCCCTCCGCTGCCGCGCCCTGCGGCAACTGGGGGCTTATTAACACCCCAATGGATTTCCCGGTTTTCCTCGAAATTCAAATATAGACCGCTTGTATCCGCAGGCCGCCCCGGAGAATGGCAATGCGCGCAATTTCCATCCAGATATGATCTTGAACGATCAAACAAATTTCCATCGGACATATTAAAAGGCTCGGGTACCTTGGGCATATCGGAAGCTTTATCAGGCCCGCCATCAATAAATCCAAGATCTCTCAGGTACGCGATTTGATTACGCCCCCTCCCAGCATCTGAATTATGCATCCGATTTAAATTTCGAACCTTTGGACCGATCGGCGCAAATTCCTTAAGGGCATTAACGTGACACCCTTTGCATTGGTTCATATTGGGAACAGCATAATCCACCGTCCCTTTGGAGCCGTCTTCCCAAATAACAGAAACCGGAATCCGTTTTCCAGCGACTTTCAACTTGGC
>JBALWO010000010.1:41457-55238 GCA_036960775.1 Pseudomonas marincola | reverse complement strand
TGCGCATAGTCGGTGAACAACGGATTATTCAAGTCATAAGAGATAACCCGCGCATTCGGCATGCGCGCAGGTTTATCCAAAAACAACCCATATTCAGATAGATATCTCGCTGGCTTTTTCGCCATGAGAAGTTGATCGTTAACAATCTCAGCTGCCTGCAGTAAAATGGGGCCAACAGGCAGCAGTGTCACAGCCAGCAATAACCCCCTTAAAATACGCAGGGCCATCTTAATTCATCAACTCTTGCGCTGGACGGCCCCGAATGATCACTCCCACTTCGGGTAATGAGGGATAGGATTTATTATAGGTTTCCAGATCAAATTTCGCTTCATGGAAAATCGGAGCGATGACGTGCATAATCATGTTCGCATTACCAAACGGGCGACTGTCCGCCAAATGCTTGTTATCATGCATAGCCAGTTTGTCTTCCTCGGCCTGACCAAAAAAAACATAGTCCATCAACGGCAGAACCCCGTCCCACACAACATCGGGTACAGGTGTTCCGACGGTTTCATTTACGATTGTTCCGAACATACCAGAATCTGGTTTCAAGCCTGATTTACCGAAAACGTTATCGTGTATATGGATTTTCTTTGGTGTTGGCTTGTAGGTGTCATCGTCATAGTCGTCGAAATAGCTGGCCACCGTGACATTCATTGTATCGTTGCCCGAAAACTCGTTATTAAAAATCTCTACATTTTCGTTGGCCATAACAATCATGCCCGTACCGCTAGGAACAATGGCAACTATGTTGCCTTCTGGCGCAAAATTCGGAGTATTGTTATCTTTGGATATATTGCGGAAGAACCGAATATCGCGGCCGCCTTGCTGCGGTAAATTCGGCAGATCGAAAACAAGCATACCGCCAGTGTTATTGGTAAATACGTTATCGAAAACATCAGCATTAAAACTGTTTTCAATTTCAACGCCAGCCACGTTATATTCAGCCCGGCTATTTCGGACAATTATCTGATCACTTTGCCCTACGTAAATTCCAGCATCCGAAGCCGCGATTGCCACACACCCATCAATGTACACATTCTTTGATTGCACCGGGTATAGGCCATAGGCACCGTTTGTTGTCTTTGGACCACCTGTCCATTCAACTCTTAGCCGGATCATTGCAATACCATCGACACCTTTCACTTTAATGGCGTCGCCTTTTGTATCTTCTACAGCAAAATCCTTTAAGACAACTTGATTAGACGTCACCAGCAACCCCTCTGATCCCGCCTTTTGTGATTTAAACGATAAAACAGATTTATTCATGCCTTGGCCGGAAATCGTCACATTATCAACGTCGAGGGATAATCCATCAGAGAGTACGAACACACCGGCATCAAGTTTTATGACGTCTCCGGGTTCAGCAACAATCATTGCTTCTTGCAATTTTTCCTGCGCATCGGGACCCGGTGATACAAAATATTCGCTTTTTGCGATTGCTGAATTACATAGCCCCGTAACCACAAGCGTAAATAAGGCGAGCCCTAACGATTTTTGCACTAATTTTTTCATTTTGAAATCCCGCCCGTAAAGTATTGAAGCATTTCGCATTTCCTTTGTGTGTGTGAACTAGTAGTGTTCAAACAAGGTTTATCAAACCCTAACGTGAAAAAATTTCACTTACAATAAGAAGCAGATATATTGACTGATAAAATTAAAACACGCAAAACGCCATTACAGCTCCGCTCAAAAGAACGTGTTGAACGTATTATCGAAACAACAGAACAGTTGCTTATTGACTGCGATCCCACCCAAATCACCACCAGCTTAATAGCCCGCAAGGCGAATGTGCCCGTTGGATCTATTTATCAATATTTTGAAGATAGGAATGGCGTTCTGCTCGCCGTTGGTGACCGGGTTCTGCACAGTCAGGATCAGAAGCTCAAAAACCTTTTTAACGAAGTTAGCCCCCATGCCCACTGGCGGCATGTGGTTAAGGTCGTTGTTGAAGCCTACATCAAGGTGGAAACCGAAAATGTGATAAACCAGAAACTCCATGCCGCTCTTGCATTTACCAAGGAGTGGAAGGAAATCAATCAATCATCGGCGAACAGAGTTATTGAGGCGTTTTCCCAATATGGATTGTTGTCTGAACAAGGCTTATCCAAAAAAGAGGCCTTAAGCATTGTTCGAGTAATCGTCATAATGACAACAGCCGTTGTCCGGGAGTCTACAGATCGGCACTCTAAGGAAGATGCCAATTTATTGCACGGGGAACTGATAAAAATGATTACCGCGTATCTTGGGACTATTCTTGGCGACTAAAACCTTAACCGCGTCCAATGAAAGGCATTGCTGTCGCCATGACAGTCATAAATTGCACGTTAGCGTCAAGGGCTAGGCTATCCATATAAAGAACGGCAGATGCCACGTTCGATACTGGCATAACGGGTTCAGGATGTACTTCTAAATTTGCCTGAAGAACACCAGTTTGCATAACCTCTGTCATATCTGTCGCTGCGTTCCCAATATCGATTTGACCGCACGCTATATTATATGCCCGACCATCTAGGGAGAGCGACTTAGTGAGGCCCGTGATTGCGTGTTTTGTTGACGTGTACGGCGCGCTAAAAGGCCGTGGCACGTGAGCCGAAATGGAGCCATTGTTAATGATACGGCCTCCAATCGGGTCTTGTTTTCGCATCAACCCAAAGGCTTCCCGCGCGCAATAATATGAGCCATTCAAATTGGTATTCACAACATTTTGCCACGTATCGATGGCAAGCTCATCCACAGGGACAGGTGCGGATCCTATGCCCGCATTGTTAAACAGCAAATCCAAGCGTCCAAATTTCTGTCTCACTTTTTCAAAAAGCGCTGAGACAGAAGTAGGATCCGAAACATCAGTCGATACAGGGAAAGCAGAAGCTGCGACCTCACCCGCCAGCGATTTTGTTTCTTCGAGTTTTTGCAAATTGCGGCCTGCCATAAAAACCGAATATCCGTTTTCAAGCAAAGTAAGGGACACTGCCCGCCCAATTCCTGCACCGGCGCCTGTAACAACTGCAACTTTTCCCATTTTAACTCCAACCCTTTAAATCGAATTACTTACCATTGCGGCTCTTTTTTCGGCCTGCCCCGCAACAAGCCGTCGCTTACTTGGGGCAGCCATCCAGATGGCAAAAATGGACAATATACATAACAAAATGGCAAGTATAAATCCGCTTTGATAGCTTCCGCTATAATCATATAGATATCCCGTAATCCACGGGCCAATGCCGCCGCCCATAAGTGCTAGCATACTGAAAACACCAAATATTTCTCCGTACCGACGCCCCTGAAACAGGTCCGCGGGCATAACTGCGAACACAGTGGCCGACGCATAACCAAGCCCGCCTTGCATAATCACCATGGCGTATAGAAAGATCGGAGAGGGCGAAGTTTCCATAATCAGCAGTAAGATATAGCACATGGCAAAACCGCTAAGAGCGATACTCCAGACCCATTCCCGGCCTATGCGATCTGATAAATGACCCAAAAATATTTGCCCAGCAACGCCTGCGAACGCAACTAAACCCAACGCAAATGAAGCTTCCAAAGCCGAAAAACCCACATCGACGAGATACTTTGTTTGATGAATTTGTACGGCATACCAAACGTAAAGTGCGCAACTACAGGCGAGGCCCATCCACCAAAACTCTTTAGTTTTCAATGCCTTTAAAAGCGTCCATTCAGTATCAGCCCATACCCGATCCACGACATAATCTAAGGATTGGGCCGCCTTAGTTTCGGCAACCTCACCACTCACCCCGTCGGCAATCAGCCCAAGAGACGCGGGGGATTTTCGCTGAAATCCAAAATTAAGCGGAAGAACCACAACAATCAGCAAAGTCGCCATGAACCAGCAAGCGGTTCGCCAGCCGTTTTCGCTAATTACATCCTGTATCAACGGCATCAAAACAATAGATCCCACACCAACACCGGAAAATGCCAGCCCAACGGCAAGGCCGCGCCTTTTGTCAAACCATACTGGCAGGAACATCGCGTGCCCCACATAAGTCAACATTATGCCCGCCCCAACAACGAGAATGCCAAGTGTCATGTAAATATGCCAAGGCTCCATTGCAAAGGTGGAGAGAACGAGCCCTGCACTGACGCATAGGGTTGATGCTGAAATCAAATAACGAGGATCAACCCGATCCATCAATTTTCCAAGAACGGGAGACATGGCACCGGCAAAAACGAAGCCAACCGTAAATGCCGCGGCCGTCGTCGCCCTATCCCATCCGAATTCATCCAAAATTGCCGGATAAAGGAGTGAGAATGCCGTCCGTACATTCACACCAATGCCCATGGTTACAAAAACAATAGCGACAACGACCCAGCCATAAAAAATGGGGGTCCGCGCTAATCGTTGATCGAAGGCGGAAATACTGCTGTTTGAATTTGTCATAAGCGGCTTTCTAACGGCCCAGCCATTTGCTGGCTCTTAAGGAATTCAAAAGAGTAAACTGATTTTAGCGTTAAATGAAAGCTCAATCGTCGTCTTGAACCGGTACCAGTTTTCCCACACTTACCGTGACCTTAGGCGTTACGTATTTTTCACCCGGCATGGAAATATCCTGACAATTATGCAAATAGCCGGTTCTTTCGACGACTTCCCCGTCCGCTTTTTTACGCTGTGTCTCAAACGCAATACAATAATTAATATCCGGGTATTTCTTATGGGCTGCTGCGAATAAAGCCCGCCACCACAGGCTAGATCGTTTCGTTACGCGCGCATTTTCGCCGCTTGGCAGAAACGTTTTCGAGGGGAAATCGGCCACATTACAGTAAACAAATTTGTTAGCTCGCGAAAACAGCATGTCAACAATCCAGGTCAAATCTTCTTCTGGAATTAGGTCCAAAACGTTGGTTGCAATTACACCATCGTAATTTCTGAGCAAAGCTGTCCGATCGTCATTGATGCCCGGATCGATGCAGGTGATATCTTGCACATCCCAATATTCATGTAACGAATTTGAGACTTTCTTTTTCCCGCGCAACACATCGTCAGAATATTGGCGCCCTTTACCGCTGCCATAATCAAGGATAGAGGCGGCGGTGCTAGCCTGAATAAGCGTTCGAATACTATTTATGTGCTTAAAAATGCCGCGTCCAACAAACGTATTGTGCGCATCGACTTCAATGACGTCATTGCCGGATCTGCGACTAACCCCGTGTTGGTGCATTAATTTATAACACTCGAGAAGTTGCCGGTAACGGGGGCTGGGGTTATTTTCTGAAAACATGGGGGATTTAAGCAATGATAGGGAGCATTTGTCAATTGCAGCGATCACAAATGTGACCCAAATCGGCTTTATTCCCTTACTTGCTGGACATAATGATATGCGATAAGGCAGAATGCGGCGCTTATCCTGCCCTACTCCGTGCTCTATTTTGCGGATCGCCAAACATTCAAATATCGATATTCGGAGCTTATTCTCTTGCCCAAGACCTCGAACTCTCCCGTTATTGGAACGGTTGAACAAGTTATTTTACTGGCTCTATTAAGCTCGCTCATTGCCCTATCCATCGACAGCATGCTACCTGCGCTTGCACTTATAGAACGGGATCTGGGCGTATTTGACACCAACGGCCGCCAGTTTATCATCGGAATAACATTTGTTGGCATGGCTGTAGGCATGTTGTTTTACGGGCCCATTTCCGACAGCGTTGGCCGCAAGGGACCGATTTATGTGGGTATCGGTATTTTCCTCGTCGGATGCTTACTATCCATTTATGCCACCGACTTCAGAGTGATGCTTATTGGCCGTTTCATGCAAGGTTTAGGTGCTGCGGGCCCAAGGGTTGTGTCAATTGCCCTAATCAGAGATCAATATTCGGGCCGCGAAATGGCGCGTTTTACGTCTCTTGTAATGACCGTATTTATATTGGTCCCAGTTCTTGCTCCGGCACTTGGCCAAGGCGTTATGATGGTTGCCAACTGGCGTGCCATTTTTGGGGTGATGTTCACACTCGGGGTTATTGCTCTCTTCTGGTTTGGTTTTCGCCAACGGGAAACTTTGGAAAAAGAAAACAGAATGCCTTTTTCCAGCCGGCGTCTCACATCGGCAATCGCAGAGGTTTTCAGAACACCTATCTCCTTTGGTTATACCATTTTGTCTGGTTTTGTTTTCGCAGCCTTCCTCAGTTTCTTGACTATGTCCCAGCAAATTTTTCAAGAACAGTACGGTGTCGGCGAGGCGTTTCCGCTGTATTTCGGATCATTAGCACTCGCATTTGGCGGGGCGTCTTTTACCAACTCGGCACTGGTTATGCAGCTTGGCATGAAAAATCTAATTTCAAAGGCGCTGTGGACTTTTGTCGCCCTGTCCATTTGCTTCCTGACTTTTTCAGCATTTAATGCCGGGCACCCTCCGATTTGGAGCCTTATGGTTTTCCTGATTTGTATTTTCTTCTGCGTCGGCATTTTGTTTGGTAATATTAACGCTCAAGCAATGGAGCCCCTTGGCCACATTGCAGGTGTCGCATCGGCTGTCATTACGTCGGTATCAACCTTTATGTCTGTTGTGTTGGGGATGATCGTTGCCCAATCCTACGACGGAACCATATTTCCACTTCTTGTAGGTTTCTGTTGTTTCGGGTTACTGTCATTGATCGTGATGTATTTTACCAATTCAAAAACTATCGAATTGGATTCCTAAAGGGGGATCTGAAGGCCCATGTGGACAACGATAAGTTCCGTAGCGTCGCTTTTACTAAGTTACGGATTACTTCTACTGGCAAATGGTATGTTCAATACCTTGCTCGGCCTTCGCTCCCGACTGGAAGGGTTTTCGACAGAAATAACCGGCCTTATCTTATCCGCCTATTTTGTCGGCATGTTATTTGGCGCCATGAACGCTGCGAAAGTTGTTGCCCGCGCAGGACACATCAGATCATTTGCCGCCTTTGCATCCATAATGTCTGTGGCAGTTCTGGCCCATTTACTGATCATAGATCCGTGGTTTTGGCTATTTCTTCGAGCCGTTTGTGGCTTCTGCATGGCCGGCATGGTCATGATTGTGGAAAGCTGGCTCAACGAAAGGTCAAACAATGACAACCGGGGCCGGGTCCTTTCTTTGTATATGATTACCAGCTATATGGGCGGCGGGTTTGGTCAGTTTATTCTAACCGTCGCTGATCCAGCTTCATTTGAATTATTCTCCATTGCCTCTATCATTTTCTCCATCGCCTTGGTGCCAATTTTGCTGACGAGAGCGGCGGCTCCGAGGCCTGCGGCCCCTGAACGTATGAGCATGAAGGATTTGTATAAAATCTCGCCCGTGGCCGTCGTCGGAATTTTTTCTGCGGGGCTCTCCAACGGCTCGGTCAACAGTATGGCTCCAGTTTTTGCCAAATCTCTGGACCTCCCACTCGCAGACATCTCAACCTTTATGGCCTGCCTGTTACTTGGTGGAATGTTGCTGCAGTTTCCAGTGGGCCGATTATCCGATCGTTTTGACCGACGAACAATCTTGATCATCGCAACGATCTGCACCACTGGCGCGGCCTTGGCTATTAACTGGGCAAGCCATCAGGAAAATGGTCTTTTCTTATTCGCTGCAGGTCTGTGTTACGGGGCTATTGCCTATACGATTTACCCAATGTCGTCAGCTCAAGCAAATGACCTCGCAGACAAAAACCGGTTGGTTCAAGTTTCTGGGGGTATTCTATTTTCCTATGGTCTTGGCGCGAGTTTGGGCCCTATTGCAAGTTCTCAAGCTATGGGCGCGTTTGGCCCAGAAGCTATGTTTTATCTGATTGCGGGCAACACTGTATTACTCGCTCTATTTATTCTTGCCCGGATTATCATTCGCCCATCCGGAACGACTAAAGCACGTTTCCTACCCGTTGGCGGCCTTGGCGCATCAAGCAAACAGCTATACACCAGCGTTCAGGAAACATTTCGCCGGAAACGCCGAAAAAATGCAGACACAGATTCACAAGAGTTGCACCCAAAATAAAGTTGAGATACGGTCTGTTTTCCTCATTCTGTTGAAAGGGTTTCAACAATGTCCGTTCGTACTGGCCGTGAATTTTTAAGCATCCCCGGCCCCACAAATATTCCAGATTCTGTTTTAAGTGCGATGCACCAACCTGCCATCGATATCTATCAAAAAGACTTCCCGCTTTTGACGGATAGCCTACTTCAAGATTTGAAGGATTTTTTCAAAACAACTGGCAAAAGCTTTATCTTTATCGCCAATGGTCACGGCGCGTGGGAAGCGGCATTAAGCAATGTTCTCTCGAAAGGGGACAAAGTTCTTGTGCTTGAAAGTGGACTTTTCGCCAACGGATGGGGAGCCGCAGGCGCAACCCTTGGATTGGATATCGAGATCTTGCCGGGATCATGGCAAGATGCCGTAAAACCCGACGCTGTCGCGACCCGGCTGAAGGCTGATACGAGCCATGACATTAAAGCCATCCTTATGGTGCAGGTGGATACCGCCTCCAGCCTCGTCAATGATGTTGAAGCCGTGGGCAAAGCCATTCAAAGCACAGGACATCCGGCCCTCTTTATGGTGGATACAATTGCATCCCTTGGCACCATGAATTTTGAGATGGATAATTGGGGTGTAGATGTTGCCGTAGCTGCCGCCCAAAAAGGATTGATGTCCCCGCCAGGCTTGAGTTTCAATGCCGTCAGCAACCGCGCAATGGAAATCCACCAAACAGCCGATCTTCGAACGGCATATTGGGATTGGACAGCGCGTATGGGTGACATCCATTACCAAAAATATTCCGGCACGCCGCCAGAACACCTCCTATTTGCTTTGCAAAAATCATTTGAAATCTTGAAAGAAGAAACTCTTGAGGCTGCAACACTCCGTCATAAACTATTAGCAGGAGCCACCTGGGCTGCTGTTGAAAAATGGTCCGAGGGCGGCGCCCTCAGCTTCAATGTTCCAAACCCTGCTGAACGTTCGACAGGAGTTACAACGGTCAAGATTGATGAAAAGTACGATCCAGCCGATCTTTTGAGCTATTGCGATAAAAAATGCGGGGTTGTTGTGGGAATTGGAATTGGCGACCTAAATGGAAAAGCCATTCGCATCGCTCATATGGGTTTTGCAAACGCACCAATGCTTCTTGGAACCATAGGGGTTCTTGATATGGGTTTAAAAGCTCTTGGCATTCCGCACGGGAACGGCGCTATTGATGCTGCGATTACCTACCTGTCCAAAAATGTCCCACCGGAGTGACCTCAAGCACAGGCAAAGCCCTTGTTCTGACGACTTAAACCTGCATATCATGCCCTCATTAGCAAAATTTGATAGATGAAATGGGGGCTCATTATGGATGCAGAACAGAAAACTCAGAACAGCGATAATGCGCAAGTAAAGATACCACCGCCGTTGTGTTTTGCTGTCTTTTTAGGAATAGGACTTTTCCTGCAATCTGATTGGATTAATGGGGAATTTGGACAAATCGAGAGACTCATTCTTGGAGTGATTTTATTCGCATCAAGTATAGCCGTCATTGCCAGGGAAGCCCTTAATCACGGAAAATCAGGGTCAAACGTAGAACCCTGGAAACCCACAACACTTATTATCTCATCGGGGCTTTATGGCTACTCGCGCAACCCAATTTATGTTGGTATGATAACCGCCTACGCAGGGATTGCGTTGGCAGCTGGTAGCTTTGGCGCTATAATTCTTCTTCCTTTTTGCATTCTAATTATCCGCTATCATGTTATTGCCCGCGAAGAGGTGTATCTTGAACAAAAATTCGGTGAAGAATATCTGAGCTACAAGCAAAAAGTTAGACGCTGGATATAAAAGAAGGAAGATCCCATGAAGAGCCATTTTGAAAATTTCGCAGCCTATAACTCATGGGCCAATGACACATTATATGCTGCCGTTAGCGATCTTACCGATGAGCAGCGAAATCAAGACTTGTCGGGATTTTTCAAGTCCATTATGGGAACTCTAAACCATATTCTCGTGGGCGATCTTTTCTGGACACAACGTCTGGGCGTTGATAGTCCCGTCCCAAAGGCACTTGACCAGATTTTGCATTCTGATTTCGATACTTTATATCGTGAACGCAAGCTTGCCGATGGCCGGCTCATAGATCTTATGCATCAGCAAACAGAGGATAGCCTTCGCTCATATCTTGACTATAAAACGACAAAAGGGGAGGGATGCCACGATCAGATTTCGGCAATTCTGAGCCATATGCTCAATCATCAAACTCATCACAGAGGACAGTGCCACCACATGCTTAGTCAGCTTGGTGAGGCACCCCCCTCTATCGATATGATCTACTTCATTCGAAGTATAACTTAAGCTTCAGCACTCGGCCGAGAAGAGACTTCAGCGTGCCAGCGTTTGAGGTTCACACATCCTTCAGGAATTTCTTGTTTCGCCATTCCCGCAAAATCCACTGTCACCAATGCATTTACATCTGCGACCGTGAAATTATCACCTGCGATGTATTTGTTATTGGCTAAGTGTTTGTCCAGATCTTCGAAGAAATAACCGATACGGGCAATTCCGCGTTTTCCAAGATCGTCAATTTGCCCAATATCTCTGACGCCAGTCAGGGCGCGATTTTCAAATCGTGGTGACCCATTTCTAAGTGCCTCAGCAACAGCCATAAAACCGTCAGCTTCAATAATACGTAGCCAGTTATTGACAACCGCACGCTCTTCCGCTGTGCTTCCAAACATAGGGTTCGCTGGGAATTTTTCTTCAATATATCGCTGAATAGCATCTGTTTCAGTAAGAACAGCGCCATTATCCAATTCCAATGCAGGAATAGTTAGCCGACTGTTGATCGCAGCAAAATCAGGTTTGAACTGCGCACCCTCACGAATATTAACAGGGACGATATCAATTTTGACATCTTTTTCAGCCAAAAAGATACGGACACGTCGGGGACTAGGTGGTCCTGGCAAGTCATACAGTTTCATTGGAATCCTCATAACCATAAATATTGGTTGCGCCTTGCCCCCTAGATATCACAATTTCTTC
The DNA here is from genome assembly GCA_036960775.1 of Pseudomonas marincola. GTDB lineage: Bacteria > Pseudomonadota > Alphaproteobacteria > Sneathiellales > Sneathiellaceae > Sneathiella. Next base: position 44,274 of record JBALWO010000010.1, on the reverse strand, counting down.
GTGAAAGCATTGAAAAGCGCATAATAGGCACCCTAATCCGTTTTCACTTCCAAGCGAAAAGCGCCGTCGGCTTCCTTTTTAACGTAGCCCGCGGAAGGGGTCGCGAAATGGGTTCCAATAACCAACGTCTCGGTTTCCGCCAACCCATCTAGCATTTCAATGCGTGTATCGCGGGCCATTTTCTTGTCGTTATCTGCGGCACATGCCCAATCAAGCCGGGCCATTTGGCAAGGGTGATGTAATGAGTCCCCGGTAATAAACGCCTCTTCCCCTTTGGATGAAATCCGGACGCTCACGTGACCAGGCGTATGGCCCGGAGTCGAAACCAACGAGACTTCAGGGCAAATTTGGTAATCACTTGGAACAAAATCAGCAAGGCCGGCATCTACAATTGGTTTGACGGAATCGTCTAACGCTTCGCCGTACTGATCGTTGACTTCTTGTTGCCAATGCTCCCATTCTGTCTTTCCAAAAAGATACCTGGCATTTGGGAAAGTTGGTATCCACTTTCCGTCCACCAACATTGTATTCCATCCCACATGATCCACATGTAAATGCGTACACATTACAGCATCGATGCTGTCCCGAGGGTACCCAGCCGCCTCCAAATCCTGCAAAAATGATGTTTGCATGTTATTCCAGCTTGGAATGTTCCGTTCTTTGTCGTTGCCAATGCACGTATCTACGATGATACGGCGCGTACCTGTATCCACCACTAGTGCGTGGATACTCATAATCAGTTTACCTTTTTCATTCATGAAATGGGGGTATAACCACTCGATGGGAAGGACAGCTTCTGGAGTGGCTTCTGGTAGGATAAAACGAGTTCCACCGGCCATTTCGACTTCAACAACCCGCGTGATTTTCACGTCACCAATTTGCCATACATTCATGTGAGATCCTTTTATTCTTATTATTAATCCAGACGACATCCTATTTGACTTTAGGAGGCTTGAAATCAAAGCACAACTATTTGACAAGTATATAATCCAAGTTGAGCTATCTTGTCGGCATGACCTGTTTAGTCTCTGGAATATTTTTGGCTCGTATTTGCCCAATTTATCACCACCTAAACATAATGGCGGCAGCCAACTGAAAGGTAATTGAAATGAGACAACTACTGGCACTGACGCTCACGTTTGGATTGAGCATGATAGCTTCAACTGGATACACTCAATCTATACAATCGAGCCTATCTGTATATGACGCAGAAGACTGCACACCTGTTGTCGAAGAGTATTTAACGAAACACTCTATCGACAGAACAAAAATAACAAAAATTGACTATATAACTCAATATCTTCAAGCAGGGGAACGTGGCGGAGAGAAAGAATATGAGGCCTGGGTTAGTTTCTCAACATGCAAAGGGAATATGGTCATCAGTTTAGATCGGCACTGTTACATCCAGCAAAGTTACAATACTTATGAATGTAAAAGCGACGGCCTGCCCACGAAATAAGATTACTCTTTGGGTGTCAGGCCCCCGGTTTTAATAATAAACTCTGCAATCTCAGAAACCCCAATACCGCTTTTGATATTGCTAAAGATGAAGGGACGCGTCCCTCGCATCTTTTTGGAATCCCGGTCCATAACGCCAAGATCAGCGCCAACTAGTGGTGCCAAATCGATTTTATTAATCACCAATAGATCGGATCGCGTAATACCGGGGCCGCCTTTTCTTGGAATTTTGTCGCCTGCGGACACATCGATTACATAAAGAGTGAGATCTGCAAGTTCTGGCGAGAATGTTGCGGCAAGATTATCTCCGCCGCTTTCAATAAAAATAAGCTCTAACCCTTCAAACGTCTCGTTTAGCTCTGCCACTGCAGCAAGGTTAATGGACGCATCTTCCCGAATTGCGGTATGCGGGCAGCCCCCTGTTTCGACGCCTTTAATCCGGTCTGGAGATAAAGCACCGGATCGCGTGAGAAATTCAGCGTCTTCACGTGTATAAATATCGTTAGTAATAACGGCAATATCATAGGTGTCCCGCAACGTTTTACACAACGCATCCGTAAGCGCCGTTTTACCGGATCCAACGGGGCCACCAATTCCAACGCGAAGCGGGCCATTTGCTTGTACTGTCATGATCTAAATAACCTTGTATACTGAGTTTCATGTTGGCAGGAGCACCAATCCACCATCAGTGTGGCACTCCCCAAATCATCTAAAGTAGAAGACAAAGCGGCCTGAACTTGACGGCTCGTTACATCTTCAAGGGCTGCTATGGTTTTTTGGCCATCAGTTTGACCCAGCGGGACAATGCGAACTGCAGCCGACACCAAGTTTGACACAAATCCGTGCAAATAGGCCGTAAGCGTTTCTTCCAACCCTATATCTCTATCTGCCGCCGCTGCCGCAACGACAACTGGGTAGACAATTGGTCCCTCCCATTTATTTTGAAGAACCGACACTGTTCTTGAGGGAAATACGTCATGAGTGATTTTCATAAACGCACGGCCTTGCGCCGTTGTCTCCAGGTCCAACTCTTTGGTCGCCCGGCAGGCATGTGCGATCTCGGCAACCTGCAGCAACCGTTCATCATCTTGCGTTGCCCCGGCATGGTAGGCTTCAGCTAGAATAATCGTGTCCATCCGGCCAGATCCAAACGCCACAATATCTGAAATCCACGGAATAAGATCATGGACGGTTTTAATCAACCCATCCTCTACCGCGAACTCAATGCCATGACTATAGGTGTAGGCGCCAACTGGGTAGGAAGGCGACATCCATGACATGAGCTCGTATAACCCCTTCATATTCATGAGTGGGTCCCGTGAGTGTGGGAGTGGGAATGTTCACTACTTTGATCGTGAC
>JBALWO010000010.1:35477-41357 GCA_036960775.1 Pseudomonas marincola | reverse complement strand
CCATAGGCGCCGCCTTCTGGATTAAACGGGGCGTGTACACGGACAGGGTTTGCTCCCAAAATTACAAGCATTTCCTCAATCACATGGTCTTGGCGAATCCTAAGCCGATCACCAAGAAGCTGGGTTGGGAGATGCCTGTTTCCAAGATGCCACGCGACCCGGACTAATTCTGCTGTATTTTTGCAAGTTACATCCACAACCGGTTCAGCGGCCGCCTTTACAGTGATGCCGTCCCCATTATCAAGGAGCAAAATATCCCCGCCGCGCAACGTTGCGACCTTTGCAAGGTTAAGTAAAAACGCACATCCTTCATCTGTTTCCAGCCGAATTCGCCGCCGTCTTCGACTGTCAAAATCGAGAGTTATAATCCCGACGTACTTGCCCAGAAATTCAGTTCCAGCCGGAATATATTCAAGTATAGTTTCCATGGATCAATACATAAAATACCGCTGCGCCATGGGAAGTTCCGTTGCAGGTTCGCAAGTCAGAATTTCCCCGTCGGCTTTCACGATATAAGTTTCAGGGTCCACCTCAAGTTCAGGTGTCGCATTATTGTGGATCATGGACGATTTGCCGATGCCGCCGCGCGTATTCCGCACGGGCAATGTCTCTCGTTCAAGTCCAAGAGTTCCTTTAATATCCGCGTTTATCGCAGCTTCACTAACAAAACTCACAGAGCTGGCAGTCAAGCTACGGCCGTACGCGCCAAACATTGGGCGATAGTGAACGGGCTGAGGCGTGGGAATTGATGCGTTCGGATCTCCCATAGGAGCCATAACAATTGTCCCGCTTTTCAAAATTAATTCAGGTTTTACGCCAAAGAAAGCCGGAGACCACAAAACCAAATCAGCGAGCTTACCCGATTCAACGGAGCCAACATAGCTGTCAATTCCTTGCGCAATGGCAGGATTAATTGTGTATTTTGAAATATACCGTTTTGCGCGGAAATTATCGTTATCACCTGTCTCTTGCGTCAAACGTCCCCGTTGCTTCTTCATCTTGTCAGCGGTTTGCCATGTGCGGATCAACACTTCGCCAACACGGCCCATTGCCTGACTATCTGATGAGATAATGGAGAAGGCCCCCAGATCATGCAGAATGTCTTCAGCTGCGATGGTTTCTTTGCGAATTCGGCTTTCAGCAAAGGCTACATCTTCTGGGATATTTGGATCCAGGTGATGACACACCATCAACATATCTAGATGTTCATCAATGGTATTAACAGTGAAGGGTCTCGTCGGATTTGTTGATGACGGAATAACGTTTTCTTCGCCCGCTAGGCGGATAATATCCGGCGCATGTCCGCCGCCGGCGCCCTCTGTATGGAACGCATGAATTGTCCGCCCCTTAAAAGCGGCAATGGTATCTTCGACAAATCCGCTTTCATTCAAGGTATCTGTGTGAATGAGAACCTGCACATCCATTTCATCGGCAACCCCAAGACAGCAATCAATCGCTGCCGGTGTTGTTCCCCAATCTTCATGCAATTTCAAGCCGCACGCACCTGCCTCAACTTGCTCTACCAAACCTTCAGGCAAGCTGGCATTTCCTTTGCCAAAAAACCCCAAATTCATCGGGAACGCTTCGGCCGCTTGCAACATCCGTCCAATATGAAAGGCTCCCGGTGTACAGGTGGTCGCATTTGTTCCCGTAGCAGGGCCAGTTCCCCCGCCCATCATTGTGGTTACACCACTTGCAAGGGCTTCTTCGATTTGCTGCGGACAGATAAAATGAATATGCGCATCAACACCACCCGCAGTGAGAATTTTACCTTCTCCTGCAATGATTTCGGTTGATGGACCAATAATGATATCAACACCGCTTTGAATATCGGGGTTACCGGCCTTACCAACTTTGAAGATTTTGCCATCTTTAAGGGCGACATCGGCTTTAACAATTCCCCAATGATCAAGGATGAGAGCATTGGTAATCACCGTATCAACTGCGCCGCCTGCGCGGGTGATTTGAGACTGCCCCATGCCATCCCGAATAACCTTACCGCCGCCAAATTTTACTTCTTCGCCGTAAGTCGTGAAATCTTTTTCCACTTCGATAAACAGTTCAGTATCCGCAAGGCGGACTTTATCGCCAACGGTTGGGCCAAACATGTTGGCATAGGCGCGTCTTGAGATTGTTGTTTTCATTTTATTTCTCCTCAAGGGCTCCCATGACATCACCGCGAAAACCAAAAACTTTTCGCGCGCCGCCAAGCGCCACCAAATTCACATCCCGCGTTTGGCCAGGCTCGAACCGAATGGCGGTTCCGGATGCAATATCTAGCCTGAAACCTCTGGCTTTATTCCGGTCCAACTGCAAACCACCGTTCACTTCTGCAAAATGGTAGTGACTACCAACCTGCACCGGCCGGTCGCCAGTATTGGCAACTTGCAGCGTAATTTTTTCTGCGCCTGCATTTAATTCAATTTCCCCGTCAGCTGGGATAACTTCACCTGGTCTCATAGGGCCTCCTATCTGATGGGATGATGGACAGTGACAAGCTTTGTACCGTCTGGAAATGTGGCTTCGACTTGCACTTCTGGCAACATGTCAGCAATGCCATCCATAACTTGATCTTTAGAGATAACAGTGCCGCCCTCACTCATCAGGTCCGCGACAGATTTACCATCCCGTGCGCCTTCGACCACATAGTCGGTTATCAGTGCGATGGCTTCTGGGTAATTTAATTTAACACCCCGATCCAACCGGCCTCTGGCAACCATCGCCGCCAACGAAACCAGCAGTTTGTCTTTTTCTCTTGGAGAAAGTTGCATTCTTTATCCCCTTATACTTCCCAAGCAGCGGGCATAGATAACGCTGACCCGTGCATTTTTTCTCGTAATTGTTGAATGATATATACCAAATTTTTCCGAAGAGACTGCGGATCTTTATCCAACAGCCGGATAATGACCAAATCATCTTCAAGCGCAGTACTCCCCATACGGCTGGTAACATTCTCTTCAGCCGCTCGAGCGATTTGCAAGAATTGGTCTGCATCAGGTGCCGCAACCACAAGAGTTGCAAAGGACGTCGCGCCATCCATAAGGGCTGGGCGTCCTAGAACGTCGTGCATGTTGCCTTCAAAACGAAACCGGTCAAACCAAATTAACTTCCCATCTCGCCTGATTTCCCAACCATCCACCAAGCTCGCCTCACGCACCACTTCGCCATGCGCTAACCGGCCGAGAATTGTTGCTTCAACCGCAAGTAAGCGACTGTTTTTTGCAAGCGCCACTTTGTTAATCCGTTGCAACCGGGCCTGATCAAACAAGATTGTCTCCTGCGGCAACCATTCCAAATATGCCCCGTTCTGAACGTCAAGTCGGGCCTCAATATTTACCATGGGCCCGATAGACTTATAGATCTTTTCGGCTGCTTGTCCGGAAACAGTGAGTGCCGTCCTCTCCCCCAGCGTGACATCAAACGTCATGACATCACCGCCAGTTAAACCGCCCGATGTGTTAATCAACACTGCTTCTGGGCAATGATGTTCTTCAACAAATGGAAACCGAACACGGCCGCACCCAGACTGATACAGATGCTTCAGGCATGACGTGGTCCCATCGTGCTCGAACGATATTTCGACGCGCCCCTTGGAGCGGGGCAGCGCTGCTGAAATATCCTCATTAGACTGTAAGGTATTTGCGAACGTCACTTTCCAACATATCCTTTTTCAAGCCATCCATGACAACTTCACCGCGATCCATAACCGCAAATCGATCAGCAAGGTCTCTTGCAAATTCAAAATACTGCTCAACAAGTAAAATTGCCATCCCTCCTTTATCACGGAGCATAGAAATTACCCGCGCAATATCTTTGATAATGGACGGCTGAATACCTTCGGTTGGCTCATCCAGCACTAGCAAACGCGGTTTGGTGATCAAGGCACGAGCAATAGCCAGCTGTTGCTGCTGACCACCGGATAAATCACCGCCACGCCGGCCTAGCATATCTTTTAAAACGGGAAACAGGTCATAAATTTCAGGATCAATTTTCCGCTCAGCACGGGAAAGGCAGGCAAAACCTGTTTTTAAGTTTTCCTCAACCGTAAGTAATGGAAAGATATCCCGTCCTTGGGGAATGACAGCGATGCCGCGCCGCGCCCTATCCGCGGCACCCAAAGACGAGATATCCTCACCCTCCCAGGTGATCGTGCCAGAGGAGATCGGATGTTGCCCAACAACACCGCGAAGGGTGCTTGTTTTTCCAACGCCATTTCGCCCCATTAATGATGTGACTTCTCCCTTGTTCACTTGAAGAGAAACCTTCCGTAACGCTTGGCTCGCGCCATAAAACAAATCTACATTTTCAACAATCAACATGATTAGCGCCCCAAATAAACTTCAATAACTTGCGGATTACTCGCCACAGCTTCAAGACTGCCTTCTGCCAGCACATGCCCTTCATGCAGCACTGTCACCTTACAATCTAACGAGCGGACAAAATCCATGTCATGTTCCACAACAACCACTGAATGACTTTTGGCGATTAGCCGCAAGAGATCCGCCGTTTGAACGGTTTCGGCGTCGGTCATGCCAGCAACAGGCTCATCCACAAGCAGTAATTCAGGGTCTTGCATGAGCAACATACCGATCTCTAACCACTGTTTCTGGCCATGGGATAAGTTCCCCGCAAGCCAATCTCGTTTGTCATAGAGGCGAATTGTTTCCAATATTTCGACAATACGCGCATGTTGTTCGGTACGCAGTCTTGAGAATAGAGATTTAAACGGTCCCTTATCGCATTTGAGCGACAGTTCAAGGTTGTCATATACCGTATGGCTCTCAAACACCGTTGGTTTTTGAAATTTACGGCCAATGCCCAAATTGGCAATCCGGGCTTCATCAAGACGGGTAAGATCTGTGGCATCCCTGAAGTAAACTTCACCTTCATCGGGACGGGTTTTACCGGTAATGACATCCATCATTGTGGTTTTCCCCGCGCCGTTTGGCCCGATAATTGCCCTCATCTCGCCCGGTTGGACGACAAAACTCAACTCATTAAGGGCTTTAAATCCGTCAAAACTAACGCTCACACCATCAAGGTATAAAATAGAAGATGCGGGATCGACGGTTTTATTTTGAATACTCATATCCATTAGGCATCTCCTTCTTTGACGTTTGAAAGATCGCCTGTGGATCTACTCAGTTTTCGGCGAATGGTATCGTAGAATATGGGAAAGGTTCCCACGATCCCTTTAGGTAAGGCCAACGTCGAAAATACAAACAATCCACCCAACATATAAAGCCACGCCTCTGGAAGTGCGCCGGTGAAATAACTTTTACCCCAGTTGACCAAAATCGCGCCAAGAACGGCGCCCCATAGTGTTCCTCGGCCGCCAATGGCGACCCAGATCACAACTTCGATTGAGTTTGCAGGGGAGAATTCTGATGGATTGATAATACCCACTTGCGGCACATACAACGCTCCCGCGATACCCGCCAAGACGGCTGAGATCACAAACACTGTCAATTTGTAATACTCAACGCGGTAGCCGGTAAAACGGGTTCGACTTTCCGCGTCCCTGATGGCGATCAATATACGCCCAAATTTGGATTGAGTGATAAAAGACGACACCAGATAACCCAAAGCGAGCGCTATTACAGAGCCGACAAAAAGCCCAAGACGCGTTCCATCTGACCGCAAATCAAATCCGATAATTTCCTTAAAGTCGGTCAGGCCATTATTGCCGCCAAAACCCATGTCATTTCTAAAAAAGGCGAGAAGCAACGCATATGTCATCGCTTGCGTGATGATTGAGAAATAGACGCCTGTTACCCGAGATCTAAAGGCAAACCAGCCAAAGATGAAAGCGAGAAGTCCTGGCACAAGCATGACCATTAAAGCTGCGAACGCGAAGCTTTCAAAGCCGAACCAGTACCA
>JBALWO010000010.1:0-35377 GCA_036960775.1 Pseudomonas marincola | reverse complement strand
GGCGGCGGCAAGGAGTATCCCCATAAACGCTTTACCGCCGCCTGGAAGACCCGTCAGTAGTGACACAAACGGGCCTTTTTCTGTTACATATGATGTGCTCATGGGATCAACCCTCCACAGAGCGGCCTTTGAGGGCGAATAACCCTCTTGGCCTTTTTTGAATGAAGAGAATAATCGCAACGAGCACGAAAATTTTTGCAAGTACTGCACCGGAATAAGGCTCAAGGAACTTGTTGGCTATGCCAAGACTTCCAGCGCCGACTAGTGTTCCCCATAGATTTCCAACACCGCCAAAAACAACAACCATAAAGCTGTCAATGATATAAGCCTGCCCCAGATTTGGACTGACGTTATCAATTTGACTGAGAGCAACACCAGCCATTCCCGCCACGCCAGAACCTAGCCCAAATGTCATGGCATCCACGCGCGCACTTCTAATGCCCATTGATCCTGCCATCATTCGGTTTTGCGTCACGGCTCGCATTTGAAGACCAAATAAAGTCTTTTTCAGCACCATCATCAAAAAGAACAGAACGACCAAGGCAAACAGGATTATCGCTATTCTGTTATAGGTAAATGATAAACCGGCTGTGACTTCCCATGCACCGCTTAACCATTCAGGCGTGCTGACTTCTTTGTTGGTCGGGCCAAATATGGTGCGCACCAATTGTTGCAAGATTAAACTGATCCCCCAAGTTGCCAGCAACGTTTCAAGCGGCCGGCCATATAAGAAACGGATCACACTGCGCTCCAGCAGGATACCAAAAGTCCCGGCGACAATAAACGCCAGTGGGATCGCAACGATTAACGAGAAATCAAGGAAACCCGGCGCATAAATTCGGCAGGTCTCCTGAATAATATAAGTCGTGTAGGCGCCGATCATAACCATCTCGCCATGAGCCATGTTGATGACGCCCATAACACCAAAAGTAACGGCGAGACCGATGGCGGCCAACAACAAGACCGACGCAAGGGAGACCCCTTGAAACAAATTTTCGATGAGACCGTATGTCTCTAACTGTGTCTCGATGGCCGCAATCGCAGATCTAATTGCAGCCTCTAGTTCTGAGTTTCGTGTGGTTTCATTTCGTTGAAGATTGATGAGAACCTTATTCAACAGCGCTTTAACTTCTGGTCCGCCGGCAGCCTTTAAATCAGCAACCGCCGACATCTGCACATCGTGGTTATCGCCGTAAAGCAATTCCAGCGCAGCGACAGAACGAATGAGCGCAGGTTTCACATCAGCGTTTTCTTCATTTTTCACCAATGCGCGCAAAACCGGTAACATTGCAGGTGCTTCTGACTTGAAGATTGCAGCCGCCGCGGAAATTCGTTTTTCAGGGTCTGCGCTTGTTAATTCCAATTGTCCGATACCGGCCCGAATGGCGATCCGAACTTTGTTATTAATTCTGACCTTCTTTAAGGCTGATTTCTGTGCCTCGCCAAGTTCGGTGCCATCCACGGGATCAACAAGCAAATAGCTTTTCTTGGTCTTCGTTCCAACAACGATTTTTCCGTCAGATTTGCGTGTGAATAATGCGCCATCCATTAAGGCGGACAGTATGACCGTTGCTTGCCCGTGTCCTGTGGCCGCTATTTTTTCAACAACCGCTGCTTTTTGGGTGTAATTTTTTACGGATAACGCTTGTGTTAAGTCTTGCAGGGTTTCTGCGTGCACAAGTTGCCCTGCTTCGGCGAAAACAAAAAGTAAGCCAAAAATCAAAGCAGTTCTTAGAAAATACATGGGGATATACCAATCTTAAAACCATCAAATTGGGCAGGGAGTATGCTCCCCGCCCCGTATCTTATGTTCCGTTAGAACATTGGTTTTTCACAGCCACCGCAAACGAACGGGAATGACCAGTCAGCTGTCAGCTTTGCGCTTTCTGGAATAAAGTTACTCCATGCATCGCCCTTAACAACACCGTCTGTGTTCCAAACAGTTTCAATCTGTCCATCGTCTTGGATTTCACCAATAAGAACGGGTTTAGACAAATGATGATTTGTATTCATAACAGCAGTACCACCAGTTAGGTTTTTAACTTCCTGCCCGTACATGGCTTGGCGAACAGCATCTACATCTGTCGTGCCGGCTTGTTTAACGGCCTGCACCCACATTTTGAAACCGATGTAAGTTGCTTCCATTGGATCGTTAGTTACGCGCTTATCGTCTCCAATGAAGCCTCTCCATTTTTTGATGAAAGCGTCGTTTTCTGGAGTTTCAACACTCATGAAGTAATTCCACGCAGCAAGATGGCCAACCAGCGGAGCTGTATCCAAGCCAGCAAGTTCTTCTTCGCCAACAGAGAAGGCAACAACAGGAATGTCAGATGCTTTCAAACCTTGGTTGCCTAATTCTTTGTAGAATGGAATGTTAGCATCACCATTGATGGTAGACACAACGGCAGTTTTCTTGCCTGCTGATCCGAATTTTTTGACGTCAGATACGATTGTCTGCCAATCAGAATGACCAAAGGGTGTGTAATTGATCATGATGTCTTCGTCTTTGACACCTTTGGATTTTAAGAAGGCTTCGAGAATTTTGTTTGTTGTGCGCGGATACACATAGTCGGTACCGGCAAGAACCCAACGCTTAACGTTGCCGCCCTCTTCGCTCATCAAATATTCAACTGCAGGAATGGCCTGCTGGTTTGGTGCCGCGCCAGTATAGAATACGTTGCGCGAGCTTTCTTCGCCTTCATACTGCACAGGGTAGAACAGCATGCTGTTTAACTCTTCAAATACAGGAAGTACTGATTTCCTGGAAACTGATGTCCAGCAACCGAAAACCACATCTACTTTATCGACTTCGATCAATTCGCGTGCTTTTTCAGCAAACAGTGGCCAGTTTGATGCAGGATCAACAACAACAGCTTCTACTTTTTTACCAAGCAGGCCACCGTTTTTGTTCAAGTCATCAATCATCATGAGAACAGAGTCTTTCAAAGTCGTCTCTGAAATCGCCATTGTTCCTGAAAGTGAATGTAAAACACCCACCTTAATAACGTCTTCTGCGCTAACAGCAGGCGCTGTCAGACCAATAATACCAGCAGTAACGAGCGCCGCTGTCGATAACTTACCAATTACCTTTTTAAAATTAAACATGTACACCTCCATCTGTTTTTTGCACTGCCCTCAAGAGAGCAAGGAGCGTGCCAAATTTTAAACTCATCAATTTAAAAACATTAACTCATTGTTTTATATATAATTATTTGATATTTTTGTGAGAGAACTCTGTTAGTGCCGATTAAACAGGCATCGCTTCGATTGGCTAAAAAATAAGCATATGTCTAGGCAAGTGATACGAAATCACCTTGTTGATGCTTTTTTGAGCAGCCAAATTCGCGACTTTAATCACGGAATTGGGGAATAATATTCAATAAAAATAAATGGGGTGTTTTCAACAAGATTAAACTGATTTAAACTATGGGCGCGATGGGGTGATCGCAAAGACAACCAATCAAAGTATTGATGTTGAATGCCAAGGGGGCATAATTCACGTAAAATGAATTTCGCTGGCAAAAAGCTGAACGGATTTTATAACAACACGGGTGATCTATCCGTGCGTGAAAAGCGCCTGCTTGCCGAAAATCGGAAACTCAAGAAAAAGAACAAACGTCTCAGTAGCGCCATGCTTTACTTGGTCGGCCACATTGAAGCCCGCCTGCCCATTTGGAATACAAAAGCAAAGGCCGCGCTGCAAAAATCCGAAACCCCTAACCCCATTGCTCAAGAGAAACCAAGGCGTAAATTAGTTAAGCCTGTACAGCCGAAGAAAAAGAAGATCATAGGCAAAACCTGGAAACCCGAACATCTTGAGCGAAACATTGAGGGCGGGTCTCAGAAAAAACTGCACAAAAACTCGCTAAATATCCAACAGATATTTGGTGATAAAAAGCAACTTGAAGAAAAACTTGCGAAATCTGAAGGAATAACTTCTGAGGTCGTCAAATTTCCGCCGTCTGAAAAGAATGAGCTCGAAACACCTCAAGTCGTCGAACTTTCGACAGAGCCAGAAATAATTGAGGCTGAGGAAATCTCAGATGATACCAATTCTGATCTCACACCGAATTTGGCTCCGGAAGAAGTCAGTCTGCTAGCCGCTCCTATTAAAGACCGGAAAATGGATATTATCCACCCCCACCCTTCCGAAGTTATTGGGGAACAGGATGGCCTAAAAACCAGCGCAAAAGAGGCGTCCATGGCTTATTTGGCTGTCTCCGTTGCGGCCAAGCCAGTTCCCAAACCGGATGTCATAACCGTTCTCGATGACAATGAGATCGCCGAAGCTGATCTGCTTGAAAAACAAGTCGCTCAGCAAAATGAAATGATGCGTGCCGCCATGTTACGCCGGGTGAACAGGCTTCGCTGGTAGGCAACCCACTTTACAGATACTCAAAATTGCCATAGGTGGTTATGTATATGTACAGTTAGCGAACAAGAGATTATGTCAGCAATCAAATCCCATCCGCCATTAATTGAGACACCAGTCCTTTATAGTTTTCGCCGCTGTCCGTATGCCATGCGGGCGCGAATGCTGCTGCTGGCCTCAAAGCTGAAGATTGAACTTCGCGACATTCTCCTAAAAGACAAACCTGAACACATGTTGCGGAAAAGCCCAAAGGCAACTGTTCCGGTGCTCGTGCTTGAAACAGGCGACGTCCTTGAGGAAAGCCTCGACATAATGATGTGGGCGATTTCCTTAGGCGACCCTCTCAACCTGTATCCTGCTGATGTTGCACTGCGTGATGCTATCGATGCGTTGATATCGGAAAATGACGGACCTTTTAAAACCTCTCTAGATCGTTACAAATATCATGTTCGTTTTCCAGAAAACGCTAAAGAGGACTACCGCGTAGAAGGCGAAAAATTTCTAAGAAAATTAGAGGAGCGCCTCGTGCGGCATCCCTATCTAATGGGTGGCGATATTACACTTGCTGATATCGCAATCTTCCCGTTCATTCGACAATTCGCAAATAGCGACCGTGATTGGTTCGATACGGCAAATTACCCTGCTCTTCAAAAATGGCTAGATAGCTGGGTTACATCAGACGATTACTTACACATTATGAAAAAACGTCCCATTTGGCAGGTAGATGCCACCCCTTGCTATTTTCCGTCACTCCTTGCCGACGGGAAAATATAGATGGACGCCGCTTACTTTGGAGAAAGCGACGCTGTATTTAGCGATTGCGGTCAATATAGATATCGGCTTTGGCGAAAGTGGTCAGAGGGGCCTTCTATTGCGTTCCTAATGCTTAACCCCTCAACAGCTGATGCCACTAAAAATGACCCTACCGTTGAGCGATGCCATAGGCGCGCTGTGGAAATGGGGTTTGGGGCGCTAGAGGTCATTAACATTTTCGCCTACCGGGCAACTGATCCCAAAGATCTCAAAAAAGCGTCGGAGCCAAACGGCCCCTTAAACGACAAAACCCTGATTGAAACCGCAAAATCTTGCAATATGATTGTTTGTGCGTGGGGGAGCCACGGGACACATTTAAATCGGGACAAACAGGTTCGGCTGCTTTTGAAGGACGCTCATATAAAAACACATATGCTGGCCCTAACAAAATACGATCAGCCAAGACACCCTCTTTATATTTCCTACACACAGAAGCCCGTCCCTTGGTCAGCTTTGTAAGCATGAAAAGATACGCGAAAACATAATGGCAAAACTATACTTTTATTATTCGACCATGAACGCTGGAAAATCCACAACCCTGCTTCAATCCGCCTTTAATTATAAAGAACGCGGAATGCAAACTCTGCTTTTAACTGCAGCATTTGATGATCGATATGGAGTTGGCAAAATCGCGTCCCGAATTGGGCTCGAAGCAGAAGCGAACTTGTTTCAAGAAGACACTGATTTGTATGCGCTGGCGCAGGAAATTCTTAAAGAACGCACTATTGACTGCGTCATGGTCGATGAAAGCCAATTTTTATCGAGAAACCAGGTCTTTCAGCTATCTGAAGTCGCAGATCAACTGCATATTCCTGTATTGTGTTACGGACTTCGCACTGATTTCCAAGGAAACTTGTTTGAAGGAAGCCTCCATCTTCTGGCGTGGGCAGATGAGTTAAAAGAGTTGAAAACCATTTGCCACTGCGGAAGCAAGGCAACAATGGTTATACGTGTCTCCGAAGATGGTAAACCGATCACGCAAGGTGCTCAAAAAGAGATTGGCGGAAATGATAAATATGTGGCCCTTTGCCGTAAGCATTTCAAACAATCGTCAATTGGTTAGCGCCTCATCTATTTTGACTAAATTGAGTTCACAGGACCTAAATTCAAGCTAGCAATACGGAAACTCTTACCAGTTCTTTAACCAAAATTACTATATAAAAGGCTTATATTAGAAAACAGGTGTCTGGTAATGGTATGCTCCTAAGACAAAAAAGCATTCTTATCTCAGTTACAGTTATTTCAATTCTCTGTATTCTTTTGGCATTAATTTTCAGCCTTGCAAGTTACAGCAAAAAACTAGCTGAAGCAGAGAAACAAAGGTACCGCGCCGTAATTCTTGCCGATCAGCTGAGGCAAAGTTCAGATGATTTGACCAGAATGGCGCGAACGTACGCCGTCACCAACAACCCCATATACGAGGAATATTTTAAACATATTCTCGCCATTCGAAATGGTGACGCTGAACGCCCGCCGAATTACTTTGGTAATTTCTGGGATATCGTTACAGCAACTGGCATTTTGGTAAAAACAAAATCAGAGAAAAAATCATTACAATCTCTCCTAAACGAGTTGGATTTAAGTTCTGCCGAAGTCCGCCTTCTCCAGCAAGCTGAAGCCGCGTCAAACGATTTAGTCGAAATGGAAGTAACGGCCTTTAATGCATTGAAAGGCACATTCAAAGATAGCGTAGGGAATTTCACGAAGACAAGTGAGCCTGACCCAGAACTGGCCCGAAATATATTACACAGCAAATCTTATCATAGGGCCAAGTTAAAAATAATGGCTCCAATTAACAAATTTTTCTCTGAAATCGACGAGAGAACATCGGCGATGCAGACACGATATTCTGATCTGATCCAATTTCATATTATCGCCATGACAGCCTTATTGTTCGCTTTGACAATAATTGTCATTATTTCATCCACCCGCTTAGTGGCAAATATTCTCTTCCCCATACAGAAGCTTTCCATCATCGCTGGGAAAAATAAAAAAGGGGACTTAAACCTTTACGAGATGCCCGCTAATCAGACTGACGAAGTTGGCGTTCTCGCCAGCGCTTTCAACCAGATGGTCACCAATATACAGGAGGCCATCAATCAGCTTGAGGAAAAAACTAGAGTAGCAGAAGACTTAGAACGAATTGCCATTGATGCAAAAGACGAAATTCAGTTGATGAATAATGAGCTGGAAAAGCGTGTCATAAAACGGACAGAGCTGCTGGAGCAAAGCGAACAGAGATTACAAGCGATTATCAACAATGCCAACGCTGTAATTTTCGTAAAGGATATGGAAGGGCGCTATATGTCTGTGAACAAACGCTACGAAAATTTATTCAAAGTTAAAAACGACACCTTTATTGGAAATTCAGATTATGATTTATTTCCAAAAGATGTCGCAGAAACGTTCAGAGCGAATGATAGAGAGGTTATGCAGAGCGGCCTTCCTATTGAGCGTGAGGAAATCACACCTCATGAAAACGGAAGCCGGACATATATATCTGTCAAATTCCCCCTTCGAAATTCAAAGGGTGAAATGTATGGTGTTTGCGGTATTTCCACCGACATTACGGCCCTCAAGAGAAGTGATCAGGAACGCCTTGATTTAGAACGACAACTCAGACAATCTCAAAAAATGGACGCTGTTGGCCAGCTAACCGGCGGTATAGCTCACGATTTTAATAATATTTTGAATATCATCATCGGCAATCTAGAGCTTCTCCAAGACCGACAAAATCAAGATCCCGTTTCGGTTCAGTTTCTGGAAAAAGCACTCAAAGGGACAGATAGGGCCGCACAACTAACCCACAAGTTACTTAATTTCTCAAGAAACGAAGATCATGAACGGCAGGTTGTTTATGTAGACGCCTCCATTAACAACCTCATGGGTCTACTCTCGAAATCGCTGACAGCTTCCATCACTGTAGACACTAAGCTGGAAGACAACATCTGGCCTGTAAAAGTAAATACGGGCGATTTGGAAGACTCCATACTGAACTTGTGCCTGAATGCGAAGGATGCAACGCCGAATGGTGGCAATCTTATTATTGAAACCGCGAACAAAACTCTTGATGAAAACTATGTAAAAAGAAACCCCTCCGGCAAAGCAGGAGATTTTGTCATGATCTCCATTAGTGATACTGGCGCGGGCATGACAAAAGAAATTAAAGAAAAAATATTTGAGCCATTCTTCACAACTAAGGCTGCGGGAAAAGGCACTGGGCTTGGATTGAGTATGGTATATGGCTTCGTCAAACGCAGCCAAGGCCACGTCAAAATATATTCAGAAGAGGGGAAGGGCACAGTTGTTCGGCTTTATTTCCCCCGTGCCATATCGGAAGGCCCTACTCTGCCACCTGTACCCGCGCCTCGTCTGGTTGCGCCCGCGGGATCAGAAACTATCTTAATCGTTGAAGACGAAATCGAGTTACTTGATATTGCCGTGAATTATCTTGAAGGATTGGGGTATCAAACCTTAACTGCAAATAATGCAGAACAAGCAATGAAAATATTAGATGGCCCTACAGATATCCAACTCATGTTTAGCGATGTGGTGATGCCTGGGAACGCCGATGGCTACCAACTTGCCATGACAGTCAGAAAGACGCACCCTCAGTTGAAAATTATCCTGACGAGCGGATTTACCCGGCAGCATGAGGATACGTTGCACGAGGGACATGAAGAACAGGCTGAATTTGAAAGACTGACCCAAAACCTGCTAGTGAAACCGTATAACAAGCTTGAACTTGCTCTAAGTATCCGAGCGGAATTAGACAGCGCTAATTAACTTTGTGCGGAGACCTCGCCTCTCCAACTTTGGAAGCCCGCCATAGCTAGAACTACCCAACCACAGATCAAATTTAACCCGCCCATTGGGGTCAAATTATACCCTGCACTCTCGCTGGTCCAGCCGAGGTAATACAATGAGCCTGAGAATAAAATCACTCCGACAGTAATTAGCGTTGCGGCAATATTCGCTAATAAGATACCTCGTTTATTCTGACCCAAAATATAGACAACCAAAATCAGAGCCGGGATATGGAACATCTGATAGCTAACAGCTAGGTTATGGTACCTTTGGCCAACAGCATCCCCAGCAACAGCATGAGCACCCACAGCGCCAAGAATAACGGCGCTAGCGCCCATTAAAGCTGCGATCACTATCCACGGAAATTTCATACGTTAGTCTTTCATAAAAAAAGCCGAAGGTATTCCCTTCGGCTTTCTGATTAAGTGTCGTAATTCTGGATTACAAGTTAGAAAAACGGTTCAGATGGAAATCCGTATTTCCAAACAACATTTCAATTGTTGTTAGGCGTTTGAAAAAATGACCGATTGAATACTCATCAGTCATTCCCATGCCGCCATGGAGTTGGACAGATTGTTGACCAACAAATTTCGCAGATTTACCGATTTGAGCCTTCGCTGCTGAGACAGCTTTACGCGTATCATCTGCATACCCAAGGTCCAACTTCATCGCAACCATATCTGACATAGATTTAGATTGCTCGGCTTCCATGTACATGTCGACCATACGATGTTGTAGCACTTGGAATTTACCAATTGCAGTACCGAACTGCTTCCGTGTTTTAAGATATTCATTGGTAATTTCATTTGCTGCCGCCATAGCGCCAACGGCTTCTGCACAAATAGCACCAATCGCGCCGTCGATTACTTTTTCAATAACCGGGCTTGCAGCACCTTCAGTGCCAATCAGCGCACTGGCAGGAACAGTTACATTTTCAAGACGGACATCGGCTGCCCGTTGTCCGTCAACAGTTGCATAACTGCGAATATCAAGACCGGCTGCATTGCTATCTACGACAAAGAGCGAGATACCATCTGCATCGCGGGAGGCACCGCTCGTCCGGGCGGAAATAACGATTTTATCGGCTGTTCCGCCATGATAGACAACAGCTTTTGTGCCGTTCAAAATGTACCCATCGCCGGATTTACTTGCCGTGGTTTCAACATCATTGAGGTTAAACCGAGACTGCGCCTCAGCATACCCAAACGACATCATCAAGTTACCTTCGATGATCTCCGGGATGATTGCTTCAATTTGATCAGCGTTACCAGCTTCGGCAACCAATGCGCCGCCGAGCAATACAGTCGATACGAAAGGCTCAAGAACCAAACCGCGGCCCATGCTTTCCATCATGATCATGGTTTCAACAGCACCGCCGCCAAATCCGCCAGCTTCTTCAGAGAAAGCCATTCCAAGCCAGCCAAGTTCTGCCATTGTTTTCCAATGATCACGGCTAAATCCCAATTCAGTTTGTGAAAGTTTGATCCGGTCTTCAGGACCATAATTGTCCTTTACGAAACGATCGATGCTGTCTTTCAACAAAACTTGTTCTTCAGAAAGTTCAAAATCCATTTTTATTATTCCTTATAATCCCAGAACCATCTTGGAGATGATGTTGCGTTGAATTTCATTGCTGCCGCCATAAATTGTAGCAGCACGTAAGTATAAATGTTCGGCCATTGGCCCGTGAGCATAATCAGGAGCAAAATTCTGATCATTACGCCCTTCACGAACTTCTAGTGCTTCATAAGCAGCCCCATACATACCTAGGGACTCGACCAAAAGTTCCGTCAGACGCTGCTGAATTTCAGAGCCTTTAATTTTTAGCAACGAAGGCTCCGCTGTCAGTGTTTCCCCATGTTCAATTTTGGAGAGCATGCGAAGTTCTGTATATTCCAGCGCCATCAAATCCACTTCGATTTGATTTAGCTTTCTCATAAAGTCCATATCATCTTGTAACAATCCACCGTTCACGCGCTCTGCGGCGGCAACTTCGCGCAAATGTTCGCAGCGCAACTTAGATTGCGCAATACGGGCAATACTTGTCCGTTCGTTTCCAAGGAGGAACTTGGCGTAGGTCCAGCCTTTGTTTTCCTCGCCGATACGATTGGCAATGGGAACACGAACATCATCAAAGAACACTTCATTTAGCGTATGTTCTTTATCCAGGCCGATAATAGGTTTCAGCGTAATGCCCGGTGTGTTCATATCGATCAGAAGGAATGAAATTCCCTCTTGTGCCTTCACATCGCCATCTGTCCGAACAAGGCAGAAAATCAAATTTGCGTGCTGGGCATGGGAAGTCCAGATTTTCTGGCCATTGACGATATAATCATCGCCATCACGAACAGCTTTGGTTTTCAATGACGCCAGATCTGATCCTGAGCCGGGCTCGGAGTACCCTTGGCACCACCAATCCTCTGACTTCAAAATCCGCGGCAAGTAATAATCTTTTTGCTCTTGGTTGCCGAAAGTATAAATCACCGGCGCAACCATACTCACGCCAAACGGCATTGGTGGCGGCGCTGATGCCCGGCCCATTTCCTGAGCAAAAATATATTTCTGTGTCGCAGTCCAGCCTGTCCCGCCATATTCGACAGGCCAATTCGGCGCTAGCCAGCCTCTATCATTTAAGACTCTTTGCCAGCGTTCCTGAGCTTCTTTGCTAAAGTGAATTCCGCGAGAATAACGATCTTTCACGTCCGCCGGAAGGTTAGCTTCCAGAAACTCTCGAACCTCAGATTGAAATGCGACTTCTTCGTCATCAAACGACAAATCCATTGGGGTTTTCTCCATTATCTTCAGGACGTCTATTGCGTCCATTGGGTATTACGTTACGTGCACAGCTTGCAAAACGCAAAGCCACCGCCTCACCAACGGTCCGGCACTTTATTCATTCTGACATCTTGCATAATTTTCTGCAAGATGTCACTTGTGCGCCAACTCATCTATTGTTTTAAATTTGGCAGTCCCATCCCGTTCTATTTGCGAAACAAGTGCGGTTTCCCAATCTAGATACTCCTGCATTCGTTCTCGAATTTTGTCTTTGTTGTCGTAGGGTTTATACCAGATGTCATCAGCCTTACTGAGCAAATAGGTATCATCCACCTCCATCTTCAGGTTTGCGTTTTTCCAAGCCGCATTGCCGCCCTCTAAAACCCGGACAATAACTTCAGGGCGAGTAGCAACAACCTCAGCGGCGGCAAGATGGGCGACACGAACGTCATCTGCCGTCAGAATCACCAAGCCAACAGGTGGTAAGAAGGACAAGTCAGATCCTAATCTCGATCGAATTGCCCAAAATGCATTTGGAATATGACCCTTGCGATACCGTAGAGAGCTGCTCAAATCAATAACCGCTATTGGTTCACCCGAATGAATAACCGCGTCGAGTTCCAACGCATTTACCTCTGATGCTTTTTGAACGTCAACTTGGAAAGCCGGACCTGCCTCCAGCTCAAAATCACTCATACAGCTCAGTACATGCACATGATGTGCTCCCAACTGCTTTAGCCAAGATGCTGTCATCAACGCGCGAACTTTCTTATCGTCGATCAAAACGAGAGTGGCTCCGCGCACCCCAACATATTCATCCGTTGCCTGCACGAGTTGACCACCCGGCGCATGTTGGCTTTGGAAAATATGCCCTTCCAAGAACTCTTCTTCAGTTCGCACATCCAAAAGGAACAGTGTTTTCTCATTTGATTGTGCTTGTAGCTGCTCCAGATCCTGTTTCTCAATGGAAGAAACACCGATTTCCTTGGCGAAACCTTCAGCGGCTTCAGCGCTTTTTTCTGCCATTTCTCCGGTAGGTGGTGGAGCGATACGGTCAGCACCATTTTCAGTCGTATAACCGCTGAGATACCATCCCATGGTTCCATCTTTAAGGGCCATGACAGGGTTTTTCACACCTGCATTAATTAGGGACTGAGCCCCAATTATGCTTCGAGTTCGTCCGGCGCAATTGACAACGATAGGTGTTGTCTCGTCAGGTATATTTTGGAAAACCCGATTAACCAATTCGGCACCCGGCATGTCAATCCCGCCTGGAATACACATGCGGTGGTATTCAGCATAAGGCCGGCTGTCCAAAATGGTGATTTTCTCGCCCGCATCAAGC
The DNA here is from genome assembly GCA_036960775.1 of Pseudomonas marincola. GTDB lineage: Bacteria > Pseudomonadota > Alphaproteobacteria > Sneathiellales > Sneathiellaceae > Sneathiella. The sequence goes on along the minus strand of JBALWO010000010.1, from coordinate 22,265 downwards.
CGCCCTTGAAGTTGCTCTGCGGTAATATAGGGTGTCGAATATGTATGCTCTACAAACTCACCAAACGCTTTACTTGGCACATTTACACCGGAAAAAATCTCATATCCAGCTTCCTGCCAGCCATATATTCCATTCTCCAGAACAGAAACATAGGTGTATCCCATTTCTTTAAGAATTCTGGCCGCGCGTAATGCTAAATCATCGCCCCCACCTTGATCCATAAGGTAGATTGTCACTGAAATACGCGGAACCAATCGCGCTATATTCAGCTCAAACTGACTGAGCGGGACTGGAACGGCAAAAAGAGGATGCCCTTGCGAATGAACGCCATGTTCCCGCACATCCAAAAAGGCCAATTCCGTGTCTGTTTTCAGAGCTTCATGAACGGTGAGCGCTGATACTGTTTGATGGCTCATCCACGGGCCTCGCGGATATCGGTGTGCGCAGGGAATGTGCGCCATTCTTTTTTAGGCGCACTCCAGTAATTGCGGCCGGGGAGCTGTTCAAGGGCCAACCCATACATGTGAAAATTCAAAACCTTTGCATCTTCTGCGATATGAATACTGTGAAGATCATCTGGCATAAGCGTAACGCCTGTTCCTGCCCGAACGACATCGCCCCCGATATGTTCGACACCGGCATCCACTTTTTTGTAGAATTTATTCTCTTCTTCTCCGTGCAAGCCAACGATCACAGCCCACGTCGTATGATCATGGGGCGGTGCATCTACTTTTGCCGTCGCCACATTTGCGTAAAGGGCAAACCGATGATCATCGTCTTCGGATAACCGGTACAGGCAACTGGTTCGCGGATCGTCCGCTTCTGGCGGCGGAAAAGCATCAAAGGAAAAGAGATGCGTCTTTTTTGCAAGCTCTAACAATTCAACTTTGACTTGCTCCAGTATTTCACGAGTTGGCACATCACCATCAAACAGTTCCCTAATGTTGGAAATCGCGCGATCCACTAATTTTTTACGTTCAGAACTGTTTTGCATAAGATTAATCCTTTTTATTATCCGTTGGCTTACCGTTGCAGGATAGCAAATGGTTCTTTACACCGCCATCCAGAATGCGTTAAGGCCGTTACAACGTTTAAAAATAATAAAAGGTGGACGCCGAAATGTTTATTAATGGTCAATGGTGCGAAGCGAATGACGGCTCAAGGTTCGATGTAACCAATCCAGCAAACGGTGATGTCGTTGGTAATGTGCCAAACGGAAGTAAAGCAGACGTTGTTGCAGCTATAGATGCTGCGGCAGAAGCATTTAAGACGTGGTCGAAAACATCTGCCTACCAGCGTTCAGCCCTTCTGTACCGCGCCTATACATTGATGATCGAAAAGAAAGAGCATCTCGCCGTTACAATGACAACGGAACAGGGAAAACCGCTCAAAGCAGCCCGTAATGAAGTGCAGTATGGCGCTGATTTCTTACTGTGGTACGCAGAAGAAGCAAAACGCAATTACGGCGAAACCATCCCTGCCCCGCGCGGCGACCAACGGTTCATCGTCCAGCAGCACCCTGTTGGAGTTGTCGGCGCGGTGACACCATGGAACTACCCCGTATCCATGCTCACCCGTAAAATCGCACCGGCCCTGGCTGCCGGATGTACGATTGTCTTGAAACCTGCAGAAGCGACGCCGCTGTGTGCCGTTGAAATGTTCAAGATCTTCGAAGAAGCAGGTCTTCCCGCCGGTGTGGTTAATCTGGTGACGGCCGAAAATCCGGCGCCTATCGGAGAAGAATTTGTCAGCAACCCGAAAATTGCCAAGCTCACTTTTACCGGATCAACAAATGTCGGAAAAATGCTAGCACAAGGCGCTGCTGCCAACATGAAACGCATTTCCATGGAGCTTGGTGGACATGCGCCCTTTATCGTATTTGAAGATGCCGACCCTGAACACGCGGCAAAAGGTGTATCGCTTGTTAAGTTCCTGAACACAGGACAAGCCTGCATCAGCCCGAACCGGATTTTTGTGCATAAATCTATTGTAGAGCCATTCATTGAAACCTTGCAAAATCGCGTTCAACGCATGCGCGGTGGCAATGGCATGGATGATGGCATCAGCATTGGCCCCCTTGTGGGTCCGGGCGCGGTTGATAAAGTGGAACGACAAGTTAAGGATGCCCTTGATAAGGGCGCACGTCTCATCTGCGGCGGTCATCGCCTAATGGAAAATGGTCTTGATAAGGGACATTTTTACGCCCCAACGGTTCTGGCCGACGTGAGCGAAGATATGCTAATTTACCGCGAAGAAACCTTTGGTCCCGTCGCACCGATCATCACGTTTGATGACGAAGACGAAGTTCTTGAAAAAGCCAACGACACCAATTATGGCCTTGCAGCATATGTCTACACACCGAACCTAAGCAGAGCCTTTCGCATGTTCGAAGGCTTAAAGTTTGGCATTATCGGAATTAACGACATTAACCCAACGGCGGCGGCGGCTCCGTTTGGTGGCATGAAAGAAAGCGGGCTTGGCCGTGAAGGTGGCCGCGAAGGGATATCTGAATATTTGGAAACCAAACTCGGCGGTTTCTCCATCTCTTAAATCACGCTAAGGTTGCCACAATTATAAAAATCGGGAGGGCAATTCGTTGTTCAAAAAAATTGGTCTTTTTTCTTTAATTGTAATTGTGGCACTTGTCGCGGTTCTGGCATTTAATACACTGACGAACTCTCCGCCAGAAATTGCAAAGAGTAATTTCTCGTCTCCTGAAATTGACGATATGGCAGCGGCAAAACGATTAAGCCAAGCTGTTCAGATTAAAACAATATCCGTATCAAAAGACGGCCCTGTTGCTGCAGAAGAATTCGACAAGTTGCATGCCTTGTTAAATTCTTCGTTTCCAACTGTTGCCGCCAGCCTTGAGAAACAGATTATTGGCGGACATAGCTTGCTTTATAAGTGGGAAGGGTCTGACCCGTCATTACCTGCTGCAATTTTCATGGGTCATATGGACGTAGTCCCAGTTGAGCCCGGCACCGAAGACCGATGGGTGCATCCCCCTTTTTCAGGCGCTATCGAAAATGACGCCGTATGGGGCCGAGGAACATTGGATGACAAGCTTTCAGTTTTAGCTCTTTTGGAAGCGGCTGAGTATCAGCTAAAAGCCGGATTAAAGCCCAACAGAACCCTGTATTTTGCCTTTGGTCATGACGAGGAAGTAGGCGGCGATAACGGCGCAGGCAACATTGCCAAACTACTGGAAAGCCAAGGCGTTAAAGTGGCCTTCACAATTGATGAAGGCATGGTGGTTGTGCAGGGCATTATGCCAGGAGTTGACGCCCCCATAGCGTTTATTGCGCTGGCAGAAAAAGGCTATCTAACGCTTGAGCTAACAGCGACAGCAAAAGGTGGTCATTCCTCTATCCCCCCAAAAGAGACCGCTGTTGGAAAATTATCAAAAGCAATCGCGGCACTTGAAGCGAACCGTATGCCAGCCGCGCTCAGACGCCCGGTTACCGATATGTTCGATACATTGGCACCCCATATGCCAACTAAACTAAAAGCCGTCATTTCAAACCGTTGGCTGCTAGAACCTGTTCTCGTCGGACAACTGGGTAAAGGCGGCGCGACCAATGCAATGGTTCGGACAACCACCGCGGCAACCATTATCAATGGCGGAACGAAAGACAATGTGCTGCCAACATCGGCAAAAGCCACAGTTAATTTCCGCATCCTACCGGGCAATTCCATTAAAGATGTTGTGGCCCATGTAAATGACACGGTAGATGACCCATCCGTAACTGTTGAGATCATACAAGGGAATGAGCCATCAAGGGTTTCAAGTCATACCAGCGAAAGCTACAAGCAGATTGCGAAAACCATTGGGGAGACGCTGCCTGATGTTATTATTTCGCCAGGCCTAATGTTGGCAGGCTCTGATAGTAAGCATTACGAAAAACTGGCTGAAAATAACTACCGGTTTATTCCCATGCGCTTTGGACCTAAAGACCTATCTCGCGTTCACGGCACTAACGAGCGGATCATGATTAAGAATTACGCAGAGATTATCAAATTCTATATCCGCCTGCTCGAAAACACAGGGGCCTAACCCTTCATCCGATATTAAGCAGGGTAATTTTTTGATGCCCGGAATTTTTCCCTGCTTGAACCGCCTAACTTCCCAATACATGCAAAGCTAAACTCCTTTGATGCGACTGTGATCTATGCTCAAAAACGTAGATCCCCTGCCACGTACCAAGCCTCATCACCCCCTGATAAATGGGAATTGTGAGAGATACATCGGTTAAACTTGATTTAATGTGGGCCGGCATATCATCAAGCCCTTCTGCTGAATGTCGATACCTGTGGCGATCTTCAGGAACTTGCGCGTTGAAGAAATCCTGCAAATCAAGCAAAACATCAGGATCGGCATTTTCTTGAATGGTTAGGGAGGCAGAGGTGTGTTGAATAAAAATAGTCAATATGCCTTCACTTATACCAGCGTCACGAACCCAGCGTGATATTTGCGCGCTAACGTCCAACAACCCTCGCCCTTGAGTGACAACCGAAATATCGCCGCTTTTCTGCTTCATGGCACTACCTTGCTCAATTTCAGTGTTTCACATCAATCTTCTCACATCATTGCTGAACACGCGTCTTTAAGAAAGGTGATTTCAACGGAGCGATAACAATGAATATTGACGGCAATAGAGATAAATGGGAATTTTACAAAGACAAAAATTCAGAGTGGCGGTGGCGCAGAACGGCTCCAAACGGACGGATTGTTGGCGCATCTACGGAAGGTTACCACAATAAAGCCGACTGCTTTGATAACGCCATTCGAAATGGATATCAAAACTAACAGAAACCCGCGGTTGGTCAGAAGCTTCACTATTCTGACCAACCCAAATTTTGGGCTGTTGCGTTCGTTTTGAAAAAAGTCATACTGCAAAGAAAACAACGAGAAAAAGTATGACGAAAACCCCTATTCCAGATGGCTATCGGCTTTACACAGCTCCTGAACTGTTTCCAGAAAAAATTGGCCCCCTTTATTTCAAAAAAGAGGACGATCAGTATCAATTTGGTTTCTTGGTCGATAAATCCCATACCAATTTTAACGGTAAGTTACACGGTGGTATGATGATGACGTTCACCGATGAAATGATGGGGCACCAAGTTTTCAACGCCATCGGGAAAAAACCTTGCGCGACAATATCCCTGAATTTTGACTTTATCGCTGCCGCTGAAGAAGGCGATTGGGTTAGCCTTCGAAGCACCATAACCCGACAAGGGATATCGGTAGTGTTTGTGCGCGGTGAATTGGTCATCGGCGATAAGATTATCCTCACCGCCGATGGCATATGGAAAATTTTCGGGCGTTAAGCGTTATGGTTTACGCCTGATAAGTTGCTTAGGCGGCAAAACATCATCAAAAACAGGCGCCCGTTTTTGGGCATTTGCCGCGGCTGCCTCAAACAAGTCATTAGAATAGAACATCCCCGCTTGCCAAATCGCCATATAACGCAAAGCATCATCCACTGAATGATCGCGGGTATAGACCAGCATTTCCTTTGTTCCGTGCACGGCAAGTGGCGATTTTGACGCTATATCAGCGGCAATCTCCATGACTTTTTTAAGCATGGCATCTTGATCCGCAAAAACCTCGTTCACTAAACCAGAACTTAACGCTTCTGCCGCAAGCAGTCGTCTTCCCGTGTAGGCAAGTTCCCGCGCAAGACCCGATGGGATGAGATGAGGCAACCGTTGCAACGTGCCAACATCAGCAGTCATTCCAATGTTAATTTCTTGAATACAGAAAAATGCATCTTCCGTGCAATACCGCATATCCGTTGCGCTGATCAAATCTACGCCGCCGCCGATACAGCCACCTTGCACAGCCACAAGAACTGGCAACCGGCATTTTTCAATAACGGTGAAGCTCTCCTGCAACTCAAGAACATTATTTTTCATTTGCTCGCGAATTCGGCCACCATCTACGCCGCTATTTATTTCGGCCGCCAAGCCCGCAAACGCGCTTAAATCCAGACCTGCCGTAAAATGACGCCCCTGCGACGAGATCACAACAACGCGGGCCTCCGCCGTTTGTTCAATTTTGGCAAATACATCAATCATGTCCTGCCAAAATTCCATCACCATCGTATTAAGTTTTTCTGGACGGCTTAACTCCACATGGGCAATCTTATTTTCCACCGATAGTTTTAAGGTCTGATACGTCATAGTGGCACTTTCGTTTTTATTATGATCTTATTGATTTGCAACTCTCCAAAAACAATAATACAGACTGCATATAATTTGGTTATTTATTTTCAAGTAAGCGGAATGAAAAACATGTTCTCCATGGAAAAATTTGAAGAAGCCTCACGCCGAATTTCCCCCTATATCCGGCGGACTCCCGTTATGGAAATCGCACTAGATGACAAGCGTTCGGTAACTTTAAAACTTGAAAATTTGCAAATTTCGGGATCATTTAAAGTACGCGGGGCTATGAACACCGTCCTTTCGCTCTCCGATGAAGAACTCTCCCGCGGACTCGTAACCGCTTCTGGCGGTAATCACGGTATGGGTGTTGCTTATGCCGGCGCCATGACGAACACCCCAACGACTATTCATTTGCCAGAGAACACTCCACCAGCCAAAGTCGCAAAATTAAAAAAACTGACTTCTGATGTTATTGTCTCTGGTGCTGTATGGGATGACGCCAATAAGCTTGCCCTTGAGGCACGGGACGCTGACGGCAAAACCTACATCCACCCCTTCGCAGATGTTTCCGTAGTCGAAGGCCAAGGAACAATCGCGCTCGAGATGTTAAAAGACGTCCCCGACTTAGATGTACTAATGGTCGCAATTGGCGGTGGCGGCCTCATATCTGGCATTGCAACGGCTGCTAAAATGATCAATCCAGCCATTCGTATAATCGGCGTTGAGGCCACCGGCGCCCCAACTCTATATGAAAGCTGCAAGGCCTCGAAACTCATTACACTGGATGAAATCACCACAAGAGCTGGCACGTTAGCCCCAAAACAATCTGCAGCCCTTAATCTTGAGATTATTTCTCAATTAGTTGAAGAAATTGTCCTTGTAGAAGATGACGAGATGCAAGCCGCTGCTCGTTGGCTCTGGGAAAATGCGGGCATTGCGACCGAGCTTTCCGCCGCCGCTGCCATAGCGGCACTACAAGCTAAAAAGTTTATCCCAGCACAGTCTGAAAAAGTGGGTGTGGTTATTTGCGGCGCCGGAAGCGATGGCTTTGCTTAAACCATTATCTGGTCCTAAGGCCGCATGAAGGTATATTCGTCATCATCGCCTAAATTTTCAGAGATAAATTCAAGTTCATTGGCAATGTCTGCAATAGGTCGTGTTTTTCGATAAATGGCAATTGCCTCTGTGATGAGGGCGCGGGCAAAGGCGTCTTCTGAAAAGGATGCCTTATTTACGTCTTCTAGGGCCATCTTCACTGCGTTTTGCGCAATAACTGTTGCTGAACTCATATTTTTCTCCTCACTCGTATTTTGTCGCTAAATGACCAGAGGTCATTGATTTTAAGCAATCTCTTACCCTGGTTGTTCGGTTCTCTTCAAAAAAAAACGAAGATCAGACACCAAAATCATTAGTTTTTTCTTTGACCAACTTCCCATTATCAACGTAACCTGCAAAGAAAAACAGGGAAACAAACAAAATTAAAGGGATTGGGAATGTCTGAATTTTTATGGGAGAAATCGTACCCCGAAGGTGTTAATTGGGAAATCGAAATCGAACAAAAACCCGTTTTCGCCATTTTGGACGAAGCGGTAAAAAAGTGGCCCTCGAACAACGTTATCGACTTTCTCGATAAAAAAATAACATATGCAGAACTCGATGATCTCGTCAGCCGTGCGGCTAAAGGTTTTCAAGAACTTGGGGTCAAAAAAGGCGTTCATGTTGGGCTGTTTTTACCCAACACACCTCATTATATTGTTTGCTTTTTCGCCATTTTGAAAGCAGGCGGAACCGTTGTGAATTATTCTCCATTGGATGCAGAGCGCGAGCTTATGCATAAAATTGAGGACAGTCAGACCGATATAATGGTTACGTTGGATCTTAACGCTCTTTACCCCAACATAGCTAAGTTGCTTGACAAAACACGCCTTAAAAAGCTCGTGGTCGGAAGCCTGAAGGAAGTCCTTCCGTTCCCGAAAAACCTCCTCTTCCCTATCGTTAAATCTAAGGAAATTGCATCCATTCCAAAGGATGACAAACACATTTCCTACAAATCACTAATTGCCAATGATGGCAAATACACACCGGTTGACGTAAAACACCCGCAAGAACGTGTTGCTGTTCTTCAATATACTGGCGGAACAACAGGCTTGCCAAAAGGCGCCATGCTGACCCATTCTAATATAGTTGCTGCCTGCCAACAGCTTAGAGCCATGCAACAAGGGACGAACAGGGTTCTGGTCGACGGCGAAGAAAAAGTTCTGACAGTGCTGCCTTTATTCCATATTTACGCACTCACCGTGAATATGAATTTTGGTATTGCGGGCGGTGCCGAATTGATCTTGCATCCAAAGTTTGAACTTAACGATGTCATGAAAGATCTGGATAAGAAGAAACCAACAGTGTTTCCAGGCGTCCCGACCATGTATATGGCCATCGCCAATCATCCCGATATTGAAAATTATGATTTAAGTTCTCTTAAATTCTGTGCCTCTGGTGGGGCTCCTCTTCCAGTTGAAGTGCAAGAGCACTTTCAACGGGTCACAGGCTGCCGCCTGCTAGAGGGTTGGGGCATGACTGAGACGTCCCCAGCTGGAACGACAACACCTATGACAGACAAGCGTGTCCCTGGCGCCGCTGGCGTCCCGGCACCTGGTATCGAAATTCGTATTTTCGGTGTCGATGACAAAAGCCAACTCATGCCCACTGGTGAAATTGGTGAAATTGGCATCAAGGGCCCCAATGTCATGAAAGGATATTGGAACAAACCTGAAGTGACAGCAGAATCGTTTATTGACGAATTTTTCCTAACCGGTGACACGGGCTATCTCGATGAAGACGGCTACATGCATATTGTTGACCGGACGAAAGATATGATCACCTCTGGTGGTTTTAACGTGTATCCACGGATCATCGAAGAAGCCATCTTTGAACATCCGAGCGTCGAAGAGGTAACCGTCATCGGTATTCCAGATGAATACCGCGGAGAGGCTGCAAAAGCCTTCATCAAGCTTAAAGTTGGGCAGGAAGAGTTCTCTCTCGACGATCTTCGAGGCTTCCTAAAAGACAAGCTTGGTAAGCATGAGCTTCCGGGAGATGTGGATTTCCGGGCTGAACTTCCAAAAACTCTTGTTGGAAAACTGTCCAAGAAAGAGCTGGTCGAAGAAGAACGCATCAAGCGCGAGGAGCTCGCAAAAGCTTCCGCCTAAAAAAAAATCGTGAAAATGAAAACTCCCGCATGACCGTTCGGGAGTTTTTTTATATCCTGTCGCTATGAGTAAATTTTTAAGCATCGATTTCGAGACAGCAAACTACGGATCTGACAGCGCTTGCGCTATTGGTTTGGTTCTTGTTGAGAACGGAACAATCATCGACGAAGAGGTTCGGCTGATACGTCCGCCAACCTCTGATTTCTTTTTCACCCATATCCACGGCTTAACTTGGCAGAATGTAGAGGCTGAGCCCGACTTTGGAGATTTATGGCCAGATATCGCACCCTACTTTGAAGGGGTGGATTTTCTCTCGGCCCATAACTCTGCCTTTGATTCAAAGGTCCTGAAGAGCTGCTGCGACACCTATTCTCTGGCGGCGCCCGAAACTGAATTTGTCTGCACGGTAAAGCTTGCCAGGAAAATGTGGGATATACGGCCAACAAAGCTGCCAAACGTGGCCCATTATTTAGGCTTGGACCTTGACCATCATGACGCGCTGTCCGATAGCCGGGCTTGCGCTAATATCATAATCGCCGCAGAGAATGATGGCTGGGCATATGATACGGGTTTTGAAAATGTCGCTGAGCGGCACTCCGCCCCAGAAGATACGGCTTAGAGAAACAGAAAAAAAGCCGCTTCGGAAAACCGAAGCAGCTTTTTTTTAAAATCAAATATCAGATAGATTAAGCGGCAACACTTGTTGCTGCTTGCACTTTCTTCAATTGACGACGAGCAGCATGACGGCCCGTTTTCAATGTAATTTTACGCGCTGTGCGCTGTGCGTTTGAACGGCAGTTTTTTGTTCCGCCGTTACCGCGACCGCCACCGCCGCTTTTGCGGCTTTTGCCGCCCTGGTTGCGGCCGTTCCGTGCAGATCTCGCTGTCATGTGACTAGCTCCGTTACGTTCATGTTTAAATTCGAAGCGCTTTTCATAAGGGGTAGATTGCAAAAGGTACAGAGAAAAATTCGCTAAAAGCCTCTTTTTTGAACTTTTATCGAAAATGAAAGAATTAAGGCCTCAAATTTACCTCAAAACACCTCATTTTCACGTTTTTCTCATCAAAGACTAAGAATCTAACGTCAAACAAAAAGAAACGGCCCTCAAGAGAGCCGCTTCAAATAGTGATGATTCAATAGGCCTAGTTGAAGACGCTTTGAAGCTTCATGGCAATGCCCATGTTGCCTTCAATTTTCAACTTGCCCATCATGAAGGCTGTTGTTGGATCCAAATCACCATTGGCCAAGGCTTCAAAATTCTCAATAGAGATTTTAATGGTACATTCAGCGTCAACGTCATCGTTGCTAACAACGTTAGGAACGGTATCCGCATCTACATGAATAATACCCTCACCTTTAAAATCAAACTTCAGGGTTGCGCCAAGTCCGCAATCTTCGCCAATCCGCTCGCGCATTGCTTCTGTGATTTCTTCAAGTGTTGCCATTTTTAGGATCCTTTTCTGTCTTCTGTAGTGAATTCAAGTGACCAAGTTATCTGGAATCTCTAACCTACTCGCTACTTGACGTTAACGTAAACGTCACCTACCATGAAGTCAAATAATGATGTCATGCGTATCAACTAATAAATCAAATGGTATGGCACCTGCAAAAACAAACCACAATTGTTGGAGATATAAACCCATGGGATACCGATCCATCTTTCGGCCAGACTTGTTTAAAGGACAAAAAATCATTGTTACTGGCGGCGGGAGTGGCATTGGTCGTTGTACCGCGCACGAGCTTGTATCCCTTGGCGCTGACGTTGCGCTTGTTGGTCGCTCCCAAGACAAACTCGATGCCGCTCAAGCCGAACTAGAAGCCGCAGGCGGTGTTGCCACAACTCATTCTTGCGATATCCGTGAGGAAGACGCTGTTCGTCAAACAGTAACTGACATCTTAAAGGCACATGGCCAAATCAACGGGCTGGTAAACAACGCCGGCGGACAGTTTCCGGCCCCGCTGGAGAGTATCAGTAAAAATGGCTGGGAAGCTGTTGTTAAAAACAACCTTACTGGCGGATTTCTGTTTGCCCGTGAATGCTACACCCAGTGGATGAAAGAAAATGGCGGTGGATCCATCGTCAATATCGTCGCTGATATGTGGACATCCATGCCGGGCATGGGCCATTCCGGCGCTGCCCGTAAAGGCATGCTGAGCTTCACTGAGACGGCTTCAGTCGAATGGGGCTGCGCAGGCGTTCGGGTAAATGCTGTCGCGCCGGGCTGGATCATGTCTTCGGGCATGGACACTTACCCCGACTGGTTCCAAGATCAAATCCTCAAGCTCGCCACCTACACACCGGCCAAACGTCTCGGAACAGAATCTGAAACTTCTGCGGCAATTGTCTTCTTGTTATCGGAAGCTGCAGCCTTCGTATCTGGTGATTGCATTCGTGTCGACGGTGCCGCACCAAACGCCCGTATGCATTGGCCGCTTCCAGACCATGACAACAACGAGCCTTTCAACGGCTTCCACCTCGCGGTCACACCGAAACTGTTTCAGGAAACCTCTTCAACTGAAGACGAAAAATAAGAGAGAGATCAATGCCTGTTATTCACTCCGATATTGATACGAGCAGCGACGCATACAATAGCAACCACTCAGCTATGCTGAAAATGATTGAAGAATTTCGAGCTCTTGAGCAAAAGGTCCGAGATTCCTCTAACAGCAAAAAAGAGAAGTTTGAAAAACGGGGCCAACTTCTCCCCCGAGAACGCATCGCTCTTCTATTGGATAAGGGTGCCCCCTTTATGCAGCTAGCAACACTTGCTGGCCTCGCAATGCATGATGATGACGGCAAAGACGAAGTTTATGGCGGCGGCTCCATTGTGGGCATTGGATATGTATCAGGCGTACGCTGCATGATCACTGCATCCGACAGTGCCATTAAAGGCGGCACCATCGCGCCTATGGGACTAGAGAAATCGCTACGGGCGCAGGAAATTATTCTAAAAAACAAACTGCCGGTTGTGAACTTGGTGGAATCTGGCGGCGCAAATCTGCTCTATCAGGCGGAGATTTTTGTAAAAGCTGGCGCTGGGTTTGCTAATCAGGCCAGAATGTCTGCCGCTGGTATTCCGCAAATTACAGTTGTCCATGGATCAAGCACCGCTGGCGGCGCGTACCTTCCGGGCCTTTCTGACTATGTGATCATGGTCAAAGGCGGCGCTAAAGTCTTCCTTGCAGGCCCTCCGCTTTTAAAAGCGGCAACGGGCGAGGTTGCAACAGATGAAGAATTGGGCGGCGCAGAAATGCATTCCACCATATCCGGTGTATCTGAATACTTGGCTGAAAGTGACGCTGATGGTATTCGGATTGCCCGCGAGGTTATGGGGAACCTCCCATGGAATGATAATCTGCCAGAGGTGAAATCCAAAACCTTCGATGAACCCCTGTATGATGCTGAAGAGCTTCTGGGCATTGTCCCGACAGACTATAGAAAACCCTATGACGTTCATGAAATGATTGCCCGAGTTGTCGATGGGTCAAACTTCCTAGATTTCAAAGAACTCTACGGTGTCCATACGGTTTGTGGTCATGCCAAAATCGAGGGGCAGTCTGTGGGTATCCTTGGGAACAATGGCCCTATTGATGCGGATGGCGCTACGAAAGCCGCACAGTTCATTCAACTTTGCAGCCAATCAGGCACCCCGATCATATTCTTCCAAAACACAACAGGATTTATGGTTGGCACTGAAGCTGAGCAAGCCGGTATCATCAAGCACGGATCTAAAATGGTGCAAGCAGTCACCAACGCAACGGTTCCAAAAATCACGATCCATATCGGTGCCAGTTTCGGTGCGGGTAACTATGGAATGTGTGGACGTTCGTTTGATCCCAGATTTATTTTCTCGTGGCCCAACAATCAAATTGCCGTCATGGGCGGCGAACAAGCGGCGAAAGTCATGTCCATTGTGACAGAAGAAAAATTCAAACGACTGGGCCAAGAACCTGACCGGGAGGCTCTTGAGCGCATGGCGCAGGGCATTATTGCCCGCACAAAACAAGAATCCACAGCGCTCTACGCGACAGCACGTGTCTGGGACGATGGCCTCATTGATCCACGCGACACGCGAAAAGTGCTGAGTTATTGCTTATCCATTTCAATGGAAGGCACCCGCAGGAAAACAAACACGAACACTTTTGGCATTGGCCGAATGTAGACGACTGGGAGAGACAACATGCTTTACGGACCCGAACACAAAGAATTCATGAGCTCACTCAGTAAATTCATTGAGCAAGAAATCAATCCCTATGTGGATGCGTGGGAAGATGAAGGTATTTTCCCTGCCCATGAGCTTTTCAAAAAAATGGGAAATCAAGGCTTTCTCGGTGTCTGTAAACCTGAAGAATATGGTGGCGCCGGCCTTGATTATTCATACAGCCTTGCCATGTCAGAAACGCTGGGCCAAGTGAATTGCGGCGGTGTTCCCATGGCGATTGGGGTGCAAACCGATATGGCAACCCCTGCCCTTGCCCGCTTTGGATCAGACTATTTAAAGGAAAACTTCTTACGCCCTGCAATTTCCGGTGACTATGTTGCCTGTATTGGGGTGTCAGAGCCCGGCGCTGGCTCAGACGTGGCTGGCATCAAATCAACTGCAAAAAAAGACGGCGATGATTATGTCATCAATGGTCAAAAAATGTGGATCACTAGCGGAACTCAAGCCGATTTTATGTGCATGCTCGTCAATACAAGTGACGGCCCAATGCATGCGAGCAAGTCATTGGTCGTTGTTCCAATGGACACACCCGGCATCACGGTCGAGCGCAAATTGGACAAATTGGGAATGCGCTCATCTGATACCGCACAGCTCTATTTTGAAGATGTTCGTATACCGCAGAAAAACCTCATCGGCGAAGAAGGCATGGGCTTCATGTATCAAATGATGCAGTTCCAAGAAGAACGCTTGTGGGCCGCAGGAAACGCACTTCAAAGCCTCGACAAAGCTATAAATGAGACCATTGCATATACAAGTCAAAGACAAGCATTTGGCAAGCCATTGCTGGACAATCAAGTCATCCACTTCCGGTTAGCAGAACTTCAAACTGAAATCGAATGCTTGCGCTCCCTCACCTATCGCGCTGTGGAAGACTATGTGGACGGCGAAAATGTAACAAAGCTCGCCTCTATGGCAAAATTGAAGGCTGGACGTTTAATGCGTGAAGTCAACGATGCCTGCCTGCAATATTACGGCGGAATGGGTTTCATGAACGAGACACCTATTTCACGTGCCTATCGCGATGGCCGCCTTGCCTCTATCGGCGGAGGCGCTGACGAGGTCATGCTCGGCATCATCTGTAAATTGATGGATACATTACCAAAGAAGAAAAAGGGATAACCCACAATGGCACTGTTTTCCAAAATATTGATTGCAAACCGCGGTGAAATAGCTTGTAGGGTGATTAAGACCGCCCATGAAATGGGTTATGAGACAGTTGCGGTGTATTCCGAAGCGGATAAAGATGCCCTCCATGTAAAGCTCGCAAGTGAAGCCATTTGCATCGGGCCCGCTGCCGCCAGCGAAAGCTATCTGAAAATTGAAAACATCTTGAACGCTGCCCGGCAAACGGGCGCAGATGCTATTCATCCAGGGTACGGGTTCTTATCAGAAAACGGCGAGTTTGCAGATGCTTGCAGTCAAAACGGATTGACGTTTATAGGCCCGTCTTCAAACGCAATTACGTTGATGGGAAACAAAGCCGAAGCCAAGCGCCGGATGATTGAGGCCGACGTCCCTTGTGTGCCCGGATACGAAGGCCACGATCAATCGGATAGCAACTTCGTACAAGCAGCAGCCAAAATCGGTTTCCCAGTGATGGTTAAGGCCGCCGCTGGCGGCGGTGGTCGCGGCATGCGATTGGTTGCACAGCCTGAGAAACTTGAAAAAGCATTAAGTGCCGCGCGCTCAGAAGCAGAAAACGCTTTCGGATCAGGCGAGCTTATTATTGAAAAAGCCGTGGTTGAGCCTCGTCATATTGAAATTCAAGTTTTCGCAGATAACCACGGCAATGTCGTTCATTTGGGCGAACGAGATTGCTCCATCCAGCGCCGCCACCAAAAAGTAATTGAAGAAGCTCCGTCACCCGCTGTCTCGGAAACCCTTCGATCTGAAATGGGCGCCGCCGCAGTTGCAGCCGCTAAGGCCATCAATTATTCCGGAGCCGGAACTGTTGAATTTCTGTTGGCAGGCGACAACGCTTTCTATTTTCTGGAAATGAACACTCGGCTTCAGGTAGAACACCCGGTAACAGAATTGATCACCGGCTTTGATTTGGTGGAATGGCAACTTCGTGTTGCCCGCGGTGAAGAGCTTCCAGTGAGCCAAAGCGAAATTTCACTGAGCGGTCACGCCATGGAGGCTCGCCTTTATGCAGAAGATCCTTACAAAAACTTCCTACCAAAAGTTGGTACGCTGATTAAGTGGAAAATTTCCGAAGGACCAGGCCGTCGGTGTGATCATGGCCTTGAGGATGGATCAGTTGTATCCCCGCATTACGACGCCATGATTGCCAAAGTCATTGCCTATGGTTCCACCCGGGAAGACGCAAGACGGCGGCTTATTAGCTCGCTGAAAGAAACACTCGATCTTGGCCTAACCACGAACAAACAGTTTCTAATCGATTGCTTAAGTCACGAAAACTTTGCCAATGGGGATGCGACAACCGGGTTTATTGAAACTAATTTTCCAAAAAAATCTCGCACCCGGCCAGCACCGACAAGTGCGGCACTTCGAATTGCGACAGCCCTACATTTTGCAAGATCCCAGCACAATTCGGTTTCAGAAACCGATGGCTGGAAAAGCAGCGCCTTTGCAGCGAGCCCATTGGTTCTAGAGGTCAATGACGAGAAAAAATCTTTCTCAATCGAGCAATCAGACTTCAATCAATATCAGATTTCGTCAGAAGGAAGCTCTAACGAAGTCACTTTACTGGACGTTACGTCATCATCAGTTCGTGTTGAAATCGATGGCCACCAAATGTCTACGAACTACGCATTTGATGATGCCGATCTATATTTAGCAGCAGGCTCCTGTCAGTTTAAATCACAAGAAGTGACGTTAGCGCCTGCCAGTTCTGGCGAGGCCGCTGGTGATGGCCGCGTGCTCGCGCCAATGAACGGTCGGGTTATTGACGTCAAAGTGATTGCCGGGCAAACCGTGAAGCGCGGACAGACACTTGCAACCCTTGAAGCCATGAAAATGGAGCATGATATCGTTGCAAAAATAGATGGTGTTGTCGCAAAGGTGAGCGCTGCAGCCGATGATCAGGTGGCAACACGCGCCGTGCTTGTCGAAATCGATCCCGCATAAAGGATGCCCGTTATGGATTTACTTGAACGCACTCCCCCGCATTTCTACACAGAAGAACATTACGCTTTTCGGGACAGTTTGCGCCGGTTTGTTGATACGGAAATAGAACCTTTTGTAGAAGGCTGGGATGAAGCGGAAACTTTCCCGCGGGAGCTATACAAAAAAGCGGCTGACATTGGGTTGCTCGGCGTTGGATTTCCAGAAGAATATGGTGGGGTCGAAGCGGACATCTACTACGGGCTCATTGGCGCGGAAGAAATGGCAAGGTGCGGCGCCGGCGGATTAGTCGCCAGCCTGCTGAGCCATACAATTGGTGCGCCTCCTATTCGAAACGTGGGGAACAAGGCTCAAAAAGAAAAATACCTACCGAAAATCCTGTCGGGTGAACTTATCAGTGCTCTGGCCGTCACAGAACCCTCTGGGGGCTCAGACGTTGCCAACTTGAAAACAACGGCAAAACGCGACGGTGATCATTTCGTTGTAAACGGTTCTAAGACTTTTATCACCTCTGGCATGAGAGCTAACGTTTATACGGTAGCCGTTCGAACAGGCGAGCCCGGCATGGGCGGCGTCTCTCTTCTTCTGATTGATCGCGATACCCCCGGCTTTGACCGGACACCGCTTAAAAAAATGGGTTGGTGGGCTTCTGATACGGCAACTCTATATTTTGATGATTGCCGAGTTCCTGCAGAAAACCTACTGGGTACTGAAAACATGGGTTTTCCGGCCATTATGCTGAACTTTAATTCTGAACGCTTATGGCTTGCAGCGGGCTGCGTCTCTTTCGCTCGCACCTGTTTCAACGAAGTTGCGGCATACGCAAAAGAGCGGATGGTCTTTGGAAAGCCCTTGTCAGAAAAACAGGTCATCCGACATAAGCTTGTTCAGATGGCGCAATCGATTAACACAACACAGGCTTATTTGGATCAAACATCCTATCTGGTTCAAAACGGTGAACAACCAATCGCTGATATTTGCATGTTAAAAAACCAAGCCACAGAGACCATGGAATTTTGTGCCCGTGAAGGCGTCCAAATTATGGGCGGCGCGGGCTTTATGCGAGGCCCCAAAGTGGAACGCATCTACCGCGAGGTTCGGGTAAATGCCATTGGCGGCGGCGCTGAAGAAATTATGCGGGATCTCGCATCCCGCCAGCTTGGTATATAAAATTGGTCAGACGCATGCCCTGCGTCTAACCATTTAATTATTCTGCGGTCCAGCCTTAGCTTTTGTCGTGACCGCCGCGACCAAAACCCTTCATGTGACGCATGGCTTTAATCTCGTCCATTGAGAGGCTGCCATCACCGTCAGCATCCATTTTTTTGAACTTTTCAAGCACAAATGCGGTCACTTCAGATTCGGACACTTTTCCGTCCTGATCAGTGTCAAACTTGGACATCATCTTTTCCATACGTTTTTCTTTACGCATTTTGTGAGACGTTTCAATTTCCGTCAACGTTAATGATCCGTTTTTATCTGTATCAAGTTTGTCAAAACGGCTTGCCCATTTTTCTGGCATTTCATCTGGGGTCATTACCCCATCTTTATTGGCATCATGCTTTTCAAACATCTCTTGCAGGCCTTCGTGGCCCCATTTGTCAGCGTTCTTCGTTGCATAAACCGCAGTTGGGAGGGCAATAGCTGCAATTACACCAGTAACAATAAAAATCCGTTTCATAAGTCGTCCTTTCAAGTGGTTCTCCCATCTTTAACGAGCCGCACAAGATCCTCCGTCGAACAAAATATAAATAATTTCATTGAACGTTGTTCATTTTTATGAACAATAGTAAAAAATATATGGAGAATGCTATGTCAGAAGATATCGTTTTATATGAAACAGAGGGCCGTATCGCCCGCGTTACCCTTAACCGTCCCGACGCATTGAACGCAATCAGCATGGATATGCCACGTGCCATCAGAAATGCCATTGAACGCGCCAACGACGATGACGCCATTCATGTGATTATTCTACAAGGTTCAGGTCGGGCATTTTGTTCAGGCTATGATTTGAAACTTTACGCCCAAACGCCTGGTGTAAATGCTGGCGTTCAAGAAATGCCATGGGATCCCACAATCGACTACAAAATGATGATGGGAAACACTCAGGATTTCATGAGTATTTTCAGATCCTACAAACCGGTTATCGCTAAAGTTCACGGATATGCCGTTGCTGGCGGTAGTGACATCGCGTTGTGTGCTGATCTTGTTGTCATGGAAGAAGATGCCAAAATTGGCTATCCGCCTGCGCGCCTCTGGGGCTGCCCAACAACGGCTATGTGGGTGTATCGCTTAGGTGTTGAAAAAGCGAAACGCATGCTGCTGACTGGCGACCTAATCGATGGCCGCGAGGCAAAGGAAATGGGCCTCGTTCTAGATGCTGTGCCTTCTGATCAGTTAGAAAACCGGGTAATGGAACTTGCGAAACGAATTGGATCTGTTCCAAAGAACCAATTGATGATGCAAAAAATGATGATCAATCAATCCCTCGATAATATGGGACTTGCATCGACACAAATGACAGCGACCATTTTTGATGGTATCACCCGACATAGTCCTGAAGGAATGGGCTTCAAGGATCGGGCTGAAGAGGTTGGTTTTCTTCAAGCTGTTAAAGAACGAGATAGTGGTGAAAATTTGGGTTAATGGCAAATACCAAACAAACGAATAGTCGAAAAGAAGACCTGCAGGCCTACAAACGGCAACGCATTCTGGCCGCCGCCACAACCCTTTTTCGTGAAAAAGGGTTGGAGGGGGCGACCATGCGCGCCATTGCCAAAGAAGCTGATTATTCTACTGGCGCGCCATACGCCTATTTTCAATCCAAAGAAGAAATCTACGCAGAATTACTTGCTCTCTCCCTTGGAAACTTGAGTAGCACTGTCAAAGAAGCTGCCGCCCGCTCAACAAGTGCCACGGTCAAGGCCAGAGATGCATTTTTGGCCTATTATCAGTATTATTTTGATTTACCTGAAGATCTTCAACTGGGACTTTATCTATTTTCCAGTGGTGAGATTAGGCGGCGCGGTTTCTCTGACGAGACCAACCGCCTGCTCAATGGAAAGTTGATAGCCCTAACTGGCTACATGGCGAACTGCTTGTATGATATCGAGGGGGTTACACCTGTAATCGCACAACAAGAAACCCTTGATGCCATAAGCCATATTACGGGCATCCTACTGCTGCACGCAGCTGGCAGGATCGATACTTTTGGCTCAAACCCCCAAGAAATGATCGACCGATACCTGACACAAATGCTAGAAAGGATCAGAACTTAAAAAACAACAAGAATGTAGGAGTTCCCGTTACATGACAGACTATGTAGAGAGCTATCGCGGTCACGTATTGTCCAGTGAATGCGACATGATGGGTCATTTGAATATCCAGTTCTATGGCGCGTGTGTCAGCAAAGCAATGAAACACATGTTTTCAACCATTGGATTTACCCCCAGTTACATGAAGCAGATCCAAAAAGGATTTGCCGCAGTAGACCAAAAAACAAAATTTCGCGGTGAACTACTAGCCGGTGACATTATGCACATGGAAAGTGCCGTTATCGACTTTACGGATAAATCCCTCACTATCCATCATCGCCTGATCAACAGTGCTACCGGCGCCTTGTCATATGAGACAAAGGTAACTGCGCTTCATTTCGATATGAAAGCCCGAAAAGCCATCGCGTTCGATGAGAAAACACTTGCTGTTTTAAAATCTGCTAAAGTGCAAGAGGTGGCAGCATGACCATAACTTATTCAGACAAACTTATTCCAGGATATCGCGGCGCCGTTGAAACTTGGGAATGCGATCAGATGAAGCATATGAACGTCCAGTTCTATAGCTCAAAAGCTTCTATTTCTTTCTCTCATTTACTCAATGCTCTGGGCCTGTCCCCTGCCCGTATTCGCGAGGACCGCAAAGCCCTCCGCTATCGGGATTTGAGAATTCAGTATAAAGCGGAAATGCTTGGCGGAGAGTTGATGTATGGCCTTTCTGGCGTGCGAGAGGCAGGCCCTGATGGCATTAAGGCTTTTACTCATCTGTTCAAAGCAACCGACGATACATTGTCATCGATCAGTGAATTTAATTTACGGTATGAAGATTTGGATACGGGCGAAGAACTCCCTATTCCCTCGGATGTTTTGGAAAAAGCCAAAGCTCTAGCGGACGAGCATGAAAACCTGTTTTGTCCAGCGCCAATGAAATCGCTAATATTACCATCAACACCGCTTGACCATATGTTTGAGACCAGCAGAAGTGCGGTTAATGTTTGGGAATGCGATCAATTTAGCAATATGGACCTACGTTATATTATCAGTCGATTTTCTGATGCAGCCTCCCATATTGTCTCATCCGTTGGTATTACCCGTGCGGTGCAACGGCAACGAAATTTGGGGTCTGCGGCTCTAGACTATTACGTCGAATTTCACAAACCTATTCGAATGGCAGATGCTATCGTCCTGAAAAGTGGTTTGCTCGATAGGAAACCTAAGAATTTCATCTTTGGCCATCATATGATCAATTGCGATACCGGCGACATTCTCAATTCAACGACAGTGCTTGGTTGTTACTTTGACATGACGGCTCGAAAATCTGTGCCACTTCCGCAGGAATATGTTGATGTACCGGAAGAAAACCTGTTGCGAAATCAAATGTAGAAAATAGCGGGCAGCTATTTTCTAGGCTGCCCAGTATTCTGTTGAAGTACCTTTTCCCTTGAATCTACTAGAAAAAAGAATTCGTTTTTTGTTCTCAAATTTTTGAGCCCTATATTAAGGTAAAATGGACGGCTGATTGACAACCAACGCATTCAGAATGAGGGAAAATGTATTTATTAGGCAAAAGACAGACCTATTTCGGCATTTTAATAAGCGTGTTGTTATTAACCGCGCCAAATGTATACGCAAACAGTAACTGCACCTCTTTTTCCGCAAACGGGATCAATAATTGGTACCCTTTTGTTTACCGAACCAATGACGGCGAATTGACCGGCACCATTGTTGACGGCACAAAAGCTGCGTTAAGCCAATTAGGTCTGGGAATGACAGTTCAAGATGACGTTCCTTGGAAGCGTATTCTCTATAATTTAGAGAAAGGTACCCTCGATATGGTTATAGGAGGGTATTGGAATTCAGAGCGGGCCGGGAAATACCACTATTCAGAACCCCTCGGCACTGATGATGTCCGCGTTTTTGTAAGACCAGGAGATGAATTTCCATTAGCATCTTTGGAAGATCTGATTGGGAAGAATGGTTTTAATTTACTCGGTGGATCTTATGGTGATGAGTTCGATGAATTTTCCTCTAAACATCTAAACTTGTCGAATGTCAGTAAAAGCGACCAAATCATCAGAATGGTCGCTGCGGGCAGAGGCGATTATGGAATTGTCGGTTATGTCGAGGCACTTGAGCATATTCGACTTCATAAACTTGAAGGAAAAGTGGTCGCATTACCTTGGCCTGTACTGTCTACCGACGTCCATGTTCTGATTAATCGAGACGCCGCTTGCGCAAACAAAGTAGGTGAAATAAACGCAGTCATTCGCGATCTAAGAGAAAAAGGTGTTTTGCAAAATATCTTGGA
>JBALWO010000072.1:10085-11872 GCA_036960775.1 Pseudomonas marincola | reverse complement strand
TGGTAGATGTTGAAACTACCGGGTTAGATACAGCCAATGATAAGATCATTGAGCTAGGTTGCATCCTGTTTGAATACGGGTTGAATGGTATTATCTATCGCATCCTTGAAGAGTATAACGGTCTTGAAGATCCGGGGCAGCCGCTAGACCCTTTGATTGTTGAGTTGACTGGCATTGTTGATACGGATCTGAATAACCAAAAATTAGACGACACAGAGGTTAATCAGTTGATTGCCCGCTCCGATTTTGTAATTGCTCACAATTCAAGTTTTGATCGCCCAATGCTTGAAAGGCGATTTCCGCAGTTTGTTGATAAACCTTGGGGCTGTAGTTTGCAGTCAGTCAACTGGCAAGATGAGGGTATTTCTTCAGGGAAGCTAGATTACATCCTATTTAAACTTGGAAAGTTTCATGAAGGACATCGGGCGGTAGAAGATTGCCATGCAACACTGTTTATCCTAGGTGCAGAGCTTGCTGAAAACCATTCTACGGCAATGGCTCAGGTCTTACAAAAAGCGCGTGATCCGGATTGTCGCGTATTTGCGCATGGTGCTGAGTATGACGTGAAGGACGAGCTGAAGGCGCGCGGCTATAAATGGTCAGATGGTGCTAATGGTAGAGCCAAGTCGTGGTACTTAGATGTTTCAGAAGGTGAGCTTGTAGAAGAAGCTCGTTTTCTTCTTGATGGAAGAGTAATCGGACCAACTGTACCGATGTTAAAGCTCAACCCTGTAGATCTCTATACAGATAGGAGCATGTCACTGCCACCTGAGGATAGTTGGTATTCGATACCGGCACCTTCAATGGATGAGGAGTAGAAATACCGTGAGCAGTTGAAAGACGTATGGGATGGCGTCTTGATTGGTGTTGCTGGTTTCAATGCGCTTGTCGATTGAAACCTGTTAGACTGACCATCAACCAATCTACTAGGGATGAGCGATGTTGAAAGTCGTTTTACTTGTTTTCCTTGGCCTGCTTTGGAGTGTCCGATTATCTAGCATCAAGGCTGCCGGATTATCAGGTATTCCAATTCATGTGGTCGTGGCTATCGCAACTTTAGGGATTGCCGCATTCTTCACTGGAACGGCCGTTTGGCGCGGATCATGGCCGCCTGTCAATCGGTCTACAATGTTTTTTTATGTATTTAGCGGCACTCTTGGCTTCATTCTACCATTTATGCTTGAGAGCCTTGTTGCGCCAAGCCTGCCGGTGTTCGTTTTTATCGTCATCATTGCGACCATGCCGGTGATCACTCTCATCATATCTACAGCCGTCGGCCATGAAACCCTTGGTGTGGTTCCGGTTATGTCAGTTGTGCTTGGCTTCGCCGGGGCCATGGCCATCTTATGGGACACTGCACGGATAACCCCATCGGGTGACACAAGTCTGATTTGGGTTGGGATCGCGTTTGGGGTCCCGACGCTCTATGCCCTCAACACAGTGTTCGTTGCGAAGCGCTGGCCGTCAGGGGTAACTGCAGTTCAAGTCGCGCATGCTCAAACGCTAATAATGTCAGTAGCGGTACTATTTGGCAGTTTGATAGCGGGTACCTTCGACGCGTGGAGTGACGTCACTCTGAATATGCCCGCCATGGGACTGATCATTGTCTGCGAGGGGTTGGCGTTATTGGTATATTTGAAAATCGCACATGACTACGGGGCCACCTACGTTTCGTTTGCAAACTACATATCTATGATTTTCGCGGCACTCATTGGTGTACTGGTGTTTGAAGAGCAAATGACCTGGCTCTCCATGGTTGCTGCCGGCACAATAGTTGGGGCCATAAC
>JBALWO010000072.1:0-9985 GCA_036960775.1 Pseudomonas marincola | reverse complement strand
TTTCAAAGCGAGAGCATCTCAATGACAAAAAAGTATGACATTATTATATTAGGTGGTGGCAATGCTGGGTTTGGCGTGTCGTCTGTCGCAAATGAGGCCAATAAAACCATTGCCTTTATTGAGGAACGGGATTTCGGTGGAACCTGTCCAAATCGAGGATGTACTCCGAAAAAGGTTTTAGTTGCTGCGGCGCACTCCCTTCATGAAATTGAAATGGCTGGGGTCCATGAAATTGAAGTCGGCAAAGCAAAACTCAATTGGACTAAGTTAATTCAACGAGAGAAGGACATGATTAGTTTCATTCCGGACGCAATGACTGGGGTCGCTGAAAAAAGAGGTGACATCTATCGCGGCTCCGCAAAATTTGTCGGTCCTAACTCTGTTGAAGTGAACGGCGAAGTATTGGAGGCTGACAATATTGTAATTGCAACGGGCTCCAAAACCCGTCCACTCGCGATACCAGGGGCAGAATTGTTGATTACCTCTGACGATGTGCTTTCTGATGAAGAACAACCCGGAGAAGTCATCTTTATTGGCGGCGGTGTGATCGCTATGGAGTTTAGTCATGTGTATGCGCGCGCTGGTACCAAAGTTACGATTTTGGAAGCTATGCCACAACTGCTGCCACGTATTGAAAGCGGGGCTGTTGCGGCCATCCGGACGGAGAGTGAACGTGTTGGAATAACGTTAAAAACCAACGTGACTGTTAAGGAAATCCAAAGATCGGGAGATCGTCTTAGTGTTACCTATGAGCATGAGGGCAAGGAAATCATCTCTAAGGCAGACAAAATAATAAACGGCGCTGGCCGGGTTGCTAACGTAGATACACTCAACCTTGATGCCGCCAATGTTGCTCACGATAAAATCGCAATCAAGACAGATGAATTTTTACGCTCTACAACAAATCCGTCGGTGTGGGTTTGCGGCGATTGTCTTGTAACGTCGCCGCAGTTGTCTCCCATAGCAACATATGAAGGCAAAATTGTTGGCAATAATATAGTCAATGGCGCAACACAAAAACCTGATTACGAAGTTATTCCAACTTGCGTTTATACGGTCCCAGCACTCAGTAGTTTGGGTATTACAGAGAAGGAAGCTACGGACCAAAATCTAGATGTAAAAATCTCGACCAGTGACATGACCGGATGGTTTTCAAGTAAAAGTTACGCGGAAACAGTCGCTTGGGCAAAAGTAATTGTTGATGCCAAGTCAGATAAAATCCTTGGTGCACATATGGTTGGGCATAAGGGTGAAGAACTTATCCATTTGTTCGCACTAGCCATGCGTCATGGCATCACAGCAACTGAGCTAAAAGAAGATATGTTTGCATACCCTACATTTTCATCTGATGTGAAGAACTTACTTTAGAAATAAATCGACATTGGACTGCCGTTAGGAGGTGTGCGTGACTTTGCATATATCTTCTTGGCAGTCCATAAGTTGTATATCGTGACCCATAAGACGAAGTGTCAATAGCGCCGCGGCTATCCCTGTTAAGATAGACAAAATTGCGGGGATACCATGCAGGGATAAGGACGGTAATGCGTTTAGCCAAATGACGTCATTACCGCCGGGTATCATTGAGCCGCCGATCCCCATCAATAAACCGCCCCCAGAATATAGAAACCATCTTTTTTCCGGGCGCCATCTAAATTCAAATCTCCGAGACTGCAGCGCTGATATTGTTATCCCCAAGAGCAATGAGGCGAATAAAACCCACAAAAATGTATCTGGCTTAGGAGTATCCAAAACTAGGTATTGGGCAGTTTCTGCCAATAACCTTGTGTGCATCCAAATTCCATAAATAAAAAATAAAACGCCATTGCAAACCCCAATAATGAAGGCCGCGCTGGATAATTTATACCTTGGTGCGAAGATCCTCTTTAATAAGGTCGTCTTCAACCGAAGGCGTACTAACCGAATTGCTTCCCAGCACATCCACAAAGCAACCCCGCCTGTAAGCCAAATTTTCCATGCGTGGTCCTGTCCCAAAATCGTTTGGCTTGAAATTGGAGATGATACCCACCCTTTTGATTTCATAAGGTCAATTAGAATTGCCCCTGAAAAGAAGCCAAATAGGGTCAGAAGTTTCCCCAAATTGCCGTTGCCAAGGCGGGTTAAGGTAGAGACTGCACAGCCGCCGTTAAGCGCTGCACCAACTCCAAACAATAAGCCTCCCCAAATCGTATGTGCTGAAAATTCCCATCCGTCTATCTGAGCTGGCTTCAATGAAAAAACTTCAGTAAATATCAAAGCAATGCCTGCGACCCAAACTGACGCTTTTATAAAGCTTGCCAGCATATATGCGCGTCGCGTCGAAATTATCTCTTCGACAGCACTTACTGAACACAAGCTCGCGCGGTGAGCAGAGAACCCTATGATTATAGCTAAGCCGATTGTGAGGATAAGTAGGGGCATAATGATATGATAAAATAATTTCCTGATTGGGTCTAACACATTAAAGAAATGCGGATGTAAGCAGTGCTGGGCGCACTCCGTAGAAATCTAATCGCTGAATGGCCCAGCAATGCATATGGACGTGGCGTTTATTCCGCCACTGTGGAAAGTTTATTTGGCGAAAACGTTACAGAAGCAAAGAAACCAATTTCTCAGTCATCCCTTAATATAGGATAACCTTCTAGATACACCCAATCCGTATTCTTTACCGGCTCATGACAGCTTAGACAATCGTCCTTATAGTTGGTAGAGATTGAGTTTTTCCTGTCACTTGAATCAAACTGAGCCCATGCCCATCCGTCGCCCCAGGATTGATTGTTTGGATAGCGATTTTTTAAGTCCTTCACCATCACGAACCAACCTGTGATTTCAGAAGCGCGACTGACAGTGCCCGTTGTCATTTCATTCGTTATTGTCTCGTATAGCTCTTTAATTAGTATGGTTCCGTCAGGGAATTTACCGGTTTTGCGAAAGGCAGTTACGGATTTGGGCTGGGTATAAACTGTATGAAACCCTTCTGCGCCAACTGTACCTTCGTCCGCAGCAATGGCCCAAGTGCCAAGGGCTGTCCAATCTCTCTGAAAATCGACATTGGGAAGGTGTATTTTACCATTATCGCTTACGGAAAGCTGAATGTCATTGGTGTCATCAGCTGAAACAGATCGTGCTGAGGAGATATAAATTATGAGTAGCAAGGAAAATATACTAGCTACGACTATTGGTTTTGGAAAAGTGATTTTTTTTCTCATTTGAATAGAACCAACTTTGTGAATAGTGGAATTTAATTCGATTTAAAATAGAAGGGAGCGCTACCAAAACTGTAGTTTGATAGCGCTCGATCTTGGTTTCCTGTTTTAGGATTCAATATTCTGAAGGCTCGCGGCTAGTAACCAAACGGAGACTGCCAGTAAAACCAAGTCTTTAAGAAGAAATGCGCCAGGGACGACTGATAAGATCGGAAAGCCGCCTGCGCTGGCTTCAAAAATTCCGGGTGTCGTGAACATAAAGCTTAACGTTACGATAAATGTGCCGCTAGCCAAGGCCCCACCGAGAGCGCCCGCTTTTGGCGAGAAGGAATGAACAGCCAATAGGGCGGCTGCGATAACTTCGATGACGCCAATAATGTCAGAGAAGGCTCTCACGCCGAGGATTTCATGGAATGGTGCAAGAAAAGGTGAATTCACTGCAAAGCCAGCAATTGCATTTGCCTCATATTCAGTGAATTTGAGAAGGCCGTACCAAGCAACAACAATTACCATTGCGTAACGGATGCCAATTTCTGACAACAGCTTTAGATTAGTGCCAACTTCCGAGATGTTTCTAACAGTTTGAGCTTGGGCGTTCATGGGAAACTTCCTTTGTTAATTGAATAAAGTCCGTTGCTGGACTGTTGTAAATGATGAACAGTGAGTGCTTATGTGAGCTAATATGTCGGAAGCTTGCTATAATTAAAAATACCGTTACTTTATCAATTCAATGCTCAATAGGTATGGTGAGGCGGGGATCATGGAATTTCATCAAATTCGCTATTTTTTGGCTACGGCTGAAACGTTGAATTTCACAAATGCAGCAACGCAGTGCAATGTTTCACAGCCTGCTTTAACGCGTGCAATAAAAAAACTAGAAGAAGAATTGGGTGGCCCGCTATTCAGGCGAGAGCGAAACCGGACCCATCTCACAGATCTGGGGCAGGTCATGCGGGAGCATCTTCGTCAAGTTGATACCACGACACAAAATGCCGTTATTGCAGCCAAAAAACTGCTTAATCTTGAAAAGGCACCCTTGAAGGTTGGGATTATGTGTACCATTGGGCCGAGGAGGGTCATTCCTTTTCTCTCAAAATTTCAGCTCATTCATCCAGGTATCGATTTAACGATTTATGATGTCACTCCTCATAATATGACGAATGGCTTGCTGTCCGGTGATCTCGACTGCGCGTTGCTAGGCCTTCCTATGGAATTGCACGATCGGTTTGACACGATGACCCTTTATGATGAGCGAATGGTTGCGATCTTTCCGCCAGATCATCGCTTCAGTACCTTGAAGAAAATTCCTGTTAGCGAACTCTCGGGAGAACGGTATCTAGATCGTCTTAATTGTGAATTTCGAAATTCCTTCTTTGACCTGCTTGCAGAAAGAGAAGTGGAGGTTTCTGTACCCTATCGAAGTGAACGGGAGGATTGGATTCAGAACATGGTGATGAAGGGAATGGGGATTTGCTTAATACCAGAATTTTCAATTTCAGTACCAGGGTTACAATGCAGTCCTCTTACTGAGCCTGAACTCCTCCGCAAAGTTGAGATGGTTACTGTCGCCGGACACCAACGATCGCCTGCGGTACAGGCGTTCGTCAGTGAGGCAAAAAAATATTCTTGGACAATCTAATTACAGACTTCCAAAGTTTAAATTTAGAGTTTGATGACAGCCATTTTTTCTTGTGTCATGTCACGCATCGTGTGCCCAATCCCACCTGTATTATAACCTGATTGTCGGCGCCCAGCGAAAGGCATCCAGTCTACCCGAAATGCCGTGTGATCATTGACCATTACAGCAGACGCATCAAGTTGCTGGACTGCCTGCATCGCCACATTGAGATTCTTTGTGAAAACAGAGCTTTGAAACGCATAAGGAAGCGCATTGGCTTGATCAAATGCTTGGCTCATAGTCTCGTAACCGTAAACACAAACAACGGGTCCAAAAATTTCAGTGGTGGAGACCCGAGCGTCAGGAGATGGATTTAGTAATACTGTTGGCTCATAGGTTGTATCGCTCAATTTTTTCCCGCCTCCAATAATATCAGCGCCGCCGGATACGGCCTCTTCAACCCAGCCCGCTATTCGAGTAACTTCTCGCGGCCGGATTAAAGGCCCGCAATCAATTTCAGGGTCAATGGCATTCCCAACGATTAGTTTAGATGCCCCCGCAGCTAATTCTTCCGCTATTTCGGCCGCTTGTGATTTTGGGGCAAATATTCGTTGAACAGAAACGCAAACTTGACCGGAATGATAAAATCCCCCCTTTAGGAGATTTGGTATCATTGACTGTCTATCAGCATCTTCATCAATAATAACGGGTGCCGCACCGCCATGTTCCAAAGCGCATCTAGTTCCGGGAGCAAGTTTGGAGCGCAACATCCATCCAACCTTAGACGATCCAATAAAGGAGAAGAAGGCTACTCGGGGATCTGTAACCATTTTTTCAGCAGTCGGAATATCGCAGGGCGCAAAACGGCACCATTCTTCTGGAAGGCCCGCCTCATAAAGGATATTTAAAAATGACTTGCAAGAAAGAGGCGTGTCATCAGCCGGTTTGACCAATACGGGACATCCAGTAGCCACCGCGGGCACCACCTGATGGACGATTAGGTTCAGTGGATGATTAAATGCGGATACGGCGACAACAGGACCAATGGGTTCTCTTGTCGTGAACGCCATGCGCTCTGCACCGGCTTGGGTTAGGTCCATGGGAACTTCGGTTCCCGCCAAATGTGACAGTTCTTCAATGCTAAGTTCAACGCTATTGATCGCCCGTGAGACCTCAATACGGGCGTCTTTTAGGGGCTTTCCCCCTTCGTTTGCTATTTGGAAAGCTAGCCGTTCTGACCGGCTTTCCATAATTTTTATGGTTTTTTTGAGGATGTCTATCCGTCTGTAAGCAGGTAGCCAATTGCCCCGATTTCTATGGAGATTGTTGGCTGTCTCCAGCCAATTATCAATCATATTCCAGTCGGCAAGAATGACAGCGTCAATCGGTTTTTGATCAAACGGATTGACGACTTCCAGCATATTATCTGGGCCCCTCATATCAGACACGCCTTTGCTGCCAGCTCGTCAATCAGCACTTTCTGATTTTCAGAATAATCCACAGGAACTTCCACAAGATGGACACCGCCAGCTTCGAAGGCTTTATTAAACGTGGTCACAAGATCTTCAGTCGATGAAACACGATGACCTGTCGCACCGTAGCTGTTGGCGTATTGAACAAAATCTGGATTATTAAACTCCAACCCCCAATCATCAAAACCTGCGCCAGCTTGTTTCCAACGGATCATGCCGTAGGAGTTATCATTCAAAACGGTGACAACGAGGTTCAACTTTAGGCGCACAGCAGTTTCCAGTTCCTGACTATTCATCATGAAACCGCCATCGCCGCAAATTGCCATGACACGGCGTTCAGGATGGAGGAGGGCCGCAAGCATTGCAGATGGCAGGCCTGCCCCCATGGTGGCGAGTGCATTGTCCAAAAGAACGGTGTTGGGTTCGTACGCCTTGTAATTTCGAGCATACCAAATTTTATACATTCCGTTATCGAGAGCGATGATATCTTTGTCACCCATGACTTTACGGGTGTCACTGACAAATCGTTGAGGAATGATTGGAAAACGCGGATCGTCGGCACCTTCTGCAAGGTGGGTCTCAACTTCGTGACGAACAGTTTCAAAGTAGGAGTTATCAAACGGTACTTTACCACCTAACATGGTTGTCAGCCGTTCAATAGACCGGGCCAAATCACCGACCACTTCGATTTGCGGAAAATATACGGCATCAACTTGGGCGGACTTATAGTTGATGTGAATAACTGTTTTGCCGCCATCTTCCATGAAAAACGGCGGTTTTTCTACAACATCATGACCTATATTGATGATCAAATCGGATCGCTCAATGGCACAATGCAGGTAATCACCATCGGAAAGCGCCGCTGTTCCCATAAATAGATCAGACCTTTCGTCTACCGCCCCTTTTCCCATTTGAGTGTTGAAAAACGGAATGCCTGTTGTGTTTACCAAGTTGCTGATAGCCCCCCGAACGTCTTTCCGGTTTGCACCAGCACCAATGAGTATCAAAGGCATTTTTGCGTCTAGTATTTTCGTGGTGGCTTCACGGAGAACAATCTCGTCAGCGACTGCGTAGTGACGGGTATGCGCTGGAATAATCTTGGCATCGCATTGCTCTTCGGCAATGTCTTCTGGCAACTCTAGTAACACGGCGCCAGGGCGCTCTTCTTCAGCTAACCGAAAGGCTTCACGAACGAGAGATGGAATAGTATTCCCATGCACTATTTGTTTCGCCATTTTACAAATTGGAGCAAATAAATTCACAATATCAATGATCTGAAATTGACCTTGTTTGGATTTTTTAATGGGTTTTTGTCCGGTAATCATAATCAGTGGCATGCCGCCTAAATGGGCATAGGCCGCGGGCGTGGCAAAATTTGTGGCACCGGGGCCAAGGGTTGCCATACAGACACCAGCCTTACCAGTAAGGCGTCCATAGGTGGCGGCCATAAATCCGGCTCCTTGTTCATGACGATTGAGGATCAGTTTTATTTTTGATGTCCGTAAAGACTCGACCATATCCAGGTTCTCTTCGCCCGGAACAGCAAAGATATATTCAACTCCTTCGGCCTCTAACGCCTGAACAAATAGATCGGAGGCTTTGGTTGTTTCTAGGTTGTTTTCAGCAATGGACGTTGGGTTCTTTATAGTCATGATTGAATTCTTTCTTTGTCGAAGACGGCATGTAAACGGCCGACACAAATTGGCTGTAAATTCTGGGCTCAGTTCGTCACTTAATCTCTGCGTCTAACGATCTGGCGATTTCCTGATATTGTTGAAGAACTTCTGGCCGGGGATAGAGTTCGCTTATGGGAATTGTTCGGCCATTACTTTGAACAACGCGCACATGTTTCCGGCTCATTTGCCTCGCTCTCGTTACCCCGCAAGAATGAGAGATAACCTGAACTTCATGAACCATATTCAAGCAATAATTCGCGACTTTTACGGCTTTGTCTTCAGGGTTCAAGCCTTTTTGAAGTCGTTTATTATGTGTTGTAATCCCGGTTGGGCAGGTGTTCTTGTTACATTTTAAGGCTTGGATACATCCAAGGGAGAACATAAATCCACGCGCAGATGTCACGAAATCCGCGCCAGTTGCGAGCGCCCAAGCGACTTCCGACGGCGTAACCAGTTTTCCTGATGCGATTATTCTAATTCGCTTTCTAAGACCGTATTTATGAAGAATGTCAGAGACAAGCGGAAGCGACTCTTTGATCACCAAACCGACGTTATCCATAAGCGGCATCGGAGCAGCCCCGGTTCCTCCGTCTCCGCTATCAATGGTAATAAAGTCAGGAGCGGATTTTGCACCGCGTGCCTGTATTTCTTCACATAAGTCTTCCAACCAACCAAACGCTCCAACAACAGCTTTAAATCCTGTTGGTTTTCCAGTTACGTCTCGAATGTGGGAAATCATGTCCAGCATTTCACCGACATTATTGATTTCAGGATGTCTATTCGGAGAAATCGAGGCTTGTCCTTCCGGTATCCCTCGAATGTGAGAAATTTCGGCTGTGACCTTGATCGCAGGCAGTATTCCTCCCTTGCCGGGTTTTGCGCCTTGGCTCATTTTTAATTCGAACATGCGGACTTGTTCGTGGGCAGCAACTTCTTTCAGTTTTTTATCGCACAAATTCCCATTGTCATCGCGCACACCATATTTTGCAGTTCCAATTTGCATGACGATGTCGCAGCCACCTTCAAGATGGTACGGTGACAGACCGCCTTCGCCAGTATTCATCCAGCAGCCTGCTTTTTTTGCGCCCGCAGACAGAGCCCGTACTGCTGGTGTTGAAAGGGCGCCATAACTCATTCCAGATATGTTAAAAAAAGAGGCGGCGTTATAAGGTTTTTCGCAAAATGGACCGATCTCAACAGGTTGCATATCAACAGCATCTTCATCCAATGTTGGAAATGGGCAATTGACAAAGATTGGTGTGCCGGCGGGTGTCAGGTTTTTTGTCGACCCAAACGCCACCGTATTGCTTTCATTCTTCGCAGCTTTGCCAACCCACTCGCGTTCTGCACGATTGAAGGGCATTTCTTCTCGGTCCATTGCGAAAAAATACTGCCTGAAAAACTCTCCCAAGGTTGAGAAAACATACCGGAAACGGCCTAAAACTGGGTAGTTCTTACGAACAGCATCTTTAGTTTGATTTATATCCAAAAAGAAGAGAACGATCAGATAGAGAATTGCGGCTCCAACCGTAACAACAAATAGCGTGGATATTAACTGTAGGCTCACCACAAAAAATTCTTCAGATAATGTCGTCATGGTCAATTCCCTATAAATATTATTTTGATATTCTAATGTTGCCGCTCAGTAGAAGTTTCAGCAAACTTGAATGATTAACAGGTGCTAATATCAATCAAATAGCCTGGAAAATGAAATATCATATATTTATAGAATTGATGTCCGTTGGGTATAGCCAATGACGGTATGGTGCATTAGCGCTGCTTGAAAATAACTCAAAAGCAATGCGCCTATAAAGCATCGCACACTCATCGCCACAGCGTTTTTGACAAGTATGCGCGTTAGTGAACTGCGTGGACTGCCCTGGGATCCTGTCGATTTCGACAGGTGTATCATCAGTGTTAGGCAGCGTTGAAATGTCTTCTGGGTCGTCTGGATAGAGTTATAAATCCACAGAAGGCAGGCATGTAAATATTAAATCAGCTGGACATGTAGAGCAT
>JBALWO010000009.1:86588-89546 GCA_036960775.1 Pseudomonas marincola | reverse complement strand
TCTTGGCGCGATTTAATTATGTTGGGCGGTGGGCTATTTCTGGTTTGGAAGGCAACGACGGAAGTTCATCACCATATGCAAGGTGCTGAAGAAGAAAATGCGGCTGATCCATCTATCGTCGCTGGATTTTCGGCCGTAATCGTTCAAATACTGCTGCTTGATATCGTATTTTCAGTGGACAGCATTATCACCGCAGTTGGGATGACGGATGAAATCTCTATCATGGTGATCGCAGTGGTGATTTCTGTTGGGGTTATGATGTTTGCAGCAAACCCACTGTCCGAATTTATCTCGAAAAACCCGACCGTCGTCATGCTGGCGTTAGGGTTTTTGTTGATGATCGGTATGACTTTGATCGCCGACGGATTGGGTATGCACGTACCAAAAGGGTATATCTACGCTGCAATGGCTTTTTCAGCAGGTGTAGAAACTCTAAACCTGCTGACCCGGCGCATGAAAAAAGGTAAGAAAACTAAGGCTTAATCGTCAGCAACCAAGGGATTGGTGAGGGTTGCTTCGGTTTCAGCGGCCCCCACTATGGTAGCGATCGACCCATGAACCTTTACTTTTCTCTCGGCTATCAATTTAAGCGCGAGAGGGTAAATGCGATGTTCCTGAACCAGAATACGATCCGCAAGGATATCCGCCGTATCACCGGTTAAAATAGGAACCACGGCTTGTACAACAATTGGCCCATCATCCATTTCAGGTCTGACGAAATGAACTGTGCATCCAGTAAACCGAGTGCCCGATTCAATCGCTCTTTCGTGCACATGCAGTCCTTTAAACGCTGGTAGCAAAGATGGATGGATATTAATGATGCGGTCGCGCCACCGATTAACGAAATCAGGGGTTAGCAGCCGCATAAATCCAGCTAGGCAGATCAGATCCACCTTTTGCTCTGTAAGGTATTTAGACACATCAGTGTCAAAATCTTCGCGGTTTTCGTAATCACGATGATTTATAACCTTAGTCGGAATATCATTCTCTTTAGCGAAAGCAAGACCGGCTGCATCTGGATTGTTGGATAAAACAGTTACGATTTCAGCCGGAAATCCATCTTGTTTACTCGCACGGACGAGCGCTTGCATGTTCGAGCCACGCGACGAAATTAAAATAGCTACTTTCACTCGAAAAATGCCTCATCAAGATCATTGATAATCACTTGTTCCTGATCATCGGTGCGGCTAATTAGGCGACCAATTTCAAAAACCTCTTCGCCTTCGTCGGCAAGCAATGTTTTAAGGGCAGCAGCATGGGCAGGATCAACTGCGACAACCATTCCAAGACCACAGTTAAATGTGGTTGCAAGTTCCCGTGGCTTGATATTACCAAGTTCGGCTAACCATTTGAACAACGGTGGCAGTGACCATGAAGTAGCATCAATTTCAGCCACAAGGTTATCTGGCAAAATACGCGGTATATTCTCATAAAGTCCGCCGCCTGTAATGTGCGACAGAGCCTTGATGTATCCAGCGCGAACGCCGGCAAGGCAGCTTTTAACGTAAATTTTGGTTGGTGCTATTAAGGCATCACCAAGCTCACGGCTGTCATCAAAAGGGGCTGGAGCGTTTAAATCGCACTTAAAATCGGCGATTAATCTTCGCACTAACGAATATCCATTTGAATGCACGCCCGATGAGGCAAGTCCCAAAAGAACGTCGCCCTCTTTCAAAGTATCTGAGAGTAACAACTGATCTCGTTCCACAGCGCCAACTGTGAAACCGGCCATGTCGTAATCACCTTTGGCATACATGCCCGGCATTTCTGCCGTTTCGCCGCCGATAAGGGCGCACCCAGCTTGCTTACATCCCTCGGCAATACCGCTGATAATGTCGCGAGTTGCCTCAACGTCAAGTCCACCAGTTGCAAAGTAGTCGAGGAAAAATAAAGGCTCTGCGCCCTGAACAACTAAGTCATTCACGCACATGGCAACAAGATCGATGCCAACGGTATCGTGCTTGTTCATTTCGATGGCAACTTTTAATTTAGTGCCAACGCCATCGGTTGCAGATACCAAAAGAGGATCTTTAAAACCTGCGGCTTTTAGATCAAACAATGCACCAAACCCGCCAAGATCGGCGTTTGCGCCGGGGCGGCGTGTCATCGCTGCGAGTGGTTTAATTGCATCTACAAGAGAATTACCGGCTTCGATATCGACGCCAGCGTCTTTGTAGCTGTAACTTTTTTTGGAGCTTTCGTGTGTCATAAGATATGCTCTATCCAATGTCCTGATTCTATTGGGGCCAACATACGTTTTTTCCAGTGGTTTGCAATGACAGAAACACAACAAAATAATCGTCTGAACACGACACTCCGAATACTGGTGGCAAGTGGCCTCCTAATTTTCAGTATTTGCAGCAGTGCGCTTGGCTCAGGTTTGTACTCAATTCAAGGGATTGCGGTGGATAAAACCGCAGGAT
The DNA here is from genome assembly GCA_036960775.1 of Pseudomonas marincola. Classification (GTDB taxonomy): domain Bacteria; phylum Pseudomonadota; class Alphaproteobacteria; order Sneathiellales; family Sneathiellaceae; genus Sneathiella. The sequence goes on along the minus strand of JBALWO010000009.1, from coordinate 87,123 downwards.
CTGCAAGCGCGGCTAGGGTGCTCGCAGTTGCCGAAGGGCAGAGCAGGGCCTTCTCGACGTTGCTGCGAAAACTCACCCCAAAAAGCTATCACGGTGACTTACCCCGTTTAAACGATTCTGATCTTACCGCGCTAGTTCGTGGATTTCAGGTTCGAAATGAGAAAACATCGTCTCAAAGATATTTGGCAGATCTCACTGTTGAATTTAAACGGGATCTCGTTCTTCCCATCTTAACCGCAAGAGATATTCCCTATTCTGAAAGCATCAGTAAGCCATTGTTAGTTCTTCCCGTGTTCGAAGACAAAGGCATCAAAAATCTGTGGGATGAACCTAATCCGTGGCGAGATGCGTGGGTTGACGTTTTCGAAGGGGGTAATGGCCCTAAAGGAAATATCAAACGTCAAGATGACTGGGCACAAAATGCTCTTCTTCCAATCACGGTTCCGAGCGGCACATTGGATGATATGAAAATGGTTGACGTGGAAGATGCCATTTATTTGCGGGAAGAGGCCATTAACCGTATCTCTGAAGAATA
>JBALWO010000009.1:47280-86488 GCA_036960775.1 Pseudomonas marincola | reverse complement strand
GTACGGGAAATGTCGGTGGATAGAGTTTTTTGGGAAATTAACTTTGTCGGTGATCTGGCGCAGCTTAAAAGCGCACTTGGACAAAGAGATCTTGTCTTACAAAATGAAGATGGCTATTGGACCCTTCATAAAAAAGAAAATCCATAACGATTGAAAACTCAATGTCTGGATTCTAACTGATATCCCGGTTTATGTTGTCGCATGACAGCCTGCTATCGGGGGGTGGTTATAGTGCGGAACAGGCCGGCCAGATCAATCTAAGTGACGATAAATAGGGGATGGATAAATGACTTTGCGAAAACAACTCAAATTTTGGGCTGTAGCTATGGCTGTGCTCATTGCGAGTTTGGTGTTGCTGAGTAATATTATGCTCCCGTTCGTTTTGGGTATGGCGGTTGCCTATTTCCTAGATCCGGTTGCTGATAAGCTCGAAGAAAAAGGCATGGGCCGCACAGCCGCAACCTCTCTTATCGTGGGTGTATTTTTATTCATATGTATTTTGAGCGTAGTTCTTCTTATTCCAGCTTTAGCCGATCAGTTTATTGGGCTTTTAAAACGTATCCCGCGCTACGTCCAAACCGCTTATGATTTGTTGCTCCCGTTGATCTCTCAAGTCGTGGATATATCGACACTAACTGAGGACGGTGATTTAAAGTCTGTTATCACCAAGCAAGCCTCTGGCGCCATTAAAAATATCGGAGCTTTAACGTCAAACCTACTGGATCAAGGATTGGCTATTTTCAACGTTATTACCCTGTTGGTTATCACTCCAGTAGTTGCCTTTTACCTGTTGCGAGACTGGGACATTATCACGGATAAGGTTGATGTTTGGCTTCCCAGAAGACAACAAAAAACCATTAGAATGTTAGCCAAACAAATTGATGATGTCTTAGCGGGATTTGTTCGTGGGCAATCTACGGTTTGCCTAATTTTGGCGGTTTATTACGGGGTGGCGCTTTTATCCGTTGGTCTTGAATTTGGTTTGGTCATTGGCATTATAACGGGCCTGATTTCCTTTATTCCTTTCGTTGGGGCCATTGTTGGCCTCATTGCCTCTGTTGGGGTTGCCGTATTTCAGTTCTGGCCTGATTTTGCTCAAATCGGCATTGTTGCCGGAATATTTGCTGTGGGGCAGGTTCTCGAAGGATATGTCTTAACACCAAAAATGGTTGGTGAGAAAGTTGGCTTGCATCCTGTATGGGTTATGTTTGGCCTGCTTGCAGGTGGAAGTTTGTTTGGCTTTGTGGGTGTGTTGATCGCCGTTCCTGTGGCCGCTGTTGTCGGTGTTCTAAGCCGTTATGCGCTAAGTCAGTATATGGAAAGCCCCATCTACGGTGATGTGGACGAGGTAGAGATCGAGATTGAGCATTCAGGAGATGATGTATGAAGCAAATCCCTTTGGATTTCGCATACAGAACCGCCCTTGGCCGCGAAGATTTTCTTGTCTCCGCTCCCAATGAAAATGCTGTTGCATGGATTGATAAATGGCCGGACTGGCCCGGATCGTTTTTATTGGTAACAGGACCAGAAGGGTGCGGTAAAACGCATTTAAGTCAGGTTTGGGCTAATAAATGCGGCGCGGTATCGATTGATGCAGACGAATTGACCACGCTTGATATCAATGCGCTCGGAGAGCTCTCAACCCGGCCGTTGGTTCTTGAAAATATTGAACCGGGCTTAAACGAACAGAAATTATTTCACCTGTATAATATGGTCCGAGAAAATAACAGTTTCCTGTTGATGACAAGCTGTTTGCCCGTTGCGGGTTGGGACATGGAACTCCTTGATTTAAAATCGAGGATGGGTGCTGTTCAAATCGCTGCCATTGAAGAGCCTGACGATGTGCTATTTGCCTCTATCTTGATAAAACTATTTTCAGACAGACAACTTCAAGTGACCCCTGAGATTATTCAGTATTTGGTCACGCGGTTGGAACGCTCTTTTAAATCGGCTGTTGAAATTGTCTCAGATCTTGATGGCCTGTCGCTGGCAGAAAAACGAAAGATAACCATACCACTGGTTCGAACTCTATTTGAAAATAAGGAAAAACAACATGGATTTTGGGATTAAGGGACGTCGAGCAATCGTCTGTGCGTCGAGTAAAGGTCTTGGGCGTGCGTGTGCTGAAGCATTAGCCGAAGAAGGTGTAGATCTGGTCTTAACGGCCCGTACTGAAGGGCCGCTATTGGAGACTGCTGCCTTTATTGCAAAAAAATATGGCGTAGATGTCAAAGCCATCGCCGGTGATATTACAAGTGTTGAGGGCCGCAGGGCTGTGCTTGATGAATGTGCAAACCCGGATATTTTGATAAATAACGCAGGTGGCCCACCTCCAGGTGATTTCCATGACTGGACCCTTGAGGATTGGATGAAGGCGCTGAATGCAAATATGCTGACAGCCATTGAATTAATCCGGCAAACTGTTGATGGAATGCAGGACCGAAAATTTGGCCGTATCGTCAATATTACTTCAGCTGCGGTTAAGGCTCCCATTGATATTTTGGGACTATCCAACGGCGCACGTGCGGGCCTGACAGGGTTTGTTGCCGGAATTTCCAGAAAAACTGTGGCTCATAACGTTACAATTAATGGATTGCTTCCAGGACCGTTTGAGACTGACCGTTTAATGTCGACTATGAAACCTGCGGCTGAGGCGACGGGCCGACCGATTGAAGACATTATGGCGGAACGGGCAAAGCTCAATCCCGCTGGCCGGTTTGGTCAACCAGAAGAATTTGGTGCAGCTTGCGCGTTCTTATGCAGCAGCAAATCGGGCTTCATTACAGGCCAGAATATTCTCTTGGATGGGGGCGCGTTCCCCGGTACCATGTAAATCTTATGAATGGGGGGGCCAAATGAAATTTTTTCTAACGTTATTGACACTTGTTGCGGGAAGTTTTGCGCTGACAGGGACTGCGGCGGCTGATGTTACTGGTGTCTGGGAAACCGTTGGCGGAAAAAGCCATGTGGAAATAAAATCCTGCAATACTGACAAATTTTGCGGCGAAATTATTTGGCTAAGGGAGCCTAACAATAAGCAAGGTACCCCCAAACAAGATATTAATAACAGTGAGGAAGATCTGCGGTCTCGGCCAATTCTTGGCATAAGTTTGCTAACAGATTTAGAAAAGTCGGGCGCCGATGAATGGGATGATGGAACCATATATAATCCAGAAGACGGCCAGACTTATAGTTCTGAAATGATGTTAATGGATACCAAGACTTTAGAAGTTAAGGGCTGTGTTCTTTTTATCTGTAAAACACAAACTTGGAAACGCGTACGTTAATCATACATTATCATCAGATGTTGTATGATTACTCCCAATTATAAAGGTTAGACGCAACGCCGGTTAATGACCGTAGGGCTGACTAGCGACAGATAGGAAAATTGTGAATTCTCCAGTTCAGGTTTCAAAAGACAAAAGCACTCAAAAAATTGATGCGACGTCGACTTCCAGGTTCATAAACCGGGAATTGTCGTGGCTGTCTTTTAATGGCCGTGTTCTGGAAGAGGCGAGTAATAAGGATCACCCTTTACTTGAACGGGTCCGCTTCCTGTCAATCTCGGCCACAAACCTAGATGAGTTTTATATGGTGCGTGTTGCAGGTCTGCTCGGACAGCTAAAGGCCCGCATCACAACAATGAGCCCCGATGGTTTAACGCCGGTGAAAGCTCTTGAGAGAATTGAAGTCAAAGCGGATCGCCTAATTGATGAACAACAACGCATCTGGAAACAGTTGTTAAATGAAATGGCAAACGAAGGTATTTCTGTTGCTGGACTTAAGCAATTATCTGAAGCCGATAAAATATGGCTTGAAACCTACTTTAACGAACAAATATTTCCGATTTTGACGCCAATGGCCATTGATCCGTCACACCCCTTTCCGTTTATCCAGAACTTGGGTTTTGGCATGATCCTCCAAATGGCAGGACTGGCAGGGGAACCCCATTTAAAAGCCTTGCTGCCGTTTCCGCCTGCCATTAAAAGATTTGTTCGACTGCCAGGTCAAGCCATTCGTTTTATTGCCCTTGAAACTATTATCACCTTGTTTTTGGACAAATTATTTCCAGCCTATCGTGTGGAAGGTGCCGGCTTATTCAGACTAATTCGCGATAGTGATATCGAAGTTGAAGAAGAAGCTGAAGATTTGGTTCTCTTGTTTGAATCAGCCCTTAAACGCCGACGCAGGGGAAGCGTTATCCGCTTGAAAGTGGACGCTGATATCCCTGAATCTCTTCGAACCCTACTCGCAGAACAACTTGGTATTAGTCACCGGGCTATTAACAATGTTGATGGTATCTTGGGAATTTCCCAAATTGAACAACTTATTACAGACGAGCGTCCTGATCTTGTTTTTAAACCAGCTGAAGCCCGCCACCCTGAGCGGGTGAAAGATGCCGGTGGCCATGTATTTAATGCCATAAGTGCGAAGGACTTTATTGTTCATCACCCTTATGAGAGTTTTGACGTTGTGGTGCAGTTCTTGCGGCAAGCTGCCGCTGATCCAGATGTGGTTGCCATTAAGCACACGCTTTACAGGACAACATCCGATAGCCCCATTGTTAAGGCGCTTGTTGAAGCGGCGGAGGCGGGTAAGTCCGTTACTGCCCTTATTGAACTTAAAGCTCGGTTTGATGAAGAAGCGAATATCAAATGGGCGCGGGATCTGGAACGGGCCGGGGCGCAGGTTATATATGGCTTCCTCGACCTAAAAACTCATGCCAAGGTGTCGCAAGTTATTCGCCGTGAAGGCACGAACCTTAAAAGCTATTTGCATTTTGGGACGGGCAACTACCATCCTGCTAACGCAAAAGTTTATTCTGATTTGTCACTGTTCACGGATGATCCTATCCTGGCAAAAGATGTCTCACTGATGTTCAACTACATCACCGGATATTCAAAACCAGTGGGCTTGAGCAAACTACATCTGTCCCCCTACAATTTACGCGGATCACTCATGGAATTAATCCGCCAGGAAATTGATTTCGCCAAGGCCGGAAAACCGGCTTCCGTATGGGCAAAATTGAACTCGCTGGTGGATGCGGAATTTATTGATCTTTTGTATGAGGCAAGTAACGCTGGCGTTGATATTCGTTTAGTCGTTCGCGGCATTTGCTGTCTGAGACCCGGGGTTCCAAATCTTTCTGAAAATATTCATGTGACGAGTATTGTTGGTCGTTTTCTTGAGCATTCAAGGATCGTCTGTTTTGGGAACGGCCATGAAATGCCATCAAGCGACGCGAAAGTCTTTATTACTTCGGCTGATTGGATGCCGCGTAATTTTGATCGCCGAATTGAAACGCTTGTGCCCATTACAAATGAGACGGTTCATAGGCAAGTGCTTGATCAAATTATGGTCGCATGCCTTAAAGATACTCAGCAATGCTGGACGCTTGGGGCAAACGGTGAATATACACGACACGCTGATACTGAAAATTCGTTCTGTGCCCATAATTACTTTCTGACAAATCCATCTTTATCTGGACGTGGGAAAGCATTAAAGGTTAATAACCCGGTACCAAAACTGACTCCGCCGATTTAGACATATTGCAAAGAGTAGATTACGTGCAAAAACTAATGGAGACCCAAGACAATCGTCTTGATCCTGTTAAATTTCCGCCGTCCAATATGACGGCTGTTATTGATATTGGCTCTAACTCTGTTCGCTTGGTAGTATTCGACGGTCCGTCCCGCGTGCCCATGCCAAAATTCAACGAAAAAGTCCTTTGCGGCCTTGGTCGGAATTTGAGTACTTCCAATTTATTAAGCGAACAATCAATGCAAGGTGCCATGACAGCTTTGCGCCGCTATACGGCTCTGGTCACCCATATGGGAATTGATCGGATTATCGTGGCGGCAACAGCGGCAGTTCGAGAGGCCGATAATGGCTCAGAATTCGTCTCCGCCATTGAACAGGAATGTGATCTCAATGTTCAAGTTCTCAGTGGCCGACAAGAAGCGCGTTACGCTGGACTAGGTGTGTTGTCAGGGATGCCATTTGCAGATGGCCTTGTTGGGGATTTGGGCGGTGGTAGCCTGGAACTTGTTAAGCTACATGACCATAACGTAGAAGATACAGAAACTCTGCCCCTTGGTGCCCTCCGGCTTTCCCAGTTAGGAATGTCCGAAGAAGATCTTATTGCAGACCTTCAGAATAAATTTCAAAAAATTGAATGGCTTGAAGCATTAAGAGGTAAAAATTTCTATGTTGTTGGCGGCGCTTGGCGTGCTCTTGCTAAATACAATATCTCGAAATCCGGCCATCCTTTAAACTTGGTTCATAACTACAAGCTCACTTTTAAAAATATGAAATTGCTTATCGATGAAATTTTATCGATGAGTGTAGATGAATTAAAATCTAATCCCCATGTTCAAAGGTCTCGTGCGACAACGTTGCACACCGCAGCTACAATTATGGATCAACTTTTCAAAGTCGTTCAGCCGAAGAACGTGGTGTTTTCAGCGAATGGTTTGCGAGAAGGGCTGCTGTTTGCGGAACTTAAAAAACCTGTAAGGCGCCTTGATCCTTTGTTGGAAGCCTGCCGAGATATGGCCGCTAAAGAAGGTCGTTTTGCCGAACACGGTGTTCAGATTTTCGATTGGATGACCCCAACATTCCCAGATCTTGATGAAAAAGGAAGACGGTTGGCCCTCGCCGCAGCAACTTTGTCAGACATTGCATGGTCCATGAGCAGCGATTACCGCGCGGCGCAAGCATTCAGACGCATTTTTCGTGCGCCCTTTAGCGGTATTGGTCATAAAGGCCGGGCAATTGTCGCATTGACTGTATATGCAAGGTATAGCGGAAATTTAACAGGACATGCGCCAGAAGACGGTTTGGCCCTTATGGATGAGGATGCCCAGCGCCACGCGTTAAGTATCGGCCTTGCGCTTCGGTTGTCCCACTCGTTAAGTGGCGGAACAACCGGCATTCTTCCTTTAACCAAATTAGTTTCAACAGATGATGAAATTATTTTGGAAATTCCTGAAAATATGGCCGTTTTAAGCGGCGTTCACGTTGAAAATAGACTTGCATCTCTCGGTGACAGCCTTGGAAAACGATCTTCCATCCGGATTATTCCAGTTCAATAACCTGGATTTTTTTGCCATTTGCGGTGAAGGCAATTTTACCTTCTTTAAGGGCTAGAGCGTCTTTACCAAACATCTCGAAGCGCCAGCCTTTAAGGGCAGGGACATCGGCACCATCATCCGCGGCTATTTTTTCGAGATCGCTTGATGAACAAACGAGTTTTTGGGCAACTTCATTTTCCTCGCAGCGCATTTTTAAAAGAACGCGCAGCAGATCCATCAGCGGTCCCATTCCCTTAGGGAGAGGTTTCTTCTGGGCAACAACAGGGCAATCTTCCAGTGGAAGCTCAATACCTGCTTGGATAGCGGCAAGCAAACCCGCACCCATTTTGCCATCAGCAAATTTTCGGCCAATACCCCGAACATGGGAGAGTTTTTCTTCATCCGCCGGTGGGTTAGATGCAATTTCAAGTAGGGCTTCATCCCGCATAACACGGTTTCGCGGAATGTTCTGGCGATGAGCCTGACTTTCCCGCCAGGCTGCAATCGTCTGTAGGATGGCAAGAAAACGCGGCTTGATATTCCGTGATTTAATACGTTTCCAAGCGTTTTCAGGCGGAATAAAATAAGTTTCCGGAGTCTCCAGAACCTTCATTTCTCCAGTAAGCCATTCTTCGCGCCCGGTCTCTTTCAGTTTTTCTTTAAGCTTTGCATAAACCACCCGCAAATGCGTCACATCTGCTTCTGCATATGTGAGCTGCCGATCACTTAACGGGCGCCGTGACCAGTCAGTGAAACGTGATGACTTGTCGATTTGCGCACCAGTAAGGCTGGCAACCAAAGTATCGTATCCAACAGACTCGCCAAAGCCGCAAACCATCGCTGCAACTTGCGTGTCAAATATAGGTGTTGGAACTTCACCGTTTAGGTGATGGAAAATTTCAAGATCCTGGCGACCCGCATGAAAGACTTTAAGAACCTTGGGGTTTTGTAAAAGATCAAACAAAGGCTGCAGAGAAATGCCAGCAGCCAAAGGATCTATAATCGCAGATTCGTCGTCACTGGCGATTTGAACAAGGCATAGTTCTGGCCAAAAGGTGCTTTCGCGCAAAAATTCAGTATCAATTGTGACGTAAGGATACTCAGACAATCTTTGGCACAAGGTCGAAAGATCGTCTGTATTTGTGACTATTTGCATTAAGTCTCTTTTTCTTTTTGGGCAGTCTCTCTTCGGATTTAGAGCCTGAATTCAACTAAAATTTCCAATAAACACAAGGTTAGTCCATTTTATTACACAAAGGAAGGTTGGCGTGCGTTAAAAAAGCATGTAATACAAGGCCTTTGACGCCCTTCTTTGGGTATCCCGGTCCCTGACAAGCAATAAGAGAACCCTGATGCATAGTTATCGTACACATACTTGCGCTGAACTTCGTGACAGCGACGTTGGAAAAACAGTCCGCCTATCCGGTTGGGTTCATCGTAAACGAGACCATGGTAATTTGTTGTTTATTGACCTGCGGGACCATTACGGAATTACCCAATGCGTCATCGAAACAGATGTCGACATCTTTCCACAAGTTGAAGCCGTCCGTTCGGAAAGTGTCATCACTGTAACAGGTAAAGTTGTTGCCCGCGCAGGCGATGCCATCAACCCGAACTTGCCAACAGGTCAGGTTGAGCTTGATATCTCAGAATTCGAATTGCAGTCAGCTGCTGAAGATCTTCCAATGCCGGTATTTGGCGAACAAGAATATCCTGAAGATATTCGCCTTCGTCATCGGTATCTCGATCTTCGCCGGGAACGCTTGCATAACAATATTATTCTCCGCTCTAAAATTATCTCTGCCTTGCGCACATCAATGCAAGATCAGGGCTTCATGGAGTTCCAAACGCCAATTTTGACAGCATCATCACCAGAAGGCGCCCGTGACTTTTTGGTTCCAAGCCGCATGCACCCGGGTCAGTTCTATGCGTTGCCACAAGCACCGCAGCAGTTCAAACAGCTCGTTATGATGTCTGGCTTTGATCGCTACTTCCAAATTGCCCCTTGTTTCCGCGATGAAGATGCACGTGCTGACCGTAGCCCAGGCGAATTTTACCAGCTTGATATTGAGATGGCATACGTCACTCAAGAAGACGTTTTTCAAGCAGTAGAGCCTGTCCTTACAAAAGTATTCCAAGACTTCGCAGGCGACCGTGTTGTTGAAACACCGTTTGTGCGTATTCCTTTCTCTGAAGCGATGATGAAATACGGATCTGATAAGCCGGATCTTCGTAATCCAATTATCTTGTCAGATGTTAGTGAAGTCTTCCGCGATTCAGGTTTTGGTCTATTTGCGAAATCTGTTGCAAGCGGATCAGTCGTTCGCGCAATTCCAGCACCGGGTGCTGGTAGCAAAGCACGTAGCTTCTTTGATAAAATGAACGAATGGGCCCGTAAAGAAGGCGCAGGTGGCCTTGGCTACATCATCTTTAAAGATGGCGAAGCAAAGGGACCGATTGCCAAAAACCTTGATGCAGATCGTATCGCCCAAATTCAGGAAATTACGGGTGTCTCTGATGGCGACGGTATTTTCTTTGCATGCGATAAAGAACTGAAAGCTGCCGAGCTTGCCGGTAAAGCCAGAAATATCGTCGGTAACGATCTGGATATTTGCGAAAAGAACGTATTTAAATTCTGCTGGGTTATTGATTTCCCAATGTTTGAATATGACGAAAAAGAAAAGAAACTCGATTTCAGTCATAATCCATTCTCAATGCCGCAAGGTGGCCTTGAAGCTCTGGAAAATATGGATCCTTTGGATATCAAAGGGTATCAGTATGATATCGTCTGTAATGGTATCGAACTTTCATCTGGTGCGATCCGAAACCATCGCCCAGAAATCATGATGAAAGCTTTTGAAATTGCAGGTTACGATGCCAGTGTCGTTGAAGAACGTTTTGGTGGCATGTTGAATGCCTTTAAATACGGCGCGCCTCCCCATGGTGGTATCGCTCCAGGTGTTGACCGCATTGTCATGATGCTGGCAGATGAGCCTAATATTAGGGAAGTTATTTTGTTCCCGATGAACCAACAAGCACAAGATTTGATGATGCAGGCGCCCGCGCCAGTTCCGTCAAAGAACCTTCGGGAATTGCATGTTAGGACAGTAATGCCGGATCCAAAACCGCAAGGTTGATACCTGCATTATCGTTAGAGATTAAAAGCCCGGGTAGTTCCGGGCTTTTCTTTGCTCTTTTTTAAGGATTACCCTTGTAGAGTATCTGAGAATTAGAGGGTATGCATAGTGTCAACAACCGAAAAAATGAATGATCTTCGAGACGATAAAGAGCGATTTGTTGCTTTTTCGTTTGCCGCCGCCGATTTGCTGATCGAACTGGACCGAAGTGGGGCCATTTGCTTTGTCTCAGGTGCCGCAAAAGGTATAACCGGTAAAGATATCAAAGAGTTAATGGGAATGAAGTTCGAGGATGTTCTCGATCCCATTGATCGGCGTGTCATTACTTATCTTCTTCAAAATATGTCCGAAGGCGAACGTATCAGCCCAGTGGCAGCACGCATGGCAAACACAAATGTATCGTCCATCGTTGGGGCGTGTAGTCTGCCGCGAACCCACGGTCATATTTATCTAACAATTAATGTATCTGGTCTTCCTGCCGCTCAATCCCTTTCGGTTAATCGGGACGGAGAAACGGGCCTACTTGATAAAAATGATTTTCTAAAGCTTGCCAATGATCAGTTATCGCTTGCCTCAGAGACAGGACAAGAGTTGGAACTGACCTTGTTGCATTTAGATAATATTCGCGATATGGCAGCGAATACCACAGAACAGGGAATGGATGAGTTCCTTGATAAGATGGGTGGCATTTTGCGGAGTTATTCATTTGGTGGCGACTCCGCTGGCCGGATTGATGGTGACAAATACGGCGTTTTACATAGTAAATCTTTTGACGGTAAAATCCTGCAGGACAAAGTTGAAAACTTGTCCGATGAGGTGTCACCTGGCCATGGTATTAAGGTTTCTCCCAGCAGTATTGATCTGGATAAAGGCCAATTGTCATCGGAAAACGCGAGCAACGCATTGATGTTTGTCGTGAATAGTTTCGTTAATACAGAAGACAAAATATTCTCAATTCAAAATCTCGCTGATGGCTTGCAAGGGCGCATGGAAAATACCATGAACCGTATTTCGACCCTGAAGAGTGTCTTTCAAAAACATCAGTTTAAACTTGTGTATCAGCCGATTGTCAGTTTGTTGGATGAAAAAATACATCATCACGAAGTGCTCTGCCGTTTTAAGGACGGAGAGTCACCCTACGAGACTGTGACGTTTGCTGAAGAAGTCGGAATTATTCTTGATCTTGATTTGGCTGTGGTTAAAAAAGCCCTGGATTATTTGAAGACATTTAAACCTAAGGGGGAAGAGACGCCGAACCTTGCGGTTAATATATCCGGCCACTCTATGGAAAATGATCCCTTTATTGACTCGCTAAATGTTCTGCTTGATCAGAACAAAGACGTCAGTGGTCATATGGGGATTGAGATTACGGAAACCAGTCAGATCAATGATTTGGTCCGTTCTGACAGAATTATTCAAAATTTCAGGCAGAAGGGTCTTCATGTAAGCTTAGATGACATGGGCGCCGGCGCTGCTTCGTTTCAATATATTCGGGCACTGACAACTGATTTTGTGAAAATAGATGGTGCCTATGTCAGGGATGTCTTGAACAACGATCGTGATCAGGCAATTTTACGGTGCATGGCAAGGCTCTGTATGGATCTCAAAATTGGAACCATTGCTGAAATGGTAGAAACTAGAGAACAAGCAACCCTGCTTAAACAAGCCGGTGTTGATTACGGGCAAGGATGGCTCTTCAGTAAACCTGTTGATGAAATTATATCTCCAAAGGTAAAGCGTTCTGTATCAGTAAATGCTCGCCGCAAAGGTTTCAAAACCGGATGGGGTTAAGCCCAAATGCTCTGTCCAATTGAACAGAGCATTCAGATTTAGATAATTTACAAAATTGCCGGCAAGTTTAACTCATGCTCACGGGCGCATTCTTTTGCAATGTCATACCCGGCGTCCGCATGCCTCATAACGCCAGTAGCTGGATCATTCCAAAGCACTCTCTCAATTCGTTTCGCAGCTTCGTCGGTTCCATCGCAGCAGATAACCACGCCAGAATGCTGACTAAACCCCATTCCAACGCCGCCGCCGTGATGGATACTAACCCATGTTGCGCCAGATGCTGTGTTTAACAATGCGTTGAGCAGGGGCCAATCGGATACAGCATCAGATCCGTCTTTCATGGATTCTGTTTCTCTATTGGGGGAGGCGACAGAGCCTGAATCAAGGTGATCACGACCAATAACCACAGGTGCACTCAATTCACCTGTTTTAACCATTTCATTAAAGGCCAATCCTAAACGGTGACGATCCCCAAGGCCTACCCAGCATATGCGCGCAGGAAGTCCTTGGAATTCGATGCGTTCGCTCGCCAAATCCAACCAATTATGAAGATGTTCATTGTCAGGGATCAATTCACGGACTTTAGCGTCGGTTTTTCGAATATCTTCTGGATCACCGGATAACGCTACCCATCGAAATGGTCCAATACCTCTGCAAAATAACGGACGGATATAGGCGGGCACGAAACCTGGAAAGCTGAACGCAGTCTCTAGTCCTTCCTCAAATGCCATTTGGCGAATGTTGTTTCCATAATCCACTGTGGGAACGCCCGCGTCAGAAAAGGCGACCATAGCCTCAACCTGAACTCTCATAGACGCTCTAGCTGCTTTTTCGACGCCTTTGGGATTGTTTTGTTGGCCGTCTAACCATTGGGCCATTGACCAATTTTGCGGAAGATATCCATTGATAGGATCATGGGCAGATGTCTGATCGGTCACCATATCGGGCCGAACCCCCCGTTTGACCAATTCTGGGAATATATCTGCCGCGTTTCCAACCAAACCAACGGATTTTGCCTCTCCTGCTGCTGTCCATTTGTCGATCATGGCAAGGGCTTCATCTAGGGTGTCAGCCTTTTCATCCACATAACGGGTGCGTTTTCTGAAGTCGATTTTTTCTTCGTTACATTCAACGGCTAGGCAACATGCCCCCGCCATCACAGCAGCCAATGGTTGCGCGCCGCCCATTCCGCCAAGTCCGCCTGTTAAGATCCATTTGCCCTTCATGCTGCCGCCAAAATGCTGGCGCCCAGCTTCAACGAAGGTCTCGTAGGTGCCTTGGACAATGCCTTGGCTGCCAATATAGATCCACGATCCGGCTGTCATTTGCCCATACATCATCAAACCCGCTTTATCGAGCTTGTTAAAGTGATCCCAGTTCGCCCAGTTGGGAACTAAATTCGAGTTCGCAATTAGGACGCGCGGAGCATCTTCATGGGTTTTAAACACACCAACGGCTTTTCCAGATTGAACCAACAGAGTTTCATCACTTTCAAGCTTCTTCAACTGCTCCGTAATGATATCGAAATCTTTCCACGTTCGAGCAGCCCGACCAATACCGCCATAGACAACAAGTTCATTGGGGTTTTCTGCGACATCTGGGTCCAGATTATTCATCAGCATTCGCAAGGGGGCTTCAGTAAGCCATGATTTTGCATTTAATTTTGTGCCACGCGGGGAACGAACTTCACGAATATTATGACGAGGATTAGTCATTCTTTTCTCCAATGAATAAGTCTTTAAGCATCGATCTTTATGTGAGGAAGGGATCCGTACCCAACAGCAGCGCAAAACTCACCAGTTTTGAGCAATTCTGCCGCTTTCTCCAAGTCAGGAGATAGATACCGGTCCTCCGCCACCGCAGTGACATCTTGGCGAATACGGGCAATACATTTTTCAAGTTTAGGGCTCGTTTTATGAGGTCCTCGAAACTCAATTCCTTGAGCCGCGCACAATCCTTCAATGCCCAGTATCCTTTCAAGGTTGGCAGTCATTACCAACAATCGTCTTGCCGCATGGCAGGCCATGGAAACGTGATCTTCCTGATTGGCCGATGTGGGAGTGGAATCCACTGATGCGGGATGTGCCATTTGTTTGTTCTCTGACATCAACGCCGCAGAAGTCACTTCAGCAATCATCAGGCCCGAATTAAGTCCAGGATTTGGAGATAAAAATGCGGGAAGTCCGAAACTTAGCGCAGGATCAACCAACAGCGAGATCCTTCGTTGTGATATTGATCCAATCTCTGCCACGGCAAGTGCAATTTGATCAGCAGCAAAAGCCACAGGCTCAGCATGAAAATTACCGCCAGAGACAATGGATCCATCCGATAGGGTTAAGGGATTATCGGTGACGGCGTTTGCTTCAATCTCCAACGTTTTGGCGGTTTGGCGCAATAAATCAATGACGGCCCCCATAACTTGGGGCTGACACCGGATGCAGTAAGGATCTTGGACGCGCGTATCACCTTCACGGTGCGTTTCCCGAATTTCAGACCCCTCCATAAGGGCGCGAAGCGTATACCCCGCATCAATTTGACCTTGATGACCGCGAAGCAAATGAATTTCGGGATGAAACGGCGCGCCAGATCCCATTGCCGCGTCTGTGGAAAGGGCGCCGGTTATTAGGGCCGATTGTGCGCAGTTCCAAGCTTTGAACAAGCCAATCAATGCAAGCGCAGTGGAGGCTTGTGTCCCATTAATAAGAGCTAAACCTTCTTTCGGTCCCAGAATAAGCGGCTCAATCTCGGCTCTTTGAAGCGCTTCATTGCCGCTCATGCGAACGCCGTCAAGATATGCCTCACCTTCACCGATCATCACTGCAGCCATATGGGCAAGTGGCGCAAGATCACCCGATGCGCCGACAGACCCTTGCGCCGGAATAAACGGAATGACGTTCTTCTCCGCCATAATCTCTAACTGCTCAATAACTTGCCAACGGACACCGGATGCACCGCGGCCCAATGACAAAAGTTTAAGCGCCATTATTAGGCGAACGATATTTTCATCCAGCGGATCACCAACACCGCTGCAATGAGACAGAATAAGATTTCTTTGAAGAGTTTCAGTATCTTCTGAGGGTATCTTAATGCTGGCAAGTTTACCAAATCCGGTGTTTACGCCATAGACGGCTTCACCGCCATTTGCTGCGGCGAGGATTAATGCAGCGCTTTTTTCAACAGCCGGCTTGACCGATCTCTCGATTTTAACAGGCGAGCATGTTTGCGCAATTTTTTGTAAGTCGGCTAAGGACGCATTCCCGGGGGTTAGGGTAAGTGTCATTTCAATCTCCGCGAATTGATTGGTAAAGCGGGTTGAAACCCACACGATACGATAGCTCAGACGGGTGTTCGACGTTCCAAATGGCAAGCTCCGCCAATTTTCCAACTTCGAGAACACCAATGTCATTTTGAAGGCCAAGGGCTTTAGCGGCATTACGTGTTGCCCCAGCAAGAGCCTCTTCTGGCGTCAGTTTAAATAATGTACATCCCATGTTCATAGTCAGTAGAAGAGACGTCAGGGGTGATGAGCCCGGATTACAATCGGTTGCAAGTGCCATGGGCACCCTTGCGCTCCGAAGGGCATCAATGGGCGGAAGCCTACTTTCCCGAAGCGTGTAGAAGGCACCGGGCAGAATTACAGCCACGCTCCCCGATTGTTTTAAGGCCTGCACGCCGTCTTCATCCAAATATTCAAGATGATCTGCTGATAGGGCGTCATAGGACGCTGCAAGGGCAGCCCCGCCCAGATTTGAGAGTTGCTCCGCATGAATTTTGACGGGCAATGATAGCTCAGTCGCTTTATCAAAAACCCGTTTAACGTCGCTCGGAGAAAATGCAATCCCCTCGCAAAAGGCGTCCACCGCATCTATGAGATTTTCAGAAGCCCCAAGATCCATAGCTGGGAGGCAAACTTCCGAGAGATAATCACCATTACGGCCAGCATATTCTGGCGGTAATGCATGAGCCCCAAGGAAGGTGGTTTTAATTCGAACGGGCCGCAGTTTTTCAAGCTGACGGGCAGCGCGCAGCATTTTTAACTCATCGGCAATTGTTAAACCATATCCCGATTTAATTTCGATCGTTGCGACGCCTTCGCTCAGCAATGCGTCTAGCCGCGGCAATGCATCTTGCACTAATTCACTTTCAGACATCTCTCGCGTATTGCGGACGGTTGACATAATACCGCCGCCATTTCGTGAGATTTCCTCGTAACTTGCGCCTTTTAACCTTAGTTCAAATTCCAGTGCCCGATTACCGCCATAGACCAGATGTGTGTGGCAATCAATTAGGGCGGGGGTCGTCAAACGGCCTTGCAGATCAATGCGTTCCCAACGATCGTCATTGTAAGACGCAGGTAAATCACTGGCAGCACCTATCCATTGGATTTTGCCATCAGAGACGACAATTGCGCCGTTCTCTATCAAACCATAGTCGGCAGAAATAGCCTGAGATAGGGTGGTTAAAGTCGTATTTATATAAATCTTTTCGGTCAAAGTAGGTCCTTTAAGGATTGCTTTGTGTAGTCATATTGATATTATGTATAGACATAATACGTCAATCAAATTTATTGAAATTGTTGAAAAGATTGATATCAGGCACTTGATTGAATTTATGAGATACAGGTATGTTCTTGTTTTAAGGGAATAATTTTGGGATACGTTCGTGAAAACACCTAAATTGTCGTCATTTCAGGCCATAAAAACAGATATTATGGCGAAAATTAAAAGTCGTCATTGGCCTGCAGGCGAAATTATCCCAGGCGAGGAGCAACTCGCGGCAGATTATGGCTGTTCTAGAATGACGGTGAACCGCGCCTTGCGGGAGCTTGCTGAAGACGGAATAGTCGAACGAAAACGTAAATCGGGAACGCGCGTTGCCCATCAGCCGGCAAGAGCCGCAAAATTACAAATTCCAATTGTGCGGAAAGAAATTGAAGCAAAGGGCGCCACATACAGATACGCGCTCATAGAAAACTCTGTGGTGACGCCGCCAGAGGGGATTAAAGCAAAACTATCTATGGAAAGCCCGTCTAA
This sequence comes from Pseudomonas marincola, assembly GCA_036960775.1. Lineage (GTDB taxonomy): Bacteria > Pseudomonadota > Alphaproteobacteria > Sneathiellales > Sneathiellaceae > Sneathiella. The sequence goes on along the minus strand of JBALWO010000009.1, from coordinate 69,454 downwards.
GGTTTTGCATATCCGTTGCCTACATTTTGCGGATGAAACGCCGTATCAATATGAGGACAGATGGATAAATCTGGAGCGGGTACCCACTGCCATAGATGAGAGTTTCGAGAATATAAGCCCCAATGAGTGGCTTGTTGAAAAAGAACCCTTTTCAGAAGCCGAGCACGCTTTTTCCGCTGATATTGCAGACAAGGAAATTGCCAGTATTTTGGGGATTAAAGAAGGCGACGCGCTCTTTGTTGTTGAGCGCCGCACATGGCAGCAAAGCGACACAATAACGGCCGTAAAACTGACTTTCCCGGGAGCATCGTATAAGATGATCTCCCGGGGTTAAGTCTTCTAGAACGTCGAGTTATGAGCAACCACTTGTAGAACCACAAGTGTCACATTTCATGCAAGTGCCGTTCCGAACTAAGGTGAAGTTCCCACATTCCATGCAGCTATCGCCTTCATAACCTTTCATGCGAGCTTCCATAACTCTGTTTCCGCGTACATCCTGTGCGCTTGTGCGGGATGAACCGCCAGTGGATGCGGGCGCGCTAGATGCCGCCGATGTTGCTGTTGGAGCCGCCACTGATGCGGTGCCGCCGCTAGCTGCTTGCTGCACACCCAAGTTCATGGTCATGCTAGACAGTCCGCCTTGAAGAACTTCGAAATTCTTGGACCGAATGTAGCCAGTGGATGTCAGATTGATAACGTTATCAAGCTGTGCTGTCGCTTCAGAGAGTTTCTCATCATCGCCGATTTTGGCTTGACCTTCACCGCCGCCGATGGCGTCAATGCGCAAGTCATCCACATTAACGTGGGCAAGATCGTTCCGACCAAGATAAGAGATTGCCAGTTCACGGAACAGATAATCCAATATGGATGTGGACATCTTGATCGCGTCATTACCTTCAACAATGCCTGATGGCTCGAAGCGGGTGAATGTATAGGCTTCGACAAACTCTTCCAGCGGAACACCATATTGAAGACCTATGGAAATCGCGATTGCGAAGTTATTCATCAAACTACGGAAGGCAGCGCCTTCTTTATGCATATCAATGAACAGCTCACCAATGCCGCCATCGTCATACTCACCAGTTCTGAGGTAGACTTTATGACCGCCAACAACTGCTTTTTGGGTGTAGCCTTTCCGGCGTGTCGGTAATTTCCGGCGGCCACCTGCAATCCGCTCAACAATCCGTTCAGCAATAACAGTACTAGCCGCAGCAGGTGAGATTTGCGCCACTTCTTCCAGATCCAAGTCATCTTCGTCGATGGCAATGGCAGACAGAGGTTGGCTCAGTTTAGAGCCGTCCCGATAAAGCGCGTTGGCCTTAAGACCAAGTTTCCAAGACAGAAGGTAGGCGTCTTTACAATCTTCAACAGTGCTGGAGTTTGCCATGTTAATGGTTTTAGAAATCGCGCCAGAGATGAAAGGCTGAGATGCTGCCATCATCTTGATGTGGCTATCTACTGACAGATAGCGCTTGCCAATACGGCCGCATGGATTGGCACAATCAAACACTGAAAGATGCTCATCTTTAAGGTAAGGAGCTTTCTCTAAGGTCATGGTACCACAGCAGAAATTGTTTGCGGCACTGATATCTTCTTTAGAAAATCCAATTGTTTTCAGAAGGTCGAAATTATAGTCATTCAAGTCATCTGCATTCAGTCCAAGAGTATCTGTGCAGAAGTCTTCGCCCAACGTGAATTTGTTGAATACGAATTTGATATCAAAACTTGAAGCAAGACCTTGTTCGATTTTTTCAAGAATGTCATCGGTGAAGCCTTTTTCACGAAGCGTTACGTGATTAACACCGGGAGAGTCTTGAAGAGTTCCATGGCCCACTGCATAGGCGATGATTTCTTTTGTTTGCGCACGTGAGTAGCCCAGTTTGGTTAATGCTTCTGGAATAGTCCGGTTGATAATTTTAAAATATCCGCCGCCCGCAAGTTTTTTGAATTTAACTGTCGCAAAATCAGGCTCGATGCCCGTGGTATCACAATCCATAACAAGACCGATTGTGCCCGTTGGGGCAACAACTGTGGACTGCGCATTCCGGTAACCATGCTTCTCGCCAAGGGCAAGTGCATCGTCCCATGACGCCATGGCAGCATCGATCAAAGTGCGATCCTGACAATTGGCGGCGTCCAGTGGAACTGGTGTGACAGCTAATTTTTCGTAGCCTGTTGTTTTACTATGCGCTGCGTTCCGGTGATTGCGGATAACACGAAGCATGTCTTTTGCGTTTTTCTTGTATCCAGGGAAGGCGCCCAGTTCAGACGCCATTTCAGCACTTGTTTTATAGGCAGTACCCGTCATCAATGCTGAGATGCCGCCGCAGAATGCCCGGCCTTCATCTGAATCATATGACAGGCCTTGTGACATCAAAAGTCCGCCGATATTGGCAAATCCAAGACCGAGTGTGCGGAATTTGTAGGACAATTTGGCAATTTCTTCTGACGGGAATTGCGCCATCAAAACTGAAATTTCCAGTGTGATCGTCCAAAGACGGGATGCGTGGATGAAACCTTCAATGTCGAAGCTTTTATCGGCCCGACGGAAAGTCATCAAGTTCAAGGATGCAAGGTTACAAGCCGTGTCATCAAGGAACATATATTCAGAACAAGGGTTCGACGCATTAATACGACCATCTTGCGGGCAAGTGTGCCAGTCATTGATCGTTGTATCATATTGAAGCCCAGGGTCAGCTGACTGCCATGCGCTTTCACCAATCATTTCCCAAAGATCACGGGCTTTAATTGTATTGGCAACTTTGCCATCAACACGGCGGATCAAATCCCAGTTGCCATCATCAAGAACGGCCTGAATAAAATCATCAGTGACGCGAACTGAGTTATTAGAATTTTGGCCAGAAACGCTCAAATACGCTTCGGAATCCCAGTCTGTATTATAAGTCGTGAAATCAATTTCAGTATAACCTTGTTTGGCAAACTGAATGATCCGTTGGATGTAATTTTCAGGGACCATGGCCTTACGGGCGCCGATGATTGCTTTGCGAAGGGCAGGGTTCTCTGAAACGTTATAAGCTTCATCACCTTCAACTTCAGTACAGGCCGTCATGACAGCATTAAGATGCTGATTGCAAAGTTTCGATCCGGCGACGAGAGCGGCTACTTTCTGCTCTTCTACAGCTTTCCAGCTGATAAATTCTTCAATATCCGGGTGATCGACGTCCAATGTTACCATTTTAGCCGCACGGCGGGTTGTTCCGCCGGACTTAATGGCACCAGCAGCGCGGTCACCAATTTTAAGGAAGCTCATCAAACCAGATGATTTACCACCACCTGATAGGCTTTCGCCGGAACTTCTGATGTTCGAGAAGTTAGTTCCAGTGCCAGATCCATATTTAAACAGGCGTGCTTCGCGGACCCAAAGATCCATAATGCCGCCTTCATTGACCAAATCATCGCCAACGGACTGAATGAAACATGCATGAGGCTGTGGATGCTCGTAAGAGCTTTTGGATTTTGTCAGTTTGCCAGTTTTATAATCAACGTAGGAATGACCTTGCGCGGGGCCATCGATGCCATAAGCCCAATGAAGACCTGTGTTAAACCATTGAGGAGAGTTGGGGGCTCCCATTTGTTTAGCAAGCATGTAGCGCATTTCATCAAAATAGGCACTGGCGTCATCTTCGGTGTCAAAATATCCACCTTTCCAACCCCAATAGGCCCACGTTCCTGCAAGACGGTCAAAAACCTGTGTTGCAGATTTTTCGCCGCTGTAGCGGTCTTCTTCTGGAAGCGTTTCTAGGGCGTCATCATCTGCAACCTGGCGGGAAAGCCATGCGGGAACATCATCTTCATCAAACGATTTCAGACGAGCGGGAACACCTGCTTTTCTGAAATATTTTTGAGCAATGATGTCACAAGCCACTTGTGACCATTCCGCGGGAACATCGATTTCATCAAGTTTGAAAACGATTGATCCATCCGGGTTTTTTATCTCGCTGGTTGCCTGACGAAATTTAATTTTCGCATAAGGTGAAGAATTGTCATCGGTAAACCGCCGAGATATACGCATTTGATAAAGTCCTTGTTATAGAATTGTTCCCCAACCGTCTTCTAGCCCCTGAAACCAAGTGTATCGGCCGGGTTTCAGGTCACACAAGCACTATATATAGTGGCTGTTGTGTTCGAAGACACTAGGAGATTGCCTCTCAAATAAGGCGGCGTCAATACCGAATGTCACCATATATAGTGTGTATATGGAGTGCACCTTGCCATATGTCGTGGAATGCGGCGGATTTGTGTCTTGTTGCCTTAAGACTAATGGAAAATTCAGTTGGAATATTTTGTAAAGTGGGACAAATTCGCAACGATTTTAGCATATGGCTAGGCAGAGCTGGGAAGAATCAAATGCTCTATTTAAAAGACTGAAAAATTTAACGAAAAAAGAACAAAAAATACGGATAATTGCAGTCACAATATAAACTTAGACTAGACGAGGGGGAGCTTGAATGGCATATTCCCCTTTAATTTATACGGTTTTCTGACGGAAGAAGAATACTATGGCAACGCTTGGTACATTGCTATTTACATGGTGGAAGGGCGAACAGGTCGGCGAAGATCAGTTTGGCAACTGCTATTTTAAAGAAAAAGGCAAACCAACGGGTCCCTTTGGACGGATACGTCGATGGGTTGTCTATAAAGGCGAACCAGAAGCATCGAAAGTACCGGCTGCATGGCATATCTGGTTACACTACACCACTGATATGCTGCCAGAACAACAAGCTGTTGTTCAAAATAGCTGGGAAGAAGAGCATTTGCCGAACCTTACGGGTACGCAGCATGCCTATCATCCGGGCGGATCAGTTGCGGCAAGTGGCACACGTCAAAAAAGTACAGCAGACTATGAAGCATGGAAGCCTGAATAAGGACTTCGTGTGAGTAACAAAATAACTGGGGGCGGAAATTGGGAAATAATATTGTTGAAACCATAATCGGGGGCGTCGTCCTCGCATTTGCAACGATCTTTCTTGTTTTCGCCTACCAAACCGCCGATTTGGGAGGGGCTGATGGCGGCCTTAACTTAATCGCGAAGTTCGATAAAATTGACGGGCTGAATATCGGAAGCGATGTTCGAATGAGCGGCATCAAGGTCGGTACAATTACCAGTCAGATACTAGACCCAGAAACCTATCAAGCCATTGTTGGCATAAGTATTCGCGATAACATCAAATTGCCAGAAGATACCGCTGCCAAAGTTGCGGCGGAAAGCCTTCTTGGAGGAAGTTACCTCGACTTATCGCCAGGCGGTGCTGAAGATATGCTCGAAAATGGTGACGAAATTATTTACACCCAAAGTTCTCTGAACTTGATGGATCTAATTGGGCAAGCAATTTTCAGCACAAATGATAACGACAAATAGAGCGACGCTGATTTTCTCCTTTAAACAAAGAATTGGCGCATGGCGTATGACTTTTAAATCCTGCGTATCCGTTTTGTCATTTTTGACGGCATTTGCCGTTACGGGTAATGCCATTGCAGACAGCAATGTGGGCGTTGCCGCAGTGCTTCGGACCCTTGATAAAGTCACAGCGCGAACACTTGATTTGACCATTGGAATTGATGAGACCGTATCCTACGGGACATTGAACATCACTGTTCGAAAATGTGTAAAACGCCCACCAGAAGAAACACCGGAAACCTCAACTTTTCTTGAAATTGATGAGCGTCAACAAGACGAAGCCCCAATCCCCCTATTTATGGGATGGATGTTTGCATCGAGCCCCGCGCTAAACGCGCTAGAGCATCCGGTTTATGATGTTTGGGTGATTGACTGCAAAATGGTCGAGGGTGAACTATCCAAAGGTAGCAACTGAAAATCAGCAGTTACAGCAAGCGCTTTGTCTAATAGGCGATGGTATTCCTCTCGTGGAATTTCAACAGCCCCTAATGTTGCAAGATGATCTGTCAAAAACTGTGTATCGAGTAATTTGAAACCACCAAATTTGAGACGGGCAACAAGAGCCGTGAGCGCTATTTTACTGGCATCTTTCTCTCTTGAGAACATACTCTCGCCGCAGAAAACACCAGCAACAGAAACGCCATAAAGTCCCCCAACTAACGTGTCACCTTTCCAACATTCAATGGAATGTGCGTTTCCCTGCAAATGCAGTTCCGTATATAAATCAAGGATGGTGCGATTGATCCAAGTGCTGGGTCTGTCTTCGACAGTGGCTGCGCATTCTTTCATAACCTGCCGAAAACACGTATCGACGGTAATTTTGAAAGGTTCTTGTCTGATTTTTTTACGAAGGCTTTTGGATACATGAAAGTCTTCTAGGGGAAAAATTCCGCGCTTCTCTGGATCGACCCAGAATATTTCTGGGTCGTCCTGAGTTTCCGCCATGGGGAAGATCCCATGCGTGTAAGCGTTGAGAAGTATCTCGGGTGTTAAAGCTGTCATGCAAATATAGAGAAGCGACTAATTACCGCTTTTCCTCAATAAATTTTTCAAGCCAATGGATATTGTAATTACCTGAAATAAAGTCCTCGTTTTCGATGAGTGCTTGATGCAGCGGCAGTGTCGTTTTAATGCCGCCAATAACAAACTCTTCCAACGACCGTTTCAGACGCATAAGGCATTCCTGCCGGTTTGCACCATGAACAATAAGTTTGGCAATCAAACTATCGTAATACGGGGGAACGTTATATCCAGCATATAGGGCTGAATCAACACGGACACCCAAACCACCTGGCGCATGGAAATCGAGAACCGGTCCCGGGCATGCCGCAAACGTATCTGGATCTTCCGCAGTGATACGGCATTCAATGGAATGACCATTAAATTTGATATCATCCTGCGTTAGCGTGAGTTTATGGCCCGCAGCGACTTTGATTTGTTCGCGAACAAGATCAATACCCGTCACCATTTCCGTAACCGGATGTTCCACTTGCAAACGTGTATTCATTTCAATGAAATAAAACTCATCGTTTTCATACAAGAACTCGATGGTTCCCACGCCTTCGTAATTCATGTCCCGAATAGCATCGGCAACAGTTTTACCAATTTTTTCACGAAGTTCAGCTTTAAGAGCAGGGGACGGGGTCTCTTCCAATGCTTTTTGGTGGCGGCGTTGCAAGGAACAATCGCGTTCACCTAAATGAACAACGTTACCTTGACCATCTGCCAAAACCTGAATTTCAATGTGGCGAGGTGTGCTTAAATATTTTTCGATATAAACAGCATTATCACCAAAAGCCATTTGGCTTTCAGCACGTGCAGACGAGAAGGCTTCTGAAAGGTCAGCAGCTGTCGCCGCCACTTTCATGCCGCGTCCACCGCCGCCGGCTGATGCCTTGATGATCACCGGGTAGCCAATTTTTTCTGCCACAGGTATCGCATCTGCAATGGTGAGAACTTCACCATCAGATCCGGGCACACACGGGACGCCAAATTTCCTCATGGTGACCTTGGCCGCAATTTTATCGCCCATCAGGCGGATGTGATCGGCTGACGGGCCGATAAACTTAATTCCGTGAGCGGTTACGATATCAACGAACTTTGCATTTTCAGACAAAAAGCCGTAACCCGGATGAATGCCATCAGCATTTGTCACTTCAGCAGCTGAAATGATTGCCGGCATATTCAAGTAACTGGCCGTAGGACTTGGCGGTCCAATACAAACGCTTTCATCGGCGAGACGAACATGCATTGCATCAGCATCCGCTTCTGAATGAACGGCAACGGTCCGAATTCCCATCTCCCGACAGGCGCGATGAATACGAAGGGCAATTTCGCCGCGGTTCGCGATGAGGATTTTTTTCAACATGCTATGCTATTCCACTCACTCAATAATGACGAGAGGTTGACCAAATTCTACTGGCTCTGAATCGCCGATCATAATATCGACAATTTTTCCGCCTTTAGGGGCTGGAATTGGGTTCATTGTTTTCATGGCTTCAACGATCAAAAGTGTTTGGCCTTGAGCAACAGTGTCGCCAACTTTAATGAATACAGGGGCACCAGGCTCTGCAGACATATAGGCTGTTCCTACCATTGGTGACTTAACGGCACCTGGATGGCTAGACGGATCAGCAGAAGTCGCAACTTCTACAGGTGCAGCAACAGGGGCTGCAACTGCGGCAGCAGCTACCATTTGTGGTGCAGCTGCAACTAGGCCGGTTGATCCACGAGAAACTCGTAAGCGGCTATTGCCACTTTCAATTTCAATCTCGCCCAAACCAGTTTCATTCATGATTTCCGCCAGCTCGCGGATGACGTCGCGGTCGATATCAAGTTTACTCATCGTTTTCGACTTTTCATTTTCTATTGTTCAAAATAATTAGCTAGTGCATCAATGGCTAGCATATAGCTATTGGCACCAAATCCACATATTACACCGATGGCAACCGCAGAAATAAAACTGTGGTGCCTGAATTCTTCCCGGGCAAACGTATTCGACAAATGGACCTCAACACAAGGTAGGCCTACTGCTTTCAGCGCATCGTGCAACGCCACAGATGTGTGCGTGAACGCGCCAGCATTTATGACAATCCCGTCCTGCGACTTGGCAGCACTATGAATTGCATCTAGAAGCTCACCCTCGTGATTGCTTTGTACAAACCTGAGATCAAATCCATGATTTGAACAGCGACTTTCGCACAATCCCTCGATATCTTTCAAGGTTGTGTGCCCATAAATCTCTGGTTCACGCGTACCAAGCAAATTCAAGTTCGGCCCATTTATGACAAGAACTGATTTTCCCATTTCCACCCCTAATTGGCTAACAGCCAGTAAGTAGTCTGCTCACTTATAAAGAACTTTTTTACGATGATAAAGCTGAACAGGATAATATTACAAATAAAGTGCTGCATTGATGTTGAAGGGAGTTGCAACAGCGGCTTCCTGCACTCATAATCTGGGCAATATCGATCTCTTAATTTAAAACTCTGTAAGGTAAATTCCATGAACCTCACGATAAATGGGGAAGACCGGCAATATGACCGATCCCTGACTATTGATGAACTGCTGACGTCTCTTGAACTTGTTGGCGGAAAAGTCGCCATTGAGCGAAATTTGGAAATTGTGCCAAAATCTACATATGCCCAAACAGAACTTAAAGATGGCGATAAGCTGGAAATAGTTCATTTTATCGGTGGCGGAAATACCTATAGCGCTGATGATGACAGTCTTGAAGTTGGTGGACAGAAGCTGAAATCAAGATTGATCGTTGGAACTGGTAAATATAAAGATTTCGAAGAAACCAAGCTGGCCATTGAAGCCTCTGGCGCTGATATGGTGACGGTTGCTGTTCGGCGAGTGAATATCACTGACAGAAGTCAGCCTATGTTGGTTGATTATGTAGATCCGACCAAATACACATATCTTCCAAATACAGCCTTTTGCTATACAGCTGATGAAGCGCTACGGACATTACGTCTTGCCCGTGAAGCTGGCGGTTGGGACCTTGTTAAGCTGGAAGTCCTTGGTCACGAGAAGACTTTATACCCAAACATGATTGAAACACTTAAAGCTGCTGAAACGTTGATCAGCGAAGGCTTTAAGGTGATGGTCTATTGTTCTGATGACCCTATTATGTGTCTGGAACTAGAGGCCATGGGCTGCGTGGCAATTATGCCTCTGGGCGCGCCAATTGGATCGGGCCTTGGTATTCAAAACCCCGTTAGCATCGGCATTATTAAAGACCAAGCCAAAGTGCCTGTGATTGTTGATGCGGGCGTCGGTACAGCGTCTGATGCGACTCTTGCAATGGAACTTGGATGTGACGGCGTTTTGATGAATTCAGCCATCGCCCATGCAACCAATCCCATAATCATGGCATCTGCCATGAAAGATGCGGTGTCTGCCGGACGGAAATCGTTTTTGGCAGGTCGCATGCCCCGTAAAAAATTCGCAGATGCAAGCTCACCGCTTGCAGGGCTTATTTGATTATTTCAAATATCTAGAAGATCAGAAGGCGGGGTTATTCTCCGCCTTCTTTCATGATGTCCACGAGTTCGTCAGCGCGGGTGTCTAATCGATCGAGAAACGATCTGATTGTTGCGACCTCTGATTTTGAAAATCCATCCAGTAATCTCGTTTCAAATTCTAAGGCTAGAGGCCCAATGGCGCGCAATATTTCCTCACCGGCGTCTGTGAGCTGCAACGCAAAGGCGCGTCTGTCATGAGCGGTGACTTTTCGTTCTAGCCGGCCGCGTTTTTCCAATTTTTCAATAGCTCGGCTAATATTGACCTTATCAAGGGACGCGAGATCTCCCACCTCACGGGCTGTAAGCCCTGGTGTTTCACCAATGATGGCAATAACGCGCCATTCATGGATGGAGACCTCAAATTGGCGAGAGTATCTCTCTGCAAGAGACCGACTTATAATTCCAGATAATTTGGTTAACCTGTAGGGAAGGAAATTACCCAGTGCCAGCCGATTGAGTGTTTTTGATATCGCCATATTAGTTCGTTGCCGCCGAAGCCTTTTTCGCCCGTGCTGCTGCAACCATTTCTTTCATCGTCGACGCCGGTATGGCACCGGCAGCAAGTTCTCCGCCAATGACAAATGCAGGTGTCCCTGTGATATTAAGCGAATTTGCAAGCTGGTATGTTTTTTGGATTTTCACCGAGATCTCCTCATCATCGATGTCTTTGAGGAGTTGGTCTGTGTTCAATCCACTTTCTGCTGCAATTTGCATAATACGGCCTTTACTCAGCCCGCCACGCACGTTCATTAGATTGTCATGGAATTCCATGTATTTATTTTGTTTTTCAGCAGCAATAGCAGCCCGTGTGGCGAGAACAGAATCTTCACCAAGAATTGGGAACTCTTTCAAGACCAGGCGGATATTACCATCTTCTTCGACGGTTTTCATTAAGTCGCCATAGGCCCGTTTACAATAGCCGCAGCGGTAGTCGAAAAATTCGACGATTGTCACATCGCCGTTTGGATTTCCAGCAACATAGCTGTATCCGTCATTTTCCAAGTCACCCATGTAGGCCGCAAGGTTTTTGGATTTTTCTTCGGCTTCCTCGCGAGCTTCCTGAACTTGAAGTCGCTGAATGACTTCCCGGATAACTGTGGGATTTTCAAGCAGGTAATCACGAACCTGACTACCAAATTCGACGTCCTTCTTGGCGTAACCATACTGATATAAGTTAAAACCAATTGCGCCGGTCAGTGTTACAAATAGAAGCCCGCAAAGGATCACTATTCTGGTAGAGCTGTTCATAAAGGTTATTCCTACGAAAATTTACATATTGAAATCTGTAAAGGATTTCTCATGATTTTTAAAGCACAAGCCTGTGATTTGGTCTCTAATTTTTCTTCCGCAGCCGCGTTGCCAGTGTAATAATGTCATCCGCCCGCAAAAAACCCGGGGTTCCGGGTTTCATTAACTGCTGGACTCGCTTGGCATGGAAAACAGCTTTTTTCCCTTGTTTAAGCAGTAAAAACCGCTCTGCAGTAGCAAGTGCAAGGTTTCCCGTGTCGCCTGCGCGGCTATAAGCAATGGCAAGTTGGTTCCATGTGCCTGCCCTGTAGGGGCCGTAAAATACACTGTCTTTTAGAACATTGATTGCTTCTGCATCATCCTCGGCATACCCAGTGGCCAATAATACAGTCCCATATAATGTGAGAATCAACGGCTCTTTCGGTAAATAAGTTGCGGCTAATCTCATAGGTTCAACCGCACTTATTGGATCTCCATTTTCAAATAACATTTGCCCCTTCAACTCATGGAAAAAAGGGTTTTCTGGAAATTCAGTCAGAAGGCTTTCGATTTCGATTTCGGCTTTGTCAATTTTTGGGTACTTGAAATAGGCGATGGCACGGGCATATCGCGCAGATGCGCTTTGATCCGAATGGGGGTATTTTCTGAGAGTTTTGCCAAGAGTTTTCGTAAAGCCATACAGTTTTGCTTGAACCCGTTTAAGGGCTTCAATTTCCAGCGGGGAATCCGGTACATCCCGAAACTTTGAGGCTTCAACACGGTATTTGAGAGAGGAGACACGATCCTGACTAATGGGATGACTGCGCCAATAGGGATCAACTTTGCCAACGTAGATTTGTTCAGCTTTACCGAGAATTTGCAGGAACTCCAGCATTCCTTTACCTGAACTGTGTGTTGCCTCCAAATATCGCATAGAGGCCTGATCGGCTGAGGATTCTTGTTGGCGGCTGTATTTCAAGAATGATTTTTGCGCAATTCCTTCGGCCCCGCCAACAACAGCAGCACCTGCTTTACCGCCGCCCGCGAACACGGCTGCAGCGCCCAGAATATATCCCAAAATAGATTTTGCCGTGGCATTCGCGAGAGCGTCTTGTGTTCGTGAAAGGTGACTACCTGCAATATGTCCAGTCTCATGGGCTATAATCCCTTTTAACTGTCCGGGGCTTTCTACTCTTTCCAATAATCCTGTGAAAAAGAACATCCGTTGTCCGCCAGCAACAAAGGCATTTATAACCTTATTATTGATCAAATGAATTGAAACATCATTGGCATTTAAGCCCGCTGCAATGAAGAGAGGGCTTGCGTACGACCGCAGGGTATGTTCAATTTCAGCATCACGAATAAATGCCAAACCTGAATTTTTCGCAAAGGCTAGCTGCGCGGGGAAAAGGGCAACCAACATGATTGAAAAAGATATAAGTATGCGCTTGATCAAAAAAACCACCTCTTTGTTTCGATCTAAAGTTAAGAACCAAATCGCTCGCAGTCAATGGAATGATGTCACAAGTTTTTGTGTGGCCGGATCTCTTCTATTACTAGCGGCTTGTGATACGGTCGATCCAAAACAGATTGGAGCCGTTGATAGTGTCGACGGACCTTTGGGTGGTGTGGCATCGGATGAGCCGCGAGCGACACTGATTGCGCAAGATATCCTTTCAGCAGGCGGAACTGCGGCAGATGCTGCCACGGCGTTATATTTCACACTAGCAGTTACATATCCCATCGCGGGTTCTCTTGGCGGCGGCGGTGAGTGCATTACTTATAACCGTGAAAGCAATAAACTTGAGAATTTGAAATTCCCAGTTGGATTGGCAAAAGCGGGCGGCGAAATTGGTGTGCCTGGAAATATTCGGGGATTCGCTGCACTTCACGCCCGTCATGGCAGAATGGGCTGGTCATCTGTATTAGCGCCAGCAGAAAAATTAGCAAATTTTGGGGAAAGCATGTCGCGTGCGCAGCATGCAGCCATGGTTTCCAGTAGTAGTAAAGTCCAATTCGATACGGGTTTATCAAAACTATACTTAAATGAAGATGGTTCCTTGAAGAAGGAAGGAACGAAGATCCAACAAGTGCGATTGTCATCAATTTTGAGTAACCTGAGAACTAATGGTGGCGCATTTTTCTACGGCGGCACCATGGCAAAGGCCTTCATTGATGATGCAAATTTTGTTGGCGGTAAGCTAACGACAACGGACCTGATTTATTACAGACCTGCTTGGCAGGACGCCGCCACATTTACCAATGGTGTGATTACAATTGGCACATCTGTCAGTCCTCAAGGAGCATTATATCAAGAAGTTTGGCAGAAAATATATTCTGGAAAAGGGGTCTTGCATCTCAATCAGGATATCAACCTTACCAAACTGGCTGAGGCTTCTGCGTCTTCGTTTCAAAAATATGCCAACTATAACCCTTTTGGTGCCGGTGGGATGACGTCTTTTGTAACTGCGGATAATGAAGGCAACGCCGTGTCTTGTATCGTGGGCCTTGGAAAACCTTTTGGATCTGGAAAAACCGGTGATATTTCCGGCATTGTTATGGCGTCTGCTTTGAGTGACAAAGAAGCCGAATTTCCAACCTCACCTGTTGTGATGGTCAATCTGGTCAATAAGGATTTATACTTCGCCGGAGCCGCCACAGGTGGTGTTGCAGGTACATTAAGTTCAGTTTACACAGCCCTTAAAATCTTTGGAGCGGATCAACCACTCGAGACGGCCATAAGCTCCCCGCGTGTTTTCACAATGGGGCAGGGGCTTCCGCTTCTGTATGAGCCAAAAGTTAAACCAGATGATTTAGCCACAATCGTAAAGCAACATCCTGTCGCCATAGAAGTTGAAAGACTTGGTAAGGTGAATTCGGTATACTGCAAAAATGGTAAGCTGAACCAGTGTCAGTCCCGTGCAGATCCTCGTGGATTCGGCCTGTCTTTGATCCAGCGATAACATAACCCTGAATTTTAAGTATAGGTGCTGCTGTGAAGCATACGTCTCGTGGAGATGTGTCTCCCTTTCTTGTTATGGAAGTCTTAAAGGCTGCCAACGTACGAGAGTCCCAAGGAAAAACTGTTTATCATATGGAGGTGGGGCAACCCGCCACCTCGGCTCCAGCCCCGGTTTTAGAGGCGGCTAAGGATGCATTAGATACAAAATCTATTGGTTATACTGAAGCTCTCGGAATCCCGCCGCTTCGCAAGGCCATTGCCAATCACTACCTGGAAATGTACGGCATTGATTTGGATCCCAAACGTGTGGTCGTGACAACGGGATCATCAACCGGATTTCTTCTCTCGTTTTTGTCCTTGTTTAACCCGGATGATCGCGTTGTCCTCGCTGAACCGGGATATCCTGCCTATCGGAATATTTTAGGATCAGTGGATGTGGAGGCAGTCGGTCTTCCTTGTGGTCCTGAAACAAATTTCCAACCATCTCCTGAACTAATAGATACCATCGAGGGTCCGCTTCATGGATTACTCGTGGCAAGTCCTGCAAATCCAACAGGAACGATGCTAACGCCGGACGAGCTTGAAAAGTTGATCAAATATTGTCACGGCCGGGGAATGCATTTCATTTCTGATGAAATCTACCATGGTCTGACTTATGGGCAAAAAGCGGTATCCGCTCTGTCCTACAGTGACGATGTTATTATCATAAACTCGTTTTCAAAATATTTTTCAATGACCGGTTGGCGGCTTGGTTGGATGATCGTGCCTGAAGATTTATTGGGATCTATTGAACGGCTGTCTCAAAGCATGTTTATTTCGGCGCCAACCCTCAGCCAATATGCAGCCCTGGCAGCCTTTGACTGTAAAGATGAGCTGGAAGGTTATATCGACAACTATGCCAAAAACCGCGAAATCTTACTGCGAGAGCTCCCAAAAATGGGGCTCGCTAATTTCGCAGAAGCCCATGGCGCCTTTTACATTTATGTAAACGTCAGCCACTTAACGGATGATAGTTTGAAGTTCTGCCAAAGAATGCTGGATGAATGCGGTGTTGCAGCAACGCCGGGACTTGATTTCGATCCGCACCGGGGACATGAATATATAAGGCTGTCATTTGCTGGGGCAACGGATGTTATTGAGGGTGCTGTTGTGGCTCTTCGAAAATGGCTAAGCTAGAAACCTAAAAAATAGTCATAAAAAAAGGAGCCTGCGAAAACAGGCTCCTTTTTTTGTTTATGAACTCTTGCGGCTCCACCAACCTTTGCGGGCTGGTTTCTTCGGCGCATCATCCGCCGGTGGCGTCACGCTTTCTTGCACGAGTGTCGGAACAGGTTGAGTTGCCTCAGGTTCCTTTACCGCAGGTGCGGGGACAGGTGTTTCAGCCTGTTCGACAACCTTTGGTGCTACTTTTTTAACGGGCTTAACCTTTTCAACAGCCGGTTCAACCGGAGCTGCTATTTGGGTTTCCGCTGGCGCTACTTTCTCTTCAGAAACCGCCTCAGAAGACTCCGGACTTTTCCGACGGGGGCTTCTCCGTCGCCGGGGACGCACCTTTTCAGTTTTCTCTTCTTCATTTTCAGAAGATACAACCGGTGCCTCCGCTTTTACATCAGATGCACTATCTTCAGTTTTGCTATCTTCAGTTATACTGTCATCCGTTTTTTCGTCGGTCGCTTTTGGTGTCCGGCGACGTGTGCGGCGACGTACAGGTTTCTTTACCGGTGTTTCTTCCGTTTTATCTTCTGGTGTTATTTCAATTGACCGGGCCTCAATAATTTGAGGAGGATCAATGTCTGATGTATCACCGTCAGCTGAGATGATCGGAATAATAACAATTTCTGGCTCCATCGCAGGCGTTTGATCAGATGCTGCCTCTGCTTCAGTTTCTTCAGTGGAAACTGGGCGTGACCGACGACGACCACCGCGTTTACCTCTACGGCGTTTACGGGGTTCTTCATCATCCTCAGAAGCTGCGTCTATAGAAGCATCATCAGCAGATACATCTGCATCAGCGTCTGTATCTGGAATTTTATCTCCAGAAACGTCTTCTGCATTTTCATCTGCTGCTTCTTCAGCCGGATCATCTTGATCGTCCCGACCTTTACGGCGTCTGCGACGTCTGCGACGTTTGGCTGAGTTGCTTTCTTTTTCTGGCTTCTCTTCGTCGGTCTCATCTTCAGTTTCGATGATATCAGGAAGATCCAGCAAAGGAATTGATGGCGTAGTCGTTATTGCAGTAGCTGCCTGCGAAGGCTCCGTCGCAGATTTCTCACGCTCAATACTATGATCGTTCAAATTCAACGTCGGATCTGCCAAAATGACAATAGTCAATCCATAAGTGGTTTCTAGATCTTGAATAACAGCTCGTTTCTGATTCAAGAGATAGATGGCAACTTCTGTATTAACAGTTACGCAAATTCGCGAACTCCGCTCCCGCACACCTTCTTCTTCAAGTGTTCGGATAATAAGCAGAGCTGTTGATTCCGTCGACCGAACAAAACCAGAGCCACCACAAGTGTGGCACGTGTTTGTGCTGGTTTCAAGGAACGACGGACGCAAACGTTGCCGTGACATTTCAAGCAATCCAAACGGACTAATCCGTCCAACTTGAATGCGGGCTCTGTCTGATTTTAGGCAGTCTTTTAAGCGACGTTCGACGGCTTTATTATTCCGGTTGTCATCCATGTCAATGAAATCGATGACGACCAAGCCAGCCAAATCGCGCAAGCGCAACTGACGGGCCATTTCTTCAGCCGCTTCAAGATTGGTTTTAACCGCAGTATCTTCAATGTTCCGCTCTTTGGTAGCTTTACCTGAGTTCACATCTACAGACACGAGAGCTTCTGTTGGGTTGATGACAATGTAACCACCAGATTTCAATTGAACTTCTGGGTTATACATTGAGACAAACTGTTGCTCTACCTGAAAACGGTGGAACAAAGGAATGCGATCCCGATACGGTTGAACTTTTTTCGCATGGCTTGGCATAAGCTTGCGCATAAAGTCCTTGGCGATCCGATAACCTTCTTCGCCTTCAACCAGAATTTCACCAATTTCTTTTGAATAAAGGTCACGAATAGACCGTTTAATCAGATTGGCTTCTTCATAAACACAGCTTGGTGCAATGGATTTCAGCGTGATTTCACGAATATCATCCCAGAGACGTAACAGGAACTCATAGTCCCGTTTAATCTCAAGTTTAGTCCGGTTAAGACCAGCCGTCCTAATGATAACGCCTACGCCTTCTGGAACTTCCAGTTCAGTAGCGATTTTCTTTAAACGTTTCCGATCCGCAGGGTTGCTGATTTTACGGCTAATTCCGCCGCCGCGCCCTGTGTTTGGCATCAATACACTGTATCGGCCAGGCAAGGAGATGTAGCTGGTAAGGGCTGCGCCCTTGTTACCACGTTCTTCTTTTACAACTTGGATAAGCAAGATTTGACGACGTTTGATCACATCTTGAATTTTGTAGTGCCGTTTGTAGTTTGATTTGCGAGTGTGTTCGACTTCATCATCGCCGCCAAGATTTTCAACGACATTATCGCCGTCAGTCCCGACAGTTTCCAAACCACCTAATGTGTCGCCGTCATCATCAACCACACCGTCTTCGTCATCGCTTGCTGATGTTGCTGCGCCGTTTGACGAATTTTTATCGTCCACGATAGCATCACTGTCAGTAGCGGCGGCATCTTCTTGCTCAAGCGCTTCTTTTTCAGCAACATTTTCCTGTGTTACCATTTTATCCCGGTCAGAGACGGGGACTTGGTAATAGTCAGGGTGGATTTCAGAAAAGGGAAGGAAACCGTGGCGATTGCCACCGTATTCAACGAAGGCTGCCTGAAGCGAAGGCTCCACACGAGTGACCTTAGCCAGATAGATATTTCCTTTTAATTGTTTTTTGGAAGCAGTCTCGTAATCAAATTCTTCAAGACGAGTCCCTTTAACAATTACAACACGAGTCTCTTCATCGTGAGACGCGTCAATAAGCATACGCGTAGCCATATATAAGCTCCGTGACTAAAATTCTCCCAGTGAGACAAGGGAATTCAGCCGTTTTTTCAATGGAAATCGCTGGCGCCGGTCCCACTTAAACATTTTAAGAGGAAAACTATTTACCCCTCGGGGGACTTATCGGCTGCCGATCCCGCCTAATCTCGATACTAGAGGGCGGGCGATTTCAGTTTCACAAAAATATATCTGCATTGTCTTTAGCACTGTATTCAGACGCTCAGGGGATCTATAATGATGCCGGCATTCGCTGTCGAAAACAGAGCCGCCCCATTGCCAAATTAGTTACGCAAGGGAACTGACCACAGAAACTCACAGGCTGATAATAGTTACTTGTTAGCAACATAACAAACGAATTATGACTAATGGTTAAAAAAACTTCTGACGATATATGTCCAAGGGGGGTATCTCATGCTAAGTCTACAGGAGATAAAGAGAAAACTCCCATATGTAGCCTGTCTGAAATTAGTCTTAATTTACAGCAAAAGTGCTAAAGCGTGATATATTTATAACAGGTAAATTTGAGGTAATTCAAGCCGGCCATGCTATTATTTGTTGATTATATTCGTCGGTTTTCAATCGTCTTGCTATGTCTGTTTACAGTGGGAAGTTTTCCCACTCAAACTTTTGCCGCGGCTGCAGAAGTGCAAGCGGTTCGACTGGGATTACATAAAAATAAAACCCGTTTTGTCATGGAAATTGACAAAAAACCGGATTTCAGAATTTTCTATCTGGCTAATCCAAACCGTATCGTCATCGATATGCAAGAGGTGACTTGGTCATCCGCCGTAACCGGCAGACGGTCAATGGGAGTGATTGAGAACTATCGTTATGGCCTGTTTCGGCAGGGAACATCGCGGGTCGTTTTGGATGTAAAGTCACCCGTCAAAATTATCAAAAAAGTCATTCTTCCGCCGTCCGAGGGAAAACCGTATCGTTTTTTCATCGATATTGCCAAAACAGACCAGCGTTCATTTTTAAAATCCGTAAAGGAAAGCCGAAAGCAACAGGTTGCGGCACTGGCACCTGTTGCGCCCATTGCCCCAATCATTACTGCTGATCGCAAATGGACCGTTATTGTTGACGCTGGGCACGGCGGCATTGATCCGGGTGCAATTGGACGTAGCGGAGTCCACGAAAAATCTCTGACGTTAAAAGTTGCCCTAAAGCTCCGAAACCTTCTTAAATCAAATCCTCGCTACCGGGTTATAATGACCCGTGATAGAGACGCCTTTTTAAGTTTGCGAGAACGGGTAAATGTCGGCCGTAAATATAAGGGTGATTTGTTTATCTCGCTTCATGCGGATTCTATTGGCCGTGCAGATATTAGCGGATCAACAGTATATACATTGTCAGAAAACGCGTCCGACGATGAGGCCGAAGCTCTTGCTAAATCTCACGATAAATCCGACGTCATCGCAGGCGTTGATTTAGAAGAACAAGATGACACCGTACAAGACATTCTTATTGACCTGGCCCAGCGGGAGACCATGAATTTTTCAGTGAAATTTGCGAAACTCCTCCTGCCTGAAATTTCAAATTCAGGTATGAAAACCGGAAGTAGGTCCCACAGGTTTGCAGGATTTAGAGTTTTAAAAGCACCTGATGTCCCCTCAGTTTTGGTGGAACTGGGATATCTTTCAAATGCACATGATGAGAAAATTCTAAAATCAACAAGCGGACAAAAGAAGCTGGCCACCTCTATTTATAAGGCCATTAACAAATATTTTGATAAATTGCAGCCATAATACATCTGTGATGCCGTCATGATATTGCCGTAAGTTCTTCTTATTTTAAGAATGCTGCGCACCGTTTATGTTTAAAGCAGTCGAACAGCTGCACCTAATCAAGGGCCAATGAGAGATCATTTGGCGAATAGTTTATGAAGCGACTTTTAAGATTTTTACTAGTTATGGTTTGTCTCTTTATTCTGGGCAGCATGTTCACTGCTGGTGCCGTATTATTCGGTTTTTGGCATTTTGGTAAAGGACTGCCCGATTACGAGCAGCTGGCAAGTTATGAGCCACCTGTGATGACACGGGTTCATTCCGCCGATGGTAGCCTGATTGCTGAATATGCCCGTCAAAGACGGCTTTTCGTTCCAATCGGATCAATCCCAAAACAGGTAAAACAAGCCTTCATCGCGGCAGAAGATCAACATTTCTATGATCATATTGGCATCGATTTCTTAGGAATTTTGCGGGCAACTGTTAAGAATGTCCAAAATTTGGGGCAGGGAAGACGTCTTGTGGGCGCATCGACGGTAACCCAACAGGTTGCCAAAAACATGCTTCTCACCAACGAAGTGTCGTATGAGCGCAAAGCCAAAGAAGCAATTCTCGCTATTCGAATTGATCGAAGCCTTTCAAAAGACCGCATTCTTGAACTTTATTTAAATGAAATATATCTGGGGCACCGCGCATATGGCGTTGCAGCAGCAGCTCTTTATTATTTCGATAAATCCTTAAACGATCTGACAATTGCAGAGATGGCATATCTCGGTGCCCTACCAAAAGCGCCAAATAACTACAATCCCTTTCGGTACCTTGAACGGGCAACTACCCGCCGGAATTGGGTTGTTGGCCGCATGCTGGAAGAGGGTTACATCACCAAAGAGGAAGCAGACACGGCCATTGCAAGCCCTCTCGTGGTAAAAGAAGGCCGGGACGCCGAAGTATTACAGGCCAAATGGTTTGTGGAAGAGGTGCGCCGCGAACTCTACGACCTTTACGGTGTTGAAGGGTTGTATGACGGCGGCCTTTCCGTTCGAACAACTATGCAAGCTGAAATGCAGAAGTTGGGCGAGAAATCTCTGCGAGCAGGTCTTAGAACCTACGATCGACGTCATGGGTGGCGCGGCCCAGTTGCCACCGTAAAAACCGTTGAAAATTGGTTAGAGAATTTGAAGAAGGTTGAAGATCCGAAAGGACTTTCTCCGTGGCGTTTGGCCGTTGTTCTAACGGTTTCAGATACGGATATAACTATCGGTCTCAAGTCAGATGAAAAAGGGACTATCCGGTTTAAGGATATGAAATGGGCGCGTCCTTGGCGGAAGGGCCAACGTGTCGGTAGCTGGCCAAAAACTCCAAAAGCTGTGGTTAGCGTTGGCGATGTTGTGACGGTAACGGACCTTGAAGGCGATAACGCTGAACCCGGTTTTTATTCGTTAGAACAAATTCCTGATGTGTCCGGCGGACTGGTAGCAATGGATCCCCATACAGGTCGTGTCCTCGCCCTCGTGGGTGGATGGAGCCAGGATGCTTCGGAATTCAACCGTGCTGTGCAAGCGAAACGCCAACCGGGATCTTCCTTTAAACCGTTTGTCTATTCCGCGGCTCTTGATAACGGCTTTACGCCTGTTAGTAAGATCATGGATGGCCCGTTCGTTCTGACCCAAGAAAATGGGGACCGCTGGAAACCGGCCAACTATACCAAGAAGTTTTGGGGACCAAGCACGCTTCGCCTTGGACTTGAAAAATCCCGTAACTTGATGACAGTTCGTCTTGCTAGATCCATTGGCATGGATGTTGTCGCCGATTATGCTGACAGGTTCGGTATTCACAATAATTTGCAACAAACACTTGCCATGGCGCTTGGTGCAATGGAGACGACACTTCTTAAAATGACGACCGCCTATGCTGAGCTGGTAAATGGCGGTAAAGAAATCACCCCGACACTTATCGACCGTGTACAGGACAGACGCGGTGCGGCTATTTATCAACATGATACACGAGAGTGCAGAGGTTGCCGCGCATCGTCATGGCGGGATCAGGATGAGCCGGAGATTGTCGATACGCGCGAGCAAATAATTTCTCCCGCAACAGCCTATCAGGTCGTGTCCATGCTGGAGGGCGTTGTCCTTCGCGGTACAGGACGCAAAATCAGTGTTATAAAGAAACCGCTTGCCGGGAAAACGGGCACAACAAATGATGCCCGCGATACTTGGTTTGTTGGCTTTTCTCCAGATCTTGCTGTTGGTGTTTATGTGGGTTTTGATACCCCCAAAAGTCTCGGTCCAAAACAAGGCGG
>JBALWO010000009.1:0-47180 GCA_036960775.1 Pseudomonas marincola | reverse complement strand
GTGACTTCTGGCACCGGCGGCCTTTACTGATCAACAAACTGGCATTAAGTTGCCCCCAAAATCAGAACTTATTTGGATTGGAATAACTATGCGCGCCGAACATCAGGCCGTTGTGGATGAAATCAAGCGGGCAATGGACCTGCTGAGGAGGCATCTTTGACTGGGATAACGCAACACGTCGTCTGGACGAGCTAAACTCCCTAGTGGAAGATCCTGACCTTTGGAACAATCCAACTAAAGCCCAAAAACTAATGCGAGAGCGGACGGGTCTTGATAACGCAATCAATTCCTATAAAGCCATTCATCAAGATTTGGAAGATACGGTCGAATTGATCGAACTTGCAGAGATGGAAGACGATGAAGAAACTTTGGCTGAAGCTGAAGAAGCTTTAAGGGAAATCCAGGTTCTTGCTGAAAAACGCCGCCTTGAAAGTATGCTTTCAGGTGAGGTTGATGCCAATTCTGCGTATCTTGAAATTCACGCGGGTGCAGGCGGTACAGAGTCGCAAGACTGGACCCAAATTTTACTTAGAATGTATATGCGTTGGGCCGACCAACACGGTAACAAGGTTAAAATTCTTGAGGAAAGTGCGGGCGAGGAAGCCGGTATTAAATCCGTAACAATCGAGATCACGGGCGAAAATGCATACGGCTGGCTGAAAACTGAATCAGGTGTTCATCGCCTAGTTCGGATTTCACCGTTTGATTCAAACGCTCGCCGGCATACAAGTTTCTCATCCGTTGGCGTTTTTCCAGTTATTGATGATGACATCGATATCGAAATTGAAGAAAAAGATCTCCGTATTGATACGTACCGGGCGTCGGGCGCAGGCGGTCAGCATGTGAACACGACTGATAGTGCTGTTCGAATTACCCATATTCCAACGAACGTAGTTGTTCAGTGTCAGAATGATCGGTCGCAACATAAGAACAAAGCCGAAGCCATGAAAATGTTGAAGTCTCGTTTGTATGAACTTGAACTTCAAAAACGTGATGCAGAAGCGGCTAATACTCGCGGACAGCAAACCGATATTGGATGGGGACATCAAATCCGTTCATACGTTTTGCATCCCTACCAAATGGTGAAGGATTTACGGACCGGTGTTGAAAAAGGAAACGCCCAAGGCGTCCTTGATGGTGATCTAGATGATTACCTTGCTGCGGCTTTATCGCAACGGGTTGGCGAAGAAAACGCATAAAAATAATTAGGCCCTGTTGATGTAAACTCAACAGGGCCTTTTTATTTGTATAGCAGTCTAAATGTCTTATCGGACATGCGTTTTACACCATAAGACAACGGAATAATCAATAATATCGATAGCGCAATTCGCCCAACGAAAACGCCGCTCCAATGGCCACCGATGGCCATGACCACTATGGTATCTTCAATTAGGCCATGACAAATCCCGAGGAATATCATTGAGATAAATACGCTTCTGGGGTTCAGCGTTCCTTTATCGACTTCCCGCATAATTAGGCCGCCACCAAAGGACAGGCCGAGCAATATACCGACCATTGCAAGTGGGGCCGCGTTTGGGCCAATGCCGATTAGTTTAAGGACAGGCGTTAAGGCCTTCATCAACCAGCGAGTAATACCAACAAATTCCAATGTTTTTAAAAGCGCGATCAGTCCAGTCAAGATCCAGAAAATAACGAACAAGCTTTGAGCAGACGAGATCGCCCAACCCAGCCAGCTTTTATCAATATTATCAACATCTAGCGCGATTAGGATATTTGCAGGTTCTTCAAATAATCCGAAGATTGATATGATTTGGTGACAGAGTATCCCGTAAATCAGCATGGCTAAAAAGCGTGTAAAACAAGAGAAGATCAAAGATGTTCCCGTCCTTTTAACGATAAGCTGCTCAATGGGTAGCGCATGACCAAACAGCAGCATTCCCCCCATGACCGTCATATCTGCAGTGGTAAATGCGATATCAGGGGCGAGCGCTATTAGTATTATGATGGAGGGATAGATCCCAACCAACAAATTGGTCGCCAAAATAAGAGAGACTTCCGCGGGAAGACCAAACAGGTCCATAAATGGGCCCGACCATTCGCTCATGACATCAATTAAGCCTGCGCGAATACCTATTTCCACAAGGATCATCACAGGTACAATAATTTTCAACAGTCCCCAGTAGACGATCGAGCTTTCTTTTAAAAGCGTCACAGTCGCTGGACCGAGTTTTTTAAACATTATTTTCCTTGAAAAGCAGTGCTTACGGCTTGTGCCGCAGCATTTAGAGCGTCGTCAGCCTCTTTAATAAAACCGTTTAATGAGACAAACCCGTGCAGCATTCCTTCATATCGGATTACGCCAACAGGTACACCCGCTTTTTTGAGGTTTTGCGCATATTCTTCACCTTCATCCCGCAAAGGATCAAACCCTGCGGTCATGATCAGAGCCGGTGCCAAATCAGACAAATCCTCAGCTAATCCTGGGGATGCGCGCGGAACATTCCGATCTTTTGCAAGAGGCAGGTAATTATCCCGATACCAGTTCATTCTCTCACTTGTTAAGAAGAAACCAGAGGAATATGTCGTATGGCTTTGGGCCGTAAAATTAGAGTCAGTTGTCGGATAAATGAGCATTTGGATAACGGGTTGCGGGGTTCCGCACCGTTTCGCATCTTGCACGGCTACCGCGGCCAAGTTACCGCCAGAACTATCCCCGCCAATGGCAACGCGGCTGGTATCCAAACCTTTAGAGGCGCCATGCTCTTGCGCCCAACGAAGAGCAGCATAAGCGTCATCAACAGCCGCTGGAAATACAGCTTCCGGCGCTAACCGGTAGTCAACGGATACAACTGCAAAATTTCCCATGCTTGCCAACCGGCGGCAGACCCCATCGTGAGAATTGATACTCCCTCGAATAAAACCACCACCATGAAAATAGACAAGTACTGGTAGAAGCTCATCAGTATCTGACGGCTTGTAAAGGCGGGCGGGTAATACGCCACCGGGACCTTGTATTGTGAAATCTTCCACATAGGGCAGGGGCACATAATCGCCGCCGAATGCGACAGCCAAAAATTCGATTTGGTCTCTGGTGTTTGCAATCGTATCATCTTCAACGGCAACTGATTGTTTATCAGCAATTTTGCTCAACAATTGCAATTTTGAATTTAGTTCTTGCCCTTCTTTTCGGATCCGGCGCCCCAAATACAATAGATTAAAAAATCCATCTGGTATTTTACACAGCAATTTTGCTAGTTTCTCTTGTTCCATATTTCCCCCAAAATGCTGACTACGACCGCATGACTTCAATAACCTTGCTACCAGACGAATTTTCATGACCTTCATCAACAAGCTTTTGAAATTGTTTAAGGCTTTCAGTCCCTAAACTATGCTGTGTTCCCATTTGTTCTGCAAACTTAACACCATAATCAGTGTCCTTAAGTCTCCATAAAGCTGAAAATAGAACATCTCTGTCATGTTCGCCAGCCGACATTACTGGACTGTTAGATATCACTTGAGAACTGGCACAAGCGCCGCTGCTTAACGCCTGAACAACAGTGTTCATATCAAGTCCTGCTTTTTCAGCCGTCAGTATTCCTTCTGCACAGGCGACAATTTGGACAGATCCCATAAGGTTCACTATCAATTTATATGCAGTACCCGCACCGATCCCACCAAAATGAAATTGCTTAACGCAAAGGGGGGCTAAAAAGGGTTGAGCTTTGGTGAGAACATCTTGTTCTCCGCCGATGAGCAATGTTAGTTCGCCCGCAGCCGCTTGAGGCGGCATACCGGTAACGGGACAATCCAAATACAGAAGACCGCGAGAGATCAGGGTCTTGGAGAGTTTCGCAACCCACTCATGTGACAAGGTTGAACATTCAATGGCAAGCGTTCCAGGTTTCAAATCGGCTGTAAGCACGCCGTTTGTGCCATTCCATATAGTGTCAGAGGCTTTGTCATCGCCCAGCATGGCAAATATGACATCTACATTAGTGGCGGCTTCGGCAGGGGTATTCATAAGGACAGCGCCCATTTTTTCGAGTGGCGCTGCTTTCTCCCGCGTTCTGTTATAAATTTGCAAATCATGTCCTGCGTCAAGGAGACGCGTTGCCATAGCAAGACCCATATTTCCTGTGCCGATAAATGCAATTTTTGCCATTTTTTCCCCCATTTAGACCAAAAAAAACGGCGCTTACGAAAAGCGCCGTTTCTATATCGAGTGCGAGCGCGTCAATTAAGAGGCAAGCGCGACCTGTTTTTCAGTAAATAGCGTACCGAGCTCACCAGTTTCAAACATTTCACGTAAAATGTCGCAACCGCCAACAAACTCACCCTTAACATAGAGCTGAGGGATTGTTGGCCATTGGCTGTATTCTTTAATACCTTCCCGAATGCTTGGATCACTTAGCACGTCAACGCTGCTAAATTTAACATTCAGGTGAGATAAAATTTGAACTGCGGTTGCTGAAAACCCACATTGTGGAAATACAGCTGAGCCTTTCATAAACAATACAATATCGCTGGAACTAACTTCTTGTTTAATTCGCTCTTCAGTCGCTTGATCAAGCATTTACAGGTCCTCTTTAATTTAAAATCTTAAGTCAAACTTGGGGAACTGATGTCTGCAACGCTAACGCATGCAGGTCACCGCCCATTTTACCCTTTAAGGCTTCATACACCATTTGATGCTGTTTGACACGCGGAATACCTTCAAAAGCAGAGGATTCCACGAGTGCAGCATAATGATCGCCGTCACCACGCAGGTCTGTAATCTTAACTTGCGCTCCTGGAATGCCTTCCATAATCAGGCGTTCAATCTCACTTGCATCCATTGCCATGGAATAACTACTCCTATTAATTACCGGGTACAGTCATCAAATCTGGAAGCCAGTTTGAATAAACTTCACGAATATCTTCTATAGATATGGACAATTCTGACCCAATGTTCAATTCATTATGACCGGTCGTTCCAATTATTTTAAGGGGAACGTTCGCAGAACTGGCATTTTCTAGCATTTTATTAGCAGATTCTGAGGTGGCCGTCACAATATAACGGGCCTGATCTTCTGCAAAACAAGTGGCATGAAGCGGTAAGTCTGATTCCAAGTCCAGTGTAGCGCCAACTTTACCCGCCAGTGCCATTTCAGCAACGGCAACCAAAAGGCCACCATCTGAAAGGTCATGACAGGCTGTAATTTGGCCCGCATGAATTGCTTCACGGACAAAATCGCCATTTCGTTTTTCTGTTTCCAGATTAACGGATGGCGGTGCCCCTTCTTCGCGGCCTTCGATTTCTTTCAAGTATATGGATTGACCCATATCACCTGAAGTCTCGCCCACAAGTAAAATGACTTCATCCGCGCTTTTAAACGCAACCGTCGCCATATGGTGCGATTTGTTTAACAGACCGATACCGCCGATGGCGGGCGTTGGGAAAATCCCTGTTCCGTTGGTCTCGTTATAAAGCGACACATTACCTGAAACCACTGGATAATCGAGAGCGATACAAGCGTCCCGCATGCCTTCGATACAGCCAACAAACTGACCCATAATTTCAGGACGTTCAGGATTACCAAAGTTCATGCAATCGGTGATGGCAAGGGGCAGGGCGCCCGTTGCTGTCAAATTCCGCCATGTTTCAGCAACGGCTTGTGCGCCGCCTGTTTCCGGATGTGCATAACAATATCGCGGCGTACAGTCTGTTGTGACCGCAAGCGCTTTATCCGTGCCGTGGATCCGAACAACAGCCGCATCACCGCCTGGACGTTGAATTGTATCGCCCATAACCATGTGATCATACTGTTCCCAAATCCATTTACGGCTGGCAATGTCGGATGATCCCATGATTTTAAGAAGGGTTTCATTCAAATCAGCAGGGGCTAAAACATCAGCGGCCTTAATGGGGGCCGGACATTCTGTTCTAACCCATGGACGATCATATTCTGGGGCACTATCAGCAAGAGGTGCCACAGGAAGGTCCGCGACAACTTCGCCGCCCATGGTGAGAACCATGCGGCCTGTGTCTGTAACCTTACCAATAATGGCGAAATCCAGTTCCCATTTTTCGAAAATGGCTTGAGCTTCGGCTTCACGGCCTGGCTTCAAGATCATCAACATACGTTCCTGACTTTCAGAAAGCATGATCTCGTAGGGGGTCATTTCTTCTTCGCGCATGGGAACATTATCTAGGTCGAGCTGGATACCAACGCCGCCTTTGTCCGCCATTTCAAACGAAGATGATGTGAGACCAGCAGCGCCCATATCTTGAATAGCTACGATCGCATCCGTTGACATCAACTCAAGACAAGCTTCGAGCAACAGTTTTTCAGTGAACGGGTCACCAACTTGAACTGTTGGACGCTTTTCATCTGTGTCGTCATCAAATTCCGCTGATGCCATAGTGGCGCCGTGGATACCATCACGGCCGGTTTTTGATCCTACATAGACAACAGAATTTCCAATACCTGCAGCTGCAGAATAGAAGATGTTATCTGCGTCAGCCAGACCAACGGTCATGGCATTTACAAGGATGTTTCCGTCGTATGATGCGTGGAAATTTGTTTCCCCGCCCACGGTTGGAATGCCCATGCAGTTCCCATATCCACCAACACCAGACACAACACCTGAAACCAGATGCCGAGTTTTTGGATGATCTGGAGAGCCAAAACGCAGTGCGTTCAGGTTTGCAATAGGACGTGCGCCCATTGTAAAGACGTCCCGCATAATGCCGCCAACACCCGTGGCAGCGCCTTGATACGGTTCGATATAGGATGGATGATTGTGGCTTTCCATCTTGAAAATGGCAGCTTGTCCATCACCGATATCAACAACGCCAGCATTCTCGCCGGGGCCGCAGATGACCCATGGGGCTTCAGTTGGAAGCGTTTTCAGCCATTTTTTGGATGATTTATAAGAGCAATGTTCGCTCCACATAACCGAGAAGATGCCAAGCTCATTGATATTTGGCACACGGCCCAATATTTTGAGAACTTCGTCATATTCGCTCTCCGACAAACCATGTTCGGAGACAATTTTTTTTGTAATTTCCGTCATAATCAGCTCAATGAATTGATGAGGTTGTCGAAGAAGGCTTTTCCGTCGGTGCCGCCCAGCTGTTCGCTAATTAGGCGCTCAGGATGGGGCATAAGCCCGAGGATATTTCCAGCTTCATTGTAGATACCTGCAATGTTATTGCGGGATCCGTTAAGGTTGGTCTCGTCGCTCACAACGCCAGTTTCGTCAGCATATTTGAAAGCAACTAAACCTTCGCCTTCAAGGCGGGCAAGTGTTTCATCATCTGCGTAGAAATTACCATCGTGATGGGCAACGGGAAAACGCACAATCTGACCTGCGTCGAATTCACCGACAAAACGATCATTTTCTGCAACCACTTGAAGGTTCACATCTTTGCAAATGAACTTCTGATTGGCATTTCGAAGCAAAGCACCGGATAACATTCCGGTCTCAGTGGCGATTTGAAAACCGTTGCAAACCGCAAGGACAGGGGTCCCTGATTGGGCTTTCTTTACGACTTCACGCATGATCGGGGAATTACCCGCGATAGCGCCGCACCGGAGGTAATCTCCATAGGAGAAGCCGCCAGGGATGGCAATCAAATCGGTGTCTGGTAGTGATGTATCACCATGCCAAACCATGTCAGGTGTGTGGCCCATGGACTGTTCGATAGCAACTTTCATGTCGCGATCACAATTAGATCCTGGAAAAACGATAACTGCGGCCTTCATCGGTCTCAGTCTCCTATAAACTTTGAATTAGTCCAACAGCTCAACGGTGTAATTTTCAATAACCGTATTTGCCAGAAGCTGGGTGCACATTTTTTCAACTTGGGCAGGGGCTGCGTCAGCTGAAATATTGCCAAGATCAAGTTCAATGATCTTTCCTTGGCGCACGTCATTCACGCCCTCAAAGCCAAGGCCATGCAACGCATGCTCTATTGCTTTTCCTTGCGGATCCAAAACACCATTTTTAAGGGATATAGTAACTCGAGCTTTCATCAAATTTTACCTTGAATAAAATAGACAAGAAAAAAGGCGCAATAACTGCGCCTTTGATTTTATTGTATTGCGGTCGAACCTTTGAGATCCGAGGGTCCGCCTTCGGGCAAGATACCCAACCGCCGGGCCACTTCTTGATAGGCGTCTTCTACGCCACCAAGATCCCTACGGAAGCGATCTTTATCCAATTTTTCGTTCGTCGCTACATCCCAGAGACGGCAGTTATCAGGGCTGATTTCGTCAGCCAAAATAACTTGCATTTCGTCGCCATCAAAGAAGCGGCCAAACTCAAGCTTGAAATCAATAAGTTTGATGCCAATGCCGGTAAAGAGACCAGAAAGGAAATCATTTACTCGTAAAGTCATATTCATAATGTCATCCAACTCTTGCGGGCTCGCCCAGTTGAACGTCGTAATATGCTCTTCAGAGATAATTGGGTCGTTAAGTTCATCTGATTTCAGACAATACTCAACAAGGGCACGCGGCATTGGCGTGCCTTCAGTCAAACCAAGACGTGCGCATATGGAGCCAGCGGCTACATTGCGGACAATCACTTCAATTGGAATGATTTCGACTTCCTTGATCAATTGTTCGCGCATATTTAGGCGGCTAATAAAATGATTAGGAATTCCGATGTCTGTCAATCGCACCATTAGGTGTTCAGAAATCCGGTTATTCAGGACGCCTTTTCCTGTAATAGTCGATTTCTTTACGCCATTAAAGGCTGTTGCATCATCTTTAAAGTATTGCACGAGAGTGCCAGGTTCAGGACCTTCAAAAAGTACCTTTGCCTTGCCTTCGTAGACGCGTCTACGGCGGGTCATGGATGCCACTCCAACATGAAGGCCAAACTACTGGCCTTTAATAAAAGAAATGTGAAACGTTGATTTATCGCAATGAAAAAAACAGCGAAAACCATCATATTTCATATGAAACCAAACAATATTGCCCGATTTCATGCGGAACATAGTGCAGAAGGACCTCAAACACAACAACTGGTATCAGTCAAATTGAGAATTTTTTGCTGTAAACCTTGTCGGCCAGCAAACAGCACCACATGTTAAATATGTAACCATGAATGAAACATAGCAAATATGAATTTCAAATAATTTGGGGAACCCCTCAAGTC
Source organism: Pseudomonas marincola (assembly GCA_036960775.1). Classification (GTDB taxonomy): domain Bacteria; phylum Pseudomonadota; class Alphaproteobacteria; order Sneathiellales; family Sneathiellaceae; genus Sneathiella. Next base: position 38,072 of record JBALWO010000009.1, on the reverse strand, counting down.
AACTTAAAAAGGATCCAATAATGGCAGGCTTAGATGATCGTGGAAAACTACATGAAGATAAATTTGCGCATGATAATGATTTAGAGTTTAAAGCGAACGCCCGCAGAAATAAATTGGTGGGGCAATGGGCAGCGGAACTTATGGGGCTTACTGGCGATTCAATTGAAGCCTACGCAAAAGAAGTCGTGATTGCCGATCTGGAAGAAAAGGGCGACGAGGATGTCTTTCGGAAACTTCGCCAAGACCTAGATTCTAAAAACGTAGACATATCCGATCATCAGCTTCGGCGTGAAATGGATGACTTTATGGACAGTGCACGTCAGCAAATCCAAGATGATGCTACATAAAAAATTAAGCCAGCAATTTGAGTTGCTGGCTTAATTAAATTCATTCGGTTATTTCAGGTATTAGCCGAAAACGCGCTTGAACAGAGTGTCCACGTGCTTTGTGTGGTATTCCAGATCAAACACGCTTGCGATTTGCGAGTTTGTAAGCGCCGCTGTGACTTCATCATCATTTTGAAGAAGATCAAGGAAGTCTGCGCCTTCACGCCAAACCCGCATGGCATTACGCTGAACCAAACGGTAAGCGTCTTCACGGCTTACACCAGCTTGGGTGAGTGCCAACAGAACGCGCTGTGAATGGATCAACCCACCAAGTTTGTTCATGTTGTCCATCATGTTATCAGGATAGACAACCAATTTGTCGATGACGCTTGTCAGACGCGTTAGGGCGAAATCCAGTGTAATTGTTGTATCTGGTCCAATGCCGCGTTCAACTGATGAATGAGAAATATCCCGTTCATGCCAAAGCGCCACATTTTCCATTGCAGGAACAACCGCCATACGAACGAGACGGGCAAGGCCTGTCAGGTTTTCAGTTAGGATCGGGTTGCGTTTGTGTGGCATTGCCGACGAGCCTTTTTGACCCGGCGAGAAATATTCTTCCACTTCAAGAACTTCTGTCCGTTGAAGATGGCGAATTTCTATGGATAAACGCTCAATAGAACTGGCAATGACGCCCAGAACAGCAAAGAACATGGCATGACGGTCACGTGGGATAACCTGAGTTGAGATTGGTTCAATCTCCAACCCTAATTTTTGGGCTACATGTTCTTCGACAAACGGGTCAATATTGGCAAATGTGCCAACAGCACCAGAAATCGCACATGTGGCAATTTCTCTGCGGGCTTGTATAAGGCGATCGCGGTTACGATCAAACTCTGCGTAGGCTTGCGCCATTTTCAAGCCAAAAGTAATGGGCTCTGCGTGAATGCCGTGAGAGCGACCAACACAAACATCGTCTTTATGCTCGTAGGCTTTCTTTTTAAGGGCAGCGAGCAGATTATCCATGTCTTGCAATAGGAGATCAGCAGCTTTTGTCATCTGAACACTTAGGCAAGTATCCAAAACATCAGAAGATGTCATGCCTTGGTGGACAAAGCGGGCCTCGTCACCGACATATTCTTGCAAATTAGTTAGAAACGCGATGACGTCATGTTTGGTTTCCCGTTCAATTTCGTCAATGCGGTCGATTTCAAAGTTACCTCGGTCCCAAACGGCTTTCGCAGCCTCTTTTGGAATAACACCGAGTTCTGCTTGTGCGTCACAAGCATGTGCTTCAATTTCAAACCAGATCTGGAACTTGCTTTTCGGTTCCCAGATTTCGGTCATTTCTGGGCGGGAATAACGGGGTATCATGGGATGTCACCTTGTCTAAACTGTGAAAATCAATTCGCCGTGTACACGAGTTTTAACAGACGAATGTCTTGGTCCAATGCGCGTTCACTATCAGAGGCGGTGCAAAATCTCAACTGATTATGAAAAAATAAACGAGGTGTTTGATTTTTTCTCCACGTTTTAAAAACCAAATGTGCAATTATTGATATAAATTACATTCCCGCAGAACTAGGACATTCTTCACTATAATTCGTCCGATGAATTTATTTTGTATCAAAAAAGATGGCGATGATAACTCACACTGAAATTCTCGAAGCAGCTATTTACGTATTCGCTCATAAACCCGATGCTACCGTCAGTGATGTGGCTAAAAAAGCGGGTATCACTCGCGTAACCGTAAATAGAAAATTTGGCTCCAAACAAAAATTGTTGGATCAAGCTGCATCTCATTGCATCAAACGGTTTGGACAGGTTTTGAAAAAAGCAAAATCGTCAAAAAAGACCCCAATTGAAAAGATTATACTTATCTTGCGGGGATACTATAATTTGAAAGATCACTATTTCTTTATGTTACGAATAATAGTTGATGACCAATCAACTCATAAAAAAAACTATTTGAAGCAACTGGAAATTATTGAAGAAATTGTGATTGAGGCCCAGGAATGCGGTGAAATTCGCCAAGAGTTACCACCGGGGTGGGTCGCTTCCTTTTTTGATTTTATAATCATTGCTGCCTGCACTTCACGGTATAGAGGTGTCGTCGCGGAAAGAGATATGCTTGGCATTGCATTAAATACCCTTCAGTTTGGTATTTCACCGCAAAGAGCGTTTTAGATCCGCTACATTAAGCCCAAAGATTTGAGGCTGGTACTTTCATTGGCACTCACAATAAGATGATCATGTACTGAAATTTTAAGCGCATCAGCAGCGTTTATAATCTCTTCAGTAAGCCGAATATCATCTTTTGAGGGCGTCGTGTCACCTGAGGGGTGATTGTGGACTAAAATTATAGAGGTTGCCCCGAGCTCCAAAGCTCTTTTGATCACTTCACGGGGATATACAGCGGCTTGATTGACGGTACCCGTCTGCTGGACCTCATCGGCAATGAGGTGGTTTTTGTTGTTCAGGAACAATATGCGAAAATGTTCAATTTCTTTCCGGCCCATAACCCCTTGGCAATATTCAAGAAGCGCCTGCCACGACGTTAAAACATTGCGCTTAACGATTTTGTCTTTGAGAAGTCTTTCTCCGAGAGTTTCGGCAATGCGAATGGTGGCAATCGCCGCATCCCCTATATTATCAATCTTTTTAAGCTGCTCGTTTGATGCGCTCATGACGCCGCCCAGAGTTTTAAATTCAGCTAATAGACTTTTGGAGAGAGGTTTTGTATCTCCGCGAGGCGCGGCGGCAAATAAAAGCATTTCAAGAAGCTCATAATCTGCAAGGGCATTGGTCCCACTTGATAAGACTTTATTTCGCAATCGCGATCGGTGACCTTTTTTATCAGAAAGGTCTAGTTTGCTTTTGGATGGACTGTCTTTAACATTTAGAAAATCCGGTTCAGTAATCTCATATTCCACTTTGGCTCTGGCAGTGGACAGATTTTCCTGAACCGTATCAATTTCTGAAATAACGGCTGACGCTTCTGAAATTTTTGATTTATTAGAGCTGTCAGATGTCATACGGCGGACAATTTAATCCTTTTGGCGAGAGCGTGAATATCTCATATCCGGTTTTGGTTACGCCCAATGAATGCTCAAACTGCGCCGACAACGACCGATCTTTGGTGACCGCTGTCCAGCCGTCTTCCAAAACTTTGACCTGCCATTTACCCAGATTGATCATAGGCTCAATGGTGAAAATCATGCCTTCGCGTAATTCTTCGCCTTGGCCGGGAGTTCCGTAATGAACAATGTTAGGAACATCATGGAAAACTTGGCCCAAACCATGGCCACAAAAATCACGAACCACAGAACATCTGTTTTTCTCAGCAAATGACTGAATGGCGTATCCAATATCACCGGTGGTCGCACCTGGTTTAACAACCTCGATACCGCGCATTAAGCATTCATAAGTCAGGTCAATCAGACGTTTGGCCTTAATATTTGCTTTGCCCGCAACAAACATCCGGCTGGTATCGCCGTGCCATCCGTCTAAAGTTGGTGTCACATCAATATTGACAATATCACCGTTTAGCAGTTTTTTAGATCCAGGAATACCGTGGCACACAACGTGGTTTACCGAAGTGCAAATGGATTTTGTAAAGCCGCGATACCCAAGAGGGGCGCAAATGCCGCCGCGCTCTGTGATGAAATCGTGACATAGGGTGTTGAGGGCATCTGTTGTCACGCCGGGAACCACATGTTCCGCAATCATGTCCAAGGTTTCAGCTGCCAGCTGGCCCGCTTTTCTCATTCCCTCAAAGCCTTCTTCGCCGTGAAGTTTGATAACGCCAGTATTTTCCACAGGTGTGTCGTAACTATTTTCGTATTTCATGCTCTTAAACTTAGTTTAGGAAGCTAAATTATACTAGCTTCAATTATTTGAAAAATATTTAGCGGCCTATACTACTATTTGAACAGGCCGTCTTATCTCGATGCCATACGGGTCTATTTTGCAATCGTAACACAGAATTTCAACCCCAATTTCACGCGCTTGCTTTAAAGCGGCAGCGTATACCGGGTCAATATCTGAGGCTATTTCGAATGTATCGCAATCATCACGCTGTACAAGATAAAACATAACCGCTCGATGCCCCTCAGTAACCATATCACTTAATTCATGCAAGTGTTTAGTCCCGCGGGCGGTCACAGAATCTGGAAATTCAGCCGCGCCAGTTTCTCGAGACAGAGTGACGTTTTTAACTTCCACGTAGCAATCCGGTTTGCCCTCACTGGTCAGGAAAATGTCAATTCTCGAATTCTTTCCATATTTGACTTCTCTTTTCAGGTTGTCATACCCGGTGAGCTCCGGAATTTTCCCCGCTGTGATCGTATCGGCGACGATTCTGTTTGGGTGAGCGGTATTAATTCCGGCGAGTGTTGTTCCCGTATCCACCAATTCCCAGGAATATTTCAATTTACGCTTGGGATTATCCGAAATTGAAAGCCATACCTTAAAGCCTTCATCCTTAAGCCCCATCATGGAGCCAGAATTAGCGCAATGCGCCACAATAACGTCGCCATTTTCAAGTTCGACATCCGCTAGAAACCTTTTGTAGCGTTTGATAAGGGTGCCTTGAATAAGGGGTGTGGGAAACAACATGCGGGCGTATACTTTCAAATCAAATTGACCGAAAATGCTAAAACTTTTTGATATTGAGCGCATTAACAGCCAAACTATAGAAAACTACGACAACATTAATAAGAGTTACGGAAAAGCGCAAATGACGTTACAGGACAATAGGACACCAAAAACCGTAACAGCAGCGATGGTTGTCATCGGCGACGAAATTTTGTCAGGTCGCACGCAGGATAAAAATGTCGCTCATCTGGCCACTTGCCTGAACGAGGTCGGAATCCAATTGCTCGAAGTTCGGATAATTCCAGATATTGAGCAAGAAATTGTAGATGCCGTAAATTTCTGCCGAAAAAAATATAACTATGTCTTTACCAGTGGTGGCATTGGCCCAACTCACGACGACATTACGGCTGATTCCATTGCGGCAGCATTTGGGGTCGGGATCGATCATCATCCAGAAGCCATGAAAATCCTTACGCAGCACTATATTGTTAGCGGTATCGAGTTTAACGAAGCACGCAAACGCATGGCCCGAATTCCACACGGGGCAAGTCTTGTAGAAAACCCGGTTAGCAAGGCACCCGGCTTTAGAATAGAAAACGTGTTTGTCATGGCCGGTGTTCCGGCGATCATGCAAGCAATGATGCAAAGCATTCTCCCAGAATTAACGGGCGGCGCAAAAATGCTGAGCCGGTCAGTTGGGGCGTCGGTTGCCGAAGGCATTATTGCCGCGGATCTTGGAGCCTTACAAAAGAAATTCCCAGAAGTTTCCATGGGATCTTACCCCTTTTACAAGCAAGGCTTGCTGGGAACTAATTTAGTTTTAAGATCTGTCGAGCCTGAAAAACTCGATACGGCTTATGACGCTCTTTTAGCCATATTAGCTCAATTAGATGCCGATATTAATACGACATAATAACTCTTTTCAGGGACAAAAATAAAAATGAAAACGCTCCCTCATTGCTTAGAAACGTCAAAAACCCAGACGCCAAACCGAATTGCCATTAACGATCGTGGTACCGAAATTACCTATAGCCAGCTTGTGCGAACAAGCCACCATCTCGCTTGTGGGCTCCATAAAAGTGGGATTAAGCGCGGAGATAAAGTCGGCGTTTGGCTGCCAAATATTGCAGCTTACCTCGAAGTGTTTCTGGCCTGCGCCGAACTTGGCGCCGTCGTTGTCTCTTTAAACACCAAGTTTAAATCCTTTGAGATGGCTGATATTGTGACGAGATCTGGCTGTACAACACTGGTTTTGTGGCCCGATTTTAAAAACATTCCCTTTATGGAAATTCTGTCAGAAATTCCCAAAGATGGATTAAACGCCCTGCAATCGGTTGTGATTTATAGCGAAAATGAAGATTTTGCCTTATCCATTCCCGATTGCCTCGCGGATAAAGATTTAATTCTATTCGATGATCTTACAAAATCAGACGTCTATACGCTTCCTGAAATCGCTGAAACTGACGGTCTTGTGGTTTTCACAACCAGTGGCACCACAGGAAAACCAAAGTTTGTGCTCCACACCCAGTACAGTGTTACCGTTCACGCGGAAGAAGTTGCTGAAAATTTTGGCTACAGAAACCGCGACTGTCGATTGCTCCAGGTAAATCCTCTGTGCGGTACTTTTGGACTGACACAAGCCCTTGCGGGATTTGCCGGTGGCGGCACGGTGTATTGCCTTCCGGTGTTCGAGGCCTCAGAGGCCTGCAGAATTATGCAAGACTGCGCCATCACCGATATTAATGGATCAGACGACATGTATGCCATGTTGTTGGATCATACGGATGATGAAAAACCCTTTCCAAATTTGAAATACGCGGGCTATGCCGCCTTTAATCCGGCGCTCTCTGGTTTGGTTGAGGCTGCCAGTCTACGAGGTGTCGCCCTTATAGGATTATGGGGCATGAGCGAGGTTCAAGCCTTCGTTACTCATCAAGATCCAGCAGACACTGCAGAAGCCAGAAAACGGGCAGGGGGCAGACTTCTATCAAAGTCGGCAAAAATCAGAATTACTGATCCAGAGGCGGGGACAATCTTGCCATTTGGTTCTGCCGGAGAGTTGGAAATTAAAACCCCAAGTCAAATGATCGAATATTTGGACAATAAGCCCGCGACCTTAAAGACAATCACAAATGACGGATATATCAAAACGGGCGATTTATGCGTTCAGGAAGATGAAACCTCATTCACGTTTTTAAGCAGAATGGGAGATGTCTTGCGTCTTGGAGGTTACTTGACCGATCCAACTGAGATCGAAAATTGCCTTGGAGGTATGACAGGCATCTCGCAAGCACAAGTGGTCGGCGTTCAAACTGCGAAGGGACAGCGCAGTTATGCATTTGTGGTTCTGGAAAACGATCAAAAACCTACCGAGCAAGAAATGATATCTTACTGCCGTGAACATCTTGCGGGATATAAGGTTCCCGTTGCCATTGAATGCTTGTCTTCCTTTCCAACAACACAAAGTGCCAACGGCGTCAAAATTCAGCGTGGGAAACTGCGAGATGATGCCCAAGCTCGAGTTGACACAATTTGAAGAGTATCCTGATCCTGGGAAGATTTAGCTTTAAATCATAGCGTGTAAGAATATCTTTCTATATACACACTTTTGGATAGTTTACCATGTTGGTTTACTCCATAAAATTACCCTATACAGGATCAAATTTAATGAAAAAAACTCGCCTAATTCTTGCGTCTGTTGTTTCAGCAGTAGCCCTGACTTCAGTGGCGTTAGCAGCTTCAAAAGGTTCTTCTGAACCCGCTTCTGACAAACTTGTAGCAGAGCAACGCCACATGCTGGCTAAAAACACTGATGGTGCAGGATTTGGCCCACAATCTCCCCGAGACATCGATGCTGTTATTGGTAACAATGACCGCGCTTTTGGAACGGCTCCTAGTTACGCAACAATGAACCTTTGCAATATTCATTTCCATGAAAATGCAGAGCATAAAGGCGGAGAATTCACGACATACGCTGGTAATGGTGACGGCCATGGATATGGCACAGGCTTTAAATATAACGGAAAATTGTCTGATGCTGAACTGGCCGATTATGATCATAAAGTTGGAAAAACATCTCATGGCGATTTGATTTCAGGCGACACAATTGAAGTTCATTATGTTCATACAACAGCGAAAGTTAAGCCCGGAGCGACATTGGGGTCTTGTTTGAGCGAAGCTATCAAAAACCCACAGTTGCGCGTCGAAACTCAAGTTTATGTTTTGGTTAATGACAAAAAGGCATTGGACTTTGTAAATTTGACGCACCATGAAGTTGTTGAGGGCGTTCATCAAGCGACAAACATTCCAACAAATACGGGCGCTCCAGTTCAGTATGCAGGTTCTACAACCGGCCCTAGCTATAACGAAGCAGGATCGCCATTCCAAGTTACTTGGAGTGTTCGCCCTCAAGTCGCAAAAGTTTCTATCAGTTCTGTTGCTACATGGCTGAAAGGAAACACTTTTGAAGAAGATCATGCACACGGTGTTCGTAATCTTGTCATGAACCCAAATTTGCTGTCAAAAATCCAAAAATAAGGGTCAGAAATACTGATCTGAGAGAAGCCACAGTTTAAGTGATTATGGGTGAACTTCTCATGCCCCGCGGACATCTGGTCGTGGGGCATTATAATTACATAAAAAATTATATCTTACTGGTGTGAAATTCTCTTGAGTTATTGGGCTCTTGCTTCTGTTAAATGGCTGTCTTTTTTCTCAATGAAGTAGAGAGACAACCGGATCAAAATCAACTGCGGAAAACTGTATGATGCGACACAAGTGCAGATTGACGTAATTTGATCATAAAAAATGCAATAAATTGAAAATAGGGTCTTGTGTCACCAACAGACAATCAGTAGGTTAGCGTCGCTGCCCGCATGGTGAAATCGGTAAACACAGTAGACTTAAAATCTGCCGCTCGTAAGGGCTTCCCGGTTCAATTCCGGGTGCGGGCACCATCATCCTAAAAGACCGTCGCTTTTGTGGCGGTTTTTTTGTGCCCAATTCCATCTCTCCAAATAGAGTTTATCAATATCTTTTTGAACAATTTATTTTGGGGCTGACAATTGGGTTTTCTAAACTCTTAAGGTAATTTTTTGAATTTTGTCGCCTTCTTGTCGTATATACCAGCGTCAAGGTCCTTGTTTAGCTCAGAAAATCTTCCGCTTTCTCTAAGCATTTTTAAACCTTTATTGAATTTTTCTATTAGTTCAGGACCATTTTTAGCATTTTTTGATATGACAAGGTGTAAGTCCGAAACTGCAAAACGCTTCGGATGGAAAGTTAGCAGGGTAGCTTCCTCTGGTGAAAAAATATTCCTAATTTGTGCAGCACCAACTCGGGCATCATTGGGGAAAAGTTGTATGCGCCCTTTAAGCAGCATTTTGAATAACTCCTCGTCTTTGTAACTGGAGCTAACTTTTATATCAAACGCCTTCCGAGTTTCTTCAAATTTTTGTCCGTACTGATAGCTGTTTGTTAAGCCGATGTGATATTTTGCCAGATCGTCAAATCGGGCCCAATCAAACTGAAAACTTTTCAAGTGAAAGAACACATATGATGAGCTACTTACCCTATCACTATATAAAAAATGCTCTTCGGACCTGTCGGTTTTTCGCCAGATAGAAGAGGCGTCCCAGTCCGGGCTTTTTTTAGCGAGCTCATAGGATCGTTTCCACGGAAAAAACCCCCAAACAACATCGATACCAACGTTGCGAAAAGCCTCAGTCACAATATGATTTGAAAAACCATATTCATGGGAGTAGCTAGACAGAAAGGGTTCCCATTCGCCGGTCGTAATTCTAATTTGGGATTGAGCATGCGCGTTTCCGGAAAACACAAGATACGAAAAAACCAGGCAAACAAAGAACTTCATCAAAATACCCTCTAAGGGTTTGTAGAGTTACAGTATGTCTAGAGCCAAGCGCCAATACCAGAGGCTCCATTTTATAATGGTTCGATAAAATAGACGAGTAACCAACAAAAATTGCGCAAAGCTAATGTGAAAATTTGACCTATTGCACTTCAACTATATAGAAACTTAGTAATTAAGGAGTTAATCAAGTATAATCAGATCTCCTCTATTCGCAGGCACTATTAATGTGTCCTATTAGCATTGACCGCTGCGCATCATATTTTTTGAACTCTGAAAGTTATTTTTTGAATTTTGTCGCCTTCTTGTCATAAATACCAGCTTCAAGATCCCTATATATCTCAGCAAGCCTCCCGCTTTCCCTAAGAATTTTTAAACCTCGATTGAATTTTTCCACAAGTTCAGGACCGTTTTCGATATTCTTTGAAACGACAAGATGTAAGGTCGAAATTTCAAAGTTCTTAGGATGGAAAGTAAATAAAGCGGCGTCTTCCCGCGAAAAATTATTTCTAATTTGCGCCGCTCCAACGAGGGGGTCGTTCGGGAAAATCTGTATGCGTCCCTTCAGCAGCATTTTAAATAATTGTTCGTCTTTGCTTGCCTCACTAACTTGTAAATCGTACGCTTTCTGTGCTTTTTCGAAATTACGACCGTAGTGATATCCGCGTGTTAGGCCAATACGATAATTTTTCAAATCGCCAAATTGTTCCCAAACAAACGGTTCACTCTTTAAGTGAAACCACACAAAAGATGTTGTCGACACCGTATCGCTGAGTAAAAAATCCACTCCAGATTTATCTGTCGCCCACCAAACGGAAGAGGCATCCCAGTCCGAGCCTTTTTTTGCGAGTTCATAGGATCGTTTCCACGGAAAAAACCCCCAAACAACATCGATACCAACGTTGCGAAAAGCCTCAGTCACAATATGATTTGAAAAACCATATTCATGGGAGTAGCTAGACAGAAAGGGTTCCCATTCGCCGGTCGTAATTCTAATTTGGGATTGAGCATGCGCGTTTCCGGAAAACACAAGATACGAAAAAACCAGGCAAACAAAGAACTTCATCAAAATACCCTCTAAGGGTTTGTCGTATTACGGTATGCTTACAATCCCACCGGTCATTGTTGAGTTCGGCTATGTGTGTGCGGAACGCCAAAATATTGGACTAATTAGATGTAAGGTCTCGTGTCATTTGCGCTTTCAACCCTACAATTAATTCATTAATAAAACATAATAAACTCTAGCTGTTATTTTGGGGCGTTGTTCCTGACCGTTTTCCCTTTGGATGCTGAGAACTGGAGCACGATCACTCGTGCTCCATCTCGCCGCTTAATGGCTTATGATTAATGACTGCGATGGATCCACTGATCCCTTCACTAGATCACGGTAAGCCGCCATAGCCGCTTTAGCACCTTCACTCACCTTAATTGACGTCAATGTCGGGGCGATATCTATAAAGCTCTCCCACGCGGCTCCTAGGCGTGTCTGCAATTCAGCAGATCCCCAGTCAGTTGATCGCTGTTTAATACGTCCTGGCGCAAAGAATGGGATAATTTTGGCGCCGGGTAAATCCCGCGAAGGTTTAGCGCTATCCCAATGGGACAAACCAACGAGGCAGCTATACTTCAAATTAGCCGTAAAATGGTTGTGTAAGGCGTCAATAACAGCGCCGTTACCTGCCATATCGATTAAGGCAGTCGACATTTTATTATCGAGTTTTGCAACGTCATCATACGTCAGAACTTGATCGTAGAGACCAGATTGTTCAACAAACTGTTTGTTCCCCTGTGACGTTAAACCAATCAGTTTTGGCTTCTTACCAAATTGATCAAAACAACGGGCTGTCATCATTGCCGTTTTGCTTGATGCGCTGGCGATGACAATTTGATTTGCTCCGTAATAATCCGCCTCATGGAATTGATCGCAGATCATATATCCGGTTACGAGGAGCGGGCGGAAGACGGGCCATAGGTCTTTTTCCTCTGCTTTGATACCAGAGGCCGCGGTTACCCGTGTATACTGATTGTAGACCGGTGCGAGCTTGGTTCTGTGTTCCGTGAAATCATGAAACGATTCAGAAGATATCTTTCCAGGTGTCATAACAAGGTGGCTGGCCATGGGAAAATAGCCGTAGAATTCCTCACCTTGGCTAAAGTCATCGTGGTTAGATCTCACGACTTCTGCAAAACCCCATATTGGGAGTTGGCCGTAGCTATCATCCGCGCAAGGGAAAAAGGCCCAATAGCCGGGCATGTCAGTCCAGCTTCCGAATGATTTACCGAGTGTGGCATATGTAATGTTATTGGCTGTTAGGGCATATCGCTTAACCGCGACTTCTATTTCGCCTTGTGCAAGCAATGTTTCGTTTAAGCTGTCTTCAACGTGAATATTGGAAATATCGTCTTTTTCGATCTGGCATGACCAACGGGGGGTCGTCATTTTATTCTTCTCCCAAAGTTTATTTTTATTATGTTTCGTCATTTTTCGAAGATTTACAAAGCAAATTTGTCTGTTAAGGCGAAATGAAATAAAATGATCAGGCGGAGTAGGGAAGACTTCAATAGGGAGATAAAAAGCAAAATCCCCGGAAACACGAATGTTTCCAGGGATTTAGAATGGTGAGCCCGACTGGGTTCGAACCAGTGACCCATTGATTAAAAGTCAATTGCTCTACCAACTGAGCTACGGGCCCCCATATATTCACCGAATAATGTCTGAACTTCTTAGTGTTCATCGTCGTTCGGTGAGGCGGAACATAGGGGCGAGTTTAGATTTGGTCAAGCGGGTTTTTTTATTTTTTTTCGAATGATAAAAAATCTTTGTTTATCGGCACATGCTGTGTGAAACTCTCTCTATGTTGTATTGGCGCAGAAGCGTTGTTTTCAGCCAAAGTATCCTTAGGAGAAGTAAGAAATATGAAACGTCGATTGGTAATTGGAAGTTTTTTGGCAGCAACACTATTTTGCCTGTCTATCTTGCCTGCACGCGCGGCAAGTGATCTTAATCCTGAAAACACGTTATATCTTGATTTGCAATATGGCCGTGTTGTCATTGAATTATACCCGCGCACTGCACCGCGCCACGTCGCGCGCATTAAAGAATTGGTTCGCCAAAAATTCTATGATGGCATCAAGTTTCACCGGGTAATCGAAGGGTTCATGGCACAAACTGGTGACCCGACCGGCACCGGTAAAGGTGGTTCTGGTAAGAAAATTCGGGCCGAATTTTCAAATATTCCCCATGATCGCGGAATTGTCTCTATGGCCCGTTCAAACAATCCGAACAGCGCCGACAGTCAATTCTTTATCATGTTTAGAGAAAACAGCTCCCTTGATGGCAAATATTCTGTTTTTGGTAAAGTTGCATCAGGTATGGAATTTGTTGATCAGATTAAACGGGGCTACGGAAGTTCCGGCACCGTTAGAAATCCTGACGTTATCTTGAGCTTGCGGGTTGCAGCTGACGTTAAGTAGACAAGATCTACGGTCAATAAAAAAGGGGTTGAGTATCATTCATACTCAACCCCTTTTTTATTGTTACTTGAACGGCGTTGTTAGATACAACGGCCGCCATCAACTTCAAGAGCGACACCAGTGATGAAGGACGCTTCATCAGACGCCAACCATAACGCAGCATTGGCAAGATCTAGCGGTGTATTCATGCGGCCAATGGGAATGCTGGCTTGGAATTTTTCGCGGATTTCTGGAGTATCTTCACCGCCCATAAATTCGACAGCCATTGGAGTTAGGGCAATAACGGGGCAAAGTGCGTTCACCCGAACTTGCTGCGGGGCAAGCTCGATGGCCATAGACTTGGTTAGTGTAAGAACGGCACCTTTACTGGAATTATACCAAACGAGGCCTGGGCGCGGGCTCAATGCCGCAGTAGAGGCTATGTTGATGATGTTGCCGCCGCCTTGTTCCAGCATAACCGGTACGATGGCTTTACTTGTTAGGAAAAGGCTTTTGACATTTACTTCGTAGATTTTATCAAAAGTTTCCTCGTCAGTTTCAAGCATTGGTCCGTTGCGTTGGGGCATACCTGCATTGTTGACAAGAACATCAATGCTACCGAGTTGGGATAAGGTCGCAGCTGTCAGGGCCGCAATATCACTTGCGCTTGTTACATCCGTAACATTGACAATAGCCTTGCCGCCATTACCGTTAATGGCAGCGGCAACCTTCTTGGCAGCGGCTTCATTGATGTCACTGACAACAACAGCAGCACCTTCTTCGGCAAAACGCAGTGCCATTCCTTCGCCAAAGCCGGAACCGGCGCCTGTAATGATTGCAACCTTGTTTTCTAGTCTCACGGTATTCTCCCCACGATTTATAATTTATTGATCAGTCCGCCAAGTTTTAAAACTTAACCGAAATAGATTTGGATCAAACAATAATAGAGAGGAGACTTTTTATCAAGCCGCAGAACGAATGACCCGCTCTGGGGGTAAATTAATTGTGACGTTTGTTCCTGTCCCGTATTCACTCTCAACGATGAGATTTCCGTCGTGGAGTTCCATCAAATTTTTAGAAAGAGAGAGACCTAGACCCGTGCCCTGATATTTCCGGCTGAGTTCGCTATCAATTTGCACAAAAGGCGTAAGGGCTTTTTGGATATCGTCTTCCCTGATGCCGATGCCAGTATCCTGAACCGATAAAGCCAACGATCCATTACCTTCAATAACGCAATGAATTGAAACTTTCCCACCTTGAGGGGTAAATTTAATGGCGTTTGAGAGCAGGTTAATGATGACCTGTTTAATCATTTTTGGGTCACAATACACTGAAGGTAAAATCGAATTTAAGTATGAGTTTAACTCGATGTTGTTCTTTTCGCGCTGATGATCTGTAAGACGCACACATTCATCAACAAGCGTTCCTATGTTTATTTCTTCTTCTGAAATTTCTTGCGCCCCAGATTCCACTTTCGACAAATCAAGGATATCGTTGATCAAATCTAACAGATGAATGCCGCTAGCGTGAATATCACCAGCATACTCAACGTATTTTTCTGAACCAACCTTCCCGTAAATCTCATTTTTAATGATTTCAGAGAACCCGATAACAGCATTAAGGGGGGTGCGTAGCTCGTGGCTCATGTTGGCAAGGAAGGTCCCTTTTAATTGAGCGGCGTATTCGGCTTCTTCTTTTGCTTTTTCGAGCAAAACGTGAGCCTTAGTTTGCGCGGAAATATCTCGCGCGACGATTTGCATAACAGGTCGGTCACCATAAAGCAGGGCTGAGGCTTCTAGCTCAACATCAATCCGTTTTCCAATTTTGCCGATGACTTGGCTTCGCTCTGCTGAAACAATTTCCCCTGGCGCCAAATGATTAGCAGGGCCAAAGTGGTTAGCCAGAAGGTCGTGATCTGCTACGGGGAAAAACTTCCGAACATTATCACCAACAATTGAGTATAGATTTTTTGCTTCTAGTAATTTGATTGCTGAGGCATTTGCATAAATAATTATGCCATCTTTATGAACCAAAATGGCTTCTGGTGATAACTCTACCATTTTTCGATAACGGTTTTCGCTTTCCTTCAACAAAAGCTGGGTGGATTTTTCCAAGGTAACATCGTTGAAGGTACAGACATATCCGCCACCGGGAAGCCCGGTGCGGGCAATTTCAACTATTTTACCGCTTTTTAGGTGTCGTTCAGTTCGTGTCGAAGTCACTGAAGTCATCTTTGCCAGTGTTTCTGATGCAAAAGATTGTGGATCATCGCCAGCATCCACGTATATGTCGAAAATATTAATCAAATGCTGCTCAAGGGTTATGCCTTTGTATATCAATGACGGGCTCACATCCATGACAGACCGATATTTTTCATTCCAACTTATAATACAATTATCAGCATTCAATACGCAGATTCCGATGGGAATGTTATCATAAACTGTTTCAAGAAGGGCGCTGGTTTGGCCTAGCTCGTTTTGTTTATTTACGGCGTCTGTTTCCTCGCGAACAAGCGATACTATCCCTTGATCACGGGTAAATTTTTCCGTCAACACTAGATGGCGTCCGTTTGGTGTCGAAAATCGAATTTCATCTAAAAAATAGGACCCAATATTTTCCAAAGACTTGAGATAATTTCCGACTTTGGTCTTGTGTTCATGACTGTCAAACCAACTTAGTATGGCCTGTTCTACCTTTTTTCTGGGAGTGCCAGGCTTTAAATCTAACCCCAGTTCCGCAATCATGTCCCGGGTCATCTTGTTTGCAGTGACAAGATTTTGATCTTTATCATAGAGTAGGAAGCCTTCACTGAGGATTTCTACGGCGTCAGAAAGCTGTCCATATTGTTTTTCTAACAATTGTTTTTGCGCCGCTTTTTTATGCTCATTGGAGAAGACTTGATAGGCAAGTAAAACAAGGACCCCAAAAGCTAAACCATAGGTAAAAATAGCAAAATTGGTATTTTCGAGGCTAAGCAAGAAGCCACAAACCATAGTCACTAGAAATAACCCGAACGTTAAAAAGAGTGTCTTGTATCTAGCGAAATTTGTTAATTTGAAAATCGAAATATCTTGTCCAAACATCATAACCAGTAATACGCATAAAAAAATCGCATGCAGAATAATAGGCGATTTCTATTAAAGTTTGGTTTATGAAAGTGACGATTAAATCAATAGCTTAACAAGGAAAGTGTGACGGCTCGCCTTGTTGATGTTATGTTGTTGTTCTACCCATTAGGCCAGAGCCCTTCTTTTTCAAGAAAAATGAGAATTCGCAGTCAATTATGCCAGATAAAAATACGATCGATCCTGACCACGAAGACCACCCAGATCATAAAAATATTCTCGTTGAACCAGCGCCAAAAATTAGCCTGTTTTCAAGACTGAGAACGTACTTTTTGACAGGCATTGTGATTACAGCACCGATCGCTATCACTATATATTTGACATATGTATTTGTTGATTTCGTTGATGCCAATGTAACGCCGTTAATTCCAGCAAGATATAATCCAGAAACCTATTTACCGTTCAGTGTACCTGGACTTGGGTTGTTTGTTGCCGTTTTGGTTTTAATTTTAATTGGCTTCTTTACAGCAAATTTCTTAGGTCGCTCGCTTCTACATTTCGGAGAACGCATTGTCGCCCGCATGCCAGTCGTACGGTCAATCTACAAGGCTCTCAAACAAATAATAGAAACTGTTCTTGCCCAATCTAGCTCATCGTTTAGAGAAGTTGTTTTGCTTGAGTACCCCCGCAAAGGGGTATGGGCCATGGCGTTTGTCACCAGTGAAGCAAAAGGCGAGGTCGCCGAGCTTGATGATGAGACTATGATCAGTATATTCCTACCAACAACACCTAATCCAACATCTGGGTTCTTACTCTTCGTTCCCAAAAGAGATTTGAAATTTATGGATATGTCTGTTGAAGAAGGAATTAAGTTGGTTATTTCTGCTGGTATGATTTGGCCAACGGATGAAGATGCAGAAAACGGCGATAAAGACTCTGAATAAAACCTAACCTGACTGCAAATACTTGATGGCGCTATCGCGTTCAAACAAATAAAGCAAAGTGCGAATGGCCTTTCCGCGCTCACTGGCAAGCGACGGATCGATTTCAAGGAAATGTCTCGCATCGTCTCTTGCTATTTGCAATAGGCGCCCGTGAACCTGTAAATCCGCCACCTTGAATTCAGGTAGTCCACTTTGGCGTGTTCCGAGTAATTCGCCAGCGCCGCGAAGACGTAAATCTTCTTCGGCGATGCGAAACCCGTCTTCTGTTTCGCGCATGATATTAAGTCGCGATTTTGGCGTCTCCCCCAATGGCCCTGCATACATCAGCAGACAGGCACCGGCTAAACTGCCCCGTCCAACGCGTCCTCGTAACTGGTGAAGTTGGGCCAGACCGAAGCGTTCCGCATGCTCTATGATCATGACGGTTGCCTCTGGTACATCGACGCCCACTTCAATGACTGTGGTCGCTACAAGGATTTGCGTCTCGCCAGATTTAAACGCTTCCATTGCGCTGTCTTTTTCTTCGGATTTCATCTTTCCGTGTACAAGTCCGACTTTGCCGGGGTAAAGGGCATTTAGGTACGTATGCCGATCCGTAGCGGCTGCGAGATCAGAGACTTCGCTTTCTTCAACCAGTGGGCATACCCAATAAATACGCTCGTTTGCAGCTAGCTTTCGCTCAAGACTTGCCGCCAGTTGATCAAGCCGTTCAATCTCAATAGCTCTGGTTTCAATAGGCTGCCTTCCGGGTGGTTTTTCGGCAATAACCGAAACATCCATGTCCCCATAAGCGGTTAGGGCAAGCGTTCGCGGAATAGGCGTAGCTGTCATCACCAAAACATCTACACCGCCTTTATCGGCCCTACCTTTTGCGCTTAACGACAAACGTTGATGGACACCGAAACGATGCTGTTCGTCAATAATGGCTAACCCAAGATCGTGATAGGCAACATCGGCCTGAAACAATGCATGTGTTCCCAGTAAAATATCAATGTTACCTGCTAGAAGTTCTTCAAGTAACGCCGCACGCTTTTTGCCTTTCAATCGGCCCGTAAGCAAAGCGATTTTCAAACCTGCTGCGTCGGTAAACGGTTTTATGGACTGCATATGTTGACGGGCAAGTATTTCAGTTGGCGCCAAAAAGGCACCTTGCGCGCCAGATCCGACGCATTTCGCCAATGCCATCAATGCAACTGCCGTTTTACCACTTCCCACGTCACCTTGTATAAGGCGAAGCATCCGATTACTTGATTGCATATCAGCAAAGACTTCAGACAGTGCAGAATTTTGAGCATTTGTCAGTTTATAGGGCAGGGCGCCCTCAATAGCGTCCTGAACAGCCTCGCCGCCTGTGAAGGAACGACCTTTTTTTCGCCTCATACTTTGCCGGACTAATTCGAGGGCCAGCTGATTTGACAAAAGCTCGTCATATGCCAAACGCTGACGAAAGAGAGACATGGGCTCAAGGTCAGCATTGCTTTCAACCTTATGGGCACTTTGCATACATCCATTCCAGTGATCCCACTTTTCCCGCTTGATCAACGCATCATCCAGCCATTCAGGCAAATTGGGGAGCGCAAGAAACGCCTGCGTCACAGCCTTACTCATGGTTTTGTTGGTAACCCCAGCAGAAAGCGGGTAGATGGCTTCAAACATCGAAATATCTGTATCGTCACCCTCTTTTAGAATGTGATCGGGGTGGGTCATTTGAAATTCACCCGAATATTGTTCTAATTTCCCTGCAAGGATTCGGGATTGCCCTTCTGGCAGTTGCCGTTTAAGGAAGTCTTCGCGGCCATTGAAGAACGTCAGGGTGAGGGCGCTGTCGCCAACCTCGCACGTTATGCGGTACGGGACCCGCCTGCTTTGAGATGGATAGTGTTTTAAGACTGTCACGGGTACAATCACTTGCTGGGTGAGGTAAATTTCATCCAGTTCGGTGATATTTTTTCGTTCCACCAGTCCCGTGGGTAAATGATACAAAACATCGATGACATTCTCGCCGGCCAATTTTGCCATTAGAGCAGCCAAACGCGGACCAATGCCCTTTAGGGTATCGATAGATTTGAAGAGAGGGAAAAGTATTTCTGGCCGCATCATTTTTCCTATTAGTGATATTTCTTCCTGAAAATAGTACAGAAATACAAATGACGTCCAGCTTAGTGCTGACAGAAGGCAACAAAAAATGTATATCCTGTGGCAATCAACATGAAAGCAGCCAAATGACTGAAGATAACACTATCCGCCGCAAGAAATTACTTCATCGTTCACGGTATACCGGAATGAAAGAAACTGATTTGATGTTAGGCCGCTTTGCCAACAAATACGTCAAAACGTTTAATGATGAAGAACTGGACATGTATGAAAAATTACTGATGGCTGGTGACCCTAGCATTTATGCGTGGGCCGTTGGCCGGGAAGAAATTCCCGAAGAATACGCAACTTCAGTAATGCTAAAACTCAAGAATTTTGCCATTTACGAGCATGACCCTGCAAAAATAGAAGATTAATGACTGAAAATCATGTCGCTAGCCTCATAAACAAACTCGCCTCGGTTAAAGACAAAAACGCCTCAATCCAGATGGAAGCAGTTCCAGAAGGCTATGATGCATTTTTGATAGGCACTTATGTTGCCACCGCAAAAACGGACGTGTTGTATGTCTTGCGAGAAGATCTTCGCATGGCAGCCACAGAAGACGCGCTTGCCTTTTTTCATCCAGATCTCGATGTTATCAGCATTCCGGCATGGGATTGCCTGCCATATGACCGTGTTTCTCCGAATCCCGAAACTGTTGCCCATCGCATGACAAGTCTGGCAAAATTGACGGAAGCCTCAAGCAAACCCAGATTAGTCCTGACGACCGTTAATGCTATGCTGCAACGTGTTCCGACACACGACATGATCAAGGCTGCGAAGTTTGACGCAAAAGTTGGCGACAAAATTGATCTTGGTGAACTGACAGCATTTCTAGTTGCCAACGGTTTCTCCCGAATTGGTACGGTGATGGAACCCGGTGAATTTGCTATTCGCGGCGGCATTATTGATATTTTCCCTCCAGGGCAAGAGCAACCTGTGCGTCTTGATCTATTTGGCGAAAAAATTGATGGCATTCGCAAATTTGATCCGTTGTCGCAGAGATCCAACGATAAAATAACGTCTATAGAATTTACGGCCGCTACTGAATTTTTACTCGACGAAGACTCTGTCAGCCGGTTTAGAGGCGGATACCGTGAAAACTTTGGAACGGTAACTGGCGATGATCCCCTGTATGAAGCCGTTAGCGAACGACGCAAACATGCGGGAATGGAGCATTGGCTTCCGCTTTTCCACGACAAAATGGCGACTATTGGGGACTTTGTTCCCAGTAATATTATTTTTACAGATCATCTGTTCGATGAAAGTATGGACGCGCGGCTTGATACCATTGGCGATTATTATGAAAGCCGAAAAACGGCTGCTGTGGGAAAAAATGTTGATTACTACCCTCTGACACCTGATGCACTTTATTTAGAGAAACAGGAATGGCTGGACATCGTTTCCATGCGCACCACCTGTCATTTTTCTCCTTTCAGAAGCGGTGCCAGCGGAGATCATATTCTAGATGCTGAAGGTCGGCAGGGGCGTGATTTTGCGCCTGAACGTAAAAGCCAGGACAGTAATATCTATGATCATCTTAAAGATCATGTTCTTGACCAGTTGGGAAAGAAAAAGAAAGTTATACTCTCCCATTTTTCTGAAGGCTCACGTTCCCGAAATACGGATGTTCTGTCCGATCACGGTATGGACAATGTTCAGCATATTTCTACCTTTAACGAAATTGACAGTGTGCAGGGGCGTAACAGGCTTGCGCTAACGGTTCTCGCTCTAGAAAAAGGGTTCGAGACCCCTGAATTTACGGTCATCGGCGAACAAGACATCCTCGGAGATCGGCTGGTTCGTCCAAGGAAGACGAAACGTAAAGACAAAAACTTCATTGCAGAAGCTAACCAGCTGTCACCGGGAGATTATGTTGTTCATGTAGAACATGGCATTGCCCAATATGAAGGCTTGAAAACCATTGATATTTCTAACGCCCCTCATGATTGCGTAACGCTTTTATATGCTGGTGGCGACAAGATTTATTTGCCTGTTGTAAATATCGAAATGCTCTCGCGTTATGGCGGTGTTGATAGCGCGGCGACACTTGACCGCTTAGGCGGATCAGGCTGGCAGGCTCGGAAAGCTAAGTTGAAGAAAAAGGTCATGGAAATGGCCGATCAACTGATTAAAATTGCCGCGGCAAGAATGCTTCGAAAGGGGGAGCGATTAATTCCTCCTGTGGGCGCCTATGCAGAATTTTGTGCAGGTTTTCCGTTTGAAGAAACCCAAGACCAGCTTAATGCCATTGAAGATGCTTTAACCGATATGGCGTCTGGCAAACCCATGGATCGCCTTATTTGCGGTGATGTTGGTTTTGGTAAAACAGAAGTTGCCCTTCGCGCGACCTTCGTTGCTGCCCTAAACGGTAAACAAGTGGCGATCGTCGCCCCAACAACGCTTCTTGCACGGCAACATTACAAAACCTTCAGTCAACGCTTTGCAGGACTTCCTGTAAACGTGGCGCAGCTATCAAGAATGGTAACCACTAAAGAAGCGAATGCAACCAAAGCAGGGCTTACGAATGGTCAAATTGATATTGTCATTGGTACGCACGCATTGCTTGGTAAATCCGTTAATTTCAAAGACTTAGGGCTTGTTATTGTCGATGAGGAACAACATTTTGGCGTTGCCCATAAAGAACGCCTTAAAGAAATGCGAGCTGATCTTCATATCCTAACGCTGACCGCTACGCCGATACCACGGACCCTTCAACTTGCAATGACGGGCATCCGGGATTTATCCATTATTGCGACACCGCCAGTAGACAGGCTTGCCATTCGCACATTTGTCCTGCCGTTTGATCCGATTGTGGTCCGCGAAGCGCTGCTTCGGGAACATTATCGCGGTGGTCAAAGCTTCTTTGTTTGCCCGCGGTTAAATGATCTGCAAGAGGTTTCAAAGTACCTCACTAAGCATGTGCCCGAAGTAAAATTCGTACTGGCACATGGTCAGTTGCCGGCTAAAGACCTTGATACAACCATGAACGCGTTTTATGACGGCAAGTATGATGTGTTGGTCGCAACGAATATTGTGGAATCTGGTCTTGATATCCCAACGGCAAATACGTTGATCACATACCGCGCAGATATGTTTGGTTTGGCGCAGCTGTATCAGATACGAGGCCGGATTGGACGTTCTAAAACACGAGCGTATGCCTACCTCACTTTACCACCGCGTAAAAAACCAACGGAAGCCGCAGAGAAACGCCTTCGGGTTCTACAATCACTTGATACTTTGGGTGCAGGATTCACACTTGCTAGTCATGATCTGGATATTCGCGGGGCAGGGAACCTGCTCGGTGATGAGCAATCTGGCCATGTGAAAGAAGTTGGGTTCGAGCTTTATCAAGAAATGCTGGAAGAGGCTGTTGCAAACGCAAGGCAAGGTGATTTCGCAACAGGTGAAGAGACTGAGGATAAGTGGTCCCCAACAATCAACATTGGAACGTCCGTCCTGATCCCCGAAAGTTATGTTTCTGATTTATCGCTCCGCATGGAACTGTATCGCCGGATTGCAGCGCAAGTAACGGCTGATGAAATCAGTGCCTTCTCGGTGGAACTGATCGATCGATTTGGCCCGCTTCCCGATGAAGTGAAACATTTGATGGAAGTCATGACCATCAAACAATATTGCAAAACTGCAAATATCGAGAAGATCGATGCTGGCGTTAAAGGGGCTGTCATGTCGTTCCGTAACAATAGCTTTGATAATCCAGCGGGTCTTGTTGGCTTTATATCGAAACAACCGGGTTCTGCGAAACTGCGCGGTGATCATAAAATGGTTTACACGCGGTCGTGGGCTGATCCAGAAGACCGGTTAAGCGGTGTTCTAAATCTTGCAAGGAACCTTGCAAAAATAGCGACAGCGTAAGGCGGCATCACACATAATTTTAAGGGGCGGGATTAGGTCCATGAAAAGAGACAAACTCAGTGATCTGAATTCTGAGACTTTCGATGTGGTCGTGATTGGTGCCGGGATTAATGGATGTAGTGCTGCCCAACAGTTATCCGCAAAAGGCTTTCGAACCCTAATTGTTGAAAAAGGAGATTTTGCAGAAGGCGCTACCAGTAAATCCAGCCGCCTTCTTCACTGCGGATTACGGCATCTGACACCGGGTAAAAGTCTCTGGGATTTTGTCCGCAACCCCGTTTATTTGGCAACAGCCTTAATCAATGCAAAAGCCTCAATGGATGCCAGAAGTGATATTGCAAATTCCCTGCCGGAACTCACTCATGAAGTGAATTTTTGTTTTCCTATTTACAAAGAAGATCCCTTTACGCCGCGCATGGTCGATCTGGCGTTTTCCTTATTATCCGTTTTGGGACCGAAGGATTTACCGCTGGGATATAAACGGCACAAATCTTCTGATCACTCGTCTACGCCATTTGCAAGCTACCTCCGGGAGCCATCCAAAATTCAAGGAATGGCAGTTTTTAAGGAGTATTTGTTCGATTGGCCGGAGCGAATTGCCATTGATGCCTTAAAAGACGCGTCCCAAATGGGGGCTGTGGTCCGGAACTTCACCGAGTTTACTTCGCTCACAAAAAATGAGGACGACAGTTGGTCTGTAGAGTTGGTGGATTGTATTGACCCTGCTGAAACGGCAACCATTCAGGCTAAACTTGTTCTGAATGTCGGGGGTGCTTGGAGCGATCAAATCAGTCAACACTTCAAATCCGATTTGCCGCAAAAAGTACTGAAACTAAAAGGTGCGCATATTGCAGTCCAACTCCCTCCAGAACTCTCCAATTGGGGTATGATTGCTATGAACCGCGTTAAAGAGCCCCTTTACTGCGTCCCAAATCGTGGACTTCATTTAGTAGGCTTGAACCGGGTTCCTTATGACAAGGATGCAAGCGGCGTTCGCGCAGAAGAAGACGAAGTTGATTGGTTGATCGGAGAGCTAAATTATTTGATGCCTTCACTTGGTGTAACTCGATCCGATGTGAAATTTACAATGGCGGGATTACAGCCCATTACCTTTGATCCCAACGAGCCACATGGTAGCCGTGCTATCAAAATACATGATCTTAAATCCAGTGGCTTTAAAAATGTACTGGCTTTAACCGGCGGCCCAATTATGACACATCGGCAGGTTGGTAAAAACTTGGCGCGCGCTGCTCTAAAAAGAATAAAGCCGTCGTCACCTGCTAAATCTTTATCGAAACACGCATCTCAGACGACCAAAGATTTACATGCCACACGCGGCCAAAACCGTAGTATTCAAGCCAATAGCAGTTTATTAAAACGCATTGCAGCTGAGGAACAGCCAGCAAATCTCTCAGATATCCTCTTTCGCCGAACTGGTATTGCATGGAATAAGGGGCAGGGGCGTGATCAGTTAGAGGAAATTGCTAATGTTGTGGCGGAGCCTCTGGGTTGGGATGAGGCTCGCACCAAACTGGAAATACAATCTTATCTGGATTTTTTAGATCAAGATTACCCAAATCACACTAAGTGAAGATTATTCTGCGGCAGTGCTTTCACTGTTTTCTGCTTCAATTTTTTTGAACACTTCCAAAAAGGCAGTGCTATCTTGAGCGCCGGACAAAGCGTATTTATTGTCTAGAATAAAGAAAGGGACACCAGAAACACCCATTTCGCGGGCCTTAGTGTCTTCTTCTGAAATTAGTTCCATGTCTCGATCTGTGCCGAGTAACTCTCTGACCAAATCAGCATCCATGCCAGCTTCAGAAGCGGCAGCGACGAGAACTTCTACATCGCCCAAATCTTCGCCGTCCATGAAGAACTTGCGGAAAAGAATTTCAACAACTTCATTTTGAAGGCCAGCGCCATCTGCCCACCGAATTACCCGGTGAGAATTTAGCGTGTTTGGCGCGCGACTAATTTCAGAAAATTTGAAATCAAGCCCGACTAGGCTGCCTGCGTTGGCAACATTCTGATAAAGCTCTTTCGCCCGTTCGGGGCTTCCAAACTTTTTGGCCGTAAATTCTTTCCGGTCAGCGCCTTCTGCAGGCATATCAGGGTGAAGCTGGAACGGATGCCACGTAATATCAACGTCCAAATCTGGGCGTTGTTCTAATGCGGCTTCCAATTTGCGTTTACCGATGAGGCACCACGGGCAAACAGTATCTGAGATAATATCTATTTTCATATTCATAACATATGAAATGTCGAGGAAACCTTCAAGATTTATTTAGAACGAATATTCCAACTGATATATTACGCCGTAAATCCAAGCTTGGTTCCGCGTTTGACAACGTCAGCAAAAGTATCGTCGGGTCCCAATTGGTCCAATCCCATATCAATAACCGCTGTTACAGCCTCAGCAACGGGTGCAATGGCAAATTCAGTGTTTCGGGTTACGCCATATACACGTTTGAGAGCAAAGTGAGCATCTGCCTTACTGGTACTTGGCAGAGCGATAATGAATTGGTTCCCTTTATAGCGGCCGCAGAAGTCTTCTCCGCGAATAAGGAACGAAATAATAGTTCCAATTTGACGAAGAACTTGGTCGCCAGCTGGGTAGCCATATTTTTTGTTTATGTCGCTTAAGTTGTTCACTGTAATACTCGCAACACACAAGTATTTCCCCTGCTCCTGATGATCAGTAATAAGTTTTTCCATATGGGCTTGAACAAAGCCATAAGAATAGAGACTGGTTAAGGCATCAGTTACAGGAAGAGGTTTTGATTCTTTAAATAGTTTTTGCAGAGAGAACCGAAATTCAGACTGCTGAATATGTAAATTGGATCTGACATATAGATTTGTCATCTCAGCTGGATGAATAACAATGTCCGATGCCCCATGAACATATGCCGCTTCACGGTTGCTTTCGTTTTCAAGGACAAACAATACAGGCATGTTAAAGAGCCTGCTGTCCGTGCGCAAATCCGTACATAATCTCAAATGAACGTCGCCTTGACCAGAACCGATCATGATAACCGCGTCAAACGAGCCACTGCGAAGATCTTCAAGCGCTGTGTCTGCCATCCTGCAAACATGAACCTTACATTTACGTTCTAATTGCAGAAGTATATCACCAAGTAACGTACTTTGATTGCCCACCAGCAAAATATTTCGCGTGCTATCATCTTCAATTATTTCACTAAAATCTGATTTGGTGAAACCATATAACGTTGTTGTTCCGGCCCGTCGGTGATATTCTTTTTTCATAATTTCAAGGCGGATCAGCGATTGAATACGCCGTCTAATTTCAAGATCACAGAAATTCGCCGGCACTGATTGAATTTTTGACGGCTGAGGATTTTCACCCACAAACAAGATGGGTAACTTCTTTTCGTTCAAGAAATCAATGCAGTCAGTTTGATCAACCTGTCCGCTCTCCGGTGCCACGACAATCACCAAATCGAAATTTGGATTGGCGTCGACAACTGATTTAAATTCATCAACGTGACTTAACCTTAAATCGAACCCTTCATCTGCCAAGCAATCAAATACGTTTGCGGTGGGTCCATTGGAGATGACTAGAATATTAGCTGATACAGGCATGATCTTCTTTTCAAATAAATATTTTACGTATTTTGAACAGATATTCCTTAAGATAGTATTCCTAACAAAGAAATATAGAATTGAATTTAAGATTGTTCATTTTTATAATGAACAAGTGCCCAACAAAATAAAGAACAATTGCTAAAAGCAGGAGATAACCACGTGACAACCCCCACATTTTTAGAAGGCAAACATGCGCTCATAACCGGAGCGTCATCAGGCCTTGGATGGCAGTTCGCTTTAACACTCGCAAGGGCGGGAGCAAAAGTCTCCATCGCTGCCCGCAGTGTCGATAAGTTAGAAGCATTGGCGAAGGAAATTGAAGGCTTTGACGGACGCGCAGTCCCCATCAAAATGGATGTTACAGATATTGACAGTATTCAAGCCGGAGTGGCGGCAGCTGAAACTGAATTGGGCCCTGTAAATATTCTTGTAAATAATTCAGGCGTTAGTGCTCTCGCACCGTCAGATAAAATTTCGGAAAAAGATTTTGATTTGGTTATGGATACAAATGCCAAAGGTGCATTTTTCGTGGCTCAAGCCGTGGGGCAAAGCATGATTAAACATGGTGCTGGCGGTAAGATTATCAATATTGCCTCTGTGGCGGCTAACCGGGTTTTGAAACAAAACATCGCTTATTGCATGTCAAAAGCCGCTGTAAAACATATGACGGCTGCACTTGCAGACGAGTGGGGACGTTATAAAATCCAAGTTAATGGCATTAACCCGGGATATATCGTAACTGGTATTAACCGGGAATACTGGGAGACGGACCTTGGGAAACGCCTAATTGCGAGCTTGCCTGGGCGCCGGGTTGGTGATCCACAACATCTTGATGGGACACTCTTGCTTCTTGCAGGGCCGGGGTCTGATTTCATGACAGGAAGTATGATCGAAGTCGACGATGGCCTAACAGCTCACGGTTACTAATTCCTAATGGGAAGCGGGCTTAGGTATAAAAGCCTTAGTTCGCTTCCAATTGTGATGGCCTTAGGTTAAGGGCAACGACAGCAGATTTTGCGTCATCGTCTTCCATACTACTCATGGCTGAAAGTAACATGGCGGCACCTGTGACACCTTCTTTATGGGCAACTAATTTACTGTGTCCTGCACTCATAGCTTCGGAAACGGTTTCTAAATAGCATTCCTCAACCATTGCTTTGAGGGAAGAGTCTAATTGTCCGGTCATATGTTATATCCCACACATCAATTTACATATTTGGTCTAAGACCATTGTGTAAATATTTTATGACATTTTTATAATAAACGAAAATTTTCAACTATCCATTAATGCTATTTAATCGCTTGTATGCAAACTAAATTTAGCAATATAATTACAAATGAAACTTTATTTGGAGACGTAAATGACAAAACCACATGGGATTATAGCGGGAGGTGGCTTAGTCGGTTTGACGTTAGCCCTTGCCCTTCATCGTGTTGGCATAAAAACACGGGTCTTTGAAACAGCGCCGGAAATTTTGCCATTAGGTGTTGGTGTAAACCTTCTTCCTCATTCTGTGCAAAGTCTCGAAAAACTTGGTCTTCTGGAAGACTTAAAAGCCGTTGCTATTGAGACATCAAGTCTGAATTATTTTGCTGAAGATGGGAAAAAAATCTGGCAAGAACCAAGGGGGTTAGCAGCAGGTTATGGCGTTCCACAGCTGTCTATTCATCGCGGTGATTTCCATATGATTTTACTGAAACACGTGAAGGAACGACTTGGCGAGGACGCTGTTTATAATGACCACCGTTTTGAAAGTTTTGATCAAGACGAAAATCAAATTACTGCCCATTTCACGGATCATACCGGATCGAATACAAAGAGCTCTGCCACTGCTGATTTCTTAATCGGCGCCGATGGCATAAATTCCAGGTTGCGGAAAATCTTTTATCCTGATGAAGGACCGCCGCATTATTCAGGGCAGATGCTCTGGCGCGGGGTTACAGAGATGGATCCTTATCTTGATGGAAAATCTATGTTTATGGCGGGCCATAACGATTTAAAATTGGTGGCCTATCCCATACGCTCTGAAAGCGCCAAACGCGGCAAATCATACATCAACTGGATTGCTGAACGACGTATACCGTCAGACATGAATGCCAAGCAGGCCGACTGGAATGAGGCAGGTTTACTCGAAGAATTTATCCCATACTTTAAAGACTGGGACCTTGGATGGTTAGACATACAAAGCTTGTTTGAAAACGCGATTTCCGTTCATAAATTCCCAATGATAGATCGGAATCCAATTCCAAGATGGAGTTTTGAACGGGCTGCACTTATGGGAGATGCTGCCCACGCCATGTATCCAAATGGATCAAACGGAGTATCACAAGGTGTGCTTGATGCCATGACTTTTGCTGACTTGATGGAGCAGGGGGGAGATATTGTTCAGATCCTCAAATCATACGAAGACGCCAGGTTAGAGCCAACGTCACGGATTGTTCTCGCCAACCGTGAAACGGGTCCGGAACGGGTTATGCAGATGGTAAAAGACGCCTGCACGGGTGACTGCGAGGATGTACATACATGTGTTTCAGAAACCGTTTTGAAAGACGTGGCGAGTAGTTACAAAAAACTCGCTGGATTTGACAAAAATATCCTGAATAGCCAACGCTAACAAAAAAGCGGGAGAGTGAGCCTCTCCCGCTTTTTTACCAATTATTTTGGTTGCGTTCTTTGAAGCAGGCCTATTTGTAAATCAATGTGCCATCTTCAAGGTCGGCTTCCGGTATTTCAGTTTTTTCTGCGTAATAATCTTGGCTAAACACCCAAGGTTGGCGGTCACCTTGTATCGGCATTTTATCCATATCTCGCAACAGATATCCCGCGTTGAAATTTTCGGGGTCAACAAACGGCAACTCTGGCATTGATTTGTCTTCCTCACGCAAACGTGGCGTCACCATGTTTACGCCTTTTTCGTCCATATGGTTGAGCAGACGACAGACAAAATCGGAGACTAGATCTGATCGCATTGTCCAACTTGTTCTCAAGTATCCAAAAACCCATGCCATATTCGGAATTCCGGAAAACAGAATACCGCGATGGGCCCAAGTTTTCCCAAAATCAAGTTTTTCATCATCGATGACAAATTCTATATCGCCGAGAATGCTCATATTGAAACCAGTTGCCGTTATGATGATGTCAGCCTCAAGTTCCTCTCCGGATTTCAATTTAATGCCGGTTTCGGTGAAGGTATCGATCGTATCAGTAACCACTGATGCGTTGCCAGATCTGATAGCTTTAAACATATCTCCGTCAGGGACAAACGCCAGTCTTTGACGCCATGGGCGGTAACTTGGCGTGAAATGTTTGTCCACGTCGAAATCATCACCCAAAAACATTTTGGCGGCCCCAAGGAGATCTTTTTTCAAACCATCTGGATCCTCAAAAGATCTTTGCGTAACTTTCTTTTGTTCCGCCAGTACTTGTTTCCGCGCAATTTCATGGATCCATTCGTCGGATACTTCCAATTGCCGAAGGGTGTCTACAAGTTCGTTCTTATTGGGTCTTGCCGCAAAGTAAGTCGGGGACCGTTGCAGCATGGTAATATGCTCGCAGTCCTCTGCCATGGAGGGGATTAATGTCGCTGCTGTGGCGCCAGATCCAATCACAACAACTTTTTTATCCTTATAATCAAGGTCTTCGGGCCATGTTTGAGGATGGATTATCTCGCCTTTAAAGTTTTCAGATCCCGGAAACTCTGGTGTGTATCCTTCTGAATGACGATAGTAACCTTGGCACATCCACAAGAAATTGCATGTGAATGTTTGCAAGTCATCAGAACCTCCGACGGATACACCCAAAGTCCAACATTTATTCTCGGTCGACCATTCCGCGCTCTTCACCTGATGTGAAAACCGAATGTGTTGTTGAAGGTCATGCTCTTCTAGGCTTTCACCCAAGTATTTGAGAATTTCATCGGCTTTTGCAATGGGAGGGCCTGACCAAGGTTTCCACTTATATCCGAACGTATACAAGTCACTATCAGATCTAATGCCGGGGTATTTATGTGTGTGCCATGTGCCGCCAAAGCTGTCCTGCACCTCTAACATTGCAAAGGTTTTATCTTTGCATTGGTCTTTTAGATGGTAGGCCGCATTTATGCCTGATATTCCAGCGCCGACGATTAGAATATCGAAATGCTGTTCAGCCTGTTGATTCAATTGAGATGAGTTAACTGCTACATTCATAATGCCCCCTGGCAATCGTCTACAACGATTTTTTTTATTTATAGGAATAGCATAAGGATGAATTTGTGCGTCGCAACAAAATTTTGCCTAAATGTCGTACCTTCATCACATTTTGTAATTATATTTCAAGATATGCATTACGCATAAAAAAAGGTGTGAGCTCTAAAACTCACACCTTTTAAATTGAAAACCGATTGTTGGTTTATTTCCAACCCTCAACCCCTGTCATGTCAGGAAGCTCGTGGGCGATCCCTTTATGACAATCGATACAGGTTTTCTCACCCGTAAACAGGAAAGTTTGATGGGCTGTTGCCGCTCGATCACTTTGGGCGGTGATATCCATACCTTCAGAACTATGGCAATTCCGGCATTCCAGAGAGTTATTAGCCTTTAACCGGTCCCATTCATGTCCCGCAAGCCGCCTCCGATTTGCGAGAAATTTTTCGCGGGTATCGATGGTTCCAAATAATTTACCCCAGACTTCTTTTGATGCCTGCATTTTACGGGCGATCTTATCCGTCCAGTTATGGGGAACATGGCAATCAGGGCATGAGGCCCGCACGCCAGAACGGTTGCTGTAATGAATAGTTGGTTTCAATTCAACAAACACATTGTCACCCATTTCATGGCAACTGGTACAAAATGCCTCGGTATTAGTGATTTCCAGGGCTGTATTAAATCCACCCCAGAAAATAACACCTGCAACGAACCCGCCAAGGCTTAAAAACCCAATGGATAAATGTTTGGCTGGGCGGTTCATATTAACCCATGTGGTGCAGAGCAGCCGCCACATTTTACGGACGATGCCAATCATTGTTTGGCCTTTCCATCTTTGACGATGTCTTCAACATCCATAAATGTGTTCTCCACAAGAGGTTTTGCGTCTAGTTGGACAACATGACATTGATTGCAGAAGTATCTTCTTGGGGAGACAGTTGCCAGCACCTGGTTTTCGCGGTCCATAAAATGGGTAACGCTTACCATTGGTGCTTGCGACTCGCCAGTTCTGGTTCTTGCATGACAAGACAAGCATTTGTTAGCATTTTTACTAACTTCATAACCTCGAATGTGATGCGGAATAGTTGGCGGCTGTTCCGGATAGTTACGGACCCGCCTTTGATCCGTATTCTCTACTTTTGGCATTGCAGGTGCGTTGGTTTCTTCGGAAATAGCGCTGCCACCGCGCAACGTAATAAGTTCTTCAGAAAAAACGGTTCCCGCGAGTGTAGACAAAGCGATCAGGGCAACTGCAGTTAAACCAGCAATTTTTCTCATCATTATACCCTCCCTGTAGCGACAACTTTTACCGCACACTTTTTGTAATCAGTTTGTTTGGAAATTGGATCTGTGGCATCCAAAGTTACTTTATTAATCAACTGGCTAGCGTCAAACCAAGGAACGAAAATCAAACCAACCGGCGGTTTATTCCGTCCACGTGTCTCAATACGACTGATAATTTCACCGCGTCTGGAAATGACTTTAACCTCTTGGCCGCGGCGTAAATTGCGTTTTTTTGCGTCCGTTGGATGCATAAACACAACTGCGTCAGGAAACGCCTTATACAGTTCAGGAACTCGCTGGGTCATTGATCCCGAATGCCAATGCTCTAACACGCGGCCAGTAGATAACCACATATCATATTCTTCATCGGGGCTTTCTGCTGCAGGCTCGTACGGCAGAGCAAAGATGACAGCACGACCATCGGGCTTGCCGTAGAATTCAAAACCTTTACCTTTTTTCACATAAGGATCAGATCCTTCGCGGAACCGCCATTTTGTCTCTTTCCCGTCAACAACAGGCCACCTCAGGCCACGTTCTTTGTGATAAACATCAAAGGGTGCCAAGTCATGGGCATGACCTCTGCCAAACGTGGCGTATTCTTCAAACAAACCTTTTTGCAGATAGAAACCAAAATGATTGGCTTCATCATTGGAATAGTCTTTATTGGTTTCTGAAAGCGGGAACTTATCCACGTTGCCGTTTTTATACAGAACTTCATAAAGGGTTTTCCCTTTAAATTCAGGATTGGCATCCAACACTTCTTTTGACCAAACTTCATCGGTCGTAAAGCGTTTTGAAAACTCAACCAATTGCCACAAATCAGATTTTGCCCCATCGGGAGCATCAACCAGTTGTTGCCAAAATTGCGTTCTGCGTTCTGCGTTACCGTAGGCACCTTCTTTTTCCACCCACATTGCTGTTGGCAAAATTAGATCCGCGGCACCCGCCGTTACTGTGGGGTAGGGATCAGAGACCACAATGAAGGCTTCAGGGTTGCGATACCCCGGCAAAGTCTCTTCATTCATGTTAGGGGCAGCTTGTACGTTATTGTTGCACTGAACCCAGTAGGCGTTGATCTTACCATCCTTCAACATTCGATTATGTTCAACCGCATGGTAGCCAGGTTTCGCAGGAATAACCCCAGATGGGATTTTCCAAATCTTCTCAGCAATGGCTCTGTGTTTTGGGTTCTTAACCACCAAATCCGCAGGCAGGCGGTGAGAGAAAGTTCCAACTTCACGGGCTGTGCCGCAAGCAGATGGCTGACCTGTTAGTGAGAACGGTGAGTTGCCGGGAGTTGAGATTTTTCCAACCAACAAATGAATGTTGTAAATCAGGTTGTTTGCCCAAACACCACGGGTGTGCTGGTTAAAGCCCATTGTCCAGAAGGAGACTACTTTTCGGTTTGGATCCGCATAGAGTTCCGCAAGTTCAATCAAACGGTCTTCAGGGACGCCTGACAGTTCAGATGTCATTTCTACTGTGTAGTCGGATACAAAGTCTTTATATTCATCGAACGTCATCGGCTTAGACCCGCCGGCTTTGTCCGCGTTCTTCGCCTTTTTCTGCAATGGATGTTCAGGGCGAAGGCCATAACCAATATCATCGTTGCCACGTCTAAAATTAACGTGTTTTGAGACAAAATCTTTATTCACTTTGTCATTTTGGATGATGTAGTTGGCGATGAAGTTGAGGATTGCCAAATCTGTTTGCGGGCTAAATATCATTGGGATGTCAGCCAAATCAAAACAGCGATGTTCGAAGGTAGAAAGAACCGCTACTTTCGTGTCTGGCGCGCTCAAACGTCTATCTGTAACACGGGTCCAGAGAATTGGATGCATCTCTGCCATGTTAGAGCCCCAAAGCACAAAGGCGTCGGTGGCTTCAATGTCATCGTAGCAGCCCATTGGCTCATCGATGCCAAAGGTGCGCATAAAGCCACCCACGGCAGATGCCATACAATGGCGGGCATTGGGATCAATGTTGTTAGATCCAAAACCGGCTTTCATCAGTTTTGAGGCTGCATAACCTTCCCAGACTGTCCATTGACCAGAGCCGAACATTCCAATTGAAGTTGGACCATTCTTCTTAATGGCAGATTTAAATTTCTCCGCCATTGTGTCCATTGCCACTTCCCAAGAAACAGGAGTGAATTCGCCGTTTTTGTCGTATTTTCCATCGGTCATACGAAGAAGCGGTGTTGTCAGTCTGTCTTTGCCATACATGATTTTGGATAAGAAATATCCCTTAACACAGTTTAGGCCACGGTTAACTTCCGCTTTAACGTCTCCGTGTGTGGCGACAACTTTGCCTTCTTTTGTGCCAACCATGACACTGCAACCAGTTCCGCAGAAACGGCAGGCAGCCTTTGACCACTTAAGGTTAGTTTCATCTCTATCTGTGACAAGGTTTGACGCACCGGCTTCACCTTGAATACCGGCAACACCGGCAGCTACTGCAACAGCGTTTGCCTTGATATAATCACGTCTGGTTAGTTTCATAACGTATTCTCCAGCCCATTACTTGACGTTAAATCTTTTTGTTTTTGGTTTAATTCTTGTTGGTCATCTAATTCTTGATGTTGATAAACAGGCAGCAGGGAAAACACCCCATCAATTTCTTGAATCTGCTCTGTGATTTTCATTAGCTCGCTCATGCCGGGGGCGTCGATTAACACAACAGCTTTCCCACGCGGATCACTTAAGGGCACATCTGCGAATTCAATTTCTTTAATGGCATTACAAACAGTCTCGACAGCTTCTGGCGCCATTTGCGCAACAAGGCTGGAGACGTAATAGGCTTCGCTCATAGTGAAGGTCCTTTTGGTAAATTAATTGCTGTTTGTGGGATTACGGCAATTGAGGATGAGGGGCAGATCGACACGCAAGCGCCGCAGCCCGTACAGTCTTCAAGAGATATTACAGGTGTTGGTATGGCAGAAGTCACGTAATGGAAACCGATGGCCTGTACCTCGCAATGATCTTGGCATGACTGACACTGAACTGCATTCTTGGCTAAACAATCGTCGGCAATTACAGCTTTCAAATTCCAAGCGCTTTGCGGATTGATGGCGGTTAAATCAAACACTGGTTCTGGACAAATTTTCACACAATCAGAGCAAAATGTGCACGCGCCATTTGAAAAATCGACAGTTGGAAAACCATCTTTGTTTTTGACAATGATATTCTCAAGGCAAGCGTCCTGGCATTCATCGCATTGACTGCAAGCATTCAGAATTGTTTCAGGAGCCGCCCACGGAAGATGGGGCAACGGGGCTATGTTTTGCCGATTAAGTTTTCCGCCACGCAGGAACGCGCGACGCGAAACACTGGTTTGTTCGTTTTCCATTGGCATCGCTTAGCTCACTGGCGGTCCGCTAATGAACATCTGGTAGGCCCAAACTGAAAAGCCGTAAACACCAACTAATCCCACAGTGAGGGCGGGTATCAGGATAAAAGATAAAAAGACGAACAGTATTAATTCCACCTTTTTGGGATTTGTCACTTCTTTCAACTCTGTACTCTGCATTTTAGGTACCCCGTTTGTTAATTAGTCCCTGTATGCGCTAATTAGATACTTCTGCATTGATTTGAATCATTCCTTTAAACTGGTTCAGTTGTTAAATAAAAAAAGGCTGCCCCTAAGGGCAGCCTTTTAACTTCACAATTACCTAATTTATCAGGCTGTTTTAACATTTTCCAAAAATTGACTGATATCCCGGTCAAAGGTCGTAGCAACAGCACTCATTTTCTGCGCCGTATCTTTCAACATATTGGAAGTTTCCGTCCCATTTTCAGCGCCTAGTCGAATTTCTTGGACACTTTCGGAAACCTCATTGGCACCGCCAGCGGCTTGTTGAACGTTCATTGATATTTCGCCGGTAGCGGCACTTTGTTCTTCAATGGCTGTTGAAATTCCAATTGTAATTTCGCTGATTTCATTGATGACATTGCCGATGGTCGTCATAACCGAGACGACTTCACTTGTTACTGTTTGCATATCGGAAATTTGAACACCAATCTCTTCAGTTGCTTTTGCCGTTTGATTAGCAAGTGACTTAACCTCGCTGGCAACAACGGCGAAACCTTTGCCTGCATCTCCTGCGCGAGCGGCCTCAATGGTGGCGTTTAGAGCCAACAAATTGGTTTGATTAGCAATATCTTGAATAAGATCAACTACAGTTTCAATTTTTTGTCCTGCAGATGTTAGATCTTCAGCATACTTTGATGCTTTATTTGCATCTCCAACAGCAGCCCCAGTCACTTCGGCTGATTTTTGGATTTGTCCGTTAATAGCGTTAATTGATGCGCTTAATTCTTCAGTTGCTGAGGCAACAGAATTCACATTACTTGACATCGTATCAGATCGAACGCTAACGCTATTCGCCAGCGTACCCGTTGTTTCTGCTTGTTGCGACACACTGCTGGCTGCGGTATTAAGCTCATTCGTTGCATTATTCAATGCATCCATGTTTTCTTTAACTTTACTGTCGAAAGCAGTGACAAGTTTGGTCATTTGTTCCGATTTTCGGATTTGATCAGCCATTGCACTTTCGCGAACTTCAGTTTCTTTGCGTTCCTTCTCTAATTCTTCTTTTTGCCTTTTTTCCTGGCGTTGGCGGGCTTCTTGGCGGGAAGTTTGGGCTTCATTCGCCATCCGTTCATTTTCAACTGAATTTGCTTTAAACACATTCATGGCTTTAGCCATATTGCCAATTTCATCGGTTCTGTCGGCTGCCGGAACTTCTGTATCAAGCTTTCCTTCAGCTAGTCCAGACATTGCCTTAGCAATATTCAAGATCATTCCTGAAATTCCTTTCGATAACAGAAGTGAAATAGTTATCATAAAGATGGCGACACCAATAAGTGCTGACACAATCATTGTTGCTATCGTGGACGTAATCTCTGCGGATTCCTTCGTCGCTTGATCTACTTTTTCAGTATAAAAGGCGTCTATATCGAGATTAGCGCCGACTATCTCGTTAAATGCCACAGACATTTCTTCTACTGTGGCGCTAAGGGCTAACCATGACGTGGTCATCTTCTTAAAACCTGATTGATACAACACCATTTTTTCAGTCAGGAGGGTCTTGTGTTCGTCTTCGATGTCACTGGACTGCAATTGAGCCAGAAACTCTGCATTCCGTTTATCCATACGACCAATATATTTAGCATTAGATCGCAACATAAAATCTTTTTCATGTCGACGCATCATCAGCATTGTGACCGTAAGAGTTGGTCTCTTCTCGTTTTTTAGTGTCTCTTCAATGCCATGAACCGCTTTTCGAAGAGAGCCTTGTAACCCCTTTTTTTCATCGAGGCCCAAGATGGCGATTTCTGCCACTGCTTTTGAAAACAAATCATCAAACTTCATAACGCTAGCCTCTAACGTTTCAAGTCTAGAGATTTCCTCTTGATCGTTTGATTTGGATTTTAAGGTTTCAACAATATTTTGGAGTTCTTCTACTTCTTTTTGGTAGGCTTCGAGAGTGTGAGCCTCTTTCTGCGCTACATATTCTTTTTCATGACCGATCGCCGCCAAAATTAGTCTGTCGATTTTTCGAGAGGCATCAAGGTCTGCTCGAGAGGAGAGATATTCCCCAACGGCGGTTCTATTTTCAGAAGTTCCTACAAAGAAAATCCCTGCGATTATAGCGAGTCCAAGAATTGTTATGATGATGGGAATAGATAGTTGAATACGAATTGGAAATCGAGAAAACATGGAGACCTCTTA
>JBALWO010000071.1:0-13420 GCA_036960775.1 Pseudomonas marincola | reverse complement strand
CATCGGTTTTAACTTCCCCCGTCTCCACAAGCATAATGATATGTGAATAGACAGAGCGTGCTGCTGCGGGATGTAAGTATTCAGGGACATCTGTATACATCTTTTTCACCATGCTTGGGATGTCCATCGGACCGTTTTTCAAACACTCTCGAATTTGATCGATCCGTCCGTGACGATGGGCGATAAGGCCGCGAACAAACGGATGTGGGTCGGTAATAGCAGGGCCGTGGGTCGGCCAATATAATTTGTGATCATAATCCAACAGTTTTTCTAAACTATCTAGATATTGCACCATGTCGCCATCGGGCGGTGATACGATGGACGTAGACCAGCCCATGACATGATCTCCTGAAAATAGCGTTTTCTCTTCCATAAGCTCGAAACACAGATGGTTGGAGAGATGGCCGGGAGTATGAATGGCCTTCATTGTCCACCCTGCGCCTTTGATTTCATCACCATCAGCGACTTTAACATCAGGGACGAAATCCATATCGCCATCTTGCTCAGGCTTCATGCCGGGTTTACCGCTACCGTGTGGGCCAAATCCGTAAGTCTTTGCCCCTGTTTTCTTTTTCAAAATAGCAGCGCCGGGTGAATGGTCGCTGTGCGTGTGGGTTACCAGAATATGGGTGATGGTCTCACCAGCGGTTTCCCGCAAAATTGCATCGATATGTTCTTCATCATAAGGGCCCGGATCGATAACCGCGATTTCTCCCCGGCCAATGATGTAAGTTCCCGTACCATGCAGCGTGAAAGAGCTAGCGTTTCCTGCAATAATTCGGCGAATGGAGGGGCTTAGTTCACTCGCAATGCCATATTGGAATTCGAGCTCTTTTTTAAAAGGAATAGTGGCAGCCATTTCTCGGTCCTAGCGGGTAAAACTGATATCAGATATGTATTTGATACGAAAAAACGCCTTATTAATATGGTTTTTTTGGCGTCTGATCATCTTCCACAGATTCTACCTGCAATTTGGTTACTTTGCTAGCGAGGAACTTTGTCGGGAATGTAATCAATTACGGAATTTGATTTTATGGGATCAAAATATGTCACATCTTTAAAGTGAAATAGGACGCGAAATATTTACATGTAATCGTTAGACCTAACGTACGTTTCGGTAAATTAGATCAAGCTTTCAAATTGTGATCGATGTTAATTGAAAAACAAATACATTTTGATTCAAGTAAAACTAAACTAATTTCAATATAAATACGCTATATTTCAATATAAAAACCTAAGTCAATAATATAATTATTGGTTATCTTTGTTTTTTTTCACCATAAATTTCAAATTCTGTAATAAATAAAAATTAATGCTGCATGTGCGAGCAATAAACTGACTTGTCTTTCGTGTATCTACTGTTGACGCTAAAATAAAAGACTGACTATAGTTTTAACAAGAGCCGCGTATGTCCGATAAATGACGCGGCTTTTCTGAATAAACAAAAACCATCGGACAAACAGGGGAGGCCGTTCTGTTAGAATTTTTACAGTTGGTCATAGGCGGAGTGTCAATTGGGTGCATTTATGCGCTAGTCGCACTCGGTTTCGTATTGATCTACAAAGCAACTGAAGTTGTTAATTTCGCTCAGGGCGAGCTTATGATGCTCGGAGCGTTTCTCGCATATACCTTTATTTCTATACTGGGATGGAACTATTGGTTGGGGGCTGCTGCTGCAATAGGCTGCATGTTCGTGATCGGTAATCTTGTCGACCGCGTCGTCCTTCGACCGGTATTAGGGCAACCGCAATTTTCCATCGTTATGGTAACCATCGGATTTGGCTATATTGCCCGCAGTGTTGCGGGAATGGTGCCCGGTTGGGGAACCGAGACGTACGCGATCTCCACACCGTTTTCCAGTGAAGGAATGCAAATCTTACCTCAATCAATGGGCTCTCTTGTGATTTCCCAAATTGATTTATCGGTAATTATCGCAACTTTCTTGTTATGTGGTATTCTCTATGCCTTCTTCACCTACACCAAACTGGGTGTGGCAATGCAGGCATCCTCCCAAAATCAATTAGCCTCCTATTATATGGGGATCCCCGTAAAATCAGTCTTTTCGATGATTTGGGGTATCAGTGCTGCAGTCGCCGCCGCGGCAGGCATACTGCTGGCGCCAACCACATTGATTGATACAAGCATGGGCTTTCTTGGATTGAAAGCGTTCCCAGCAGCAGTTCTTGGTGGATTTGGATCCATTCCGGGCGCCGTTGTTGGTGGTATCATTATTGGAATAATTGAGACCCTAGCAGGGTTCTATTTACCTCCCGGCTTTAAAAATGTAGCGGCATACGTTGTGTTGTTGATCGTTTTGGTCGTACGGCCTCAAGGCCTGTTTGGTGAGAAGACAGGGAAGAGGGTGTAATTATGCGTTTTTTGTTTAAAACCAAATATGAGCAAGATATCAAAATTGCGAAACATTCAGGGTATTATTGGTCTTATGGTGCGCTGTTAGCTGCAGTCCTAATTGTCCCGTTCTTCTTAGAAGAATATTATGTGGGTCAAATGACACAGCTTTATATTATGGCAATCGCTGGTGTCGGGTTGATGTTGCTTGCTGGGTACACTGGCTTAGTGAGCCTTGGACATGCCGCCTTTTTTGGCATCGGAGCCTATACAGAGGCCGTCTTAACGGGGAACGGGGTTTCGCTTCCATTTATGGAGGAGCCGATTGTTTTCTCTTTCTTCATATCGTTTCCATTAGCGGGCCTTTTTGCAGGCCTTGCGGGTGTTGTCATTGGTATACCTGCCTTAAGGCTAGTTGGTATTTACCTTGCCATAGCGACCTTTGCTTTCGCTATTATCATCGAGGAAATTCTATCTCGCTGGGAAAGTGTTACGCACGGGTATTCAGGACTAATGGTTGAGGCCGTTTATATCGGTGACATCGAAATTAGC
The DNA here is from genome assembly GCA_036960775.1 of Pseudomonas marincola. GTDB lineage: Bacteria > Pseudomonadota > Alphaproteobacteria > Sneathiellales > Sneathiellaceae > Sneathiella. The sequence goes on along the minus strand of JBALWO010000071.1, from coordinate 10,519 downwards.
GATGGAACGCCGTTCTATTATCTGTGCCTAGGTGTTCTGGTAGCTGTGATTTTGTTCTCATTGAACCTTTTACGCTCTCCCACAGGGCGCGCAATGATGGCGGTTCGAGATTCTGAAATTTCGGCCCAAAGTATGGGAGTTAATCTTGCCCAAACAAAAACAATTGCGTTTGCGCTGAGCGCGGGCATAACTGGTCTTGCCGGGGCATTGTTCGCTCATAAGCTGGGCTTCTTATCTCCAGAAAGTTTCACTGTACTGCAATCTCTTGAATTATTGGTTTTGGTTGTTGTTGGTGGCCTTGGATCTATACATGGTGCCATCTTCGGGGCTTTGTTCATATTGGCATTGCCGCAAGCACTCGCGATTTTGAAAGATTATGTTCCGACACAGATTGCGGAAATACCTGGCATTGAGCCCCTGATATTTGGCCTAATCCTTGTGTTCTTCATAATCTTCGAGCCTATGGGTATTTATGGTCGTTGGCTAAAGGTAAAGCTCTATTTCCAAATGTTCCCGCTTTACAAAAAGGCGACATTCAAACGCCAGAAATCTTACATGAAATCTGAGAGGTTGAAATGAGCCTTTTTACAGCAGAAAATATTGCCATTAATTTTGGCGGTGTGAAGGCGGTTGACGGTGTCAACTTTGATATTAAAAAGGGTGAGTGTTTTACCATTATTGGACCAAACGGTGCGGGTAAAACGACAATTTTTAATCTCATAAGCCGGATCTATGATGTCACTGAAGGTCGCATGACACTGGAGGGGCAGGATATCACTAATACGCCGCCGCATGACATTGCCGGACTTGGCATTGCCAGGACGTTTCAAAATATTGAATTGTTTGAACATGCATCTGTTTTGCAAAATCTTTTAGTTGGACGTCATTGCCACACAAAAAGGTCAATTTTTGCAGAAAGCCTATTTCTACCTTCAGTTCGAAAAGAAGAACTTGCCCACCGGGAAAAGGTTGAAGAGATCATTGATTTTCTCGATTTACAGCATTACCGAGAAAGTTTGATCATGAACCTTCCCTACGGGGTGCGAAAGGTTGTTGAACTTGGACGTGCGCTTTGTACGGAACCAAAATTGATCCTTTTAGATGAGCCGTCTTCAGGACTTAACGTTGAAGAGACCCAGGACATGGCGTTCTGGATCGAAGATATTAAGAAGGATTTGGGGATCACGGTTTTAATGGTTGAACATGATATGGGGTTGGTTTCGGAAGTCTCCGACCGCGTTCTTGTTTTAAATTATGGCCGAATGCTAGCGCAAGGTACACCAAGCGAAGTGCAAAAAGATCCAGAAGTGATTAAAGCGTATTTGGGAGGATGATATGAAAGAACCGATTTTAAAAGTTCGAAATATCGAAACCTATTACGGACCAATCATGGCAATTCGCGGCGTCTCGTTGGACGTTGAAGAGGGTAAGATTGTAACCGTCCTTGGCGCCAATGGCGCAGGTAAGACAACGATATTGAAGACCATTAGCGGTGTTATGGATCCGCAAAAAGGAAGCGTTGTTTTCGATGGTCAGACTATTCAAAAGAAAGATCCTGATCAGATTATGCGGCGCGGTCTTAGCCATGTGCCAGAGGGGCGCGAAGTTTTCCCATTCTTGAGTGTCTATGACAATTTAATGATGGGGGCGTACACGCGAAATGACAAAGACGCTATTGCGAAAGACCTAGAATTGGTTCACGATTATTTTCCAATCTTGAAGCAACGCGGTGAACAACCAGCCGGACAGCTTTCCGGCGGCGAGCAACAAATGCTTTCCATTAGCCGTGCAATGATGTCGCGTCCAAAAGTCATGTTGCTTGATGAGCCGAGTTTGGGATTAAGCCCGCTGCTTGTTAAAGAAATTTTTGGAATTATTAAGCGCCTAAATGTTGAGCAGGGAATGACCATGCTTTTGGTCGAGCAAAATGCTAATATAGCCTTGCATACTGCAGATTTTGGTTATGTTCTGGAGGTCGGCCGTATTGTTATGGAAGATACGACTGCAAATCTTCTTGAAAAACAAGATATCCAAGAATTCTATCTTGGGATGCAAGATCATGGTGTTCGCGGTAAACGCCGCTGGAAAAAACGGAAAACATGGCGATGAGCAGGACGGTAGGGAGATAATCAAATGAACGCAATTACATACCCGCCAACCCTGATTGAGGGAACGGATACAACAGCAAAGCTCTTTTGGAAAAGAGTTGGCGAATTCAATGAAAAAGTTGCCATGCGGGAGAAAGATCTCGGAATATGGCGGACGATTTCTTGGACTGAATATGGCGCGCGCGCGCGGTCGATTGGGCTGGGGCTAGTCTCTTTGGGCCTTCACCGCGGTGAGGTCGTCTCTATACTCAGCGATAATAATCCAGAGTGGCTCTATTTCGACATGGGTATTTTAGGTGTCGGCGGCGTTAGCAATGGCGTTTATACGACGGATAGTTCAGCCCAGGTTGAATATCTATGCCTGGATTCCAAAACAAAATACTTTGTTGTCGAGAATGAAGAGCAACTTGATAAGATTTTGGAAGTTCGCGATCGAGTTCCGGGTCTTCGTAAAATTATTGTCCTGGATATGGAAGGGCTTAGGGATTTCTCCGATGATATGGTCATTAGTATTGATGATCTATATGAGATGGGTGACAAATACCTTGCCGATCATCCTGAGTTTTGGGAAGAGGCTATTTCTAAATCAGAATCCCAGGAACTTGCCATTTTAATTTATACATCAGGCACGACAGGCCCGCCAAAAGGGGCGATGATTTCCCATCGTAATTTGATGTTTCAAATTTCAAACCTGACACCGATTGTCGGCTTTGGACCCGAAGATGAGCAATTATCTTTCTTGCCGCTCTGCCATATTGCGGAAAGAGCCTACAGTGTATTCTTACCGTTGTTCTCAGGTTCTATTGTGAATTTTGTGGAGGGGCCGGATACCGTTCCTGAAAATATTCGTGAAGTCTCTCCGACAATCTTTTTTGCGGTACCAAGAATTTGGGAAAAATTCTATTCTGCCATTACCTTGCAGCTTAGTGATGCAACAGGCCTTCAGAAACTGGCTTATAAACTGGCGATTGCGGCGGGGTATGAGGTTGCGGAATGTAAGATGGATGGCCGGACGCCTTCAAGCTTCTTAAAAGCTAGGTTCTGGCTCGGTGACTATTTGGTGTTGAGAAACATCAAACGTTTTCTGGGACTTGATAGGGCGCATTATTTGGGATCAGGTGCCGCGCCAATTTCACCCGATCTGATTAAATGGTATCTGGCTCTTGGGCTTGATATGTATGAAGTCTATGGACAGACCGAAAATGTAGGTCTTGCAACAACAAATCTGGCAGGCCAATTCAAACTTGGGACAGTCGGCCCGCCAACGCCAAATACGGAAGTGTCTATATCTGATGCTGGTGAAATCCTGCTGAGAGGCCCGCATGTCTTTATGGGATATCTGAACCAGCCGGAAAAAACAGCGGAAACAGTTGTCGATGGATGGCTCCACACAGGTGATGTTGGATATATTGATAACGAAGGATTTGTGAAAATCACAGATCGGATGAAGGATATTATCATCACCGCTGGGGGTAAAAATATTACGCCTTCAGAAATTGAAAATCAGATCAAATTTAGCCCGTATGTTTCTGATGCGGTGGTCATTGGAGATAATCGTAAATATTTGACCTGCCTAATTATGATCGACCAAGAAAACGTCGAAAAATTTGCGCAAGACCATGACGTGCCGTTTACGAACTTTAAAAGCCTTTGCGGGACTGCCGAAGTTGTTGATTTGGTTTGGAGTGAAATTGAAAAGGTGAATAAGAATTTTGCGCAAGTGGAGACAATTAAGAAAGTTCGCCTAATTGATCAAATATTGACAGCGGAAGACGATGAATTAACGCCAACCATGAAATTGAAAAGATCATTTGTGAATAAGAAATATGCTGACCTAATTAACACTATGTATTGAACGGGTTTTGCATTGACTTTTACATGTATGGGAGCAGGTAATTAGTAAATAAATTAAAAACTTTTGGGAGGAAGACAATGAAAAGAAGAAGTTTTGTCCGTTTGGGACTGACAGTTGCGACAGGGATTGTTGCCGCCACTGCATTTACGAGCGCTAGTCAGGCAGCGCAAGGTGTTACAGACGATAAAATCATTCTGGGATCACATCAGCCTTTGTCTGGTCCTGTTGCGCTTTGGGGCGTGCCTGTAACCAATGGTATGCGTATGGGAGTTGAAGAGATTAACGCGAAGGGCGGTATTAATGGCCGTAAACTTGAGTTAATCGTTGAAGACACGGCTTATCAGCAACAGAAAGCCGCGCAAGCAGGCGATAAATTGCTCAAAAAAGATAAAGTCTTCGCTTTGGTCGGACCTCTTGGTACGCCAACAAACATGGTGACGATGCCGCGCGCCCTTAAAAGAGGTGTGTTGAACCTTTTCCCACTGTCAGCAGCGAAAGAAATGTTTGAGCCTTTCCATGAACTGAAGTTTTCAAATTTGACACCTTATGATGATCAAATGCGGTCTGCGGTGAAGTATTTTGTTGAAAATGAAGGCGTGAAAAAGGTCGGTGTTTTGTATCAGGATGATGATTTTGGTAAAAATGTTCTTCTGGGCTGTGAAGAGCAAGCAAAAGCCATGGGATTACCTGAGGTTGTTAAAACAAACTTCAAACGGGGATCTAAAGATTTCTCGTCACAAATTGCAAAGTTGAAATCTGCAGGCGTTGATCTTGTTTGCCTCGGCACAATCATCGGCGAAACCATCGGAAGTATGGCGACTGCGAAAAAGATTGGCTATAAAACGAAGTTTGTTGTGAGTTCCGCAGGTTATGTTCCAGAAAATATCACGCTAGCTAAAGGCTTAACCGAAGGGTTGTATGGCGTTAGCCAGACACCAATACCGTATTATGATGATGCCAATGCGGACGTTAAAGCTTGGATGGATCGGTATAAAGCACGTTTTAATAAAGATGCTGTTTTACAATCGATCGCTGGATATGAAGTTATCCGCCTATTTGCCGAAAGTCTGAGAATTGCCGGTAAAGATCTAACGGCCATTAAAGTTGCCAAAGCCATTGAGAGCATCAAGAATTTCAAATCGAAATTTGGCGGTACAGATGTTAGCTTTAGCGATAAAGATCATTTAGGGCCAGACCGGCGGAACAGTGTTTCGCTTTATAAAGTCTCAGGTCCAAAATGGCAGAGAATAAATAGTATCAGCTACTAAAAAATTCCAACCCAAATTTAAACGCCCGGCTATTTTTAGTCGGGCTTTTTTTGTGAACTAATTAGTAACTAATCATGGGTACTCTAGCGTGAATTTAGTTTATTTAACTCATGATTACGTGTGTTTTCCTAGGGGGAAATATGTTTAAAGCTCTACCAAAATTCTTAAAAAGAAAAGCCAAAGTCGAAGAAGAAACTTCAGAAGAATTGGACGTAGGAGCAAAAATAAAGATTGGTATTCGAGCCCGTCTTTATGGGTCATTTGGTGTTATTGCCCTAATGACCCTTGCCTCAGGTGGTGTCGGTTGGGCATTATTTTCAAGCCTTGGTAATACTTTGGAAAATACAACAAAATCGTCAATCGAGGCGGTTACATTTGCACAAAAACTTGCAGATAATGCAAAACTTGTCGCGGCTGTAGCTCCGAGACTGCTTAAAGCGACGACTTTGAAGGACGTGAAGACAGAAAGTCAAATCGCTCAAAAGTATCTGTTCGCTTTGGATGATAGTGTTATCAACTTGTATGATCTCGATGTTGATATGGCTGTTATTGAAAGCGTCCAGGAAAATGTATCAGAACTTTCCACAAGTTTTCTCGATCTAAATACTCAAATGAGAACTCGGGTTAAATCAAATACAAAATCAGATGAAATTGCTTTGCAAGTTTCAGACTTCCATAAAAAACTAACGGAAATTTTGCAACCTTACATTGTTGAACAACATAAAATTGTAAATGTTGAGGCAGCAAGTCTCGGTATTGAAGAAGATTTGGAAGTTGTTCGGGAAGGTATTACGCGTCTGTTTGAAGAAGAGGTCAACAATCTAAGCCGGGCATTGGCGCTTCAAAGTAGCATTAACATGACCGCGGGTATCATGCACCGCATGGCGGTGGAAACAGACACCGCAAAACTTGATCTGCTCACAGATGAGTTCTCTGTTTACGGCGCAAGGATGCGGATGTCACTGATGCTGCCCGATTTCGAGGGTAAAGAGCAATTCATTAAGGATGTTGATGCATCCCTGGAATTGGCAAATTCGGATCAGGGGCTAATCGTATTACGGGAAAGATATATTTCAACTGCGGCCAAAGCTGATGCAACAATCGCCAGTGTTACGCGCAATGCGAATGCATTGTCAGCGAATATCAATCAAGTGGTGACCGAAATTTCTGCGGCAACGGATAAAACAATTGGTATTGCCGCTGACAGCATTGAGGTTGGTAAAATTCAATTGGGTGTCATTTCGGCTGTCAGTCTTACATTGGCCTTGCTGATTGCATGGCTGTATGTGGGTAGAAATTTGATGCGCCGGTTAAATCGCCTGGTTGACGATATGGGGCTTATTTCTACTGGCAATTTGGAAACAGAAGTATTGGTCGTTGGAAATGACGAAATTACGAAAATGGGTAACGCCCTAATCGGTTTCCGAGATACAGCAAAAGAAACTGAAAAGTTGCGTGAACAAGCGGAATCGGGGCGCATTCGCCGTGAAGGCGAACGCCAACAGGCAGAAAAAGAAGCCGCGGAAGCTGAAAAACAATCGCAAAAAGATAAAGAACGTGATGCGCTTGAAGCTGAGGAACTTAAACGGGCTGAAATGGACAAGTTGGCAAATGATTTTGAGGGAAGTGTTAAGCATCTTGTTGAAAGCTTTGCTGCGGCCACCACTGAAATGTCCGCGACTTCTGAATCTATGTCAGAAGCGGCCAACGAGACCAGCAATCGGTCTAACGCTGTATCTAATGCGTCAGATATTGCCAGCAGCAGTGTGAATTCTGTGGCATCTGCTACGGAAGAGCTGACATCCTCTATCAATGAGATTAGCCGCCAAGTCGGGCAAGCAGCGAGTATCGCAAGTGGCGCCGTTGAAGAGGCGGCACGCACAAATGAAATGGTTACGAGTTTGAGTGACGCGGCCGCAAAAATTGGTGATGTCGTGGGTTTGATTAATGATATCGCGGGTCAGACTAACTTGCTGGCGCTGAATGCAACCATTGAAGCGGCCAGAGCCGGTGATGCGGGTAAAGGATTTGCGGTTGTGGCCTCTGAGGTGAAAAATCTCGCCACACAAACGGCACGTGCCACAGAAGAGATTTCATCTCAAATTAAGGCTGTGCAAGAAGAGACAAACAGTGCGGTTGGCGCAATCGGTGGGATTTCCAGCACAATTTCTCAGATAAGTGAAATTGCAACCGGTATTGCATCCGCTGTTGAAGAGCAGGGAGCCGCCACAGGTGAGATTAGCCGAAGCGTTCAGCAGGCGGCGCAAAGTACGCAAGAAGTCTCTCAAAACATTAATTCGGTTAATGATGCTGCGGTATCTACAGGTAAATCTGCTGAGGCAGTTAGAGCCGTTTCCAACGAGCTATCGAAAGAAGTTGGCGATCTGGATCAAGAGGTTCAAAGCTTCCTCTCCCGTGTTAGAGCGGCCTAAATTTCTAATAATAAAGGCCCGATTTTGTCGGGCCTTTATTATTGTGACTAGCTTGAGTTTTTCAAATAATTAGCTATACCCGTCACTGAAAACAAAGTTAGTGTATCTTCAGTGTCGATCATACGGCCGAGCTCTTCTTCTAGGTGTAGAATTAGCCGCATGTGATTTAAACTATCCCAATTGTCGATAGTTTCGATTGTATCTTCCGCGCCAATACTGTCCGCATTGCAATCAAGTATGAGAGAGATGTGTTTGATTGCTACCGCTGTAAAAGTGTCACTCATTTATTTGAATCTCTTCTTCAGTTTTTGAGGCAGCGTATTCGACTCTTTTTTGTTCGAGCCAATCTTCTTTGAACAAGGCAAATTCAACAACATCGTCAAAACCACCCTCGCGATTTCGAATTTGGCGTATTCGAACTCCTTCTTTCTTAAAATGTTGCCTTGAGTAATTAAATAAAGCGGGCAGGTTTCGAGATCGGACACTCCCGCAAATTTTTTCAATTTTCATAGCAGAAAACAAAAACTGGATAATGCGTTCGCGGACTTCCAGGACCACAGATGCTCCCCAAAAATCTTTATCCCCGATCATGACACTCGTATTACCGATTTCACTTTTGAAATCGAGATGTATGCGAAAAATTCCGATCGGTTTTTTTGTAGCTCTATCGTGTATGAGTAAGGCAAAATTAGCTGAATTTTTGTAGTTTGAAAAAAACCGAGCGAGCTGGCTATTGTCCATATCCATAGGGTCGTTCATATAACGCATGACTTCTTTATCCGCAAACCAGGCGACCATCTCGCCTGGGATATGTGCAGGTTCGATCGACCGGAGAATGTAATTTTCTGTTTCGAGCGTTAAGGGTGTGCCGAATTTCCATCTCATTTCCGGTCACCGGCTTCCAGGCATTTATCCCGCACATTATTACGGTTTATCTTACCTCTGTCAGTTTTAGGAATTTCATCGATAAAGAACCAACTTTCGGGAATAGCTTCTCGCCGAATAAGGTTGCCCATCCAATCTTGTAAGGCCTTTGAATCTGGGGTGATGTTGTCTTTTAAAACACAGGCCACGGCGACCCGTTCTCCGCTAATGGCATCGGGTAATCCAAAAACGCAAACCTCCTGAATGTCATTGTGGCGTTCAAGAAGAAGATCAATCTCTTCAGGTAAAATTTTCATCCCAGCTCGGTTAATTTCTGATTTTTGCCGTCCTGTGATGCGAATAGATCCGTGGGCATCGATGGTGCCGATATCACCCGTATGGAACCAGCCATTGATGAGCACTGCTTCGGTGAGCTCAGGTTGCCTGAAGTATCCGCTCATAAGAGACGGCGTTTGGATGAGCAGTTCTCCGTCTCCGGTTGGGGATTTTTCACCGGTTTCAGTGTTGAGGATCATAGCCGATCCGCCCCAAACCCTTCCAATTAGACCATCGACACTTTTCCCGTCGGAAAGAGATGTCCCGCCAATCCAATTTGCGGTTTCTGTAATGCCATACATGTTGAAAACTTCGTCGGTACCGCACCATTTTCCAATGGCGGCCCACAGGTCGGAAGACAAGGGGGCTGAACCCACATGTACGCGCTGCAATGTTTCTTTTTGAGGCGGTTTAGATAATCTCGTGACCATCTTCCAGAACGAGGGGACGGAACTTAGAAATGTGATATTATTTTCATCAATGATTTCTCCAATTTTAGACAGCCCTTGTGGTGATTTATCATCGAGTAAAATGACATCTTGTCCGTTCAAAAGAGGGGTAAGTAAATTCCCAATTAGGCCATGACCAAAATGGGTCGGCAGTGGACAAAGGGTTCTTTGTGTGCTGACATTTCCCATATGTGCCATATTTAGTGTAAGCCGAGATAATAGCGATCTAAAGCTGTGCTCAACCCCTTTAGGATTACCTGTGGTCCCTGATGTAAATAGATAGAGCGCGGGATCATCAAGTGAGGGCGAAGCACCAGTATTTAATGATCTATTTTTGTTGATAAATGTAGGAGGGAGATCATACCCGTTCAGCACAACAGACGGTTCTACAAAGTCTATAAGCGTTTGTTTTTCGTTTTCTGTTACTGTCGGATTTATGCAAGCGGCTGCGGCACCAAGGTTCCACACAGCAAGAAGATCGGCTACAAACCCAGCTGATCCACCATGGCAAATCATAACGCGATCCAAGGGGCCAACACACCCTCGAAGTTGCTTTTCACGCTCTGCCACCATTGCCCGAAGTTTGGGGCCGTCTATCCATGAAAGATTAGATGTTGTCGATAATCTTCCAAGTGTAGGGAATGAATTAAAAATCATATTAGTACAACTCAAAAATAAGTAATGTTCTAATATGTAGTATATAATACTATTTAAAGTATTAAGGGTGTCGAAAATTTATTAATAATTAGCCGGACTTTATTTTGTAATTATATATCGCGTTTGTCAGTGCGTGAAGCAATCCCTTGTCTTCCCAACAAATATCAACCGGAACTGATTTAAGGTAGGGGCTATTTTTATCACGCATGACTTCCTCTGGAAATATAGCAATGATTTTTTCATGCGAGTTATGTTGAACTTCTGTGACCTTTTCCGTGCCCCCATTTAGGCGATTGTAAAACAAGGAAACCAAATCGTTACCCAGTATGCTCGAACTTGGAACGGTGTGTGTTGGCCGTAAATTAACTTCGATAACCGTGGGAAGCGTTTTTTCAGATATTTCAAACATATCAACCCCGCCAAAGCCGGTGAATTGTAGCTTTTTAACTAAAGCTGCCATCGGTTCAGCCCAATCTGGGCGGTAGAGGTTTTCAACAACAGTACTTGGACCATTTTCAAAGAGTGTCTCTAAGGGTCTTGCAACAATATA
>JBALWO010000070.1:9344-13432 GCA_036960775.1 Pseudomonas marincola | reverse complement strand
GCCGACCCATCCGTGGTCGATGAGTTAATTGAAAATCGTATGAACCGGAAATAATTGAAACAGCTTGCGCCAATGCATCGAAGCCTTGGCGCAAGAATTTCTGGATGAGCTATCTTGGCGGTGTTGGTCTGTATTGGATGGTGTTTAAAATCCAATAACGGATCGGTAGATCATGGAAATGCCAACCACAAGGATTAGTGACAAAACGACTTTCCGGAAAAAGACTTGATCTACGCGTTTGCGAAGCTGACTTCCCACCCAAACGAACCCCATAATGGGGACCATGCCGATCAGGCCATAAACAACTTCCAAAACACCTAGATGATTAGCATTTTGCAGGCTCAAAGCTAATATAACGCTTCCAGAGAAGAGCATTACGCTGACCGCAGAGACAAATTTCTCTTTCTCCAAGCCAGTGGCAACGAAGAAGAAAATGGGCAAAATAGCGAATAAAGACGTCATTCCGCCAATAATTCCTGAAAAGATGCCGATGAATGGAGCTACTTTCTTCTGATGGCTTTTCAGGAAAGTGAGCGGAATTCCCATGAGCTCCAGTGACGTTATTGCGATCAGCACAATGCCGAGAATGACACTCAATGTTGCTGTGTTCACAACAGCGAGAAAATAGACGCCAATGGGTAATGTAGCCAATAAAGCGACATACAGGCTCCAGTGACGCTGAATAGAGCCCTTGATGTCACCGGCGGCGAGCATTTGGTATAAATTGCTCAAGATTAGCGGGACGGCAAGGATGGATACAGTCGTAGGCAACGGTAAAATCAAGACTATGATTGGAACTGAGACCGTCGGCAGGCCAAAAGAAGATACGCCTTTGACGAGCCCACCAAGCGAGAAGGCTGCGCAGACAACCAGCAGGTGGTAGAAATTGAAATCAAGAATAAGCTGATCAATCATTTATTTTTCTTTTCTATATTGATCTGAAAATAAGCTGGCACCAGATAAGGTACAATATCCACAATATCTTTTTTTATGTGATGTGGGAATGGCAATGTCGTACAAGTTTTGTATGATGGTTTTCGAAACAACCAGATGTCGCTAAAATTTGGCAAGCGTATTTATAAGGATAGAAAAGTGAAATTACTTCGTTACGGTCCTGTTGGGGCAGAAAAACCAGGTATCTTGGACGATCAAGGACAGATCCGTTGCTTAGCCGAACATGTTGGAGATATCAGCGGTGATGTTATATCAAAAGACGGTCTGGCGAAAATCGCGAAAATTGATCTATCTAAATTGCCAATTGTTGACGACAGCGCCCGGATTGGGGCTTGCGTTACCAACGTCGGTAAATTTATCTGTATCGGCCTAAATTATTCTGATCACGCTGCGGAAACCGGCAATCCAATTCCGAAAGAGCCAATCATTTTCATGAAGGCGACTACGGCAATTTGCGGACCGAACGATGATGTTGAAATTCCGCGTGGATCCGAGAAAACAGATTGGGAAGTTGAGCTGGGTGTTGTCATTGGCAAACGGGCGAAATACGTAACCAAAGAAGAGGCACTATCTCATGTGGCTGGATATTGTGTTATAAACGACGTCTCAGAACGGGCCTATCAAATCGAACGCTCAGGCCAATGGGTTAAGGGTAAAAGTCACGATACATTTGCTCCAATTGGGCCGTGGCTTGTGACACCAGATGAAGTTGCAGACCCCCATAACCTGTCCATGTGGCTCGATGTTGATGGTCATCGTTATCAGGATGGGTCAACCAAGACCATGATTTTTGATGTGCCGACTGTGATAGCCCATTTAAGTGAATTTATGACCCTTGAGCCCGGTGACGTAATTTCCACGGGAACGCCTCCTGGTGTTGGAATGGGTGTTAAACCAGAGCCGGTATATTTGACAGTTGGTCAGAAAATGGAACTTGGCGTTGAAGGCTTAGGACAACAAAGCCAAACGACAATTCCCGCCCGACCATAATAATAATTAGCAAACGAGGCGGATAGATGGACATCACTTGTAAACCTGAAGTCATGGGTTTTTCGGCAGAACGGCTTGAGAATATTACCGCTTGGATGCAACGGTATATTGATGCTGGGCAACTTGCCGGCGCCCAGACATTAGTCGCCCGCGGCGGAGAGGTTATCTATTCCAACTGGGCAGGACTTGCAGACGTTGAAACGAAGCAGGCATGGCAAGGCGACACTATTGCGCGTTTTTATTCAATGAGTAAGCCCATCGTCTCGTTTGCTTTAATGACATTATATGAGAAGGGGCTTTTTCATCTAGATGATCCCATTGAGAAATTTCTCCCGGCTTTTAAAAATATGCGCGTCCTCCGGGAAAATGCGGCGTCGATAGAAGACAGCAACCCTTGCCAGACTAAACCCACGATCCATCACCTGCTGACCCATTGCTCGGGGTTAACATATGATTTTAACGTGGGTGTTTTGGAAGATCTTTATACACAGGAAAAGATGCATTTCGGACCACGCCTTACATCATTAGAAGAGGAGGTGAACCGGCTTGGTGATATGCCCCTTAAATTTGAGCCGGGCACGCGCTGGAATTACGGTGTCTCTTCAGATGTGGTCGGCCGTCTGATTGAGGTTATATCGGGTAAGGCACTGGATGTATTTTTACAAGAAGTTGTTTTCGCACCTCTGGGGATGACTGAGACGACATTTGCGATTGCGCCTGAAAACACAGATCGCTTCGCCTCTAGTTATACACCTGGTAAAAATGGGCACTTAAAGCGTGTTGATAACGCCAATGAAAGTATCTACCGGGAAGGGGCTGTCAGTTGCCTTTCAGGGGGGGGCGGATTGTTATCGTCAGTTGGAGATTATTTGAAGTTTGCTAATATGATCCGATTGCGCGGACAGTATGAAGGGGGGCAACTCCTTGGGACCCGAACAGTTGAATATATGACCCAAAATCATATGCCCGGTGATCTGGCGTCCATGGGGCAGCCTGTATTCTCTGAAGTCTCATTTTCTGGTGTTGGTTTTGGTTTGGGAGGTTGGGTCATGCTTGATCCAACTCAAGCACAGATGATGGGCTCACCAGGAGATTTTGGTTGGGGCGGAATGGCGAGTACGGTTTTTTGGGTAGATCCTTTGGAAGATTTAGTCGTTGTTTTTGCAACGCAATTGATGCCGTCGAGCTTCTACCCGCTCCGAAAAGAACTTCGCGCGCTCGTTTATCAAGCGATTATTGATTAGAAACATCGTCTTCAAGGCTTTTACCGGTCGAGTGGCGGCTGCTTGGTAAGATAATTGTGGCCGTCGTTCCTTCGCCGGGAATGCTGGTCAGGGTAACGGTTCCATCAGATTGATGGGCAAATCCGTAAACCATGCTTAATCCAAGTCCAGTACCCTTGCCAACTTCTTTTGTTGTGAAAAATGGCTCGAAGACGTGGGCTAGAGTATTGGGGTCCATTCCGCAACCGGTGTCTTCGACGGAAAGCCAGCTATACTCCCCAGGATTTAGTTCCGGATATATGCCCTGATTACTGTCATTTATTTCCAGGTGACCGGTTTGGATATGTAATTCCCCACCGTTTGTCATCGCATCTCTAGCATTTATGCATAAGTTCATAAGTGCATTTTCCAACTGATTGGGATCTGCATTCACAGGGGCAATATTTTGACCGAAATCGCACCGTATAGTGATTGTCTCTCCCAGTAGGCGATCAACTAGATTGAGAATTCCCTCTATCAAGCCATTGAGATGTAGGGAGACGGGTCGTAGTTCTTGTTTGCGGGAGTAGGCGAGCAGGCGCTGAGTTAGTTTTGCGCCTCGTTCAGCGGCCTTATCAATTGTCGACATATATTTGGAGAGGAAACTATCGCTCGTCAATTGCTCTTGAACGAGTTCAATGTTTCCTATAATTACAGCAAGAATATTATTGAAATCGTGAGCAATTCCGCCTGTTAGTTGCCCAATAGCTTCCATCTTTTGAGCTTGATGAAGCTGCTCTTCAATGTACAGTTTTTGCTCGATTGCCTTTAATTCATCTGAAATATCTCGCCCGGCTCCCCTGTAACCTTTGAAAATACCATCGTCATCAAAAACAGGCATACCACTAATAGAGGCTTGGAGAACGGTGCCGTCATCGCGAT
>JBALWO010000070.1:0-9244 GCA_036960775.1 Pseudomonas marincola | reverse complement strand
TCAAAAACAGGCATACCACTAATAGAGGCTTGGAGAACGGTGCCGTCATCGCGATGATGGGAAATCGAAAGTCGCGGAAAGGTTTATGTTCTTCAAGTATTTTCCGGTGTGCCAACCATTCCTGCTCAGACAAACTGCCTTTGGAAAAAGACCACCGAGTTTGGTCCTGGATGTTTTTTGGATTAATTCCTGTTATCTCTTCAAATCTATCAGAGAGGGAATCATATCGAAAGTTTTCATCCATTCCCCAAAACCAATCCGAAGTTGAGTTTGCAGATGCTTCGAATTGTGCCTCTCTCTTTCGCAATGCCTGTTCAATATTTTCGCGTTCAGATATCTGGTTTTCAAGCTCTTTAGTTCGAAGCGCAACATGTTCTTCTAGGACTTCATGGGAATCCTTAAGTATTTTTTCTGCGGCTTTAATTTGGGTAATATCATTGATCCAAAAAACGATTTTATCGCTGTCGTCCAAAGTTACGCGTGTCCAGCTGAGGAAAATCCATATGATCTGTCCATCAGCTCTGACAAACTCGAGTTCATGAGGTTTAGTTTTACCGTACTTTTTAAACTCTTCTATGAGGGGTTTTCGTTCTTCTGGGTTCTTCCAATATTGAATGGTGGAAGTATCAAGAAGATCTTCTTTCGATATCACGAAGAGCTCGGATAGACTGTCATTGACGAATGATAATTTGCCGGTGGAAATTTCTGATATACCGACAGCGACCGGACTGGCAGACAGCATATTACGAAGCTCGTCTTCCGCCCTTTTCCGTGTTTTAACTTCCTCCGATAGTTCTTTGGTTCGGTCAATGATTTGTTCTTCGAGATCAGTTTTCGATTTCTTAAGTTTTTCCTCGATCATACACAATTCAGTGATGTCGGTGGCTATACCCGCTACACCGCTTAGCTTCCCATAGGCGTCAAATAATGGGAATTTTGTTGTTAGAAAAGTTAGATCAACAATTTCGTTTTGAATAGACGTTTGTTGCGTAATTGGTTTTTGAAGAGATACTATATTCTTATCTTCTTCCAGAAAAGCGGCCGCTGTTTCTTCTGGAAAAATTTCAATATCAGTTTTCCCAATCATATAATCTTTAGGCCAACCCATTACCTGTATTAGATTTTCGCTTGAAACAAGATAGACGCCGTCTAAGTCCTTAACGAATATATGAGAGGGGCTATTTTCAACAATTGCCCTGAATAGGCCTTCGGACTCTTTGAGCTTAAGTTCAGCTTTTTTTCTCGCTGTAATATCGAGAATTATTCCAATCAGCCCGATGGGTGTGCCTTGACTGTCAGTGATGACGGATTTGTGAAAAACAACGTCTTTTATTTCACCAAATTCATTTTCCGTATGAGCTTCATAGACTTGTTTCCCGCCAGCTGCGAATAGTTCTTCGTCTGCTTTTCGGTAATAATCAGCAGTCTCTGGTTTGGCCACTTCATAAACTGTTTTCCCGATCACGTTTTCACGGGAGTAACCGTTGAACGTTAAAAATTCTTCGTTACAAGCTGTATATATATGATCAATGTCTTTACAGAATACGGGTAGAGGGATGGCTTCTAGGACAGCATCAGTTATGCCGTTTTCACCAAGCGTGAGAACAAACGGCATATCCTCTTCTTCTGGAATGTTCATTTGTACGATCAGGATATTATCATGCTTCATACAGCGAAGGTTACAACGCAGAACCGTATGGGCAGTCGTGGTAATGCAGACATCATCAATTTCTAGGATGCTGGAATTTTCAAGTTGAAGAATATAGAACTCCATTTTTGACCAGCTTTTCGGGTCAATGGAATTTCTGAAGTATGTATCCGTAGGCGGTTCTGTATTGAAAATTAAGGCAGAGTAGTCATGGTTGGCGCAAATTAAATATCCATCCGTAGACATCAAAAATGCGGGGCCGTTTAGGAAGGAAAGCAGCTGAAGTGATTTATCGCTCACGTTTGCTCTTTCAGAGTATTGATTAATACCAGTCTGCTTCATTATGCCCATTTCAAAGTGTATTGTTTGCCTTTAAGTAACTCGCGTCGCTTGCTGCTTGATTTGCAGCAGGAGATCTTGCGGTCTTATCACTGGGTAAATATAAGTGAACTTTCGTTCCTTTATTCACCTCACTTAAAATTTGGATGTGCCCGGCTGACTGAGCAATGAAACCAAACACCATGGCAAGGCCCATGCCGCTTCCTTTGCCCACATCTTTGGTGGTGAAAAAGGGCTCCATAGCTTTTTGAAGCGTAGACGGATCCATTCCGGTGCCAGTATCGGAAACAGTAACGCGGACATAAACACCAGGTGCCATAGTTCCTGATATAGCTTCCATTCTTTCGTTAATCGAATAGTTTTCTGTTTCTATAGATAAAGTGCCACCTGTTGACATGGCATCGCGCGCATTTAGTGACAAATTGATAATCGCATTTTCAAACTGCGTTGGATCGATCATGCCCTTTATCAAATTCACTTTAAAATCTGTTTTAATAGAAATCTCGCCACCAAGTGTTCGGCGCAACATCTCTGAAAGTCCTTCTAACAACCCATTTACATCAACGAGGATAGGGTTCAGGGACTGTTTCCGTGAGAAGGAAAGAAGCTGTTGGGTAAGTTCCGCTCCCTTCTCGCCAGACCTAATGGCGGCCGCAATTCGGGACTTTAACTCGGGTTGCCCCTCTATGTTTTCTTCAATTAATTCCAAATTACCGATAATGATCGCAAGCAAATTATTGAAATCATGGGCGATGCCGCCTGTAAGCTGCCCCACCGCCTCCATTTTTTGAGCCTGCCTTAGTTTTTCTTTTGCATCAGCGATCTCCGCCGCTTGTAAGACGGTCTCAGTAATATTGGTGGCCGTGCCCAAAAATCCTTCAAATTTTCCTTTTGTATCGAAATTGCTAGAGCCACAAAAGGAAAGTATGAGGGGCTTTTTATCTGCCGTGAAGTTGAGCTGAATATCTCTAAAGTCTCTGGGAGCGGTTTCTAATTCTCGAACGAAGTTCTGAAAATCTTGAGGGCAGTGTTCTTCTAATAAATCTATTAGATTTGCACCGCCAAGTCCCAGGTTTTCGCTGATATCTAGGGATCCCAAGTCATCAGAAATGACAGTGACTAGATTATTTTGATCAGTCTCCCAGAAAATATCTGAACTGGTTTTTGCCAGTGAATGAAACATCTTCATGCTATTTTCCTTCTCAGTTTCAGCGACGCGGCGGCGTTGTAAATTGCTGCCGAGCTGAGTGAGAGAGGTGTTTATTCCACGGATCAAAGATCCGAATTCATCATTTTCATGGTGTGCGGGGATTTTGAGTAATGAACTTTCTGGTCTGTCTACATTTATGGATTTAATTTTGTGAGAAATCTCCAAAATTGGTTTCGTTAAGGTATTGTAAAACGCAAATACAAGGACGAACGTTAGTAAGAAATTCCGGAGTAAACCTGCTGTCAGCACAACAATGGCTCTGTCTAGGAAGCTCTGTGCTAGATACTGTCCGTCAATCCGTATTTGAAGCAAACCAGCTGCGGATGAGCCGTCCGACAGCGTGAGGTCTAGACTGTATAGTTTTGTGTCGTCAAAAAGGAATTTGGCTAACCAATCAATACGGGAGGTTCCAGTGGGTCTAACATGCTCAGCCAGAAGTTCTTTCTCACCAGCGCCAAATAGGGCGAAGATATAGCCTTCTTTTACTTGAGGGTTCTCAAAAGCACCCGCAAGGACGTTTTCCGCAAGATCAGCGCTTAAATTATAGGCAGCCTTGGTCGCAGGATCTTTTACGCTGTTCATGATATGCAGGACGTCTTGTTGAACACCTTTTTGTTCTTGAACAAGGTCATAGGCCAGTTGGGCGATACTAAATAATAGGCCAACTATAACCGCTGCAAAAATCGCGGTTTTTGCCTGTTTTACTGCAATGTTGTCATGCAAATTTTTACGCATTAATTACCCGGTATTTTTATGCAAGGCGCGAACTGCCAAACAAGTATGAGTAGGTATAACGTATATTGCGTTTAATATACGTTAAAGGACGTGGGCTTAATTGTTATATTGATTGTAACTGTTTAGGTGAGTTTACGAAACAACGTTTGCCAATTTTGGATAGCTATCTGCTCCGTGAAACCATCTTCATACTGCTGGAAGCCAAGATTTACAATTTTTTGATGTAAAGTCTGGGAAGCAATTAAAGTTTTTAAGTTATCTGCAAAAGCATTGATATCATCAATAGGGGACAACATTCCAGTTTCCCCGTGGTTGATATAGGCTGAAGGCCCCTCCGCTTGTGTCGCCACGATCGGTGTACGTGCAGCCCAAGCTTCAAGTATCACGTTTCCAAAGCCTTCTTGGCGCGATGGAAATACGGTTATATCTGCAGTTGCGAGCAGGGCTTCTTTATCCGTCCGCCATCCCAAAAACCGAACACGATCAGCGACACCGCATTTAATTGCCAACTCTTCCAACGAGTTGCGAAGGGGGCCGTCACCGGCAAGCCATAAATAGGCATCCTTAATTTGCGCAAGAGACTGGACGGCAATATCAAGGCCTTTAATCGTATGCAGGCGGCCTAACGCGAGAAGTAATGGGACACCTTCGGGCGTTGAAAATTCGGCTCTTGAAACGGGAGGTTTTGGTTTCCAGTTTAAAAAATTGGGGACGTAATGAACTCGATCCTTTGGCCAGCCTTGATCAATAACATGCCGACAGAGGTCCGGTGTAATTCCCACCAGATGGTCACATTTTTTGAAGTATTTTGGGTTGTAATATCCGCCAAGACGGGCAAGTTTTGGGAAGGGTCCTGAGGGCGTCATTGATGCTGCACGCGCCATCCAGCTTAAATAAATATCAGGCTTGTAGGCTTTAGATATTGTTTTCAAACGACGCGGGGTAACGAAATCGAGAGCGCCACCGAACTTCAGATTTTGATGAGAAATGCCGGCTGCTTTTATTTGGGAATCCCGCATCTCATGAGGGCGGGTAACAAGATGTTGATCCATGTTGGCATTATGAAATGCGGACGCGAGCTGAATAAAAAAATTCTCAGCGCCTCCGTTACCGGCTCCGCCGATTGCCTGCATTAACTTCATGAAATCCCCATTGTTTTTCTTGTTATAGGGTATGGGCCGCTGTGTGTATAGCGGCCCATAGAATTCAATTGAGACCTATTTCTATTCGCCCTTGCCGCCTTGTGCAATCCAGCGACCAATGACTAGTCGTTCTTCATCCGTCATTTCGGTGATATTGCCCAGTGGCATTGTGTCCGTTTCAACAACTTGCTGGCGGATACGGGTAACTTCACGTAAAATTTGCGCTTTGCTTTCAAATTTTACGCCTTTGGGTGCAACATCGAAGTCTTCATTGGCTGGTTTCGATGCATGACAGCTGACGCAGCGTTCACTTACGATATTCTGAACCTGAACAAATGGGACTGCAGGGCCTTCAGAGAGGTCAACAAACTTTGGTGCTGCGGCAAATGCAATGGCAAAGAACAACACGAATGCGACAGGTAAAAGGTAGACGGCTTGCTTGGCCCGTCCTTGGTTTTTCAGATTGAAATAATGGCGCACCAAAATGCCGACCAAGGCAATTCCGGCTAAGACTGCCCATCCATATTCATGACCGAAAGTTCCAGGATAGTGATTGCTGATCATAATGAACAGAACAGGGAGCGTGAAATAGTTGTTATGCAGAGACCGTTGTTTGGCTTTAAGACCAGGTGCCGGATCGGGGGCTTCCCCTTTTTCTGCAGAACTCACCAACGCGCGCTGCCCGGGCATAATGATCATAAGAACGTTTGCTGCCATTATGGTTCCGATAATGGCGCCCACATGGATGTAGGCTCCTCGTCCACTGAAAACTTGGGAAAGTCCCCAAGCGGCTGCGGTTAGCAAAATGAATAAGACAACACCAAAAACGCCTTGGTGCCTGATAAGCGGAGTGCGGCAAAGGAAATCATAAACGATCCAGCCACCGAGTAACGAGCCGAGCCCGATTAGGACAGCGGCGTCAGAAGATATATCGGCGATGGATTTATCGATTAGATAAATTTCGGCGCCGAAGTAGTAGAGAACAGTTAGAAGCGCAAAACCACTGATCCAGGTGAAATAGGCTTCATATTTGAACCAATGTAAATGCGGTGGCAGTACTGGTGGTGCATTGCGGTATTTCTGAACTTCATAAAAGCCGCCGCCGTGAATTGCCCAAAGCTCTCCGCCAACACCATCTTTATCTTTTTGGCCGCCTTGTTTTGGCGGGGTTAGGTTCATATCTAACCAGATGAAGTAAAAAGAGGCACCGATCCAGGCGACGCCTGTGATGATATGAATCCAACGGATCCCCAATTGAAGCCATTCCATTACATCGAATGCCATTTATCCACTCCGCTCATGATTTATTTGGGTAAATTTGCCCACATTAATTAATCTACCAGTTTTACGGATTTTACTTTTTTTTAAAAGCCTTATAATACGAACATTCTTTCAAATTATTTTTGATAATCAAATGACAAACCTGACAGATATGGCGGCATTTGTCGCAGTAGTAGAACATAAAAGCTTCTCGCAAGCGGGGAGAGAGCTGCGCGTGTCGACCGCTGTAATCAGTGCTCGCGTGGCAAAGCTTGAAAAACAGATCGGTGTCCGCCTACTTAACCGAACCACGCGGCAAGTGGCACTAACAGAAGAAGCGTATCTGTATTTTGAAGACTGCAAACGTATCCTGGAACAGGTGGAGATGGCAGAAGCTGCTCTCTCATCCCGTCGCCACAGGCCTGCGGGGACGCTCAATATCTCTGCTCCTACTGTTTTTGGGCGGCGGCATTTAGCACCTCTTCTGCCGGTGTTTCAGCAAGATTATCCCGAACTACAAATTCGCTTGCACTTGTCCGACGGTTTCGTTGATTTGTTGAAAGACAGCATAGATATGGCGGTGCGCATAGCAACGCTTCCAGATAGTTCTTTAGTTGCCCGAAAGCTGGCGGAAAGTCCAAGAGTCTTATGTGCGGCCCCGTCGTATCTTGCGCGCGCCGGGCAACCCGCCTCTCTCCAAGATTTGTTAGAGCATAATTGTCTTCTATTGAGATTTCCGGGGTCGCAACAATTCCAATGGGAATTTGAGGAAGCGGGCAGAAGTCAGATAATTGCGGTTTCTGGAAATCTGGACAGTAATAATGCGGATGTATTGAGGGAGTGGGCTCTTGCGGGTTTTGGTATTTGCCTGAAATCCAAGTGGGAAGTGGCCGACGATTTGAAGGCTGGGAGGTTGGTCGAAATTCTACCAGAAACACCACCGAGACCTGTTACGGTTTCGGCGATATACCCTCTTGGAAATATAGTACCGCCGAAGGTTCGGCTAGCTATAGATTTTCTAAAAAATCAGTTTAAAGGCGGCATATAGGCGGGCTGGTTATTTTTCTTCGGCCATATGATGTGGGCTTGCCGGATTATAAAACATTCCAAGCGATAAACTTTGTGCAATGTTGGCGGCTTTCCCATAGATAAACTCGGCATCTTCAGCGCTGAAAAGCTCGTTTAAGGTTTCTTGAAACAATGTAAGCCATTGCCCGAAGTTACGGGGGTCTACTTTCTCCGCAATTTGCATATGTACGCGCATGGGATTTCCACTATACACACCGCTTGTGTTGAGGACAGAAGACCAGAATTTATACATTTTTGGAAGATGCCTGTCCCAATGAGACCCAATGGTGTTGTTAAAAATGGGACCAAGGGTTGGGTGGATTTTCACTTTATCATAGAACGTATCGACCATCTCAACGATCTTGTCGTTTGGAACGCGTACTGGTCGTACGCGGGGGCGCCGCTCATCTTCGTTAGGGTACATATTAAGTCACCAAGTTGAGGTATGTCTTGGCAAGAAGATTAGCCGAGTAGCGGGCTTCTGTCTCTGTGACATATCGTCCCAAACCAATTCGAACAGTGCTGCCCGCTGTTTTCGCATCTAAGCCAAGCGCCGCTAAAACGTGAGACGGGGTTGCTGTATGAGATGCACAGGCTGATCCAGTAGAGAGAGCCAACTCTGGTATTTCCAGTAACAAATCCACGGCTTCTATGCCCGTAAATGTCGCGCTAATGCATCCGGGAAGGTGCGCCGCTTCAGATCCGTTAAACTGAATGTTCGCTCCCAATTGGTGGCGAAGTTCCCTTTTAAATAGATCTGAAATTTCAGTTAAGTGTTTTCGGTCAGTATCCCTGCATCTGTGCACGAGCCTGCAGGCCTCGCCAAATCCGGCAATAAGGGCAGTGGGTAATGTGCCAGCCCTTCGGTTTTCCTGCTGACCGCCACCCAAAATGACGGGAGATAATGGTGTGCCGCGCCTTACAAATAAGGCCCCGATCCCTTGCGGGCCATACATTTTATGAGAGGACAGGCTGAGGAGTGAGAGTTGATCGCGTTTCACATCAATGGTTTGCGTAGGAGCTGCCTGAACGGCATCGCAGTGAAAGGGAATATTTTCTTTTTGGCACAGGGCACCAATTTCGAAAATATTTTGAAGTGTTCCAATCTCATTATTTGCCATTTGAACAGAGACAAGCGCGACTTCAGTGGATGCAATCGCGGCTTGAAGCTTGCTAACATCCAAGGTCCCATCCTGTGCCACTGGAAGCTGACAGAGTTTATGTCCCCGTTTCTCTAAGGTTTGGGCAGTGGTTAGAATGGAACTATGTTCGATTTGTGTGGTCAGGAGGGCTTCGGTATTTGGCCTGAGGGCTAGAGTTCCATGCAAGGCTAAATTATTTGCTTCTGTCGCGCCGGATGTGAAAATAATTTCATCTGGATATGCGTTGATTAGGGACGCGACTTCTGCTTGTGCATTTTGAATAATCTCTTGCGCTTGAAGTCCAAATACGTGACTACCACTTTCCGCATTGCCGGGAAACGCCATAGCGTCAAGCATTAGGCTGCGAACCTGCGGGGCAAGGGGCGTCGTTGATTGATGATCCAGGAAGAGGGGAAGATGGATATCTTGCCCCTCAAACTCGATTGTTTTCTGATGTCTGCTTATGAGTTCCATTGGCTCAAGTAAGTCTCAAGTCTTTCGCTCAAAATTGTTTTTTCGGCGGCGTTGCAAAAAGTGGCATCAATGCCATTTCGTGCAAGCGTGATGATCTCGTCTTTACTCAAATCTAAAGCATCAGCAACGGCCATATAATTCTCTGTCATGTAGCCGCCGAAATAAGCGGGATCATCCGAATTAATGGTGGCTTTTAGGTTGTTCGATAGCATTTTCCGAAGAGGAT
>JBALWO010000069.1:0-13635 GCA_036960775.1 Pseudomonas marincola | reverse complement strand
TGAATATTTTTTTTGCAACGACAGCATCCTTTTACGAACCTCGTTCGTCTTCACTATGAAGATAAACTAAACAACAAGGGATGGAACTATGTCTATGGAATATAAAAATGCACTGATCATTGGTGGCAGCAGCGGGATCGGGAGAGAACTTGCACTTAATCTGGCGGAACTGGGAGTTCGTACTGTTGTCGTCGGTCGGGACACTAACAGGCTTGCTGATTTAAAAGCCAATGACGCCAGAATTGAAACTATTTCCATTGATGCAGCGGGCAATGAGTCTGCTCAACAATTACTTAGTGACATAGAACCTGATTTGCTGGTTTTGGTCGGTGGACAAAATCCAAAAATGACTCCGGTGCATGAAATGAATTGGGACGAATTCAGTGAGACCTGGAATAATGATACTAAGTTGGCCTTCGAATTTACCAAGGCCGCACTGAATTTGCCGCTAGCGAGCGGCTCTACAATCGTTAGTTTTTCAAGCGGCGCGGCGCTGGGCGGCTCACCACTATCGGGTGGCTATGCAGGAGCCAAACGTATGCAGCATTTTTTGGTAAATTATGGACAGCGTGAGGCAAACCGGCTTGGACTAAATTTGCGTTTCTTGTGTATCATTCCCAAGCAGCTTATCGCGGGCACCCAAATTGGCACGCAAGCCTCAGCAGCCTATGCTGAGGCTGCCGGAATAAACGCTAAAAAGTTCATGGATCAGTGGGAAGCACCACTAACTGCAAAAGTTGCCAGCAGCTATCTGGTTGATCTTTTAGCCCGTAAGCCGGAAAGTGATGTCAACGCCTACACAATCACCGGCACTAGCCTTGAGGCTATGGAGTAAGATGCTTGGGACGGAGCAAGACGCTGTGGAGAGAAAAATGCAGAAAACTGTCACTGACGTCGTTTCAATTACGGTATTTGAAAAGGCTTTGCCGACGCTGCGTCCCGAAATTCATCGGTATTGCAGCCGAATGATGGGTTCAGTTATCGATGGGGAAGATATTTTACAGATAGCCATGATGAAGGCATTCGAAGCGATCGAACGAGGGGATGAGGTCGCCAATTTACGCGGATGGCTCTTTCGAATAGCGCACAATACGGCACTGGATGTATTGCGCGCAAAAAAACGGGAGGTCACTATGCATGACACAACAAAACCACTACAGCCAACCTATGCTGAAATGCCTGACCGCAGTGAGGTTGTAGAGTCTTTCCGTCCTTTCATGGCGTTGCCGCCGGGTCAGCGCAGCAGCGTCATTTTCAAAGATGTTTTTGGCTACACGACAGGCGAAGTGGCCGACTTGACCGATACCACAATTGCCTCCGTGAAGGCCGCGCTGCATAGAGGACGCAGAGCGCTCCGAAATTTTCAAGACATGCCGCCTGAGCCATCGAAACCTATTTCTAGTCCCGAAAAGCAGCAATTGACCATGTATGCTCAACTTTTCAATGACAGAAAATTTGATGATTTGCGCGATTTGCTTTCACAAGAAGTCCGCCTTGAATTGGTAGCCCGCACCCACCTAGCCGGCAAAGACGAGGTGGGAAGTTACTTTAGCAATTATGCCCGCGTACATGATTGGCTGATGATGCCGGGACAAGTAGAGGGGCGCCCGGCTTTGTTGGCATTTGACCAAGAAGATATAAGCAGTGGCCCCGTATACTTTGTTCTTCTTCGCTTCGTTGCTGGAAAGTTGGAGTATATTCGTGATTTTCGTTACGCACGGTATGTAATAGCTGGAGCCGAATGGGAAAGGCTGAGCTGAAATGAAAAACTTGAAATCAGCTAGGCCATGCTCTCAGTAGCCCCATTATGGTTCAATTACCGGTGATCGTTTTGGCTCTACATGAAGATTTTGTGGGTTTAAGTTGGCGGGGGAAAATGGCAGTGCCATTTCTGGGAAGATGACAGCTCAGAGGTCAACTTCTGTAGCTCATTAATAAGAATTCTGACTATGGGTGTCTCTCTACGCCCCGCTGGTTGCGCGATCATCATGGAAAGTTTGATGCTTGGCTTGGTAATAGGAATAGCCTTCAGTCTACCGCTCAGGATTTCTTTTGTGACTGAAGAGGGCGGTAGAAGTGTAACGCCTTCGCCTCTAAGGGCCAGTTCTTTCATAACAGGGAGAGAGTCAATTTCAATTGCCGGTTTGAAAGGGATTTTATTTTGTAGAAAAGCCGTCTCCAATATGAGTCGCACTTTGTGTGGGCGCCAGGGTGCAATGACTTTCATCTGCGATATTTCTAAAAGGCCGATTTGTTGGCGGTTTCTCAAAGTGGGTTGAGAGCATATGAGAGCAAAATCTTCATCAAAAAAATCGGTTGTTGAGGCGGCTACTTTTTCATCTGTTTTATAAAGAATTGCCAAATCCAGCCGTCCTGAGAACAACCACTCATAGATTGTGCCACTGAAGGCTTCAGCAACGCGAATATCTATTTTTGGATAAGCGATCCGCATACGTTGGAGCAGATCCGGCATCAACGTTATGCCATATGCGGATGGAACGCCCAGCACGACACTTCCGCTCGGCTCCTTATGATTACTTTGCATGACTTCTTTGACAGATTGACATTCCCGTTCCATACGGTGGGCATGTTCGAGAAGTATTTTGCCTTCTTCAGTGGGTTCAACACCCCAACTGTAGCGCATGAGTAATTTCACTCCTAAAGACTCTTCCAGGGACTGGATCTGCCGGCTGAGCGCGGGTTGAGCAATGTTCAGAAAAGTCGCCGCCTTGGAAATATTTCCCCATTCTACGATCTGTATAAAATTGGTGAGATGAGTGAAATTCATTCTAGTTCCTTCAGACAGGGTTCCGTCACCCTAAAGAGATATTCACGGACACGTAACCACGCCACTGAGCATAATCCACGCGAAGAAGGTTGCTCCCATGCCTTTTCAGCATAACGTATATTAAAAAACGGCATTAGACGCATGTCAACACAAATGGATAAGGTTTCAGCCAAGTACTCGAATAGCTCCACAAAAACTCATAAAAATGGGCATTCGAATAGGACGTCATATTAATTGAGAGGATGAAGCCATTTCTTCGGATTCTGTAAATGCTACGAAATCCTCAGTAGAGAAGAAGACACTGAGGCAAGTCGTTAGCAGTGTAACATTTGATCAACTGATGCTCGTTTCCATACTTTTTGTGATCATTTTCACTGTCTTTTCTGTGTTTCTGCCGGGGTTTCTGACCTTCGGCAACGTATTTACGTTGATGCGCACAGTCTCGGTTCTTGGCATTCTTGGTTTAGGGATGGCGGTTGTTGTTATCGGTAGAGGAATTGATCTCTCGATGATTGCGACACTTGCTGTGCCCGCGGCCGTTGTATTGACTGTCGCTGCAAATGGATATGGTGTTGGTATCGCACTTGCAGCTGGCATCCTGTTTGCTACGGCCATTGGTGTCGTCAACGGCGTGTTGGTTGCCTATGCTGAAATTACATCTTTGTTCACAACATTGGCAGTTGGTATCGGCGTCGCCGGTATCGGGCAAAGCGGGATTTTTGAATATGACATTGTTCCCTGGCCAAAGGAACTCGACGCGATTGGCTGGTTGGGCCGTGGCTCTATTTACGGTGTGCCATATTCAGTCCTTGCCTTCATTATAGCCGCAGTTGGCGTGGGAATATTTCTACGGCGCACGCGACTAGGTGCCTTCGTTTATTCTGCAGGCGACAGCCCCGGCGCCGCGCGAATTACGGGAATACCAGTCCGCCCAATCATTGTTCTTCAATATGTTATTGCAGCGCTTGTCAGTTTGTTTGCTGGCTTAGTCTTAGCGGCTTCTTCAAACAACATGGACACCCGTATCTTCAATTTAACTTGGATTTACGACGTTATTCTCGTTGTCGTACTTGGCGGCATTGGCCTGTCTGGTGGCCGCGGTGGTGTCATGAATGTGGTAATCGGAACCTTGCTTATCGGTACCATCATTAACGGACTGACAATCATGAACATGTCATTCGAGATGCAAAACCTCATCAGAGGAATGGTGCTGCTTGCAGCCGTTTCATTGGATAGCATTGTTAATCCACGAAACGAAGAAACGGCCCAACAGGGCGACATCTAACTGTCTACGGCACGTGCAAGAGCCGATTAAGTCTAATACTTGCAACATAACTTGGGAGGATACGGAAAAATGATAAAAATCAAAAGCCTGGCGTTCGCCGCCGCAGTAACAGTATCAATGGTCGCTGGTGGCATTGCGCAAGCGCAAAACAGCATTAACGACCCAGCACGTGAAGGCTATTATAACACGCTGAAAGACAAACGTGTTGTCTTTGTCCCTGTATTCATGGGATTGGATCTGACTGAAGGTTGGTCCAAAATGATGGCCGATAAAGCAAAAGCTCTTGGCTATCATTATGAAGTTCGTAATTCGAACTTTAATACTGCTGCAGGTGCTCAAACTTTGACCTCGCTGATTACTGAAAAACCAGACGTGATTGTGGTTCAGAACCCAGACGTTCAATCATATGCAAAGCTGCTGTTTAAAGCTGAAAAAGCCGGCATCCGTGTTATTCAACTCAACATGAAAACCAACATCCTAACGACAGGTTTTGTCGGTGCCGACGTGGTGCAAATTGGTGAAACACAAGCCAATGCCGCTGTGGCAAAATGTGGGACTGGTACATCGGGTAAAGTCCTGGTATTGGCCGGTCCACCGACAAGTCCGTTCTCTGCCTATATGCTGAAGGGATACGAGAATATCTTTGATAACAATAAAGATGTAAACGTGGTTTCAGTGCAGTCCACAGGCGCTTACGAGTCTGCTAAGGCAAAATCCATCACACAAGTTGTTCTGCAACAGCATCCAGATTTATGTGCAATTGTGGGTGTGTGGGATAACACTGACGTTGGAACAGCGGCTGCCCTTAAGGAAGCTGGAAAGAGCGAGCAAGTTTTCGTATCAACTTCTGGCGGCGGCGGAGAGCTTTCCTGTAAAGGGATCAGAGAAGGCATGTGGCAGCATTACGTTAGCTATGACGTGCCAGGCCAAGCTCGTGACCTGAACGCGTTGATCTCAGCAGCCCTACAGGACAAAAATCCAGTTCAATCTACTAAAACCATTCTCTACACACCATTGGTTGAATTTACCAAAGAGAATTTGGCTAAGCAGTCTTGCTGGACGTTAGACACGATCCACTAACGAAAAAACAATCAGAATGGGCGCTTCATTATTGAGCACCCATTCTGATTTTTAAGTCATTCACCCGTTGTTCTCATAACTCTACGGCGCTGTAAATCCATGTCGAAAACACTCACAAAACTTCATTCTAGGTTCTGGCCGGACAAGATGTTCGGAGAATTGCTGCAAAAGCAGTGGATGGAAACCGGAGTACCACTGCTGGTTCTAATGGTTACTATCGCGTTCTTCAGCTCCCGGATTGATAATTTTATCTCCGTTGCAAATCTTTCCGACACCTTGCGTCAGGCGAGCGAGCTCGGTTTTGTTGTACTTGGTATGTCGCTTGTGCTGATTGTTGGTGGTATTGATCTCAGTGTCAGTTCCACATTTGCACTCTGTAATCTCTTGGTACTTTATTGCATAAATGTACTTGGCCTCCCAATAGCAGCTGCAATCACGATCACCATCGTTTGTGGCGCCGGATTGGGAGCCGTTAATGGTGTCTTAATCGGCTATTTGCGGATGCGGGCGTTCTTAACGACGATGGTCACCCTGATCGTTTATAAAGCTGTCCACGATTTGCTGAACTTCGAAGTGGCCGTTGCAATCTCTTCGGTAATTCCTGATCTACCCGCATGGGATTTCATTGGCAGCGGAACATTCCTTTCTATTCCGACAATTGTCTGGGTCTTCGCCATTGTCGCTATTACAGGGCATGTGTTCCTGACCCGGTTACGCGCTGGTTGGCATGTCATGGCCATCGGCGGTAACAGACGCTCGGCCTACAATATCGGCTTGCCGGTAAATCGTGTGGTTGCTTTATCCTATGTGGCATCGGGGGCATGTGCGGCGATTGCAGCAATATTTTATGCATCCCGTTTGTCTAGCCCTGGGGCAGATACGGGTAAGGGCTTAGAGATCATGGTTCTCACCGCAGCGATATTGGGCGGGATCCGGCTTGGTGGCGGAAAAGGATCTGTGGCGAAAGCCATACTGGGAACACTCATTATTTTGTTGCTCACCAATGGCTTGCTCCGCCTTGCAACACCTGCAGGTACTTCGCGTTTAATCCTTGCTGTTATCCTTTTGTTGGCAGCAACTCTTGATATCCGTTGGTTCAAAAATCGACATAAAGCCGTTCAAGAAATGTACGTCAGTCCGTCATACCTTGAACTACCACCTCCCCCATCAACGGCAATTGGGTCTGACTCTCCCTATACGGTTAATGACCGGTTGCGGCAGGTTGAAACCATTGGTCTTGGTCAGGTTGAATCTCCAGAGGATGTAATACTGGATGATCAGGACAATTTATACTGCGGTAACAGGCACGGCGAAATCATTCGTTTTTTCGCACCCGATTACAAAGAGATGGAGGTTTATGCCCATATTGGTGGTCAGCCTCTTGGCATGGCGTTCGACGCCAAGCAGTCCTTATACGTTTGCGTTGGCGGTATGGGTTTATACCGTGTGACGCCAGAACGTCAGGTCGAAAAAGTGTCAGACGAGACGAACCGTTCTCTGCTCTCTATTATTGATGATAGCCGCCTACGGTTGGCCGACGATCTGGATATTGCACCCGATGGCCGTATCTTCTTTTCTGAAGCTACAGTTCGTTACGAGATGCATGAATGGCCAACCGATAGTCTGGAAGGGCGCGGAAACGGCCGCATAATTTGTTATGATCCGAAAACTAAGACGACAACAACAGTGCTGCGAAATCTCATTTTCCCAAATGGTGTTGTGCTGGCTTCTGATTTGGAATCAATAATGTTCGCTGAAAGTTGGAACTGCTCAGTAAAACGATATTGGTTTGACGGAAGTAAGAAAGGCACCACTGAAACCGTTATTAGTGGGTTACCGGGTTATCCCGACAATATTAACCGCTCATCTGATGGAAATTATTGGATGGCGTTAATGGGAATGCGGAACCCGGCCTTTGATCTGGCCATGCGCAAACCGGGATTCAGACGCCGAATGTCTAAACAGCTTCCCGGAGACGAATGGTTAGCCCCGAATATTAACACCGGCTGTATTGTCAAGTTTAACGAGCAAGGTGAAATCCTCGATACCCTGTGGGACTTAGGCGGCGAAAACCACCCAATGATCACGTCAATGCGGGAACATAAAGGCTATCTCTATATCGGAGGTATCTCTAACAACCGAATTGGCCGTATCAAACTGGACGATGCAGATCCGAAATTTATATCAAGCGGACGTTACAATGTTTAACGCAGTATCAAAGCTCTTAAAGCCTCTATTTGGGGGGCGCGGATCAAGCCTCTCCGTCCCAATTCTCGACGGAGCGTTCAAACCGAATAATTTACTTGAACAAGCACCCGTCTATGCAGAGCACCCAGGCTTTGAAGATATTGCCGTCGGTCCTGACGGTGATCTCTATGCCGCTTGCGGATCCGACGTCGTAAAAATACCTGCCAGCGGCGACCTGATCCCAGTATCAACCTTTGACCAAACCGTCACCGCGTTGGCATTCCTCCCTGACGGCTCGATGGCAGTTGGACTTGGGACCAGTGTGGCTGTCAATGCTCGAACAAAAGAATGCCAGATCATTTCAAGTGCCGACGGCAAGCCATTTGTTGCCGTGACCGCCCTGCAAGCAACCCCAGACGGCTCATTGCTCATTTGTGATGGGTCGGAGGCTCAACCTTATCCTGAATGGAGCCGCGATCTGATGGAAAAGGGCAGCAGTGGGCGTCTTTTAAGATACGATCCACAGAGCTCTGAGATAGTGACCCTTGCATCTGGATTAGCATACTCTTTTGGAGCATATGTAGATGCGCAGAACCGTGTTCTTGTATCCGAGAGTTGGCGTCACCGCATAAGCATAGTGGATAAGGCACAGTTGACGCCTGCAATATCTGATCTTCCCGGATACCCAGGACGGATAACAGCTGCTGATGGTGGCGGTTTTTGGCTTTCTCTGTTTGCCTGCCGGACTCAACTCGTGGAATTTGTTCTCCGCGAAAATGATTATCGCCAAGAAATGATGGATACGATTGAGCCCAAATACTGGGTCGCACCTGCCCTCAGTTCTGGCAGTGATTTTCTGGAACCATTGCAAGGCGGTAGTGTGAAGCAAATGGGGGTCCTCAAACCTTGGGCGCCGCCCCGTTCATATGGATTGGTTGTCAGGCTTGATGACAACTTTAAACCTCTGTTCTCGTTGCACAGTCGTGTGGGAGGACAAAATCATGGAATAGTTTCCACCGCCCAACGCGGTGATGAGTTGTTTGCCTTATCCAAAGGTGCAGGCCGAATTCTACGTTTGTCGGTGTCACAGATCGAAACCACAGACACGCTAGAGGTGACCACATGAGCCCAATCTTGGAATTACAGCAGATTACCAAAGTCTACGCGAGTGTCGCCGCGGTGGAGAAGATTGATTTCACCTTAATGCGCGGGGAAGTTCATTCTCTACTGGGTGAAAATGGTGCGGGTAAATCGACTTTGACCAAAATGATTGCAGGTGTTGTGGCCCCTACGTCTGGAAAAATCCTTCTGGACGGCGAGGAAATAACTCTCAAAACGCCATCAGATGCGCTTGAGGCTGGTATTGCAATGGTTTTCCAAGAGACCAGTTTGGTGCCATCAATGACAGTGGCGCAAAATTTGTTCCTTGGCAGTGAGAAATTTTTCAACCGCCTGCGGGGTATAAACATCGCAGCGCAGCAATTCATGCAATCTTTAAACTTTGAAGTGGATCCGACCCAACTTGTTGGCGCCCTTGGGGCGGCTAAAAAACAAATGGTCGAGATCGCACGCGCCATGTTGCTTGAAGCCCGTATTGTTGTTTTTGATGAACCTACGGCAACCCTAACACCAGAAGAGAAAAGACATTTCTTCGAATTGGTGGAAACACTCAAAGAGCGCGGCGTATCGGTTATTTTCATATCTCATGCCTTGGAAGAGGCGCTGGAGATCTCAGACCGCATCACGATTTTACGAGATGGGAAGCTTATTCTTACCGACTTTAACTCAAATTTTGATCGGGCCAGAATTGTCCAGTCAATGGTTGGCCGTGATTTATCGGAAGAGCTTTACGGAACGAAAAAATCCTCCGTTAGGCCTGCGGGTAAACGTGTGCTCCGCGTGAGTAATTTATCTGTCGGCAATACTGTCAAAAATAATTCCTTGTCCGTATTTGCGGGTCAGGTTACGGGCATCTTCGGATTGGTTGGTTCTGGACGGACGGAAACATTCAAAGTTGTGGCCGGTGCCCTTAAACGTAATTACACAAATGGCGGTGAGATATTTCTCCATGAAAAACCCGTTCGTTATCGTGTTCCGGCCCAAAGCATTCAGGATGGGATCGCGTACATTACTGAAGACAGAAAGGTCGAAGGTTTCTTTGAAACTATGTCGATCAAATCAAATGTGTTCATTGGCTTATTGGCAAAAATCCGATTTGGAAAATTCTGGATAAAACCCCGTGAAGTAGATGATTTAGGCGATAAATGGGTTGAATCTCTACAAGTGCGCGCGGTCACTAAAGCGGCGCGGGTAATAGAACTCTCCGGTGGTAATCAGCAGAAAGTTGTGATTGCAAAATCGTTGGTGCAGGAGCCGAACCTTATCATTTTTGACGAACCAACACGCGGCGTTGACGTTGGTGCAATTGCAGAAATTCACCAGATTATCAATAAACTTGCTGATGAGGGAAAGGCCGTGGTCGTCATCTCGTCCTACCTACCAGAAGTGATGTTGCTATCAGACCGATTGCTTGTGGCGCGCCAAGGAAAAATTGTGGAAGAGTTCTCACCATTGGATGCGACCGAGGAAAAATTGATGTTCGCTGCAGTCCATTGACCTAGCTGCTGTTTCGTTTTCCGATCGGCTTTATTGTTCCGTCATCCTTGAATAAGGGCACGAGGGGTTTTTTGGATAATCTACCATGCCACAAAAGCATGTCAGTTATCACCAAGTGGTATTAGACGCATAGCATAATTCACAGCTAAAATTCTGCCCATAGATTAACTCAAAAACGTGAATATACGATCTGACGCTAAAGGAAAACGAATGACTGACGGAAAAATTTTCATTGATGGTCAATGGGCCCCATCTGTTTCTGGCGATATGATCGACGTTTTGTCGCCAAGCAACGGAAAAGTTTTTGCCCGCATCGCACGCGGCGGAGAAGTGGAAATTGATCTTGCCGTTAAGGCGGCCAGAAAGAGTCTCAACGGTGAATGGGGAAAACTGCCTCCCATAGAACGAAGCCGCCTTCTTTTTAGGTTAAGTGCTCTCATTTCTGAAAACGCTGAAGCTCTTTTACGCCTTGAAGCACAAGATACAGGAAAACCACTAACGCAAGCCCGTGCCGATATTACGGCATGCGCGCGCTACTTCGAATTCTACGGCGGTGCTGCGGATAAACTCCACGGTGAAACTATTCCGTATCTTGATGGATATTTTGTAGCTGTAAACCGAGAACCACACGGTGTCACTGGTCACATTATTCCTTGGAACTACCCGGCTCAGATGTTCGGCAGATCTTTGGCGCCTGCCCTAGCG
Organism: Pseudomonas marincola; assembly: GCA_036960775.1. Taxonomy (GTDB): domain Bacteria; phylum Pseudomonadota; class Alphaproteobacteria; order Sneathiellales; family Sneathiellaceae; genus Sneathiella. The sequence continues at coordinate 2,974 of JBALWO010000069.1, read as the reverse complement.
GTCGGCAACGCAGTGGTTTTAAAACCCGCGGAAGAAGCCTGCCTGACTTGCTTGCGATTGGTAGAACTTGCCGATACAGCAGGCTTCCCTCCCGGAGCGATAAACATCGTCACAGGGTATGGGCGCGAGGCGGGTGCAGCACTTTCGGCACATCCCGATGTTGATTTTTTATCGTTCACTGGTTCCCCCGAAGTGGGAACGATGGTTCAAAAAGCAGCCGCAGAAAACCACAGGCCTTGTGTTTTGGAGCTTGGCGGAAAATCACCTCAAATTATTTTCTCTGATGCGAATTTTGAAGAAGCTTTGCCAGTGGTTGTAAATGGCATTATCCAAAATGGCGGGCAGACTTGTTCCGCCGGAAGTCGCGTTCTTATCCAAGAGGATATTTTCGATGAATTTGCAGCGGCACTCGGGGAACGGATTAGTAAGCTTGTCGTCGGGGCCCATGAAAAGGATCTTAACTGCGGACCCTTGATCAGTGCGAAACAGATGGGCCGTGTGAAATCCTTTATTGAGCAAAGCCAAAGTGCAGGGCTGACGCTTATCGCCCGCGCGTCTTTGGATCCAGATGCGCCAGAAGATGGATATTACGTTCCGCCAGCTCTTTATGGACCTGTACCGGAAGACTCTCCGCTCGCTCTAAAAGAGGTATTTGGCCCAATCCTTGCGGCCATCCCGTTCAAGGATGAAGCCGACGCCATCCGCTTGGCCAATGCGACCGAATTTGGCTTAGTTGCCGGTGTTTGGACCCAAAATGGGGGACGGCAAATGCGACTGGCCAAGGCGCTCCGCTGCGGTCAGGTATTTATCAACAATTACGGTGCGGGCGGCGGCGTGGAACTTCCTTTCGGCGGGGTTAAGCACAGTGGCCACGGCCGTGAAAAAGGATTTGTCGCCATGCACGAATTTTCAGTCTCCAAAACAGTTGTTTTCAAACACGATTAATTGAATAAAAAATTGAGGAATAGATATGCGTATTAAAGGAAAAGTAGCAATCGTTACCGGCGCCGGTTCTGGTTTTGGCGAAGGCATTGCAAAACGTTTCGCGCTTGAAGGCGCCAAAGTCGTTGTGGCAGATATCAATGCAGAAGGTGCCAAGCGCGTTGCCAATGAAATTGGAGACGCCGCCGTGTCCTTTGCTGGTGACGTAACATCCCGCCCCGATGTTGCCGCTATGATTGCTTTGGCTTCAGAAAAATTTGGCAGCCTCGATATTTTGATCAACAACGCCGGTTATACTAGCCGGAATGGATCGATGCTGGATGTAGATGAAGAAACATTCGACAAAATTTTCGACGTCAACACTAAGGCGATTTATCTTGCTGCACTAGAAGTTGTTCCTGTGTTTAAGAAAAATGGCGGCGGATTAATTGTCAATGTGGCCTCTGTTGGTGCCAATCGGCCACGGCCAGGATTGGTCTGGTATAACGGCAGTAAAGCCGCAGCAGTAAATTTAACGAAGGGAATGGCGGTCGAACTGGCGCCAGACAATATTCGTGTGAACGCTATTTGTCCGGTTCTGAGTGAAACTGGATTGTTAGAGGAATTCATGGGTATCGAAGATACACCTGAAAATCGCGCAAAGTTCTTGTCCACAATCCCTATGGGTCGTCTTGGTCGGCCATCCGACGTCGCAGGTGCCGCCCTTTATCTTGCCTCTGATGATGCTGAGTTTATTACCGGCGTTACCATGGATGTTGATGGTGGACGTAGTATTTAATTCCGTCCCATTTTCCGATAATAACAAGTTAAGTTAGCTATAGGCTCCCGTACCTAACTTAACTTGTTACTTTATCTTTCTCGAAAATACGCTACTTACTGGAATTCAAATTGAGCTCCTACAATTTCAGGCGATTGTTTCGTTCATTGATTTCCTGAACTTTTCGGGTTGGGTCGATCGAGATCGATGTGACTTTCAAGCGCGATCCGGTTTTAACTGTGATCGATTTTGTTTGGCCTTTTTTGAGTGCGCCGACTTTTCCTGTGATCGATTTTCTATTTTCCAGGACAAGCCGGACGGTTGTGGCAGATGCATTTGCCTGGCCAATATTAGCGATCTTTATCTTCCAGCTCCCCTTCCCATCATGGGACGCAGATTTAACCACCAGATCAGGCAACACAAGTCTCGCTACCTTTGCAGTGGTTGAACGGGTTACAGCCTTTGTTGATGTTGAGGGCGATGTCCGAGATGTTTTTGGAATTGCCGTTGAGGGAGCGGCACTTTTAGACGTAGCCGACGAGCCGTAGGTGTTGCTTTTTCCCTTCGGAGAAGCAGCCGTATTTGATTGGACACTGGCGAACTCCATCGTGCATCCAATATTCAGAGGCGCGAATGCCATTGCGGGCTGTATTGGCGTCATTTCAGAATTGTACAATATTAATTTCCCAAAAATTGTTTTTGACGTTGGGCCGGTCGCGTTGTTGGTCGCATAGGTAGCACTTTCAGATCCTTGCGATGACCAGTCCAAATCAACGGTATGCATAACCGGCCAGTTAACATTAGCCCCTATATTGAGCGCTTGAGCGCCAGAATACTTGTTCTGCCCATCAATTTTTACCTGTAATGATGCGTTTCCGGTGAAAGGGCTACCATTTGTCGAAACAACGCCATAAACGATGGCCTTAGTTGGGCAATAACGCTTATCTGACATCACAACATAGTTTTCCAGTTTTACGTAATCAACCTTGATGGAAGGTGGGTTTTCAACTTTAAATTTGGTGGGAGCCGGTCGCGCGCAATTCAATTCGTAATTCCAAGGTGCGGAACTAAATTCATGGCTGTCACCGACAATTTTTATCCATCCACTGACGGGCCCGTCAGCGTTATAGGGCGCGCCATATTCATGAGAGAACGCGCCAGTACCAAGTGCGTTGGCGGTTGCCGCATACGTGCTGCTTTTGACGCCATTGTCATCTTCGTAATGGAATTCAATTTCCATGCCCGGCTCAGACGCCTTGAAAGTTCCATTCAAAG
>JBALWO010000068.1:7984-13993 GCA_036960775.1 Pseudomonas marincola | reverse complement strand
CAGTTGGGGCTGAGAACTTTGTACAGTTGAGATTGATCGATGGTTAGATATCCTTCATTAACCGTAAGGCATCGAAAATTGCAGCATGTGTGTTGCGCGCAGAAACAGCGTCACCAATGCGGAAGAGCTGAAAGTTACCCGGCTGCTTCCGCACCATAGTCTGTGGCCTACCGGCTATCAGAGCGTCATGATCCACCGCCCCTCCGTTTGTGCTGAGCGGTTTGAGCTCGAAATAAATTTCATCCAGTGGCAACGTGCCGTAGTTCACCACGACCTGATCGTAGTCTTTCCTGTATCGATGGTCACTGTAGTCAGTGCCAATTGTAGCGGTCAGTTTGTTGCCCGAACGAGCAACGGCCATCAACCGGCGAGTCACTGTAAAGGTCACATCCTTTTCCTGTAACGAGCGCATGTAGGGAACCAAATTCATTGCCATGATGTCAGGCGCAAACGTACGGTCAGGTGTCATGATCTCAACTTTTGATCCTGCCGCGGCGGCAATTTCTGCGGCTTGCAAACCTGGATGATCGCCGCTTTCGTCATAGATCAAGATATTCTGCGAGGGTTTCGCATCACCTGAAATGATATCCCATGCTGTGACGACATGTTGTGTGTCTTCGGCAGCTTCGAACAATTCAGTGTTGGGCATACCGCCCGTTGCAACGATTACAACATCTGGATTGAGTGCCGCCACCTCTTCTACCTCAGCCCAGGTGTTAAAGTGAAAGATCACGTCACGGGCCACGCATTGCGCCATTCTCCAGTCGATGATCATCATCATATCGCGCCGACGGGGAGTTTGGGCCGTAAGTCTGATTTGCCCGCCGGGGTCTGCTTGTGCCTCAAAAACAGTGACATCGTGCCCACGCTCTGCAGCAACGCGAGCAGCTTCAAGCCCTGCTGGCCCAGCACCAACAATCACGATTTTACGCTTCTTTACGGCAGATGTAATGTCATGAGGCATTGTTAGTTCTCGGCCTGTCGCGGCATTGTGAATACACAGTGCTTCACCTGACTGATAGATGCGGTCGAGACAATAGGTTGCGCCAACACAGGGGCGGATATCTTCCTCTCTCCCCTCCATGATCTTTCTGACAATATGGGGGTCGGCCATATGGGCGCGCGTCATACCGACCATGTCCAACAAGCCATTAGCAATTGCGTGGCGCGCGGTGGCTACATCAGAAATTTTGGCTGCGTGGAACGTTGGCAGCCCGGTGATCTTTTTGACTTCACCAGCGAAATCAAGATGTGGCGCAGTTGCCATGCCCTGTACAGGGATAACGTCAGTCATTGCAGGATCAGTGTGAATGCGGCCACGGATGACATTAAGAAAGTCCAGTTGGCCGGTTGCAGCCAATCGCTTAGAAATCTCCAAACCGTCCTCGGCCGTAATGCCGCCCTTTTGGGCCTCGTCCGCAGTATAGCGGAAACCGACAATGAATTCGGCACCGACGCGTTTGCGGATTGCTGCCAACACATCCATTGGAAAACGCATACGATTGTCCAGAGTATCGGCTCCGTAGGGACCACTTAGATCATTAGACAGCGGCGACCAGAATTGGTCCAGCAAGTGGCCGTAAACCTGTAACTCGATCCCATCCATGCCCCCGGCCTTCATCCGCTCTGCCGCGTCGGCAAAATCAACGATGATCCGGTCGATATCCCAATCTTCGATGAGCTTTGGAAAGGCACGGTGTGCGGGCTCGCGGTGTTTGGAGGAGGACACCGAGGGCAACCAGTTTCCCTTATTCCAGGTCGTCCGCCGACCCAGATGTGTCAACTGAATCATCACTGCGCAGCCATGTTCGTGGCAGCCGTCGGATAGGTTCTGTATCCACGGAACAACTTCGTCCTTATAGGCCAGGATGTTGTTGAACACTGGTGGGCTGTCTTTGGAGACTGTTGCCGATCCAGCTGTCATTGCAAGCGCGACACCTGCCTTGGCCCGCTCTTCGTGATAGGCGCGATAGCGAGCTTTGGGCATGCCGTCCTCTGGATAAGCCGGTTCATGGCTTGTCGTCATGATCCTATTTCTCAAAGTCAGGTGCTTTAGCTGAAAAGGTTGTAACAGGGGGTCTTTGGACATGAGAAAATCCTTTTCGGCGGGAAGGGCATGCATGCATAGCTTATTCACATAAATATAATGTAGACACATTTCATCGAATTGACACATGTGTCAAGAACGGTATTGTGTTTGCTATGAATACTTCAACCTCACCTCGGCAGCGCGGCTCAAGAGACACGTGGCTGAACGCGGCCTACTCGCTTTTGGTTTCCGATGGGATCGATGCCGTAAAAGTGATGCCATTGGCAAAACACCTGAATCTCTCTCGCACCGGGTTCTATTGGTATTTCGAAGATATCGCTGAGCTACATTCAGCAATGATTAGATTGTGGGAGACAAAGAATACCAACCAATTGGTCGATCAGTGCCGCACGGACACGAATAATATTTGCCAAGCGCTTTTCAATCTGACGGATTGCTGGCTTAATTCTGCACTTTTTGATGCACGACTAGATCTGGCCATTCGTAATTGGGCACGGGTCGATCCAAGCCTACAGTTGCGTTTGAGCAAAGCTGATGCAGTCCGTATCGCCGCTGTCACGGGCGTGTTTCGCCGCTTTGGCTATAGCGAAGAACAATCAGAAGTGCGGGGTATGACCGTGATCTATACACAGATTGGGTACATCTCTATGCAAATCTCGGAAGGCTGGGAAGAAAGGATTACACGGGTGCAACACTATGTAGAGCTTTTTGCCGGTGTTAGGCCTGAAAAATGTGACGTAGAAAACTTTATAAATAGGCACAAACACAGCTCAGAAAAATTGCTCGAAAACACGAGGCAACACCCTACAGTACCAAATATTGAATTGTAAAAATACTGTTGCTTAAAGCGGGGGGTTATTTTTCTAATTTATCAAATATGATTGGATATCTGTGCCAGTCACATATTTGTTCATTACTCTACCGATGGTACCGTGAGAGTTAGCCTGCTCCATGACATTATTGAACTCTTCTAGTCTTCGCGAGTATTTCGATTTTTTTGAGATGGTAAAGAAAGCTAACTCAGTTTCTCCGTGGTAACGGAGTTTTGATTTCCTGAAATGTTTGTGAAGGTCATTTTTCATAAGCAGATAATCGGTGACAGGAATTGATGCGATAAAGGTGTCCAATCGGTCGCGCTTGGTCATTCTTATAGCTTGAATGAGTTCATTTACTTCAATCTTTTGTAACGATCCATCACTATCAAAAGGCTTAAAGGATTTGGCTCCCCTTTCAACCCCTATGGACAGCCCTTGTAGATCCTCATATGAATTGATTTGAATGGAACTTTCTGTCCGAACGTAAAAGGTTTTTTGAGCTTGTACATAATGAGGGGTGATAAAATGCATGTATTCTTCTCGTGTGGGCCTTCTTAAAACACCAGGTAGTATGTCCAGCTGGCCAACCCGCATATTATGCAGGCAGCGTTTTCAAGGGCATTTTACATATTCGATTTCCAGGTCCAATTGTTCAGCGATGTAATTGGCCAGCTCAATATCAATGCCGCTTACTTCTTTATCGTGAGCGATCACAAAAGGTGGAAATTCACTCACACCAAGGCGGATTTTCTCTTTCGCTTGAGACGGTGTAGCAATGATTGAGATGAATAACCAAGTCATCAGAAACAACAGTTTTGAGTAAGTCATAAAATAGTTTCCAGTGTCCGGTTGTCCATTGGCGAAATCAGTGACTATTTTATAGGTCTCAATTTAATATATTATTAATTCTGTATATTATCGGCAGGTTCAGAGGTTCCGTTGTGGCGCACGTGGAGGTTTCCATTGGAGCAGCCCGGTAGCTCGTCAGCCTCATAACCTGAAGGTCGTAGGTTCAAATTCTACCCCCGCAACCAAATCATCAAAACGCCGCCCCTTATTAAGGGGGCGGCGTTTTGTCGCTAACAAGAGTTCTTGTGGCAAGAATACGTAAGTAGAGGTTCAGTAGGCCACGTATTGAACTTATCTATCGCCTTGTGTCCATTTTAGAAAACGAGAGATTGCTTCTCGTCCGAACAGAAATAATACATCAATTCTGAATGAAGACTAAGGTTTTGAAATATTGGGTAGGAGGGTCCGGGGTGACGTTTCTTTCTAAAGGAAGCGCTCTAACGTGCCTGTTTCTCTCACAACCCGAAAACCGATATGATCGACCGGACTACCGGTACCGCAGCCGCCGGAATAAACTTTGTCTACGAAAAATGGAACATGGGCGCGTTCTTCCCCTTGGACAACACGGTTAGAGCAGAGATCAGGTTCACTGAGTTCTGCAATCGTCCATTTTCTTTTGTTTTCTTCATCGGATGAAAACCAGCACGTTAGGGTCCATTCCCAAACGGGCCCCTTCATATCGGTTATGGACCATGCGTTTTGGCCGTTTGAGCCGACGGTTTTTGTTTTTCTAAATTTGCTGAATGTCGCTGTCTCAGCCATCTTGCGGTTTTGAATTAGATCTTCAATAGTGTCTTTGGTTACATCGTTCCCGGTGAAAGCGGCGTATGCCCATTCTTCTTCGGTCGGCAAACGGTAGGCATCCCCTGAAATGTCTGAAAGCCAATGTGTGAAACTATAAGCGTCATACCAAGAGACGAGCGTGACAGGGTGATTGCCGGCTTGATACCGGCGTTGTTTCGCTTGTTTCGCACATCCTCCACCCGCGACACATTTGTTCCACTGATCAATAGTGATCTCATGGCGTGAAATATAGTAGGGGTGTTTGATTGATGCCTGTTTTGAGTGGTATTTCCGGCCCAAGGAACTTGGGACTAGAATGGTCAGGTTATAGTCACCCGCCACGATCTTTTGCATTTCTAATCCAGGCAATAATGCCGAAGTATTCGCGGGTTGTTCCAGTTCGTTCCAGCTAATGGCCCCTAGCGCCAAAACGCTAAGGGCTATAAAAAAAATGGTAACAACAGATAGCGCGTTCATTTTTTTCATGTCAGCTTCCTAAATAACTACCTATTTTAAGGTCTTTAAATAGGCAAGGATATCTGCTCTGGATTGTGCTGATTTTAAGCCGGGGAACCTGGCAATTGTCCCTTTTACAAACTGCTCTGGGTTTGCCATGAAACTGTCCAAATTCACATCATTCCAAACTAAGCCAGAGTTCATTAGCGCCGCAGAATAGCTGTAGCCCTTAATGGTTGCCGCGCGTTGACCGTATGAGCCAAACAAGTTTGGTCCATAAATGACTTTGCCACCTTTTTCGAAGGTATGGCAGTCTGCGCAATATCTAGCAGCCGATTTTATACCATTTTCGGCATTTCCAACCGGCCCTGCGGCCATAGGCGTATCTCTCAATGTGTTAAAGTAGGCAAGAAGATCAGCCCGCTGGGATGCTTTTCTGATCCCCCTGAAACCCATTTTGGTGCCTTTGACAAACTTCTTTGGCTTTGTAATGAAGTCAGTAAAGGTTGTGGCATCCCAAGTGAGACCCGAATTCAACATGGCGTCTGAATATTTGTATCCCGCAATTTTGCCTGCGGGTTTGCCCAAAATATCATACAAGTTTGGCCCAAGTTTTTGAATGCCGTCTTTTGTTAAGGTATGACAAATAGCGCATTTCTTAGCCACTTTTTTGCCGGCAACGGGATCACCCGCTGCCATCACGCCTTGCGCTCCAAGCAATAAAGAACCTAATGAGAGTATAGATAATATTTTTGTAAAATTCATTACGACCTCCTGATTTTTGAACGCCTGAGAACAGGCATTCAAGGTTTTGACTTAATTCAAATCATTCAACCGTTGTTATTTTATGGGGCTCGGCTTTTTCACCTGCTTCATCAAGTCATTGTTCCATTCACCTTCCACGACAAAGATGGCAGTGGCGCCTTTCAATACAGCCTCAATCAAGTTGTGATTGACATAAGCGTAAACGCCTGGCTGAAGGAAAGTATAGGTAGCGGCACCTGCAGCTCCCCCGGCGATAAACCAAGTTTCTAGGCCCGTTTGGGGGTCATCTGA
>JBALWO010000068.1:0-7884 GCA_036960775.1 Pseudomonas marincola | reverse complement strand
AGCAATTTGATCGTGCTTTGGAAAAAACGGCGGCGCGACTAATTCTTGTTTTACTCTTGGTAGTTTGTCTATATCAGCGGCGGCTATATTTGTGGCTGCTGCGGCAGTACTAGACGTCAATTCAACAGCGAGTGTACTCATGCCAGCAGCTGCAACTGTACTGGACAAGAAACCCCGGCGGGAAACTCCGTTTTTTTCAGTGAAACTATTTTCCATTTTACTTATCCCCAATTAATAACAGTAAAGGTTAGTTCTTGAATTCGTGGCTTGTTGAATTGGTTATTTGATTTTCCTTAAAATCTGAATTGTCTTCGTTCCCAGAGATTCACTTTTCTCGAATTTGAATGGCTGGGTATGCGCTGATCTTTTTCTTCTATTCAGCGGGAGCAGCTATGGAAATCATCGGCGATGGGGAAGTAGACCTCAGTCGCCTGACTAACAGTGCCGACCTGTATTAAGACATTATTCAAGACTCCTACAAAAAGTTGTCAAATAACCTTAGAAATAAAGGAACACGATCCAAAAATTGATTTTTGGAGAGGTCTTTTACTTCACTTAACTTATAATTCTTTATAAGATATCCATTTGGAACTGCCATTGATCGAGAGCAATTGAGTATTGAATTAATTAGACATGCTTTTGGCGGGAGTAACTTGGTTGGTCTGAATGCTATTCTTTTATAAGAGAAGGCTTGCGCAGTATAAGCCGAATAGAATTAGCAAGATTAGGAACACCAGGCTGGAAAAGAGCGTGTTCCAATTGCCTGTTGCGGTCTCTAAATCTAAGTAATAGTTGAGGATCAGTTTTGTTTTGAAGAAAGTGATAACGAACAAGGCCGCTCCGCCTAGAATGCCGTAGCTTTCCTCTGTTGTGGCTCCTCCGACAAACAAAGTGCCTGCGGAGAGGGCAATCAGAACTAGCCACACCCAAATGAGCGTTCGTGCGGAGGCGAAGGTGGAGGTCTGCATTTCACCTCACCTGATCAAATATATAACGGGAAACATGATCACCCATATGAGATCGACCATATGCCAAAAGGCTGTACCGGTAAGAATATTCTCATCTGTATTTTTCCAACCAATGACAATAAGTAGAAAAATACCAAAGATCACATGCATGGCATGGAAACCCGTGCACAGAAAATACCACATAAAGAATGAATTGCTGTCGGGGCTTATACCTTGATTGAATTTATCTGCGTATTCAGTCCATTTAATAATGAGAAAAAGAACACCAAGAAATCCAGCACTGGTGAGCCATAGGCGTGTTTTGAGAGTATTCCGTTGCCGTTGGTAATGAACCGCTAGCGCCGCAAAAAGGCCGCTGGTTACAAGAACCATTGTATTTAAGCCGCCTGCCAAACGATCAAGTTTGTTCTGTGACTGAATGAAAAGCTCTGGCTCAGTTATATGTAATAGGCTGAAGCCTACAAAAAAGGCGCCAAAGACGATGAGTTCGCTGGCAATAAGTATCCACATAATAGGGTTTCCGGGCAAACCCGATAACGGTCCCCAATCATCTGTGTCGTTGCTTTCGCTGAGGCTCATATGACCAGTTGCCGGTACATAAGGGGCAATGCTCGTGTGAGGTCACTGGCTTGATTGGCAATTGAATAGGCGTTGCGACCAAAAATGTAGGGGAAGTAACTTTGCGCTTTTTTGTCAATTGTGATGCCAAATACCGATGTTCCCGTGCGGCGCGCTTCGCGGACTGCCATGGCAGTATCTTCTACCCCATAACGTCCTTCATAATGATCTAGATCATTAGGTTTACCGTCGGTTAGGACAAGAAGCAGTCGTTGTGTACTTGCTGTCTTAGTGAGTTCCTGATTGACGTGCCTGATTGCAGCGCCGAGACGGGTATAGAAACCGGGTTTAAGGGCACCAATGCGGGAGAAAATGTGAGGGCCCAAGGCTTCATCAAATCCTTTTATGGTGGATACATTGACGCGATCTCGTTTAAGCGAGGAAAAGCTATACAGGGCATTGTCATCGCCGCAGGCGGTCAATCCAATGGCGAGTGACATTAGCGCTTCCCGAGAAATTTCAAGGACTTGACGTCCCTCAATCCAACTCTCAGAAGATCGGGATATGTCAATGAGGACACTGACCGATAGATCACGTGCAGCTTCGCGAGTGTTGCTAAAAACTCTGTTCGAGCCTTGTCCGTCGGCCAAACGATCACAATGGGATCGCAACATGGCATCCATATCAATTTCATTTCCGTCGGTTTGGCGGAGAAATGTTTCCCGTTTGGGGTGCAGAGCTTCAAATTGCCGCTTTACAGCCCGAATGCGGCGACGGGCGTCCTCATCAGGTTGCCAGTCATTGTCTTGTTCCATTTGGGGGGCTGTAGCAGCCAAAACTCTACAATGGTCCCGATGATAAATATTTTTACGATAATCCCATTCTGGATATACATATTTTGAGGCAAGTCGCTCATGCACAACATCTTCGGGAGCGAGATCAAGATCAAATTTCAATTTTGTTGATGCTTTTTTGGCTATGTTTGTGAGGCCAATTTCATCTTGATCTTCCATGGCTTTTTTAGCGTTTTCCTCTTCGTCATCATCAATGCTGCGATTGATATTCATCATTTCTGACCAAGACAAAATACTTTCGAACCGATGAAGGAGCAGTGAATTGTCTTTCTCAATCTGATCAGATTTTTTGCGTTTTGCTTTTTTGGTGGCTTCTTGTTGTGTGTCGTCTTTGCTCTCGGAACCGCCAGCCTCTTGTGTACTTCTACTGCCCGGCCGTGCCGTTCTCGCGGGAATAATTTCCCCCCAAAGTACAAAGGGAAAGAAAGTCTTATATCCATGAGGGGCTTTCAGGGCGCTAATATCGAGCTCAGGATTAACAAGGGCCCGCCAGATTTCATTGTCCAAGTTAGGAGGTTTGTGTCCCATCATAAGCGCTAGAAGGGCATTCTCCAGTTCGGCTTCAATTGGCGGCAGTTTTTGTTTCGGCCGGTTTTCCAAAAGAGCAGGTAAAAGGGTGTCATATACCGCTTTCATTCCCGGTAGCCGATCGATTAGTCTCGCCTGCACCTTGATGGCAAATCGAATGAAAGAAATATCAGTTTGCAGAGGATCTTCGGCAGTGATGGGGCTCTCGGTTCCAGCGATTGCAGCCCAACTTGCGAGCCATTTATAGGCGGCTTCATTCATTTCTTTTTGTTTGAACAAATCCATTACCTCAGGGAGGTAAAGGTGGTCACCGTCAAAGCGCGCGCGGGTGACGGCACTGGATCCGTGACCAATTTGGCCTAAAAACGTTTTTCTGTAGTCAACTGTTTCTGCCGTAATGGATTTTATCTCAACGCCTGCAAAACCACCAATACCGCGGTAAAAAATTTCGAGGCGGCGGCGCATTTGGTCAAGTGTTATAGCAGCTTCAGGATAATGGTGTTCCCGACCGACATCCGCGACTAACCGATGCCAAATGGCTCCTATAAATTCTTCGGGTTCAAAAATGCTTGTCAGTTGGACCATGAGCGGTCACCCATAAATGGCTTGAACAATATCTCTAAGGCCAGCCTTAATATCTGCATCATCAGCCAGAGGTTCGATCAAGGCAACCTCGACGGCCCGTTCTGTAGCAACCCCATCCTGGATTAGAGTGGCGCAATAGACCAATAATCGCGTGGATACACCTTCTTCAAGATCTTGGCCTTTGAGCGCCCGAAGTTTTGCAGCAAGACGCACAAGCTGTGCACATTGTTCTGTGTCCAATCCGCTTTCTTGGGAGACAATGATGGTTTCAGTTTCGGGCGGTGGGAAATCAAATTCTAGAGCAAGGAAGCGTTGTCGTGTACTCGGTTTTAGAGATTTGAGGATATTCTGGTATCCCGGATTATACGACACGATGAGCATAAAATCATCTGGCGCATCGAGTGTTTCACCCGTTCGGTCAAGGGGGAGAATACGGCGATCGTCTGTGAGAGGGTGAATAACCACAGTCACATCCTTTCGGGCTTCAACCACTTCATCCAGATAACAAATTCCACCGTTCCGCACAGCATGAGTGAGGGGGCCGTCTGCCCAGACGGTCTCCCCGCCCTTGAGAAGGTAGCGACCGGTAAGGTCGGCCGCTGCCAAATCATCATGACACGATACTGTATTAAGTGGCAGCCCAAGTTTGGCTGCCATGTGGCTGACAAAGCGTGTTTTACCGCAACCGGTCGGGCCTTTAAGCAATAATGGTAATTTCAGCTTAAAGGCCTTCTCGAAGATGGCACATTCATCGCCAACGGGTTGGTAGAAAGGCACCGTTGGTGATGTTTGTTGGTTCGTCTTTGTCAGCATATTCATAGCCTTTACTCAGCAGGTGCTGTGCTAGGAGCTGAAATCAGCTCTTTTCTAGGCACGAAGATTGAGTAGATAAAGAGGAGGGCACCGATGACAAAAATTGCGCCTGCCCCAAATCTCATCGCATAGAACAATGACAACTGATCTTGCACATCCATGAAGTAGTCACCGTTGACCCGTTGTAGATGCGTTTGAATAACACCTGCAAAAGTCAGGACGACCGTCATGAAAGCCATGGAACTGTTCATAATCCAGAAGCTGACCATGTTCAGCACTTGATTATACGGTTCCCGTTTAAGCAAATATGGGATGGAGTATGTGATGATGGCCAAATTAATGGAGACATAGGCACCAAAGAAAGCAAGGTGACCGTGAGCTGCCGTAATTTGGGTCCCATGGGTAAAGAAATTAACACCATGTAACGTGTGTAAGAACCCCCAGACACCTGCGCCAAAGAAAGCCATAACGGCAGACCCGAGTGCCCAAAGAACCGCAGCTTTATTAGGATGGTTCCTGCCACCTTTCCAGACCATGGTAAAGGCAAACACAACCATCGCAAAGAAGGGGACGACTTCCATGGCAGAAAAGATTGATCCGATCCATGTCCAGTATTTAGGTGTCCCGATCCAATAATAGTGATGGCCCGTGCCAAGTACGCCTGAGAATAGAGCCAGGGCAACGATAACATAGACCCATTTTTCAACGACTTCTCTGTCAACACCGGTCAGCTTCAAAAGCAAGAAGGCAAGGATTGACGCCATAACAAGCTCCCAAACACCTTCAACCCACAGATGGACAACATACCACCAGTATATTTTGTCGAGCACTAGGTTATCTGGCACGTACAAGCTAAACAGGAAGAAGATCGCGATGCCCCATAGACCCAGGAGCAAGACATTTGTGATTGCTGTTTTACGGCCTTTGAGGACGGTCATGGAAATGTTGAACAAGAACATCAAAGCCGCAACGATGATGCCGAGTTTCACCCATAAAGGTTGTTCCAAAAACTCACGGCCTTGGAGGCCTAAAACAACGTTTCCTTCAAAAAGATTGAAGACATAAGTGATAACGGCGCCCAGCGTTCCGACGGTCAATATGATAAGCTGAAGATAGGCGATTTTGGGACTGTAGATTTCCCGTTCGGCTTCTTCTGGAACCAAGTAATAGGCGGCCCCAAAAAAACCAAGGATCAGCCAAACGACAAGGGCATTAGTATGCACCATTCGGACCACACTGAAGGGCACCAAATCAGCTAGAAAATTTGGGAAGACATAAATGAAGCCGGCAAGCAGGCCACCAAGGACCTGAACGGCAAACAACGCCATAGCGACCGCAAAGTAGGCTATGGCAATTTTTTGAGATTGGTATTTCATTGCTGTTACTCCTTAGCCAGCTTCATTTGGCGGCCAGCCATTGGTATCAATGGTGCTTACCCATTTCAGAAAATCGACGAGATCGTCTAGCTCTGCTTCGGTGAGGTTAAATTGTGGCATCTGACGCCGGCCTTCAATGCCGGAGGGCTGGTTTTTCATCCAGTCTTTAAGGGCTTCGCGAGCGCCTTCTTCATCGTCATTTCCGCCAAAACGAATCCACACATTCCCAAGTTCCGGCGCAAAATATGCACCTTCACCCAATATGGTGTGGCAGTTGACGCAGGACTTATTTTCCCAAATCTTCTTGCCATGGACAACGGATTCGGTCAGTGTCGTCTCGTCGGTTGATACGTTCTTCGCATAGTAATGGCTGTGCGCTGTCAGGCCGAAAAATATCAGCAAGAAAAACAACGAACCACCATAAAATATATTGCGGGCTGCAGATTTGGTATGCATTGCCAACACCCTTTCATTCAGTTACCGGTGGGGCAATATAGGAAAGCTCTTATGTCGGCGCCTTGATTTTGGTCAAGAGAACAGAGATAAATTTATACAAGGCGGGAGGGGCAGTCCTGTGACCTTGGAGTTCTACAAAGAGCGTTTATTCGTTTAATGACTGCCGGATGGCATTGGCCAGTTCTCTTTTATTGTAGGGTTTGCGGAGAATGTGCCGGTTAAGGTTTGCCATAAAATCACTGTTGTTATGAACATCATCTTCGGATGTTTTAACAAATCCGCTTGTCAGTAAAAATTTTAAAGCTGGGCGAGCATCATGGCCATGTTTTGCAAGTTGATAACCATCCAACGTTCCAGGCATCACAATATCACTGAATACCAACTCAATATCGTCTCTATTCTCAATAATCTTGAGTGCAGCTTCTCCGCAATCCGCACTGATGGTCGTGTATCCCAGAGCGTTGAGATGCTGTAATGCAATTTCTCGGAGTTCATACTCATCATCAACCACAAGAACGGTCTCCCTGCCTGTGGGAAGTTTGATGCGAGTTTCTTCGATGAGAGTTTGCGCCATTTTGTTGTGACTGACGCGGGGGAAAAACATTTGGACGGATGTTCCTTTGCCTACCTCAGAGTAAATAGAAATATGCCCACCAGAGCGATTCACAAATCCGTAAACCATGCTGAGACCCAATCCTGTACCTTTGCCAGGGTCTTTTGTGGTAAAAAAGGGTTCGAATACTTTTTCCTTGGTTGCATTATCCATTCCCGCTCCTGTGTCGTTCACGGTTACCATGACATAATCGCCCATTTGACCCACAAGGGGGGCCTTAAAGTAATCTTGATCAAGGGTTTTATTTTGCGTCTCAATCAGTAAGGTGCCTCCGTCCGGCATAGCATCGCGCGCATTAATGGAGAGGTTGAGCACAGCATCTTCGAAGTCACCGGGGTCAGCTGCAACAGGCCATAAATTTGGGGCAAGCCGAGTTTCAACGGCAACATACGCTGTCAAGGATTTGGCGATAATCTCTTGAATCGTTTCAATGCTTTTGTTCAGATTGACAGCATTGATTTCCGGCGCATCTTTTCGGGAAAAACCAAGAAGTTTCCGTGTGATGTCGACAGCACGATCGACTCCTTTTTCAGCGTTCTTTAAAAAGGGTTCCGTTTTTTCTGGCTCAATAACTTCTGCAAGTAGTTCAAGGTTTCCGCGAATTATGCCCAGAATATTATTGAAATCATGGGCGATGCCTCCGGTTATTTGGCCAATCGCCTCCATCTTTTGTGCCTTTTGAATCTGATCTTCAAATAGCTTTCTTTCTGATATATCGAGGGATAAAATTGTGAACCCCCCATCAGGTAAACGTTGTTCATGTATAAGAAGCCAAACTCCGTTTTCCCGCTGTAACTCAAAGGTTCCTTTTGGGTTTCTGTGTTTTTCCATTCGCTGTTTGATCCATTTTTCTTTTCCAATGGAATCTGGGGTCACGTTTTGAGCTAGTAGCGCTCTTAAAATGTCTTCAAAGTAGGCGCCTAGTTTAACGGTGTCCGCGATAGAGGAGGTTAATTCGATAAATCGTTTATTGGAAAAGATCAGGCGGTCATCTGGATCATAAATTGACACTGCTTCAGATAGCAAATCTATGGCGGAAATTAGGTGCTCGGCTCGATCTTTTTCGCTTTGCAGGGCGGACGTTCTCTCAATGACGTTTTGTTCCAGCCTTTTATTACTATCCAGAAGCGCTT
>JBALWO010000008.1:66509-98677 GCA_036960775.1 Pseudomonas marincola | reverse complement strand
CGCAATCCGCGCAAAGTCTATAAAACGCGAAAAATTATCAACTCAGTCGTAGACGCGGACAGCTTCTTCGAAATGGGCAAAAAGTGGGGCCGATCGGTCATCACAGGATTTGCCCGCCTTGATGGCTGGCCTGTGGCGATTTTGGCAAGTGATCCCTATCATTATGCCGGTGCTTGGACGGCTGATGCCGCCGATAAGGTTCTCAGGTTTGTAGATCTTTGCGAAACGTTTCATTTACCCGTTGTGCATCTGGTTGATATTCCGGGATTCTTGGTGGGCCGCGAAGCCGAAGAGCAAGCCACCATTCGTCATGGCGTGCGGGCAATGACTGCCATTTGGCAAGCAACCGTTCCTTGGTGCACTATTATCACGCGGAAAACATACGGCGTGGCAGGAGCGGCCCATATGAACGGATCACGCTTTAATTTGAGATACGCATGGCCTTCTGGCGATTGGGGATCGCTACCTATCGCAGGTGGACTGGAGGCAGCCTATAAAGCCGAACTTGAAGCCTCCGACGACCCTGAAGCTAAACTTGCCGAAATTGAAGACCGGCTGGAGCAGCTCAGATCACCGTTCAGAACAGCAGAGCGGTTCATGGTGGAGGAAATTATCGACCCAAGGGACACCCGCAAACTCTTATGTGAATTTGCGGATCTCGCGGCCCCTCTTCGGAAAACCGGCAAACCTAGTTTTGGCTTGCGGCCTTAGTCCGTTAGAGAAATCCATAATCGCAGGAGGTGGCGTTTTTCCGCTGGATCATCATAATCTTCATAGTCCGTACGGGCATGAAGATTAGTATGATTTGACAAAAGTTGAATGTCACCTGGCTGCAACTCCATATCCAGATATAAATCCGGATCTGCGGCTATGGCTTCATAACTATCAAAAAAGGCCTGTTCGTCTTCACTAAAAGGTCCAACGTCATCATGCCTTGTAACGGACCTGAAATAATCCGCGTGATAAAATGTCCGAAGCACTCCATCGGCATATCTGCCGGGAATCACGTTAATATATTGCGTTCCCGAACGACTGCCTTCATTTCGAATATCCAACCGTACAGGCTCGAACAGGCGCGCGGCGAGATCGGGCCGTGTTTTCACCAGTTCATTAAAAACCGAAACCGAACTGACAATACGGCTCTGTCCGCCTGACTTTGCGGCCTTAAGGCATAAAAGCCCAACAACATCCGCACCATCACAATGATATTCAATATTTGATGATGTCTTATAAAGGCGGGACATCTTATCGGATGTCGCCGCCCCGGTATCTGTCACATGCCCCAGCAGATCCCCTGCTGGGTTCTGGCCGCCGGGCCGCCCCATATGAAGTCCAAAGCACCAAAAGAACAGCTCAGCTTCGCTTTTAGACCATTCAGCGACAGGGATGCCCCGAATAACGTGAAAGCCGCGCCCTTGCCCTAGCTCTGTCCGCCACATCGCGATTTTGCGAGAAAGTTGCGGTAACGGAAAATCCTCAGCCAATAATAACCGCCGCTCTTTGCCGACGAGCTTAACTGCAGCCATCGCCGCTCTTACTTCATCAATTTCAGACGGTGACAGTGTTTCCACCCAATCTGATTGGCGGCGGAGATCTTGCCCCCGCCATGCCGCGGCCACAGAAAGTGGCTCCGTCAGATTACCCGCATGTGGGCGATTGAAATAATGAGCGCTTTGTTCCTTAAACGACAGAAATCCACTGCTCATGATCAGTCCGCCTTTTTAAGACGACAAAGGAACCTCTGTTCGCCGTCCATTAACAATTCATTGCGCTGATTATGAACTGTCGATTTCAGGGTAATAATTCCGGTGTTGGTTTGTGTTTTGAGATCTGTGATCTCCAGCAATGGATAAACCGTATCCCCTGCGATAAGAGGCTTCACAAAACGGCTGGATTGATCAATAAACCCGATCATGCAGTCCGCGACGACATGGGGGAATAAGCCCGCGCCCGGCGCTGTTTGAATAAGGACCTGAAAACCATGGGCCAATAGCCCCGTATATCCAAGGGCCTTACAATATTCATCATCATAATGAATGGGATGATTATCACCTGAGGCCAGTTGGAAAGCCGCAAAGTTAGCGTCGCCTATTGTTCTGGAAGGAATTGGGAATTTGTCGCCAACTTTCAGTTCCTCAAAGCTTTTGCTTGGGACTAGGGGATTTGAAAATGGGTCATAACGATCGGGGGTATCTTCTGATTTGCTCATTTCGTCCTCATATAAACATTACTGATTTTCCCGGCGATTCTAATAAGTCGCTATTTTCACCGCAATATCTCAGCTTGTTTTTGTTTTTAGTTGTTAATCTTCAGTCGTTTCCCTTTGATGAGAACATATTCTCATCCAAAATAAAACCTGCCCCCGTGCCTATTGATTCAAACTTGTCTTTTAATCTCCGCAATAATCCTCGATTTAGCAGAGGATATGGACTAGGATACGGGAGTTTTTCGCCATGAAGATTGGATTAATGGGGAAAAACGTAAAAATATTTATGCTGCCCATTGAATCATGTTGACTTAAAACAGCGCATAGATATATTGCGGCCTTCAATCGAGGTGCGCGAAGAAATCGTTTTTTTGCCCCCATCCATTATGTTCGAAACGGATCAGCTATGTTTGCAGTGATCAAAACCGGCGGTAAACAATATAAAGTCGCCAAAGACGATGTTATCAAGGTAGAGCGCCTGGCAGGAGAAGCCGGCGACACCATACAATTGGACTATGTCCTAGCTGTAGCTGCCGATGACGGTGCGCTTACAGTTGGTGCTCCTGTTGTTGAAGGCGCTGTTGTTTCAGCAACTTTGCTTGAGCAAGCACGGGCCGACAAGATTATCGTCTTTAAGAAAAAACGTCGTCAGGGTTATCGGCGTAAAGCTGGACATCGTCAGGACCTTACAGTTCTGAGAATTACTGACATTTCTGCTTCAGGTGCTAAAAAAGCGGCACCAAAGAAAGCAGCAGCGAAAAAAGCAGCCCCTAAAAAGGCAGCTGCTAAAAGCGAGGAATAGACTAGATGGCACATAAAAAAGCTGGCGGCTCGTCCCGCAACGGTCGCGACTCCGCAGGTCGTCGCCTTGGAATTAAAAAATATGGTGGTGAAGCCGTTATTTCTGGCAACATTATTTTGCGCCAACGCGGTACTAAATGGTACCCGGGCGACAATGTTGGCATGGGCAAGGATCACACCATCTTCGCCGTTACTGAAGGTAAAGTAAAATTTATCAAAAAGAGTGGCGGTAAGATCTATGTATCCGTAGAGGGTCAGGCGTAAGCCCCCCAACAACGGAACAAAAAGATTTACGAAGGGGAATGGTCTAACCATTCCCCTTTTTTTTGTTTTTAAAACGGCGGCACTTTCGCCTGGTACAGACGGCAAAACCCATGAAATTCCTTGATCAAGCTAAAATTTTCTTGAAATCCGGCAACGGTGGCCCTGGCGCGCTTAGCTTCCGACGAGAAAAATACATTGAATTTGGGGGACCCGACGGCGGTAGCGGCGGACGCGGCGGCTCTGTTATTGTGGAATGCGTTGACGGTCTCAATACACTGATCGATTACCGTTACCAGCAGCATTTCAAAGCCAGAAGTGGCCATCACGGCATGGGGCGCGACAGAAGTGGTCCTGCAGCCCAAGACGTGATCATGAAAGTCCCTGTGGGAACGCAAGTTCTCGAAGAAGATAACGAGACACTGATCTGCGACATGACAGAGGTTGGACAGACTATCACTCTCCTACAAGGCGGTGATGGTGGACGTGGTAACGCCGCGTTTAAAACCTCAACTAACCGTGCCCCTCGGAAAACTGAGCCAGGCTGGCCCGGCGAGGAACGCTGGGTATGGCTGCGTTTGAAACTCATTGCAGATGCCGGTCTTGTTGGCTTGCCAAATGCGGGTAAATCCACATTTTTGAGCGCGACAAGTCGTGCCAAACCAAAAATTGCAGATTATCCATTTACAACATTAGTACCCCAGCTCGGCGTTGTCGGCGCGGGCGGTAAAGAATTTGTTCTGGCTGATATTCCAGGCCTCATCGAAGGTGCCTCAGAAGGCATTGGCCTCGGTCATCGCTTCCTGGGCCATGTGGAACGTTGCCGTGTTCTTCTGCATCTAATTGACGGCACAGAAGAAGATGTCGTCAAGTCCTACACGACTATTCGCGGTGAGCTTGAGGCTTATGCAGATCATTTGGCAGCCAAAGACGAAATTCTAGTTCTCAACAAAATCGATGCGCTTCTTGACGAAGAAATTGACGAGAAAGTCGCTTTGCTTGAAAAAGCTTCGGGCAAAAAAGTCATGACAATTTCTGCGGCCACCGGTGACCGGGTTGAGCCGTTGATGTTTGTGCTTCTTGATATTATTGGCGTCGCAAAAAAAGTTGAAAAAGAAGCCGAAGTTCTCGAGCAAATTGAAGAGGCGGGAGAACAAGCACCCACATGGCAGCCTTAATTGAAAGGTTCACTGGAGCAAAAAGGGTTGTTATTAAAATTGGCTCGGCACTTCTCGTGGACGGAGAAACAGGACAGCTTAGAAAAAACTGGCTAGCGGCGCTGGCAAAAGACATCGCCCAGATGCGCAAGCGTGGGCAAGAGGTTCTTATTGTCTCGTCCGGATCTATCGCCATGGGCCGGACTGTTCTTGGCTTGAAACCTGGCGCATTAAAGCTGGAAGAAAGTCAGGCCGCAGCCGCCACAGGGCAAGTTTTATTGGCCCATGCCTATCAAGAAATACTGGCTTTTGAAGACCTCAAAATTGCGCAAATTCTTCTCACTTTGAGTGATACAGAAGAACGCCGGCGTTATTTGAACGCGCGAAGCACCTTGTCGACCCTGCTCGCCTTAAACGCAATTCCGGTCATCAACGAGAACGACACGGTTGCCACGAGTGAAATTCGGTACGGCGATAATGACCGATTGGCGGCCAGAGTTGCTCAAATGATCGGTGCAGATTGCCTTATTCTGCTCAGCGATGTTGACGGCTTATACGAATCTGATCCAACGCGAAATCCGGGTGCGCGCTTCTTTCCCGAAATTACAGACCTAACCGACGAAATAATGGCCATGGGTGGCGGTGTTCAAACGTCTTTTGGCAGCGGCGGAATGATCACAAAGCTCAAAGCGGCGCAAATCGCCATGGCTGCGGGCTGTAATATGCTTATTGCCAGCGGAACCATTGACCGTCCCCTTAAGGCAATTTCCGAAGACGGCGCGCGGTTTACTTGCTTCGTGGCTAACGATACGCCCAGAAATGCGCGAAAAAAATGGATTGCAGCAAGCTTGTCCAGTCAAGGACAATTGGTCCTCGATGCGGGAGCTGAAAAAGCGCTCCAACGCGGCAAAAGTTTGCTTCCCGCCGGTGTTTCAGATGTTCATGGTGAGTTTGAGCGGGGCGACCTGGTCACCTTGATTAATCAAGATGGCCGAGAGCTCGGCCGAGGCCTGTGTGCATACTCATCTTCTGATGCGGCTCGGATCATTGGACATAAAAGTGGTGAGATTGCAGAAATTCTCGGTTACTCTGGTCGAGATGAAATTGTTCACCGCGATGAACTTGCTTTGAATTAAACGACTTTAAACGGATACCAAAATGACAGCACATTCTAACATTACCGATAATCAGTCTATCGACACTGTGATGGAAGAACTGGGCGACCGCGCAAAAGAAGCGGCCCAGATACTGTCACAAGCCCCGACTGATGCAAAAAACAAAGCCCTGCGTGAGGCATCAAAATCCTTGAGAGATAATTGCACTGAAATTCTGGCGGCCAATGCCACAGATATGGAAGCTGCTATTTCAAAAGGTATTTCGCCCTCATTTCTTGATCGCCTAAAGCTCGACGAAAGTCGAGTTGAAGCCATGGCAAAGGGTCTTGAAGATATTGCAGACCTGCAAGATCCTGTTGGCCATGTGATGGATCAATGGGACCGCCCAAACGGTCTGGATATATCACGGGTTCGGGTGCCTCTTGGCGTCATCGGTATTATCTACGAGTCTCGGCCAAACGTTACTGCGGACGCAGGTGCCCTCTGCCTAAAATCTGGTAACGCCAGTATTTTACGCGGTGGATCCGAAAGCTTTCGCTCTAGCCGGGCCATATGGAAATGCCTGCAAGATGGATTGCAATCGGCAGATCTTCCAACTGACGCAATTCAAATCATCCCAACAACCGATCGTGCTGCCGTCGGTAAATTATTGACCATGTCAGACACTGTCGATGTGATCGTCCCCCGGGGCGGCCGCAATCTGATTGAACGGGTTCAAAATGAAAGCCGCATTCCGGTCTTTTCTCATCTGGAAGGTTTGGTTCATATCTATTTGGACAAAAATGCCGATGTGACTAAAGCCGCGGATATTGTTTTCAATTCGAAAATGCGCCGGACCGGCGTCTGCGGATCTTTGGAAACCCTTCTTATTGATCAGAGCATTGTGGATACTCATGGAATGGCTGTTCTCGGTAAATTACTGGATAGCGGCTGCGAGGTCAGAGGCGATCAAAATGTATGCGCCCTAGACAAAAGAATAATCCCTGCGAGCGAATCGGATTGGACAACTGAGTATCTGGACAGCATTTTATCCGTGAAAATCGTTGATGATATCACTGATGCCATGAAACATATTCGCACCTATAGTTCCAGTCACACAGATTGCATCATTACCGAAGATGCTGTTGCGGCAGCTCGTTTTCTAAACGAAGTTGATAGTGCAATTGTCCTTCATAATGCCTCAACCCAATTTGCCGATGGCGGCGAATTTGGCATGGGTGCAGAGATCGGTATCAGTACAGGTAAAATGCATGCGCGCGGTCCAGTTGGCGTCGAACAGCTGACCAGTTTTAAATATCAGGTTAGAGGCACAGGCCAAACTCGGCCCTAAACAATATGCGATCAAAAAAAATCGGACTTCTGGGCGGGTCGTTTAATCCCGCACATGAAGGACATCTTTATATCAGTGAAACAGCCCTGAAAGTTCTGGGGCTAGATGAGGTTTGGTGGCTTATTTCCCCGCAAAATCCGCTAAAATCTGCCGATGATACGCAACTTTTTGAAAATCGAATGGCCCAAGCTAAAGCTTTGAGCGCGAACCCTGCAATCCGTATTTCAGATTTTGAACGCACCCACGGCCAAACCTATACATCTGACACATTGATTAAATTAAAAGAAATCTATCCAGATTGTCAGTTTGTGTGGCTGATGGGCGCGGATAACCTTGCGCAAATTCCCAAATGGCATAAATGGGCAAATATCTTTGAAACAGTGCCTATTGCTGTATTTGACCGTCCGGGATATACCTTCAAGGCGCTCGGCGGAAAAGCTGCGCGCACTTACGCAAATCACCGTGTTTTCCCTGCGTCACCTGGCCGGCCTATTCTCGATTTCGCGACGAGATCGACACCAGCATGGACGTTTGTTACGCATACGAAACATAAATTGAGCAGCACATATATAAGAAAATGCGCCAACAACGCAG
This sequence comes from Pseudomonas marincola, assembly GCA_036960775.1. GTDB lineage: Bacteria > Pseudomonadota > Alphaproteobacteria > Sneathiellales > Sneathiellaceae > Sneathiella. Next base: position 91,213 of record JBALWO010000008.1, on the reverse strand, counting down.
GAAGTGCTTGCTCTTAAGCCATAAAATTCCCAAATTAGGGAAAGATTTAACTGTAAACCCCTTTATGGGAGTAGAATAGACCCCTTATGAACGCTAAACAAGCTGCTGCTATTAAATTATGTGACATTGTCCAGAGTTGCCTTGAGGATAATAAAGCAGAACAAGTCGTCACAATTGACTTAACAGGCAAAACCTCCTTTGCAGATTTCATGATTATCGCCAATGGTCGCTCCACGCGTCACGTGGGTGCGCTAGCTGATTTCTTGAAAGATGCGATCAGAGACGCCGGCTTCGGCGTTGCTCACATTGAAGGTAAGTCCAATTGCGACTGGGTCCTTGTGGACGTCGGCGATGTTATTGTTCATATCTTCCGCCCAGAAGTTCGGGATTTCTATAATCTTGAAAAAATCTGGACAGAAACGACCCCACAAGAAATGTCAAACTAGTCGAGATTTATCGACAGTACAGGAGAAATGTCCATGCGGCTGACTATTGCCAGTATCGGTAAATTTCGCGCAGGATCTCTTGTAGACCTTTATTCAGAATATGCCGCACGTATTCCCTGGGATCTGTCATTGAAAGAGGTTGAAGAAAAAAAACCTCTTAAAGGTGACCAGTTAAAAACCAGGGAAGCCGAGCTTCTTATGAAATCTATCCCCAAAGGTGCCAAACTTATTGTTTTGCACGAACGGGGGAAAGAACTAGGCAGTGTGGAATTTTCCAAGCTTTTGGGTAGTTTTGAAGATGACGGCGTCCAAGATGTCGCCTTTCTGATTGGCGGAGCCGACGGCCATAGCAAAAGCACATTGGACAAAGCTGACCGCCTATTGTCGTTGGGGAAGATGACATGGCCGCATTTGATGGTTCGAGGTTTGCTCGCAGAACAAATCTATCGAGCCCATTCAATTCGGACCAATCATCCCTACCACAGGGTATAGAATCCTCTTCTAAAACGCCCATCTTGTTGAATTCAATAGTAATTTAATCTAGCACAAGATATAAATACCCATCATGAAAAATGCTGAAACTCCGAAAAATCGCCCTGTATTACTGTGCATCCTTGATGGATGGGGACACAGAGAAGACAATACGGATAATGCCATCGCCCGGGGTAATACACCCAACTGGGATCGCATGGTTGCAAATCGCCCCATGAGCCTGCTGTCCACATCCGGAGCAGATGTTGGATTGCCAGACGGCCAGATGGGGAATTCGGAAGTGGGCCACATGACCATCGGTAGTGGCCGAGTGGTCTTGCAAGATCTTCCCCGCATTAATCACGCGATTGAAACCGGTGAGCTTGCCAAAAACAGTAATCTCCAAGACCTCATCACCAAATTGAAGCAAAGCGGCGGCACGTGTCATGTGGCGGGACTTTTGTCTCCAGGTGGTGTTCATTCCCACCAAAATCACATGCTTGCCCTTTGCCAAATTCTATCAGATGCAGGCATTCCCGTTGCCCTTCACGGCTACACCGATGGCCGTGATACACCTCCGGGAAGTTCTTTAGGTTTTGTGGCAGAAGCCGCCGATGCTCTTGGCAAAATGAAAACGGCAAAATTGGCGACGCTCTGCGGCCGTTATTTTGCTATGGACCGGGATAACAACTGGGACCGGGTTCAAAAGGCCTATGATGCCATGTTCAGTGCAAACGGAACATCTATGACTAATCCGGCTGATGCCGTGCAACTGGCTTATGACAATGGCGAAAACGACGAATTTCTGTCACCCCTTATCGCAGAAGGCTATGACGGCGTTAAAGAGGGAGATGCTCTCCTTACCGCCAACTTCCGGTCAGATCGGACACGCCAATATTTAAACGCCGTGACCACACCGGATTTCACTGGATTTGATACGACCCAGCAGCCAAAACTTTGTGCCATTGTTGGCATGGTGGAATATTCATCGGCTTTAGCCCCGCTCGTCCCGGCGTTATTTCCGCCTGTAGATATTCAAAATACGCTGGGCCATGTGGTTTCCGCAGCCGGTCAGCGCCAGCTTCGCATTGCTGAAACTGAGAAATACGCACATGTCACCTTCTTCTTAAACGGCGGCGAAGAAGATGTATTTCCCGGTGAAGAGCGCATTCTAATTCCAAGCCCCAAAGTCGCCACCTACGACCTTCAACCTGAAATGTCTGCGTTTGAAGTTAAAGACAATCTGCTAAATGCGATCAACGGCGGAACGTTTGACCTGATCATCGTCAATTTTGCCAACCCGGATATGGTGGGCCATACTGGCGTGATGGCGGCTGCGATAAAGGCTGTAGAGACCATGGATGATTGCGTTGAAGATCTCGCCCACGCGGTGGAGAACGCTGGTGGTACAATGTTGATCACCGCAGATCATGGGAATATCGAGTTGATGAGAGATCAGACAACTCTCAAACCCCACACAGCCCATACAACAAATCTTGTCCCCTTTGTTTTGGCTGCGGGAGATGAGAACGCGACCCTTGAAAATGGAAGCCTGGCAGATATTGCGCCAACAATCCTATCTCTTATGGAAATTGAAATACCTGACGAGATGACCGGCAAAATTCTAGTTACCCCCTCAGTCAAGCGCCCCCATAGCCGTGCGGTATCTTAGCAAACATATAAAACTAACCTTTTCTGCAACCGCGGTTGCAGCCCTTTTGTTTTGCCTAAGCGCCCTAAGTTTTAACGCTCACAACGCAGCAGCCGGCCCCAATGAAGAGCTGGTCAAACTTCGAAAAGCCTTATCCGCCTCAACGGTTCGGCAAGAAGAAATATCAGCCCGACTTCAGTTGTTATCAGGTGAGATTACATCGTTAAAAGAGAAATCGGTCCGTGCAGGAAAACGGCTGCGCCAGCTTGATCAGAATATGATCGAAACTGAAGATCGTCTATCCGATATCCAGTCTGTCGAGAAACAAACGCTGGCCGACCTCTCCAAACAAAACGCAGGCCTTGCCGATACTCTCTCAGCGCTACTACGCCTCAGCCGCCAACCCGAAGGCAGTTTGATTGGCAGTCCTGAAAACCTCATCAATACCTTACGTGCCGCCACTTTGCTGAAATCGGTCATTCCCGCCCTTAAAAAACAGGCGGATCAGCTCAGTGAGCAGTTGGACACCCTGGCTACTTTGCGCGATCAATATGTAACAGAACAGCAGAAGTTTGTTAGCTTGCGAGAGGCGCGTTCTTCTGAACAATTAACCCTTGATCAATTGCTAGACACGAAGAAAGCGACCAAAACTGCCCTGTACGGCCGCAACGCAAAAGAAGGCCGAGAACAACAACGATTAAGCACAGAGGCTCGTGACCTTGTGACTTTGATGGCCCGCCTGGAGCTCCAAAAGAAAGCGCGGCTTAACGCAGAACGAAAACGCATCGAGATCGAAATCAGGCGACAGGAACAATTGCGCAGCGATCAGGAAAAAAGAAGACGAGAAGAAGAGCGACGACTGGCTGACGAACAAAGATTGCAAAACACTGAAACCGCGAACTCTATTCCACGGCCTGTCCCCTCGCGCAAAAATAATGTGGCTCCAGAACCCAAAAAAGCACCCACTAAAGTGGCCTCTTTATCAACTCTTGGGTCCCGCCGACCATTTTCTTCAATAAAAGGTACCCTTCCTTTACCAGTTGGCGGTAGAATTGTTTCCAATTACACGAAAACCCGTAAAAAACAGCAAAGAAACGGAATTGTGATCGAGACGCGGCAGGGAGCTGCGGTAATATCACCTTATGATGGGCAAATAGCTTTTGCAGGACCGTTTCGCCATTATGGGCTATTGTTGATTATCGACCATGGAGGAGGATATCATACTCTCCTTGCTGGTTTAGGCTCCATTGAGGGAGAAGTTGGACAACTTTTATTAGCTGGCGAGCCCGTTGGTAAAATGAATGCAAGCAATAATGTCAAACCGACTCTATATATGGAGTTACGTATAAAAGGATCGCCGGTTAACCCCATTCCATGGTTAGCGGCAGGATACAGAAAGGTCAGTGGGTAATGAGAAATGTTGTTACAGGCTTTTTGGCGATTGCAGTAATCGCTCTGTCTTTGGCTATACTAACGACGCCGAAGAATGAAGTGGCTGCGAGTTCCGAAACCTATCGGCAGCTTAACCTTTTCGGTGATGTCTTTGCAAAAATTCGCGAAGACTATGTCGAAGAAGTAGATGATGCCGAGTTAATTGAAGCCGCAATCAACGGCATGTTGGCGTCTTTGGACCCTCATTCAAGCTATTTGAACCCTAAAAATTATACGGGTATGAAAGTTCAGACCCGAGGTAAATTCGGGGGCCTAGGTATTGAAGTCACAATGGAAGGCGGCCTGATTAAAGTCGTGTCCCCTATTGATGACACACCTGCGGCCAAAGCGGGCGTTCAAGCCGGCGACTATATTACCCATTTGGACGGTGAACCTGTTCTGGGACTAACATTGGCACAATCGGTCGAGCGTATGCGTGGCCTGGTGGATACAGATATTTCTGTGACGATCCGCCGCGAGAATGTCAAAGACCCAGTTGAAATCACCATAACCCGCGCCATTATTACTGTTCAGTCCGTAAAGGGCCGTATTGAAGATGAAGATCTTCTCTATGTTCGTGTCTCTAGCTTTACAGAACAGACAGACAGCGGTCTTCGCAAAACCATCAAACGATTGACCGAAGAAGCTGGCGGAGATTTCAAAGGACTAATTATTGATCTTAGAAATAATCCGGGCGGCCTGTTAGATCAGGCAATTGCTGTCTCTGATGCATTCCTGACAAAAGGCGAAATTGTATCAACCCGCGGACGCGAAGCCAGAGACTCCCAGCGTTACAACGCAACACCAGATGATGTGGTAAATGGCAAACCTATTGTTGTGCTTATCAACGGCGGCTCTGCCAGTGCGTCTGAAATTGTTGCAGGCGCCCTTCAAGATCATCGCCGGGCTGTAATATTGGGAACACGAAGCTTTGGTAAAGGCTCTGTGCAAACTATTATGCCCCTGCAAGGTAATGGCGCTATGCGCATGACCACTGCCCGTTACTACACGCCATCAGGCTCATCAATCCAGGCGAAAGGAATTTCCCCTGACATTGATGTGAAACAAGCACGCTTGGAAGTCCTAGAAACGCGCAAACGTCGCTCAGAAGCTGATCTTCGGAACCATTTGGAAAATGGCACCACGAAGGAAAAGAAAGCAACTGAAGGGGATGCCGCTAAAGCTCCCGCAAAATTGCTTGATTATCAACTGCTTCGTGCGAAAGACCTGCTGAAAGGTGTTTCCCTGTTTGCCAAGAAGGATTTCAATTAATCTTTTTGTAAGTCTCCTCGAAAAGTGAGTTTATCTTGGCAAAGATAGGAAAAAATAAAGGCACAGCACCGGCAACCAAAACAGGGTTGCCGGTGCTGTCGTTTCTTTACGGCGTGCTCTTCCTTGGAATAGCCGGGCTTGCGGGCTGGGCATTTTGGATGGATATGAAAGCACCGCATGGTGACTTAATATCCGCACAAACTGACATTCTCCCCCCCCAACCAAAATCCGATGATCACGCCGAACAGGAAGACCAAACCCATAAAGATGATGGGGAGCATTCCGAAAAAAAGGAAGATGATCACTCACCAGCGAAAACCGATGATGATGCGGCAGAGCCTAAGGACGCCCATGCGCCCGCCGCAGATAAACACCAAGATCCGCAACCCGAGACAGCGCATCCCCCAAAAGAAGAGTCAGCTGAACATTCAGAGATTCCAAAAGCAGAGTCTGAAGACGAACATGCAAAAACCGCTGATGATCATTCAAAGCCGACTGAACACCCTCCCATCCAATCAGCCGAAATAGCGGCTCCGACAGCAAAAGAACATGCGCCAACGGAAATGGGAAAAGTAGATGCCCATGGAGAAGACGCAGATCAGCATTCAAAAGAGATCGCTGATGATAGCGACCATAAACAGGTCGATCCTCAGCACGCAGCAGATGAGCCAAAAAAACCTGAACTCTCTGAGGAGCATGTCAAAGAGGTTCCTGAAGAAGTTGCCGAAGAGATCCCGCCTCAAATCATTACAGAGACTAATAATGATGCGCCCCTTTCAACAGCCCCTGACCCGGAACTGACAAAAAATTCTGATTTTGGATTACTGCCAATCATTGGTCCTGGCGGCCGAACAGCATGGCGCAGTTACGCCAAACCATTTGAAGATCCACTTGATCGCCCGCGTATTGCCATCATCATGAGTGAAATGGGGATGAGTACGTCCGCCACTCAAACTGTAATTCAAAACCTACCGGGCGCTGTTACCCTTTCGTTTAACCCCTACGCCCGTGATATCCAAAACTGGGTTGCCCAGTCGCGGGCTGCGGGCCACGAAGTTCTATTGCAACTTCCTATGGAGCCATTTGGATACCCAGCTAATGATCCAGGGCCCCATAGTTTGCTGACCAGCCTGACAGACCGGGAAAATTTGAACCGCCTGGAATGGATATTGGGCCGTTTCACGGGGTATACGGGGGTTACTAACCAGATGGGTTCCCGCTTTACCGCGTCCGCCGAAGATATAACGCCGATCCTCGATATTATCAAAAAGCGCGGCCTATTGTTTATGGATGGACGGACGTCTGCCAAAAGTGTCGCAGGGAAAGTTGCGGCAGATTTAAATATTCCAGTTGCCGTCAACAATCGCTTTCTTGATCACAAAGCAGATCGCGATACCATCGACAAACGGTTAGCCGAACTCGAACGCATTGCCCGCCTTACTGGGACCGCTATTGGGGTTGGTTACCCCTATCCGGTAACATTGGAGCGCATCTCCAAGTGGGCAAAGACACTTAATCGGAAAGGGTTCGTTCTCGCGCCCGTTTCAGCCGTAACGAACCGGCAGGAAATACAATGACTTCATCTAACGACCTACTCCCCTACCGCCCCTGCGCCGGCCTTATGGTGGCCAACTCTCATGGCGAAATTTTTGTGGGTACCCGGATCGACATGGAAGCTGAGCATTGGCAAATGCCCCAAGGCGGCATAGACCCTGGCGAAGATCCATTAACAGCTGCGAAACGCGAATTGATGGAAGAGATTGGAACAGACAAAGTTGAGCTACTACATGAACTAGATGGTTGGCTAACTTACGACCTGCCAGATCATTTGCTTGGTAAAGTATGGAAGGGCAAATACCGCGGGCAAAAACAGAAATGGTTCCTATTTCGGTTTACCGGTTCTGATTCGGACATTAACATAAATACTGAACATCCAGAGTTTTCAGCATGGAAATGGACATCAACTGACGTGCTCGTGGCGGAAATTGTTCCCTTTAAACGGGAGATTTACAGGCATTTAGCGGAAAAAATGACTCCCTACCTGTAGCATCTAAACCATCGCATACCGAGAATATGTGATTTATATATTCATTAGTTCGATATTAAACATGAGACACAATATCTTGTGGTTTTCTCCCCATCGGTTTCATTTTTTTACATAAGTTGTTGTTTTTGCAAAATGAATGCGCATATAATTTGTTAAGGAAATTTTAACCATAAGCAATTGCATGTAAGAGTATTTGCAAAACTAACACCCAAACGAAACATTTGATTGCAAATGATTTGGTTCCGGTTGCGGTTCATATTGCAAACGGCGATTTTAAGAAGCTGAAATTCGCAACGATGGGTTCAGCTCTTTGGCTTTAGTTGGTAGCGGAAAAAGTGAGAGTGACATGAAACATTACGAAGAGCTCACAGGTGGTGAAGGTAAAAGAGTCTTTTATCGTGCAGAACGCTTCAAAGCTTCTGTATTGATGGCAGATAGCACGCCTCAGTTAAACTTACGAGATGGTTCCTTCGAAATTTTCGATATGAGCATGAGTGGCTTGTCATTTGTTAGTTCATCCAAAACAACATGGGATGATACGCTTGAACAAGATCTCCCGATCTCTCTTAATCTCGGCACTGATGAAATCTTCCAAGGCAAAGCTCGAATTAGACGGATTGAGCCCTTAAACAATCGGCAAAAAGTCGCGTTGGAACTCACCGAAGGGTTCCTAGATATTTCAGAGCTTCTCGAAAAGCATGATGAAATCTCTCTCAGAAAAACACTGAACAGTGAGATGGCGGATATCAGCTCACTTGTGCCCTCTGAATATAAAGAAATGATTGCAGATGCTGTATTCCTTTTAAAATCTGCCCGGTCTGCGTTAGAGAAAATTGAACTCGAAATTCCAGCCGATTTTCCAAGACGCAATGACCGTATACGCGAAAGCATCCTCGCCGCTGAACACATGGCTTTTGATAGATGGCAAGAATTTTACAAAATTGGCAATCAAGTCATTAAGAACCTTCGCGGTGATCAGGCAGCGATTTCTGCGACGAAGCGCTATACGGAAAGCACTCTGTTACCTGAACTTATGTCCGCACCCAATTGGAACCGATCCTATTCTAAGCCACTTGGATATCCCGGTGACTTTCAGATTATGAATTTTTTCTATAATCTCGCGCTTTCTGGCGATACCGCCTACGACAAGTTTTGCCATCAACTAGGGAATTCTACAGGGCAGTTTATTTCTGTTCGCATGGATATGGTTAAGCAAGCTATCGCACGGCTGGCTATAGATGCTGCAGAGCGTGGGAAAAGCTCATTTGACGTTGCAAACCTCGGCTGCGGACCTGCACAAGAGGTCAGCAACTATCTCAAGGCAGTTAAACTTCCTCTGCCTGTTAATTTTACACTTATAGATCAGGATCATGATGCCCTTTCCTGTGCCTATGAAAACTCGTTTCCTGAAGTGTCCAGACTTAAAGGTCAAGCCAGCGTTAGCTGCCTAAACGCATCCTTCATGGAATTCTTGTCCGCAGGTAAGCTTTTCAGCAAACTTGGTAAAAAGGATATGATCTATACGGTGGGCCTCGTTGACTACCTATCGCCTCACCGGGCAAAAAGGTTTATGACAGACCTTTATGCAAACCTTAATCCAGGCGGTACCGCAATAATCGGGAATATGCGCGAGTGTGAGGACAGCCTTGAATGGGCCCTCGATTATATCACTGATTGGAAACTTGAATACCGGACAGAGGCTGAGATGTTAGCCATGGCTGACAATATTCAAGATGCGAAGAAAGAGGTCCTCGCAGATTCGACAGGGCATTGCCATTTGTTGATCGTCACGAAACCTGAATAAGATTAATCAGTAACGGTCAGGCCTGGATGGATTCCTGTTCATCCTGACCATTGAGCGCTTCGTGTACGACACGGTTGGCAGGGAACTCTACAATAGCAGTGGTTCCAAGACCCAACACGCTTTTCAGTTTAATTCTACCGCTGTGCAGTTCCATGATATTTTTCGTAAGCGGTAAACCTAAGCCAGTTCCCTCATAACTTCTGGAAAGGGCGCTTTCAATTTGAGCAAAAGGCACAAATACTTTTTCGATATTGGCTTGATCAATCCCGATACCTGAATCTTCAAAAGTAACTCTGAGAGATCCATCAGCTTTAAGGTCGCAATTGATGGCAACCTGTCCGCCTTTGGGCGTGAATTTGATCGCATTAGATAACAGGTTCAGAAACACTTGGCTGACCAAACGGGCATCGGCCCAAACCACATAATCAACGTCCGGGACATTCATCATCAGACGAACGTTTTTCTCTGTCGCTTTATCACGGACGATACGAAGAGAAGAAGCCAGGGACGCCATGATTTGGACTTCGACTTCAGACAGTTTCAGCTTTCCAGCTTCTGCTTTTGATAAATCCAAAATATCATTGATGATACTGAGCAAATGTTGACCACTGGTATTAATGTCTTCGGAATATTCTTTGTACTGATCTTTCCCCAGTGGGCCAAACATCTCTTTTTTCAGAATCTCAGAGAAGCCAATAATCGCATTTAGAGGTGTCCGCAGTTCATGAGACATAACAGCCAAAAACTCAGACTTTGCATGGTTCGCGGCCTCTGCTTCATCAGCAAGGACATTTGAACGACTGCGCTCATCCTCCAGCATCACCATATTTAAATAATCTCGGCGGCGAGCAATTTCTTGAATGTAGCTGGCAAAAATACTCATCACTGCAACACTTACCAAGAAGAAATTGTTGCTGATATAGGTGGCTTGCGGGATGGGATTATACACCAAGACGATATACTGATAAATCACCAAGAAGATGAGTGTCACAGCTGTTGCATATATAAACCGAACGGGAGGAATACAGCAGCAATATACCAATACGGGGACTAATCCCGCAAAATACCCGGCGCCGCCTATTGGATTAGCGAGCGCGATCATCACAAGGATACCGAGCCCTGTTGCAAACATACAAAGGGCAAACAACGGTTGCGCAAATCTGCTCAAAACTGGATGAAATGTCGATAGGGCCGTAAAAAGGAAGATCGGGCCAACGATTCCGAATCTGATGGACCATGCAATTTCGTAAATCTCGGGGATGACGTAATAGTCCAAAATGCCGAACAAAGCAAAGATGAGAAAACCGCCGGTCAGGGCGACACGGATTACTGGGAGAGCTTTATTGAGCTCAATCTCAGTATGACGCGCCTCAGCTTCCCCATCGCGAAAACGAAGAGTGAGCAAGTTAATCGGCAGTTCGTCAAAACCGAATCTGCGTTGTATGAGTTCCGAAATCCCCATAACCCTATCTATCTACCGGACCTAGCATTCAACAAATGTGGAAAATACCCCAGTTGCACTATAGGAAGGAATAGTAAATGAAAAGTAAACCTACTCAAGCGTGTGTTTGGATAATTTTTAATTAACCTCAAGTTACTTTAATGGAATTCCACGCAAATTGGACAAAAAAAAGAGGCCCTTATCAGGCCTCTTTTTTAATCTTAGGTGCTTAGGAAACTTATCCCAGTGCTTCGAGAAGTTGTTCCAGATGATCTTTGTTTTCTTGCGCTTTGCGCTTCACTTCATCATCTTTCGCATCTTCGACATCTTCAGCTGCATTTTGAACCCGCTGTTCCAGATCACTTCGATCCAGATCAACCACGTGAATGGCTTCTTCAGCTAGAACTGTAATTTTATCATCAGAGACTTGTGCAAAGCCGCCATTAACAAAAATACGATCCTTTTCGACATCACCTTCATAAATGGAGATGACACCTGGGCGCAGGGTAGAAGTGATCGGTGTATGCCCCGCCATGATGGCGAAATCGCCTTCAGCGCCGGGGATTACAACCATCTCATAAGCATCCGAAAGCAGAAGCTTCTCAGGTGACACCAAGTCCATGGTTACCATATCAGCCATTTTCGCTCTCCTTCAACCTAGCTTTACGCCGCTGCCGCAGCAAGTTTGGCAGCTTTTTCTTTAACTTCTTCAATGCCACCGCACATGTAGAATGCAGCTTCTGGAAGATCATCATATTCGCCGGCAACAATCGCTTCAAACGCGTCGATTGTGTCTTCGAGTTTCACAAACTTACCAGGTGAGCCTGTGAAGATTTCAGCAACATGGAATGGTTGGCTGAGGAAACGCTGGATCTTACGGGCACGGGCCACAACCAGTTTATCTTCTTCAGACAATTCATCCATACCCAAAATCGCAATGATGTCTTGCAATGATTTGTATGTTTGCAGTGTTTCTTGAACCTGACGTGCGATGCCATAATGGCGATCACCAACAACCGCTGGGTCCAACATACGTGAAGTTGAATCGAGTGGATCAACCGCCGGATAAATACCAAGTTCCGCAATTTGACGTGACAGAACAGTTGTCGCATCCAAATGGGCAAATGATGTTGCAGGAGCCGGGTCAGTCAAGTCATCGGCAGGAACGTAAATCGCTTGCACAGAGGTAATTGAACCTTTGTGAGTTGATGTAATACGCTCTTGCAGAGCACCCATGTCCGTTGCGAGTGTTGGCTGGTAACCCACAGCAGATGGGATACGACCAAGAAGCGCAGACACTTCAGATCCAGCTTGTGTAAAGCGGAAGATGTTATCAACGAAGAACAACACGTCCTGGCCTTCAACATCACGGAAGTATTCCGCAATTGTCAAACCGGAAAGTGCCACACGAGCACGCGCTCCTGGAGGTTCGTTCATTTGACCGTATACGAGGGCCACTTTGGATTTATCGCCTTCAAGGTCGATAATGCCGCCTTCGATCATTTCGTAGTAAAGGTCATTACCTTCACGTGTACGCTCACCAACACCGGCGAATACTGAGTAACCACCATGGCCCATGGCCACGTTGTTGATCAGTTCCATAATCAAAACTGTTTTACCAACGCCCGCGCCGCCAAAGAGGCCAATTTTACCACCCTTCGCGTAAGGAGCAAGAAGGTCAACAACCTTAATACCAGTTACCAGAATTTCTGATTCTGTTGATTGATCAGCAAAGTCAGGAGCATTCGCATGAATTGGAGAATGCATCTTCGCGTTCACAGGACCGCGTTCGTCAACAGGCTCACCAACCACGTTCAAGATACGTCCCAGAGTTTCCGGTCCAACCGGCATCTGGATCGCGTCACCTGTGTCGGAGACTTCATTGCCGCGGACAAGACCTTCAGTTGCGTCCATGGCGATCGTACGTACTGTATTCTCACCAAGATGCTGTGCAACTTCCAGCACGAGACGCTGACCGTTATTTTCAGTGTGTAGGGCGTTCAAGATTTTCGGTAGTTCACCGCTAAACTGAACGTCCACGACGGCACCCATAACTTGGGTAATTTTGCCGACAGACTTATTCGCCATTTTAATGCTCCCTAAAGGGTCACTTAATTCTTCCAAAAACTGTTACTGAACCCGATTAAACGGCTTCAGCACCAGAAATAATTTCAATCAGCTCACTTGTAATCGCTGCTTGACGCTCACGGTTATATTTCAACGACAATCTGTCGATCATATCACCAGCATTTCGAGTTGCATTGTCCATAGCGGACATCCGCGCACCCTGTTCAGACGCTGCATTTTCAAGCAATGACCGATAAACCTGAACAGAAACGTTGCGAGGCAACAAATCTGCTAGAATTTCTTCTTCTTCAGGCTCGTAATCGTAATCGATTTCATTTTCCGCATCGTCAGATTTCTCTGGAATAGATGCAGGAATGAGCTGTTGTTCTGTAACTTCTTGCGTCAAAACAGAAATGTATTTTGCATAGAAAATCGTGCAAACGTCAAAGTCACCATTATCAAACATGGCAAGAGCGCGCTGAGCAATTGGCTGGGCATCCGAAAAACCGATTTTCTTAGATGCTGACAGATCCACAAGATCAATGATCAAGTGGCCAAATTTACGCTTAAGCGCGGCATTACCTTTTTTACCAACACACAGGATTTGAACATCCTTGCCTGCGGCAATCAGTTTGTTGGCTTTGGCGGCAGCAGCTTTTGCAATAGAGTTATTAAACCCACCGCATAGACCCCGTTCGCCCGTTGCAACAATTAGCAATTGTTTCTGATCGGATCCCGTCCCCTGAAGAAGACGTGGCCCCTCCTGACCGTCAAGGCCAGAAGCTAGGGACACCATCATGCTTTCCATGCGTTCGGCATAAGGCCGAGCCGCACGGGCAGCTTCTTCAGCGTGACGCAGTTTCGCCGCAGCCACCATTTTCATGGCCTTGGTGATCTTCTGCGTTGACTTGACGCTGGTGATCCGATTTTTGAGTTCTTTAAGGTTCGCCATTTCGGGCTACCCCCTTTTCAGCTCAAAGGTTACGCAAAAGTAGTCGTAAAACTATCCAAAATTGAGTGCAGCTTTTTGTCTGACTCGTCGGATAATTTTGCTTCATCGCGGATGGTATCCATCAGGTCCTGATGTCTCGCATGCATTTCAGTTAGCAACTGAGTTTCGAAAGCGCCAACTTGAGATACTTCGATACGATCTAGATAACCCTTCACACCAGAGAAGATTGAAACAACCTGCTCTTCCATTGTGAGAGGAGAATACTGAGCCTGCTTCAACAATTCAGTTAAGCGCGCACCGCGAGCCAACAATTGCTGAGTAGACGCATCCAGATCAGAGCCAAACTGTGCGAACGCAGCCATTTCACGATACTGAGCCAATTCCAATTTAATGGTACCAGCAACCTGTTTCATGGCTTTTGTTTGCGCGGCAGAACCCACACGAGACACAGACAGACCAACGTTAATCGCTGGACGAATACCCTGATAAAAGAGTTCCGTTTCCAGGAAGATTTGACCATCTGTAATGGAGATAACGTTTGTCGGAATATACGCGGAAACGTCACCGGCTTGCGTTTCAATGATTGGCAAAGCCGTCATTGAACCACCACCGTGTGCTTTGTTCAGTTTCGCAGAACGTTCCAACAGACGAGAATGAAGATAGAAAACGTCACCTGGATAGGCTTCACGTCCTGGTGGACGACGAAGAAGCAGGGACATTTGACGATAAGCAACCGCTTGCTTAGACAAATCATCATAGATGATCAGTGAATGCATGCCGTTATCGCGGAAAAATTCAGCCATCGCACAACCAGTGAAGGGTGCGAGATACTGCAATGGAGCCGGATCAGAAGCTGTTGCGGCAACCACGATGCAATATTCCATTGCGCCGTTTTCTTCGAGCGTTTTCACAATCTGCGCAACAGTCGAGCGTTTCTGCCCAACAACTACATATACGCAATAAAGTTTCTTGCTCTCATCATCGCCTGCGTTTGCAGCTTTCTGATTAAGGATCGCATCAACAGCAACAGCTGTTTTACCAGTTTGGCGGTCACCAATGATCAACTCACGTTGACCACGTCCAACAGGAACCAAAGTGTCAACTGATTTCAAACCAGTCATCATTGGCTCATGAACGGATTGGCGAGGCATAATACCAGGCGCTTTCACGTCCACACGGCGAGGCTCGCAATTTTCGATTGGGCCTTTGCCATCAATCGGATTGCCGAGGCCGTCTACTACACGTCCAAGCAGGCCTTTACCAACCTGTGTTTCAACGATGGCGCCAGTACGCTTAACTGTGTCGCCTTCTCTAATGTCACGGTCTGAGCCGAAAATCACGGCGCCCACGTTGTCTGCTTCCAAGTTAAGGGCTAGACCCTTAATTCCACCTGGAAACTCAACCATTTCACCAGCTTGGATATTATCCAAACCGTAAATACGAGCAACACCGTCACCTACGGACAGCACCTGACCAACTTCTGAAACTTCAGCTTGCGTGTCGAAACCAGCAATCTGTTGTTTGAGAATTTTGGAAATCTCTGCGGCGCGGATGTCCATCACCCAACCCCTTTCATAGCAAACTTAAGATTTTGAAGTTTAGTTCGTATCGAGCTATCGACCATGCGAGAACCGACTTTAACCACCAAACCACCGATAAGGCTGTCATCAACCTCAGCTTCGATAGCAACATCACTGCCAATTGCAGATTTAAGCTCCTTAGTCAGAGCCTCCATCTGTTTAACAGTGAGTTTTTTGGCAGAAACGACTTTGGCAATCACTTCACCGCGATCTGCGGCTAGCAATTTGTCAAAGGCATCGATCATACTCGCCAGTGCAAACAAGCGGCGGTTTTGCACCACTATTCCTACAAAACGACGAACCAAATCACTAACGCCGAGGCTCTCAAGAACAGCCGAAATGGCACGCCCCTGATCATCACGACTCACGAGTGGACTACGAACAAGGCGTACGAGATCCGCACTCTCATTCATTGATGTTCGGATCGTGGCCATATCAGATGCAACAGCGTCAACCTGCTTCGCTTCGGAAGCAAGTTCGAAAAGTGCTGTAGCATAACGGCCAGCGATACCTGAAACTTTTGTGTTCTCAGCTGACAAGGAAAGATCCCCAAGCCTGAAAAAACGACGCAAAAGGCGCCGAAAGAAAAATTCGAATACGCCTTACACACGAGCCATTATTGTCGGCCCTTTTAGCAAGGCAACGGGTTATTAGCACAGGGACTTACATGAAGCAATATCCCCATTAGTAGTTTATCGCTCAAAATTCACCAAATTTTCACGATTGGATCATTTAGAACACATCTTCACATGAAGTTATAGGGATCAATATCAATTTGTAAGCGGGTATTGGACGGAATCTTAATTCCTTTAATCCATTTGCCAATTATCGACTGAATATTCTGGTCTTTTGTACATTTTATCAAAAATCTAACTCTGTGACGCCCTCTAATCATTGAAAGGGGCGCGGGAGCTGGCCCCATAATCATAAAGTTATCACCGTGAGGTGCTTTTCGGGCCAAAGTTTGCGCGCAATTTCGAAGTGATTCGGGATCGACGCTCGATAATATAACCGATGCCAGCCGTCCAAAAGGCGGCATTGCTGCATTTTGGCGCATGTTTGTTTCTGATTCAATAAACGAGTCGACATCTTGACTGGCCAAAGCCTGCATCACCGGATGTTCCGGCATGTGGGTTTGTAACAAGACCCTGCCCGCATGACCCGCACGGCCTGCACGGCCCGCCACTTGCGATAACAATTGATACGTTCGCTCCGACGCCCGAAGGTCGCCGCCAGCCAGACCCAAATCAGCATCCACCACTCCCACAAGGGTCAAATTGGGGAAATGATATCCTTTGGCAACGATTTGGGTGCCCACAAGCAAGTCAATCTTGCCGCTGATCATATTTTCAACGAAATCAGCAGCCGCTTTTGGGCCGGTCATGGTGTCACTGGCAATCATAGCGACGTTGGCATCGGGAAATAAGAACCCCGCCTCTTCCGTCAGGCGTTCAATGCCCGGGCCGCAGGCTTTAAAACTGTCTTCTTCTTCACATTCTGGGCAATCTTTGGGAATTGTCGTGCGAAAGCCACAGTGATGGCACTGCAGACGTCTGCTCAACCGGTGCTCAACCAGCCAGGCACTGCAATGAGGGCATTGCAGACGGTGCCCGCAAGCATCACACAATGTAAGCGGGGCATAACCGCGCCGGTTTAGGAACAACATGGCCTGCCGGCCTTCCGCCAGCGTTTTCGTTATCTCCTCAATAAGTGGCTCAGAAACCCAGCGCTGCGCGCCCGGTCGATAATCTTTAAGATCAATCAACTGCACTTCCGGTAGATGAGCTCCCCCAAACCGTGACGGCAATTTCAGATGTTCATATTTTCCGCTTTTTGCATTTACCAAAGTTTCCAATGCAGGCGTAGCGGAGGCAAGAACAACTGGGAAACTCCCTGCTTGCGCGCGGACAACTGCCATATCCCGGGCGTTATAGGGAACACCTTCGTCTTGCTTGAACGAGGCTTCATGTTCTTCATCAACGATGATCAGGCCCAAATCACTGTAGGGGAGAAATAAAGCAGATCTTGCTCCCACAACAACTTTGGCACGCCCCTCGCTAACGCCGCGCCAGTTTCTGCGCCGCTCGCCCTGCCCTAAATCAGAATGCCACTCCACTGGCTTTACGCCAAACCGGGCTTCAAATCTGGACAGCCATTGCGAAGATAAGGCAATTTCGGGCAATAAGACCAAGGCCTGACGATTGGCTTTCAACGTGGCTGCTATCGCTTCAAAGTAGACTTCAGTTTTACCTGAACCTGTTACGCCATCTAGGAGGCTTACTGAAAATTTGGAACTCAGCGCTGCTTCAACTAATGAGGCTGCTGCAAGCTTTTGATCCTCCGAAAGCTCAAACCCTCCTGATAGATTTTGCGGAACAGGAATGGGATCTTCACTAGGAAGCGCTATCGCCTCTAGGACCGATTTCTCTGCCAGCCCCTTAACCACAGATGTGGTCACGCCTGCCATTTCAGCAATTTGCTGCGCTGTATGAGCAAGGCCGCCCTCCATGGCATCAATGACGCGTTGGCGTGCAGGGGTCATGCGGTCAGGCAAAGCGCTTGTCAGCCGAAACCCTTTTCGGGGGGCTTTTGGGTATAACGCGTCTGGCACACTCATACACATTCGAAGAACTTTACCCGCCGATTGCATGGTGTAGGTGGCGACCCAATCAACAAAATTTCGGGCTTCAACGGGCAGCGCTTGCACGGGTAAAATCTCAAGGATCCCGCGCAGTTTCGATGCATCAATGGTCAGGGTCGGATCAAGCATCCAGACAACGCCAACCACTTCACGCGGTCCAAGCGGAACCCGCACGAATGCGCCCGCTTCAACGTGTAAGTCAGCCGGGACACTATAATCATAGGATGCCCCCGTACTTATGGGTAGTAAGACCCGAACCCTCTGCGGTGTTGAAAACTCACTCATAGTGCTTTGATTTGGGCCCTTGCTAGTATATTTAGAATGGAGAAGCTAGAATTACAGATATCACAATTCCTAAGCCATATGGATGCAAGTGCCAAATTATTCCTTAAACCATATTTGTTTTAGGATCCGGTGTTTGAAGATCCGGCCCGGGGAACCTGTGATGTTGTCCATGAGACCTTGAAACAAGACTGAGATTGCAAAATGAAATTTTTCGTTGATACCGCTGACACAGAAGAAATCCGTGAGTTGTCTGATACTGGCCTTTTGGATGGTGTGACAACTAACCCGTCGCTCATTGCAAAAACTGGTCGCGACTTTCTTGAAGTTGTAAAAGAAATTTCCACTATTGTTGATGGACCAGTAAGCGCAGAAGTTGCTGCTGTTGACTACGAGACAATGCTTGAAGAAGGCAAAAAACTCGCGGGTATCGCTGAGAATATAACTGTTAAAGTGCCGCTCACCATGGCTGGCCTTAAAACATGCTCACAGCTGTCACGGGCTGGCACTCAAGTAAATGTCACACTTTGCTTCTCTGCAGCTCAAGCAATTTTAGCGGCAAAAGCGGGTGCAACTTATGTTTCACCGTTCGTTGGACGTTTGGATGATATTGGCCAAGACGGCATGAATTTGATCGGTGATATTGTGCAAATTTACAATAACTATCCAGCACTCAACACCGAAGTTCTGGTTGCATCGATCCGTAACCCGACCCATATCGTTACAGCAGGCTTGATGGGCGCCGATGTTTGTACAATTCCGCCGCAGGTGCTGAAACAACTTGTGTCCCATCCCCTTACAGATAAAGGTCTCGCTGGATTTATGGCGGATTGGAAAAAAACGGGCCAAAGCATTTTAGGCTAAAACAGTCAATTTACAGAATTCTTGACGCATAAAAACAGGATGTCGCAGTGGTTAAGGAGATAAAGAATAAATCACCGAAGACGAAAGCAACCGCATCATTTGATGAAGATGCTGTGCGGGAATGGCTTATTGCGCGTCCTGATTTTATTGAGAAAAACGTAGAATTGTTTGTCGGTGCCCTATTGCCTGACCGAGAGGTTGGTGAAGGGGTCATCGATATGCAATCTGTTCTTGTTGATCGACTTCGAAAACAAATCACCGACTTGAAATCCCTGCAAGGCGATCTTGTAGGTGCCGCACGTGCCAATTTACACACTCAAGATATGGTGCTCAATTCTGTAAAAGCCATTCTGGCAGCAACCAACATTACGCATTTTATCCATATCCTAACTCAAGACCTGCCTGAATATTTGGATGTGGATGTGGTGACCCTTTGCATTGAAGATGGTCCGATCCCACTTCCTGCAATGACCGGACTACAGCGCCTTAAAAAAGGAAATATCGACAAGGCAAATTGGAATGACAAAAACATTCTCATGCGTCCCAACGCCCCCAGATCGAAGGCTGTTTTTGGTCCAGCTATGGATCTTGTCGCGTCTGATGCGTTAATCAAACTTGATATAGCCTCGTTAAATACCCCAGCCATGCTTGCCATTGGTAGCCGTCAAATTGGCCATTTCCACGCAGAGCAGGCAACCGATCTCTTATCATTTCTAGCGACATGCATTCAGTCTAGTTTGCAAATGTGGCTGGAAACGACAGATATTACCTGATCGAAAAGATGGCCGATACATCCGTTCATCAGGCAATCGCTCACTGGAAAAACTGGTTACGCCATGAAAAACGGGTCAGCCCGCATACGTATGAAGCGTATGAGCGGGACGTTTCAGAATTTCAAGCGTTCCTTCTTGATCATTTGGGGAAAACCCCAGAAATCAAAGACCTCGAGAACCTCCGCACTGCTGACTTCAGGGCTTTCCTTGCCGTTCGAAAAAACGATGGCCTTACAGCCACGTCACTGGCTCGTGTTTTATCGTCAGTTCGCAGCTTTTTCAAAAAACTAGAAAAAGACAAACTGCTGCACAACCCTTATATAAAATCCGTCCGTTCCCCAAAAAAACCAACGCGCTTGCCCCGCGCGCTTAGCGTTCAGGAAAGCAGGCAGCTTATGGCTGCCGCTGAAGTCCCCCAAAATTGGACGGATGCCCGAGATTTAGCCGTTTTCACTCTACTATATGGCTGCGGCCTTCGTATTGCAGAGGCGCTCTCCCTCAACTTCGATCAAAAGCCTGACGGGGAAGTACTTATGGTTATGGGCAAAGGCAATAAGGAGAGACTTGTGCCAGTTCTCCCCATCGTACGGGCTGCCATTGACGCATATGTCACGCAATGCCCTTTTGCGTTTGAAGCCCATGCGCCGCTATTTTTGGGAAAACAAGGAAGACGGCTAGGCGCCCGGCACATTCAGCTCAGAACTCAAACCTTGCGCCGCCAATTGGGTTTGGCTGAGGATGTAACACCTCATGTGCTTCGCCACAGCTTTGCAACACATTTACTGGAAAATGGCGGCGACCTTCGCACTATTCAGGAACTGCTTGGCCATGCGTCCCTGTCATCAACACAGCGATATACCGACCTTGAAACAGAAAAACTGCTCAAAGTTTATAACGCGGCTCATCCGAAGAGTAAGGGTTAAAACCACCCATTTATCGGGTTAGTTTTAACGCCAATGGCCCAAAAATAGCGATAGCACCCATGGATAGATACGTAAGGCCCCACGCACTGACGCTTTCATGGCCGCCTGTACTATCCAGAACAAAACCAGCGACCACCGGTCCCACCATTGCACCAGAAAACCCAATAAAGCTATGAACAGCCATGGTTGACCCCTTTAGCTCTAGCGGAGCAGAGGCGATGGCCCCTGATGTAATAGAGGAGGAATCTGCGGTTACAAAAACACCGTATAAAATGGCAAGGAGTGCAACCAGAACAAATGGCAGTTCTGCGGAGAACCCCAGCACAGCAGATATGGCAAAGGCCACAAGCATAATCAGGCTAATGGCCCGCTGCCGGCCAATGCGTAATGAGAGTTCATTCCCAAGGACACTGGAGGGAAGGCCCATAAAAATAACAACAGCTGCAATGATACTGACATCCATCCATGCAGGTGCTCCGCTTTTACTTTGAGCAAACGTCAGGAACGCCACAACAAATGAGCGCATGGCCATCAATTCCCATGAATGGCAAAAGTATGCGCCCACATATCCCATGGTTTTGCGGTTTATCAACACCGGTTTCAGGTTCAATAACTGCCGCCAAGAACGGGGTGAGTGATGGGCCTTTGGGGATGAGATCGTTAACATTAAGATGAGAGCCAACGGCGGTCCTAGAGCTGCTGAAATTAACGCAGCATCCGGTCCTATCCAAGTATTCACTTGTCCGATCAGCAAAAACGACACCGCTGATCCCGTCGAGAAACACGCCGTATAAAACGCGATGGCCCGGGATTGGGCGGCTTCTGGAAGCCTATCCGTCAGCATTTTCAAGCCCGGCATATATGTACAAGCCATGGCCGCACCTGATATAAACCGCCACGGTAATGCCGATGAAAAATCATCAGCATGGAACGCAAATCCGTATGCTCCGATGACAGCAACCACATTTCCAAATAAGACAATGCGCCTTGCATCAACACGGTCAGTTAGGGTTGTAGATAATAATCCAAATGTAGTGAAACCAAAGAAGAAGGCCCCATTGATCCATCCAGCCTCAGTTCCGCTCAACCCCCAATGATCAAAGAAATAGGGGGTTAAGGCTGGAAAAGAGGAAAAGGAGGTCATCGCTAAAACTTCAGCGATACAATAGAAAATTGTTAAACGCGCAGGTGTCATTGAATTACGGTTAGGCCTCTGGTGGGATCGTTTTCTGGAAAGAAGGACGCTTCGAAAATTCATCGAACCAAGCGGCTAGATTTGGACGGTTTTCGCGCCAATTTTCGGACGAAAAGCGGAAATCGTGATAACCAAGCCCGCAAGCGATGGCAATGGTTGCGATATTTACCTTACCTGAAAATTCAGCTACCTGTTTTTCAAGTAGATCCAATGTGTTTTCCATAGAAACGCGAAGGCGCGCATTCCAAGTTGGCGAACCTTCACCTTCTGGCATAGCAAAGCTGTCCATACGGCGCTGATAGGCGCAATCGGTGAGCCCGTTTGCCGCTGCATGCAATGTCATCAATTTGGCCCGCTCAAGCGTGTCTGCGGCAAATAAAGGCGTGCCACCTGATACACTATCGAGATATTCACAGATAACGATCGAATCAAATAAGACGTCACCACCATCAATTTCAAGACTTGGGACTTTTCCCAGCGGAGTTGACGGATTAATCCCTTTAAAAATGTTGCTTAGATCTGGGCTTACCAGTTCGATCTGATCTTGAAGTCCCTTTTCAAGAGCGACCATCATAACTTTTCTGACAAAAGGCGAAGTTGGACTATGACATAGCTTCATTGGAGCACCTGTTTGATTTTATTGAAGGACAAAAAATAAGGGCCGGATAAATACCCGGCCCCCATAGTTTTTCGAATTTGGAACGACAGGTCAAGAATTAATGGTTCGACCTGCAACGGCGAGTGCCGCTTCTTTCACAGCTTCGTTCAATGTGGGATGTGCATGGCAAGTTCTGGCAATATCTTCAGCAGACGCACCAAATTCCATTGCGATCACACATTCATGGATAACTGTGCCTGCATCTGGACCAATAATGTGAACACCAAGAACTTTATCTGTCTTTTTGTCAGCCAAAATTTTGGCGAAACCGTCCGTAAACCCGTTTGCGCGTGCGCGGCTATTTGCCATAAACGGAACTTTACCAACCGCATAGTCAACACCAGCCTCTTTAAGCTGCTCTTCTGTTTTGCCAACAGTTGCAACTTCAGGCCAAGTGTAGATAACGCCCGGAATAGTGTTGTAGTTGATATGTGGTTTTTGACCGGCCATCATTTCAACACAGACAACACCTTCATCTTCAGCTTTATGGGCAAGCATCGGGCCTTCAATCACATCACCAATGGCATAAACGCCATCTACCGTAGATTTAAAGCTCTCATCAACCACAATACGGCCTGCTTTATCCCGCTCAACACCCAGATCATCAAGACCCAGGCCTTCAGTGTAAGGACGGCGACCAATGGCAACAAGAACCACATCGGCTTTTATGGTTTCAGCGTCCCCGCCTTTAGCAGGTTCCATCGTCAGCGTAACGCCGCCTTTGGCTTTCTTCGCGCCCGTCACTTTCGTGCCGAGTTTAAATTTCATGCCCTGTTTTTTGAGAGTGCGCTGTGTTGTTTTAGCGACCTCATTATCAGTGCCTGGCAAAACGCGGTCCAAAAACTCAACAACCGTAACTTCAGCACCTAGACGGCGCCATACAGTTCCAAGTTCCAGACCAATGACGCCTGCGCCAATGACCACAAGATGTTTTGGCACATTCGGAAGGGTCAAAGCACCCGTAGAGGATACGATCTGTTTTTCGTCAATTTCAACATTAGGCAACGGCATAACGTCAGAGCCAGTGGCAATCAGAATGTTTTTGCCCCGGATGACTTGATTTTCATCACCGGTGATTTCGACCCGGCCTGCACCCTGAAGTTCGCCTGCACCTTTGATATAGGTTACTTTGTTTTTCTTCAGCAGAAACTCAATGCCCTGCGTCAAACTCGTAACTGTCTTATCTTTTTGCCCAAGCATCGTTCCAAGATCAAGTTTCACTGAACCGATTTTAATGCCGCGATCTGCCATATCGTGTTGAACTTCTTCATACAACTCCGATGATTTCAGCAATGCTTTTGATGGAATACAGCCAACATTTAGGCAAGTCCCGCCAAGCGCACCGCGTTTTTCAACGCAGGCCGTTTTCATTCCAAGTTGGGCTGCGCGGATGGCAGCTGTATAGCCACCTGGTCCGCCGCCGACCACAATCAGATCAAAAATATCGTCACTCATGCCATCCCCCTTTAGGGAAGTAACTTCAAAAAATTAAACTTCGAGCAGCAAACGCTGCGGATCTTCCAAGGCTTCTTTCACACGAACCAAGAACGTAACAGCTTCTTTGCCGTCGATGATCCGGTGATCATAGGAAAGGGCCAGATACATCATTGGACGGATCTTGATTTCCCCATCAACAACCATTGGACGTTCCTGAATTTTATGCATTCCAAGAACAGCTGATTGTGGGGCATTCAAAATTGGTGAAGACATCAATGATCCGTAAACACCGCCGTTTGAAATAGTAAATGTACCGCCTGACATATCGGCCATGGTCAATTTACCATCACGGGCTTTACGGCCCAATTCAGCAATTCCTTTTTCAACACCAGCAAAGCTGAGTTTGTCAGCGTCCAGCAAATTAGGAACAACCAAACCGTTCGGCGTGCCAACAGCAACACCGATGTGGTAGTAGTTTTTGTAGACGACGTAATCGCCCTCAATTTCAGCGTTTACCGCTGGAAGTTCTTGAAGGGCAGCAACGCAGGCTTTTGTGAAGAAAGACATGAAGCCAAGGCGGGCGCCATGTTTCTTCTCAAACCGGTCTTTATATTCAGCGCGCAGGGCCAGCATATTTGTCAAATCCACTTCATTATAAGTGGTCAACATGGCGGCTGTGTTTTGGGCGCCTTTCAATTTAGTTGCAATGCTCTTGCGAAGACGGCTCATTTTCACGCGCTCTTCACGAGCCGCTTCTGGACGATCGCCG
>JBALWO010000008.1:51661-66409 GCA_036960775.1 Pseudomonas marincola | reverse complement strand
TCTTCCAGACGTCCACTTTCAGAGGCATTAACTTCTAATGTGACTTTGTCTGTTTCAAGCTCAAGGATAGGCTCATCTTTAGTAACCGTATCACCAGCTTTTTTAAACCATGTTCCTACAGTTGCTTCCGTTACAGATTCACCAAGGACAGGCACACGAATTTCGACTGTCATTTTAATACTTTCCTATTCGGACTTGATGCCCAAAGCATCATTAATTAGCGCAGCTTGCTGCAAATTATGTTGTTTCAGCAGACCCGTTGCCGTCGCAGCAGATTCCCCGCGGCCCGCATAACGCGCCCGAGTAACCGTCTTCATGCCAACTGTAGCAAAAGCTTGCTCCAGATTAGGCTCAACAAAGGTCCAGGCACCCATATTCTTAGGCTCTTCCTGACACCAAACAACTTCCTCAACATGCGTAAAGTTCTTAAGCTCTTCCACCAATGCTCCTTCTGGGAACGGATAGAGTTGCTCCAGACGAAGGAAGTAAGTATCTGTCTGACCTGCCTCGTCGCGGCGGGCTTTCAGATCGTAATAAACTTTACCGGAACACAGAACGATCCGTTTCACATCTTTTGGTGCACTGACAACATCATTGTCATAAAGCACCCGATGGAAAGATGATCCCGGCCCCATATCCTCAAGTGTTGACACTGCTTCTTTATGACGCAACAAAGATTTCGGTGTCATAATGACCAGTGGCTTACGGAACTTCCGATGAATTTGACGGCGCAAAGCATGGAAGTAGTTGGCCGGTGTCGTAATGTTCACAACTTGCCAGTTATCTTCAGCTGATTGCTGCAAATATCTTTCCAGACGGGCGGATGAATGTTCCGGTCCCTGTCCTTCATACCCATGCGGCAGAAGCATAACCAAGCCACTCATGCGGAGCCATTTGGCTTCACCGCTTGAGATAAACTGATCAATGATGACCTGAGCGCCGTTGGCAAAATCACCAAACTGCGCTTCCCAAAGGACAAGTGCCTTTGGCTCTGCAAGACTGTAACCATATTCATAACCAAGAACCGCAGCTTCAGACAGCATACTGTCGATGACTTCATAGCCAGCTTGATTCTCACTGAGGTTATTCAGCGGCATATATCGCTCTTCAGTCATTTGATCCACAAAGACTGAATGGCGCTGCGAGAAAGTCCCGCGGCCGCAATCTTGTCCTGACAGGCGAACTGGATATTCCTCTTTGAGCAATGATCCAAATGCCAGCGCTTCTGCTGTTGACCAATCAATGCCTTGTTCGCCGTCGATCATTTTCTGTTTGTTCTTCAAAACCCGTTGCAGGGTCCGATGAACATTATGATTTTCAGGAACTTCACATAATTTCTGGCCAATTGCTTTCAGTTCATCCATAGAAACTGAAGTTGTGCCCCGACGCGCGCCTTTATCTGCGCGCTCAAAACCCTTCCAGCTGCCTTCAAACCAATCGGCTTTGTTAGGCTTGAAGCTGTTTGCAGTTTCAAATTGTTTTTCAAGGTAGTCACGGAATTCTTTGATCCAAGTTTCCACTTGTTCCTCAGTGACAACGCCTTCTTCAATCAATTTTTTCGCATAAATCTGCATCGTTGTTGGATGTTGCGCAATGGTGCGATACATCAACGGCTGTGTGAAAGCAGGTTCGTCGCCTTCGTTATGGCCATGACGGCGATAACAGAACATATCGATAACAACATCGATTTGGAATAATTGACGGAATTCAGTTGCGACTTTCGCCACATGACAAACCGCTTCAGGATCATCCCCATTTACGTGGAAAATTGGCGCTTGAACCATTTTACCAACGTCAGATGGATACGGGCTGGAGCGTGAATATTTTGGGCTTGTGGTAAAGCCGATTTGGTTGTTCACAACGAAATGGATTGTGCCGGATGTCCGGTACCCTTTTAGTTCTGACAAACCGAAGCATTCTGCAACGATACCTTGTCCGGCAAACGCCGCATCCCCGTGAAGCAAGAGCGGCATTACTTGGCCGCCAACATCACTTCCCAGTTGCGATTGTTTGGCCCGTACCTTACCCAGGACAACCGGATTAACGGCTTCCAAATGGGATGGATTGGCAGTCAATGACATATGAACACTATTGCCATCAAACTCACGATCCGAAGATGTTCCAAGATGGTATTTCACATCACCAGAACCTTCAACATCTTCAGGGTTCGCAGGATTTCCCTGGAACTCAGAAAAGACCGCACGGAATGGCTTTGCCATAACGTTCGTCAAAATGTTCAAACGTCCGCGATGGGGCATGCCCAGAACGATTTCTTTAACGCCCAATTGGCCGCCGCGTTTAATCACGCCTTCCATGGCAGGGATTAGAGATTCCGCGCCATCAAGACCGAAACGTTTCGTGCCTGTGTATTTTACGTTGAGGAAATGTTCGAAACCTTCAGTTTCGATCAATTTCCGCAAAATCGCAGCTTTACCTTCCGCTGTGAAATTGACTTCCTTGTGGCGTCCTTCGATGCGTTCTTGAAGCCAAGCCTTTTGGTCTGGTTCCTGAATATGCATGAATTCTATGCCAATGCTGCCGCAATAAGTGCGCTGCACGATTTCAAGAATTTCACGGATCGTAGCTGTTTCCAGCCCTAAAACGTTATCAATGAAAATTTCGCGGTCCCAGTCACTTCCCTCAAACCCGTAGGTTGTTGGATTAAGTTCTGGATGCTCCTGTGGAACTTCAAGTTCTAGGGGATCGAGTTTCGCTTTTAGGTGACCCCGAACCCTGTAGGAGCGAATCAGCATCAAGGCGCGGATGGTATCAACCGCTGCTGCGCGAACATCTTGTTGCGGGAGACCCTTTTTCTCGGCCGTCTCGATCGCCCGGTAAGCGGCATCACCTAGGATGCCATACTCATCTTCCGGTGCAGCGCCATTTCCAGGCGTCCACGGAGCGCCTTTGCTTTCGGCGACGATTGTTTCAGCGTCATCCCCGAGAGTTTGAAAATATTGCTGCCAACTGCTGTCGACAGACGATGGGTCGTTCTGAAAACGAAGATATAGATCTTCGATAAAACTGGCATTTGTGCCAGATAGAAAAGAAGAATTGTCCAATTGATGAGCCATTTCCGGTCAATTGGGCGGGAATTACCCCGCCCCCTCAAGTAATTAACAAGTTTTGATTAATAGAAGTAGTACAATACTACCCTTTCAAAACCCTTACCAAAGTAGAACCAAGTGCAGATGGGCTGTCTGAGACAGTAACTCCCGCGCTACGCATGGCTTCCATCTTATCTTCAGCGCCACCTTTACCACCGGCAATGATAGCACCAGCATGTCCCATACGGCGTCCTGGAGGGGCTGTAACACCCGCAATGAAGCCAACCACAGGTTTCTTGATTTTTGATTCTTTCAAGAATTCTGCAGCTTCTTCTTCAGCTGAACCACCGATTTCACCGATCATGATGATAGATTCTGTTTCATCATCATTGAGGAACATTTCAAGGCAATCAATAAAGTTAGTGCCGTTCACCGGATCACCACCGATACCGATACATGTTGACTGGCCAAGACCCGCTGCTGTTGTTTGAGCAACCGCTTCATAAGTCAATGTGCCTGAACGTGAGACGATACCAACATTACCGCGGCGGTGAATGTGACCTGGCATAATACCAATTTTACATTCATCCGGAGTGATAACACCCGGGCAGTTAGGACCAATAAGACGCGTTCCGCTGTTTCTAAGGGCGCGCTTCACACGAACCATATCCAAAACAGGGATACCTTCTGTGATACAAATAACCAGTTCAATTTTGGCATCAACTGCCTCAAGAATGGCGTCTGCAGCGAACGGAGGCGGCACGTAGATCACACTGGCATTTGCACCAGTTGTGTGAACAGCTTCATCAACAGTGTTGAAAATCGGGAGATCAAGGTGGTTTTCGCCGCCTTTACCCGGTGTCACACCACCAACCATTTTAGTTCCATAAGCAATCGCTTGCTCTGAATGAAAAGTCCCTTGCGAGCCAGTGAAACCCTGACAAATGACCTTTGTATTTCTATCGACGAGTACGGCCATTACGCTGCCTCCTTAACTGCTTTAACAATTTTTTCTGCAGCATCACCAAGATCGTCGGCAGAAACAATAGGAAGACCGGATTCGGCCAAGATCTTTTTACCAAGTTCCACGTTTGTACCTTCAAGGCGAACAACCAGTGGGACACTCAAAGACACTTCGCGGGCTGCCGCAACAACACCGTCCGCGATCACATCACAGCGCATAATTCCGCCGAAGATGTTGACCAAAATGCCTTCAACATTGGTATCTTTCAAAATGATCTTGAAAGCTTCTGTAACTTTCTCTTTCGTGGCTCCGCCGCCAACGTCCAAGAAGTTTGCCGGAGAACCACCGCATAATTTGATGATATCCATTGTGGACATCGCAAGACCAGCGCCGTTCACCATGCAACCGATGTTACCATCGAGTTTGATGTAGTTGAGGTCATATTGAGCCGCTTCCAGCTCAGACGCATCTTCTTCATCCGGGTCACGGAGTTCTGCGATCTCTTTTTGACGGAACAAAGCGTTGTCATCAAAATTCATTTTCGCGTCGAGAGCGATGATGTCGCCAGAGCCTGTGACAACAAGTGGATTAATTTCCACCAAGTTCGCGTCTGTATCAATGATCGCATTGTAAAGCGCCATGATGAATTTTACCGCTGAACCAACCTGTTTGCCTTCAAGGCCGAGACCAAAAGCAATTTTGCGAGCATGGAACGGGCTGATACCAGTTGCAGGATCAATAGGCACCATGTGAATTTTTTCAGGAGTAGCTTCAGCTACCACTTCAATTTCCATTCCGCCTTCTGTGGACGCCATGAAAGTTACGCAATCTTGCGCACGATCAATGATGGCACCAAGATAAAGCTCTTGCGCGATGTCACAGCCGTCTTCGACGTAAACGCGCTTAACTTCTTTACCTTCTGGGCCAGTTTGATGTGTCACCAGCTGCATGCCGATCAAATCTTTAGCGGCTTGCACCACTTCTTCGAT
This sequence comes from Pseudomonas marincola, assembly GCA_036960775.1. Lineage (GTDB taxonomy): Bacteria > Pseudomonadota > Alphaproteobacteria > Sneathiellales > Sneathiellaceae > Sneathiella. Next base: position 61,409 of record JBALWO010000008.1, on the reverse strand, counting down.
CGACTTAACAACTTTCACACCGCCGCCAAGGCCGCGTCCACCTGCGTGGATCTGTGCTTTAACAACCCAAACTGGGCCGCCAAGTTCTTGTGCAACAGTTTTTGCTTCTTCTGCTGTATACGCCACGCCGCCACTTGGGACAGTCACGCCGTATTTCTTAAGTAGGCCTTTGGCCTGATATTCATGGATATTCATAATATTCCGCTATTCGCAAGTTGGGATCAGCTGCAAAGCTGGTCGGATTTATGAGACTTAAATTAAAACTATATCACCCAAAAAAAGGGGCACAACCGTTAAGTTGCACCCTCATTTTTGTTTCTTAGCCAAGACTTGGGTCGATGCCGATACAGGCTTCGATAAGTCCTTTGACTGCATCGATGGAATGATCAAACATTCCTTGTTCTTCTTCGTTGAGATTTATCTCAACGACTTTTTCAATACCTCCTGCGCCGATAACCGCAGGAACACCGACATACATGCCGTCAAGGCCGTATTGACCATCGACATACGCTGCAACTGGCAGCACACGTTTTTTATCTTTCAGGTATGATTCTGCCATTGTGATGGCACTTGATGCTGGCGCATAAAACGCTGAACCCGTTTTAAGAAGCGCAACAACCTCTGCGCCGCCTTTACGTGTCCGGTCAACAATAGCGTCGATTTTTTCCTGGGTTGTCCAGCCCATGTCGATCAGATCTGGAACCGGGATACCTGCAACAGCAGAATAGCGGATCAACGGAACCATTGTGTCACCGTGACCACCCAGAACAAATGCATTTACATCTTCAACAGAGACTTCAAATTCTTCAGCAAGGAACAGGCGGAAACGAGCACTGTCCAAAACACCGGCCATGCCAACAACTTGATTGTGCGGCAAACCACATTTTTCGCGAAGCACCCAAACCATTGCATCTAGCGGGTTTGTGATACAAATAACGAAAGCATTTGGTGCGTATTTCTTAATGCCTTCACCAACGGCTTGCATAACCTTGATGTTTGTTCCAAGCAGATCATCACGGCTCATACCAGGCTTACGCGCGATACCAGCAGTTACAATACAAACGTCAGCGCCTTCAATGTCGGCGTAGTCACTTGTACCTGAAATGTTTGAATTGAAACGGTCGACAGGTGAGGATGAAGCGATATCGAGGGCTTTACCCTGCGCCAGACCTTCATTCAGATCAACGATAACTATGTCACCAAGTTCTTTGATCCCTGCCAAATGAGCAAGGGTTCCCCCGATGTTACCGCCGCCGATCAACGCTATTTTTTTGCGAGCCATTCTAATCTCCGGATATGATGTAAGAGGACACCTCCGGTTAAGAGGCTATCCTCTATTTAATATTCTACGGTGGGTACTACCCCGTTTCTTAACCAAGAGCAAGGTCACCTGCAGAAAAAAACGATATTTTTGCAAAGCACCAATAATACAGACTAATCATGCCTAATTCTTAAGCAGTCATCTTCTATGAGGTCTTTAGTTCGCCACCGATTTTAATAAAATTCGTCTCTCTTAGGTAAGTAGTTAGTAATATTTCTTTGTTATATCGGAAGTAGAATTAATAAATCATGAACCATACTGAACCTTACGGTAACTTGCATATGAAGAATAAACCACTTCGAACTTTAAAAAAAATCGCCATATGCGGCGTTGTCTGCGTGACTTTAACCGGGTGCGCGGAAATCATTATCGCTGGTCTCACCATAAGTGAGCTCTTAACCGCAGGTTCCATCACCTCCTCAATCCTAACTGGCAAAGGGTTTAGCGAACACGCACTTGACGCTGTTACCGGCCAAGATTGCCGAATATTGGATGCTATATTTAGAAGCGACCGTGCTATATGCGAGCCAAAAGGCTCTGTGGCGACCAATGACGACTTCAAAGGGTTAATCGCCCTTTTGGACAGCCCCGCAGGACTTGATCTTCAACTTGCTGATATCCCCATGGGCGAAAAACAATTCCCAGCGGTGAATAAAGTCGCCTTGCAAAACAGCTCGAAACTACTGACCGCTCTTAATCAGCACAATAAAGTGGCGCCGGTTGAGCGCCATATGGTGGCAGACGTCCGAACACTTCATCTGACCCAAGCAACGCAAGCCTTTGCCTCTCAAAAAGTAGAAATACCGTCATTGAACAAAACTGACCTTCGCAAACGCCTAACTGGAAATGGCTTGTTCTAAATCTTGTGTCGATTTTTACATTCTCCTTTACATGGCCCTATAACCTTGCTTTAAGGCCCTTATGAACTCATCTGGCCCCATAGAAAAATATCGTGCTCTTAGGCAATCTGGCGCTATTCAGCATGATCCAATTCAGGAACTTGCGGTCGAGAAACTGCAAACTCTGCACCGTCGCCTGACCACGTATGATCCCAAGACGAGCGCCCATTGGACCGATATATTTCGTCTTGGCGCGCGCAAGCCACGGGTAGAACCTCCGCAAGGTATTTATATGTATGGCGATGTGGGCCGGGGTAAGTCCATGCTGATGGACCTCTTCTTTGATACGGCTCCGATTGAGCATAAGCGCCGCGTTCATTTTCATAGTTTCATGCTTGAAGTTCATGCCTTTATTCATCAATGGCGACAAAGCGAAGACAAAACGGGCGACGATCCTCTTGTCCCTCTGGCGCAGAAAATCGCCGATGACGCTTGGCTCCTGTGCTTTGATGAATTTCAGGTCACAGATGTCGCCGATGCCATGCTGCTCGGCCGTCTTTTTGAGCTTTTATTCGATTATGGCAGTGTTGTTATTGCCACATCCAACCGGATCCCTGAAGATTTATACAAAGACGGCTTGAACAGGGAATTGTTCTTGCCGTTCATCGGCCTGATAAAAGAACAGCTCGATATCCTGCATTTATCTGGCGGGACAGACTACCGATTGGACAGATTGTCAAAAAGTGACGTCTATTTCTTCCCACTGGGCGCGGACACCACCGAAAAAATGCAAACAACGTTCGCTCTTCTCACTGAAGGCAGCGAAGTGGAGCCTTTAGAGCTCACCAACAAAGGCCGCGTCTTAGAAGTACGGCAGGCCGCTCGCGGTGTCGCCCGCTTCACGTTTGAAGAACTCTGCGCCCGGCCGCTAGGTGCATCTGACTATCTCATGCTCGCAGAAAACTTTCATTCGCTGCTGCTTGATGATGTTCCAAAACTTGGATCCCACAATCGAAACGAAGCCAAACGCTTCGTGACCCTCGTTGATATTTTATATGAAGACGGAACCAACCTGATCCTCTCTGCTGAGGTAGAGGCCGACAAACTCTATGAAGAAGGCCATGGCCACTTCGAGTTTGCCCGCACGGTGTCCAGGCTCATGGAAATGCGCTCAGAGGAATATCTGAAGGGTGTTGTCGGTTAGGATTATTTTGAGAAAAGCTCTCTATTCATCCAAAACTGATTTTTGCCAGTCACTCAGTTCTGTTTTCTGAAGCGCATCAAACACAGCTTGCTTGTCTTCAGATTTTTTATTTTGGCCAAGTTTCGCCTTTGCCTCCATCCGCGTCACCGGAATTTCGAACACAACAATCGCTTTTAGCATTGCTGAAAATCGCTTTTCTTCAACTTCACTGACATCCCACGGATCACTCCGGTCTTTTTCATTGTCGCTGGTGAGCCGTTTGAGGATTTGCGCCGCTGCCACAGGATCTTCAATCAAGACCGGTTCGCCATACGCATGAACCGCCACATAGTTCCAAGTGGGAACATTGATGGTTGTCGCGTAAAACCGCGGCGAAATATAATCGTGGGGCCCGCTAAAAATGATCAGCGTTTGCCGGTCTTTAAATAACTTCCAATGCGGGTTAGCCCGCGCCACATGAGCATAAATCGTCCCGAACTCCCCTTTGTCAGGATCATACACCGTGGGCAAATGACTGGCCATAGGCACGCCATCTGCATCTGCGGTAATGATTTGCGCAAAATTCGCCGCTGGTAAAATATCAAGAAGCGTTTCTTTTGCCGGTGCCGAAAAATAGGACGGGATATACATTTTACATTCCTTGTATCTAAACTGGACCCTTTAATTACTGAATTATTGGCAACTTCCTAGATCCAATTTAAGTCAAATATCGGTACCACTTCCAAAAGCCCGCTAAAACAATGACCGCTCCAGCGCTAGATCAAAGAAGGCATAAAAAAAGGCCGCCTGATGGCAGCCTTTTTTTCTCTGAATGGACAGAAAGCCTAACGGCGCTCTATCATCATTTTTTTGATTTCTGCAATTGCCTTGGCAGGGTTCAAACCCTTAGGGCAAGTGTTTGCACAGTTCATGATCGTATGACAACGATAAAGACGGAACGGATCTTCCAATTCGTCCAAACGCTCACCAGTGTTCTCATCACGGCTATCTGCAAGCCAACGATAAGCTTGAAGCAAAACAGCAGGGCCAAGGAACCGATCGGAATTCCACCAGTAACTTGGGCAAGATGTTGAACAACAGGCGCACAAGATACACTCGTAAAGGCCATCGAGTTTCGCACGGTCTTCTTTTGACTGAAGACGCTCACGATCAGGCGGCGCAGGTGTTTCTGTTTGCATCCATGGCTTAATGGACGCGTATTGCGCATAGAAGTTTGTCAAATCCGGAACCAGATCTTTCACAACAGGCTGATGCGGCAATGGATATATATTAATATCACCATCAAACTCATCCATACCGATGGTACAGGCGAGCGTGTTGGTGCCATTGATATTCATTGCACAAGAGCCACAGATGCCTTCCCGGCAAGAACGCCGGAAAGTCAGTGTTGAATCAATCTCGTTTTTAATCTTGATCAAGCCATCCAAAATCATTGGACCGCATGTATCCAAATCCACTTCATATGTATCAATCGCAGGATTCTCTCCATCATCTGGAGACCAGCGATATACATTAAACGTTTTGGTATTGGTTGACCCTTCCGGTTTCGGATGGGTCTTCCCGGTGCCTACGCGTGAATTTTTAGGTAATGCCAGTTCTACCATATCTAACGTCCCTAACTCTTAGTAAACCCGGGCTTTGGGTTTGATGTAATCAATCTCTTCAGTCAGCGTGTAAGTGTGAACCGGACGGTAATCAATCCGCACACCTTCTTCTTCACTGTGATATGTGAGCGTATGTTTCATCCACTCGTCATCATTCCGATCCGGGAAATCTTCACGGGCATGAGCGCCGCGACTTTCTTTCCGGTTTTCAGCAGCTGTCATGGAGACAACAGCTTGACGGATCAAGTTGTCCAGCTCCAGCGTTTCAATCAAATCTGAGTTCCAAACCAAAGACCGGTCTGTTGTTTTGATTTGAGCCATCTGCTTTTCGACTTCGCCAATCTTTTTAACGCCGTCTTGCAAGGTGTCGCCTGTGCGGAAGACCGCGCAGTCGTCTTGCATAACCCGTTGCATATTGTCGCGAATTTGCGCTGTCGTCATATCACCATCAGCATTACGGAAGGCATCAAGACGGGCAACAGCCTCGTCACATGCGTTCGCAGGCAACGGAGAATGTGCTTGATCTTTCTTAACCGTCTCTTTTGCCCGAAGCGCTGCCGCACGGCCAAATACAACAAGATCGATCAGTGAGTTAGAGCCCAAACGGTTTGCACCGTGAACAGACACACAAGCTGCCTCGCCAACGGCCATCAAGCCCGGTACGACCGCATCAGGGTTATCCCCTTTAAGGTCAACCACTTCACCGTGATAGTTTGTTGGAATACCGCCCATGTTATAATGAACCGTCGGAATAACCGGAATTGGTTCTTTATTCACATCAACACCAGCAAAGATACGGGCGCTTTCAGAAATACCTGGAAGGCGTTCTTCAATCATCGCTTTATCAAGATGATCAAGATGCAAGAAGATATGATCTTTACGAGAACCAACACCGCGGCCTTCGCGAATTTCCATAGTCATTGACCGACTAACAACATCGCGGCTCGCAAGGTCTTTCGCACTTGGAGCATAGCGCTCCATGAAACGTTCGCCTTCACCGTTCACCAGATACCCGCCTTCACCGCGAACACCTTCTGTGATCAGACAGCCAGCGCCGTAAATGCCAGTTGGATGGAATTGAGTGAATTCCATGTCCTGCAACGGAAGGCCAGCACGAAGGACCATACCACCGCCGTCACCTGTACATGTATGTGCAGATGTGCAGCTAAAGTAAGCCCGGCCGAAGCCACCTGTTGCCAGAACAACCATGTGAGCGCGGAACAAATGCAATGTTCCGTCTTCAAGGCAAAGACACAACACACCTTTACAAGCACCGTCTTCGTCCATGATCAGATCAAGGGCAAAATACTCGATGTAAAAATCAGTATCGTGTTTCAAAGATTGGCTATACAGCGTGTGAAGCATGGCGTGACCTGTACGGTCAGCCGCGGCACATGTCCGCTGCGCTGCTGGTCCTTCGCCAAATTCAGTGGTCATACCACCAAACGCACGTTGGTAAATTTTACCTTCTTCTGTGCGACTGAAAGGCATGCCGAACTGTTCAAGTTCAAGAACAGCGGCTGGTGCCTCGCGGCACATATATTCGATGGCGTCCTGATCACCAAGCCAGTCTGACCCTTTTACGGTGTCATACATGTGCCATTGCCAGTTATCTTCCCCCATATTGCCGAGGGACGCCGAAATACCACCTTGCGCTGCCACAGTGTGGGAACGTGTTGGAAATACTTTAGTGATCGCCGCTGTTTTCAGACCAGCTTGCGCCATTCCCATGGTGGCGCGCAAACCTGCGCCGCCAGCACCCACGACAACAACGTCATATTCATGTTCAGTAATTGGATAGGCTTCAGACATTTACATCATCCCCACGAAAGCCAGCTTCAAAACGGCCAGCGCAGAGGCGAGACCAACAACAACACAGAAGAAGCTATTCAAAAGGAGCAAAATCATTTTGCTGCCTTCACTATGAATATAATCCTCGATGACAACCTGAAGACCAAGCTTCATATGGTAGAAAGTCATGCCGATTAGCAAAAGCAAGATAAGCGATGTAAAAGGCAGGCTTAAGATATAGCGAACCCGTTCGTAATCAGCGCCAACCAGCGAGATCACATAAGCGAGTGCGATTACAAAAAGAGGAATCAAAGCGACAGCAGTGATTTTCTGATGCCACCAATGTGACGTTCCCTCTTTCGCGGACCCAAGGCCGCGAACATTTTTAAGTGGCGTTCTCATGCTCATGATCAGCCTCCCATTCCATAGGCGATAACCCAAGTTACCAACGTCAATACAACTGACATGACAATTGCCAGAATTCCGGTCTTTCGCATAGTTGGAAGCTCAAAGCCCTTACCTGCGTCCCAGAACAAATGACGGATGCCATTGCAAAGGTGGTAAAATAAAGCCCACGTAAATCCAAAAAGGACTAATCGGCCAAACCATGAAGACATAAATGCGTTTACGGTTTCATAGGATTCTGGACCTGCAGCGGCGGCAATAAGCCACCAGGCCAAAAGGAGGGTACCACCAGCCAACGCAACACCTGTAATGCGGTGGGTGATAGAAGTTACCATCGTGATCTGCGGTTTATATATCTGCAGATGCGGCGACAGCGGTCTTTCTATATTCGCCATGGATATCTCTCTAGCTAAGCTATCAATGAGTTATTTTCTTACAATTTTTTGTAAGAATAGTAGTGATGGTAAAGTTTAAGTCAACTCAACCATCACAAAATTTCATGCTCTTTATACCGCAACTGTAGCTTTTGGCAATATCAGCCAGTAATCTAGATCAAGAACGACTGCTGGATCGCGGCTGCCATCTTCTGTTTTATCGGGGAATTCAGCGCAAGGAGCGTCTTTCGTTGCCAATGTCCGAATTCTAAGGGCGCCAATATCTTCTCTGCCCGGAATATCAGCTTTTTCAAGGACCTCGCTCCAAGCAAAAACAGTATCACCCGCAAAAGTTGGGGCTGTATGTGACCCGCCATTAATGGCTGCAACAAACAAACTGTTTCCCAAACCATTAAAAGAAAGCCCGCGCGCCAAGCTAATAATATGGCCACCATAAATCAGGCGGCGGCCCATGCGGTCATCTTTCATCATATATTGGTTGAAATGAACCTTGGCGGTATTTTGGTACAACCGTGTTGCCAGCATATGCTCTGCTTCTTCGATGGTCATGCCATCCACATGATCAATTTTTTCGCCAACCTCATAGTCTTCGAACATATGAGGGGAGCCCGCCAATGTTGTGTTGAACTGGGTAATTTCCAAATCAGGGGGCAAAACAAAGTTCGATGGATCAACAACGGACGGCAGGTCCGGAATAACAGTCTCTGGCGCCGGTGCATCCACATTACTTTTACGCACCATTACCCAGCGCACATAATCCAGCACCACTTCGCCCATCTGGTTCACCCCGGTTGAGCGCACATAAACCACACCGGTTTTCCCGTTTGAGTTTTGCTTGAGCCCGATCACTTCAGAAGATGTTTGAACCGTATCACCCGGATAGACAGGCGCGATAAAACGCACATCGGCGTAGCCAAGGTTTGCCACAGCGTTCAGCGATACATCTGGAACTGTTTTCCCAAACACAATATGGAAAACCAGCAGATCATCTACAGGCGCTGCCTGCAGGCCACAATCAATGGCGAAACTATCTGCAGATTGCAGGGCAAAACGCCCGCCGTACAAACCTGTATATAACGACACATCACCTTCGGTAATAGTTCTGGGTGTTGCATGGTTTAAAACTTGGCCTAATTTGAAATCTTCAAAAAAGTTGCCTGTATTGGTTTTATTGGAAGCCATAATCAATCCCCTGCTTATTCCGCCATCTCGGCAATTGCTTCAGCCAACTCAACTTTTGCTTTGGCAATTTCCACATGAAGGTTTTCAACAAGCGTGCCGTCAACCAACACAACGCCTTTACCTTCTTTTTCCGCTTCAGCGAATGCGATAATCACCCGGCGTGAATATTCGATTTCAGCTTCTGAGGGGGCAAATACTTCGTTGGTGTCATCTAACTGTTTTGGGTGGATCAATGTTTTACCATCAAAACCAAATTCGAGACCTTGATCACAAGACGCTTTAAAACCGTCCGCATCACTCAAATCAAGATACACGCCATCCAGAACCGTCAGGTCATAGGCACGGCCCGCCAGCAAGCAAAGTCCCAGTGACGTAATCACAGGAAGGCGCATTGTGGTGTGTTTGGCTTGTAGATCCTTCACAAGATCGGACGTTCCCATGACAAAGCAGTCAACCCGTGGGCTGGATGATGCAATCTCCTCGGCGCGCAAGATACCAAGGGGTGTTTCCATCATGCACCAAATTGTTGTGCCCTCTGGCGCGCCAGCCTCGTTCATCAAATCTTCCAATTCGTGAACTTGTTCTGCACTTTCAACTTTGGGCAACAAAATGGCATCTGGACCAGCTTTAGAGGCTGCAATGATATCATCGCGGCCCCAAGGTGTATCAAGGCCGTTTACCCGAATGATAATTTCCCGGTTTCCGTATCCGCCAGTAGCTGCGTTGCTGCAGACAATATCACGGGCTTCTGCTTTGGCATCAGGCGCCACAGCATCTTCAAGATCCAATATAATACCGTCAGCAGACAGGCTTTTTGCTTTTTCTTGTGCCCGTGCATTTGACCCTGGCATATACAGAACGGAGCGGCGAGGACGAGTGGATTTTGACATAAAACTTCTCCAGATAAGGCTGCACTACGGCACGCATTTTTTGCAGCATCATACGCCCTTTTTGTTGCAACGCAACATAGTTGCCGAATTTGTTCCCGGCCCGCAACTATTAACCAT